>JAFRRN010000100.1 GCA_017428055.1 Prevotella sp.
GCAAAGTGGCAATGTGGCAATGTGGCGTTTTCCCGTTTTCATTCATTTCCGCAAGGGAAAGGATAGGTTTGTAAGACGCAAAGGTATCGTTTGGCGAGGCGAAACAATATGTTTGCGGTTTTAAATAGAAAGGAAACGGAGGTTGCGAAAAAAGCACTAAAGATTCTTTTCTTATTATGTCTTCCACGGATAGCTGCCTGGCTTCATGGTGACATACATGCCATTGTTGGTTCGCATACGGACGATGCCAGGGGAAAGTTCCTGCGTGATGGTCAACATATTCCAGCCGAGAGATTCCAACAGGCGGAAAGCCGTAGACCCACCCTCTATCACTAATTCCTTGGGATGGTTGACGGCAATGATTCGCTTGGCGGCTTTTGCCATGACATCTCTCATATACAGGGCCGCCTCCCTACCCGCGCGGTGTCTGTTGTTACCGAAAGACAATGCCATTGATGTCGGAAAGGAATGAGTTTCCAAATAGTCATCGATCCAACCGTTGACATCTATCTCTCCATCATACACCTCACGTGGAATTTCCACGACGGGCAATCCCAAGGCATCAGGCTTGGATTGGGTGCTGCCACAAACGACAAGAAGCCCCTCCCCCGTCTCCCCAAGGTAAAAATCTTGTAAGGGCGAGCCTACATGTCCACCTGTAACCCTCCCATCGTTATTTGTGGGCGAACACGTAGATTCGCCCTTGCAAAGAAAAGCCTCGAACAAGTCTGCTGCCCCCGCCAACAGGGTATTCTTATCCGCTTGTTGCACAGCAAGGCGAATGTCCCCTACCGTGGTGGCATTGGCGAAAAAGATTTTTGAGGAAGAATCAAAACTCAAACGTTCAACAACATTAGCTGTCCATGCGGGAAATTCGGGGTCAAAGGAGAAGTCCGTTTGGTCGATGGGAACGCCATAGACATAATAAATGCCATCCTGAATCGTCCTCCCTTTCGATGGATTGGCGGGCAAATAGAGAGTTTTCCGATGTCCCGTTTCCGTCATCAGGGCTTCCAATTCCTCCACGACATGCCCCCGAAGGGCAGAGTCGGTCTTCTTATACCACAAGGTATGAGGCGGCAAAGTCTCATCACCACATTTTCGCTTCACCCATCTCACCACCTTTTTCGTCGTTTCCACGGCACCCTCGACATCCATGGAACGGGTGTCGGTGGCAATGACATAACATTGGGCTAACGACAGGTTCATACGCAAATCCGCCCCTATAACGTCATTGAATACCACCATCGATACGGAAAGGCCGTAGCGGGTTGCTATCCCCGCTATCTCCGCCGCTCCCGTGATGTCATCGGCAATGACAATAATCCTACGCATGTGCACGACGATAAAGAGCCATCCGTGTGGCATAGTCGATGGAGAGCATCAGCGCATCCTCGCTGGCAATGCCCTTCCCCGCCACGTCGAAAGCCGTGCCATGATCCACGCTCACGCGGATGATGGGCAGTCCCAAGGTGATGTTCACCCCCTTTACACTATCCATCTTGCCCGTCTCTTGGTTCCAATTGAAGCCCACCACCTTAAATGGGATATGCCCTTGGTCGTGGTACATGGCGACACAACCGTCATACTGCCCACACTTACTCTTGGCAAAGAGCGTGTCAGGCGGCACGGGACCATCGACATTGAATCCCCGTTGCCGCAATTCCTCCACGGCGGGGGTAATCTCAAGAGCCTCCTCGTCGCCGAAAAGACCATTGTCACTGGAATGGGGATTCAGTCCGGCTATGCCAATCCGTGGGTTGTCAATGCCAAATTGCTTACAAGCATCGGTAATCAATTCCGTCACTTCGATGATTCGGGGCTTCTTCACCAAATCACATGCCTTACGCAGAGGCACATGGGTAGACACATGGATGACGCGCAGGAACTCGTCGGCAAGCAGCATCGCATATTTCTTCGTGTTCGTGAAAGTGGCATAAATCTCTGTATGTCCATCGAAATGATGCCCGGCGAGGTTCAACGCCGCCTTGTTCAATGGTGCCGTCACCGTGCCGTCCACCTCATTCGCCATAGCGAGGTCGATAGCCTTGCGGATAGAAACGAAGGCGGCATTGCCACATTGCGCCTGTACCACTCCAAACTGGAATGTCTCCATATCCATGCAATGAAGGTCGAAGACATCTATCTGTCCATAACGAAACTCCGCATCGCTTACCTTGTCGATGCTTTTGACGGTCATGGGAAGCCCCAACAAGCGGATGGCATTCTCCATGACCGCCGCATCGCCCGTAACGAGGGGGCGGCATTGTTGATACACTTCAGGATGATGGAGGGCGCGTACCACGATTTCCGGGCCTATGCCTGCGGGGTCGCCCATGGTGATGGCTAAGATGGGAAGATGATTCATAGTTGTTTGATTTCAATGATATAATGAGTTATAAATATCGACGGCATCTTGCTCCGTCACCTCGCGAGGATTGTTCTTCAACAAGCGTTGCACTTCCATCGCCGCTTTGGCAAGGTGTGGTATGGCATCTTGGGGTATGCCTATCTCATCGAGGCGTGACGGGATCCCCACGGCTTGCGACAATTGGCAAATGAAATCCACGCCACGACGTGCCGTCTCATCGTCATCTCTCCCGCGCTCAACGCCACAAGCCACAGCCACCTCGGCATATCTCTTCAGGTTGGCAGGACGGTTGAACTTCATCACAGAGGGCAACAAGATGGCATTCGACAAGCCATGCGGGATATGATACTCGCCACCGAGGGGATAAGACAAGGCATGGACGGCGGCAGTATTCACCGGCCCTAAGCACAAGCCCCCATACAAACTACCCAAAGAGCAAGCCTCCCGTGCCTCCAAATCACTACCGTCTTGCACGGCTCGTAATAAGTTCTTGGCAAGAAGTTCGATGCCACGGAGGGCATACATGTCAACCATCGGATGGGCAAACTTATTGGTATATGCCTCGATGCAATGCGTCAAGGCATCCATGCCCGTGTCGGCAGTCACCTTTGGCGGTACGGTCAGGGTCAAGGCAGGGTCTACGTATGTGGCATCGGGCATCAGGTAAGGGCTGACAATTCCCTTTTTCAGATGGTCACGCTCATCAAGCAATATCGCATTCGGCGAGACCTCGCTTCCCGTTCCCGCCGTCGTGGGCAGACAAGCAAACCATAACCCTTTCTGATGGATGAGCCCCGTACCAAAAACATCCTCAACATCTTGTGTCCCGTCAAACAACGTTGCCACTAACTTGGCAACATCGAGAACGCTACCACCGCCAACCCCAACGACACTATCAGCCTGGAAAACTTGGGCTGCACCCTTGATACGTTTGAAATCACTAATCGTTGGTTCTGCCATAATTTGGTCATATACCTCTATCTCTGCTCCGCCTTGAGTCAACAGATTGATGGCTTCTTCGATTAAAGGGCGGATGGGAGGTGCGGTGAGAAAGAACAACCGACGGTATCCCAATGATAGATAATCTTTCACAAATGATTTTATGCAACCCGATCCAAATACGATCTTGTTGGGTTGTTGTAATGTTATTTCTCTCATATCGGTATTGATTGGTTTTCCTTTTTCTTCTTTTGTTCTTCTATGTAGCCATAGATGGTCAGTTCCTTGTCGGCGAGAGGGGTCTTGAACAGGAAACTGGCGAAATATCCCACGATGAGGACGATAAGATGGCTATAAACACCCAGCATGTACTTATGATGGGAGAAATTCCATTGCCCCAAGTCGAGCAATGTCTCCTTAACACCCGTGCCGTGGATGTCAACCTTCGTGGATGTCAACACGGCGTATGCGGTAAACAACACGGCGGCGGCAATGCCAATATACAAGCCTTGGCGATTGGCCCTCCTACTGAACAACCCCAATAGGAAGATGCCCACGATGCCCGCCGAGAAGATGGCATACAATGAGAACAACGCCCCTAACACGCCCTCCCCGCCCCATGAGATATAAAGCAAGGCGACCGCCATCGCTCCTACGCCAGCCACGACGACCATCCTCTTGCCGAAACGCAACTGCTGCTGGTCGGAACATTCCTTCTTGAACCGTGCATAATAGTCCTTCACGGCAATGGCGGAAATGCAATTGAGGTCAGCATCGAGACTGGAGATGGCCGCTGCCGCCAAAGCCGCAACAATCAACCCACGTATGCCAACGGGCAACTCATGGCTGATGAAATAGGGAAACACCTCGTCTGCCTTGATTCCCTCGGGCAGTGCTGGTGCGCCCACGGAATGGTAATAGGCAAATAGGGCTGTGCCGATAAACATGAATAACGCCCAGATGGGGACGCTCATGAACACCCCGATGTAGGCAGCCCGCTTTGCCTCGTGGTCGTTCTTTGCCGTTAAGTACCGTTGTACGATGGTCTGGTCGGTGCCGTATTTCTGCAAGGCATAGAAGATTCCATTCAGCACCATCACGATAAACGTGAGTTGGGTGAGATCCCAGTCGTATGGTCCAAAGCTAATCTTGTCATACTCATGGGCAATACGGAACATCTCCGACGGTCCCCCTTCGGGCAACCACATCAACAAGATGGCGCATATCACCCCACCGCCTATGAGCAATGCTCCCTGGATGACATCCATCCACACGATGGCTTCCATGCCTCCAAGCAAGGTGAGGATGATGATAGTAACACCCAAGACACCCACGATGGCATAGATGTTGACATCAAGGAATGTCGCCAATGCCATGCTTACAAGGAAAAAGACCGTTCCCGACTTGGAGAAATGCCCCAATGTGAACGCGAAAGAGCTATAAAGACGGGCAAACAAGCCAAAGCGTCGCTCAAAATATTCATACGTGCTGAGACGGATTACCTTGCGGAACAAGGGAACGATTACCCCGATAAGAGCCACCAAGACGATGGGAACCATCAGCCCTTGAACCAAGAGAATCCAGTTGTCAGCGTATGCCGCCCCGGGATAAGCGAGGAAGGTGACACTTGAGATGAGCGTCGCGAAAATGCTCATGCCCACCGCCCAAGCAGGAATCTTACCACCTCCGGCAAAATATGTATTGGTATCTTTCTGTCTATGGGCAAAGAACAATCCCATGCCGATAGCCAAAACCACAGACACCAAGACAATGGTATAGTCTATCCAATGCATAAAATATACAAGGTGTTTATTTATGAGATTAGAGAAACTTGCCTAATAATGTCCTTCTCCTCTTCTTCCAACAAACGTGAAAGCGGCGGTAACATCCACGCTTCGCATAAGCCCTTGGTACCCATCATCACTTTCAAGGCCGCCAAGCTCTGCCCTAAAGTGCGCCCTGCCTGGTATATCCTGGCGATGCGGTCGGTCTCTTCCTGCAATTGGTTGGCACGTTCCATATTGCCTTCTATCGCTGCCTCATATAATTCATTGAACATCTCGGGAACAAAATTGCCCGTACTGGGTACGATGCCATCGCCACCGAGTGACAACGAAAGAGCCGACTTGGCAGCCCACCCACAGAAATAAGCAAAGTCATCACGTCCCTTGGAGATGGCAATACATTTCGCCATACGCTCCTCATCACGCTCAGAGTCTTTCAATCCCACGATATTGGGATGGTGGCTCAACCGTTCTATGACATCTACCGGGATGCTCATGTGAGTGGTAGCAAGGATATTGTAAATCATCAAAGGACTCTCTATGGCATCGGCAAGAGCCTTGTAATAGTTCTCCATCTGCACAGGGGTCAGCGCATAATAGGTGGGCAACGTAGCCACGATGACATCCGCCCCTGCCGCCGTATAGGAATTGGCTTGTTTTATTTGTTCTGAAAAACAATTGCCTGTCAATCCGGCATAGATGAGGATTCTCCCCTGAGCCGCCTTAACGGCACTCTCTACCATCTGCAACCCATCTGCCTGTGATACGGAGTTTCCTTCTCCTGTGGTCCCCATCAATAAGGGAGCCACATGGTTCTCCGCAAAAAAGTCGATGATTCTCGCTACGGCAGCCACATCTAACCGCCCTTGTTCGTCAACGGGTGTCACCATTGGTACCACCACGCCATGATATTGATTTGCTTCTTTCTTCATTGATGTTTGTAATTGAGTTTTTAAGTTTACAATCTAACTAATGTTGACCCTCTCGTTTCGGGAGTGAGACCATTCACCTGTACAACATAGACACCATGGGGAAGATCTCTTACATCGACGGTAACAGACATTTGGCTCTCTGGTATCGTGAATGATCGCAAAAGACTACCTGTCACTTGGTATACCTGTACCGTGAAGGGGAGTTGGGGCATCTGGCCAAACATTATGCCGACCATGCCATCAGCGGTGGGGCGAATGGCCACGGCTTTGGGCTGGTGGTCTGAAATCCCATCTATTCCCACCGTCCCAAGAACATCCAACAACCCCTTATAAACATCTATCTGCCCATAGCCATAATAGATGTTGGGATAGGAAAGTGACCCGTCTACCTGTTGGCTGGTACGGCTAATCACTCCCATGACATCATTAGGCGTGAGTCGGGGGTTGGCTTGTAGCCAGAGGGCAATCGCTCCCGCCACCACGGGCGTTGACATCGACGTTCCCGTATTGGTGTTCCAAGCGTATGTGCGACCATTGAAGTCAAAATGCTCCACATCCCAAGAGATGTCATTTGCCGTGGGGTGGTTTTCCAGATAATAGCTGCTATACGATGAAATGATGTTTGTGCCTGGTGCTACCACGTCGGGTTTGATGCGTCCATCGTATGTAGGTCCAACGGAAGAATATCCACTACGGATGCCATCCGTACCACGGTCATTCGATTTATATACCCCTAAATAATTGGTGATGCCTGTACGGTAGCCCGTCGCCCCCACACAGATGACATTTGGCGCACTTGCCGGTGAGTGGATGTTGCAGATGTTCTCGCCATCATTCAACAAAGGGTTGATTTCTGGTCGTGGCACAAGATACCCGCTGGTCTTGTAATAATCCACATCGGCCTCGCGCCCAATCAACTCCAACGACACGCGGTCGGGCGAGCCAAGCCGTCCCATGGCGACAATGATATAATCGTAGCACATCTCTTTCTCATCATAACATGAGGGATAGGCATAAATGTCAACAATATAGCGAATGTCATCCACGTAGAACGTATCGACATATTCGGAGTCTGGAAGCTCAAGGATTTGGCTTGTGTTGACAAGGATGGTGTCATTGATGCCACCATGATAAACCACGGTGCGGATGTCGATGTCATGGTCTGTCTTAATCGTTCCTGAACAATGGTCATTAGTGGAATAAAGGAAATTGCCCGCCAATTCCCGTCCTAGCTCCTTATGGAAATAGGAAGGATAATCACCATCGTTACCAGCAGATGCCACAAGGATATGCCCTGGTCCCATGAGGCTATCGAGAATGGCGTAATAAAGTATATCATATCCGTAGAAATCTTGCGGACTACCCTCGCTGAAAGAGATGACACAGGGTTTTCCCACACTATCAGCATAGTCGAAGATATACTTGAAACCAAGGGCATCGGTGGCGTAGGTGTATTTGTATACATTGGCAGAGTCGATGAGGGGCAAGTCCTCGCTACAGGCATTAGCCACCAAGCAGATGTCGCTCTCGTAGGCTATGCCTCGATAAGGAGAATTATATCCACTTCCCGCCGCAATGCCCAAGGTGTGTGTACCATGAGTTTGTTCCAGCCCATCGTATGAATGAGCAACCGACAATAGTTCCTCAGTACCCACATAGTCACGCCCCACATAAAAGTTGCTGTTTAACGTGTCAGGGGAGATATGATCCCACATTCGCTTGATGCGATATTGCGATGCCGTGGCATCATAGAACGTGGGATGCGTCAGGTCGAAGCCAATGTCCATCACCCCCATCACGACATCCTTGCCCGTATAAGCCTGTGGCAACCCGATGCCCTCGTATGCGGGTAGGGCATTGACATGCTGGGCGGTGATGTCCGTATGCACCTGGTGGCTACGGTTGGCCTCTATACGCAACACACGTGGGTCAAGTGAGAGGACACCCATCCTGTCTATAGGAATACTGGCAATATAAATGTCTCCATATTGTGCCAGCTTGCGGCAATGGTTGTTAGCAAGCACCTCATCCCCGTCTTGGGAAATCCTGATGAATGAGCAGACCTCTTGGATAGTTGACCGATGACGGTTAGTCGAAGGAGTGTATTTGAAAGCCCGTTTCTTATGTGTTGCTTGCTGTTGATGTACTACTTGGCGTAACATTGTTGACATTTTTCCATATTGAGGGCGTTGCGATTGCATAGACACGAAAACCGCTGTCAACAAGAAAACTAAGAGGGTTCTTTTCATCTTTGTAATGCTAAATTGTTCATTCTTAATGCCTGATTGCCATTCCGAGGCAAGCCCACATGATGCTTAACACATGATACATTATCTATGCAAAGAAACGAAAATATCTGGAATTGACAAAATTTTTCATGATTTTATTGTACCTTTGCAACCATAAACAATTATTTTGCATCACTCATCTATTTATGAAAGAGAATAACAACAAGTACATTTCCGTGGCATACCACCTATATGCCATAGCCGATGACAGACCCGAACTGGTGGAGATAGCATCGGCAGAAAACCCCTTTTCATTTATAAGCGGATTCGGCATCACGCTGAAAGACTTCGAGAAAGAACTTGTAGGATTGGAGAAGGACGATGAATTTAACTTCATCCTCACACCCGAACAAGCATACGGAGATTTCATTGAAGAGCGCATCATAGAATTGGATAAAAATATATTCAACGTGGATGGACACTTCGACAGGGAACATATCAGGCTGAATGCCATCATCCCATTGGAAAACCAAGAAGGCGACCGCTTCATGGGAAGGGTTCTCGACATTACCGATGACAAAGTGATAATCGACCTTAACCATCCCTTGGCTGGCAAGAAACTAAACTTCAAGGGAAGTGTCATAGAGAATCGACTCGCTACCGAAGAGGAAATCAAGAACTTGATCGACAATCTCTGCGGGAAGAATTGTGAGGGTTGCGGCAGCAACTGTGACGGATGTGGTGGAGGATGTGGCAGTTGCCAAAACTAAACAGATGAGAAACACATTCGGACAGCTATTTACGCTCACCACTTTCGGAGAGAGCCACGGCAAGGCGGTAGGAGGTATCGTGGACGGTATGCCACCCGGCATATCGATTGACATCCCCTTCATTCAAAAGGAGCTGAATCGTCGCCGTCCCGGCCAAAGCAAGATTACCACGGGACGGCAGGAGGCTGACCAAGTGGAATTGCTCAGTGGAATCTTTGAGGGGCAATCCACAGGAAGTCCCATTGGATTCCTGGTACACAACACCAACCAACATTCACAAGACTATGACAACATGCAGGAGTTGTTCCGCCCATCCCATGCCGACTACACCTATTATAATAAATATGGCATACGTGACCATCGAGGCGGTGGCCGTTCATCCGCTCGTGTCACCATCAGTCGTTGCGTGGGAGGAGCCTTGGCGAAATTGGCATTAAAGCCATTAGGAATCAGCATCCACGCCTATACATCGCAAGTGGGAGACATTGCCTTAGACAAGGACTATAGCCAGTATGACCTCTCTACCATCGAAAACAACATTGTACGTTGCCCCGACCCTGACAAGGCAAGCGAGATGGAGGCGCTCATCTCACAAGTGAAAGCAGAGGGCGATACCATTGGCGGCATCATCACCTGCGTCATCCAAGGATGCCCCATCGGCCTGGGTGAGCCTGAATTTGGAAAACTCCATGCCCAACTGGGCGCCGCCATGCTTGGCATCAATGCCGTAAAAGGCTTCGAATACGGTGACGGATTCGACGGTGTCACCGCAAGAGGCAGCGAGCAAAACGACGTTTTCGTCAACGATAACGGCATCATCAATACCGCCACCAACCACAGCGGGGGGATTCAAGGGGGTATCAGCAATGGGCAAGACATCTATTTCAGAGTGGCTTTTAAACCCGTGGCAACTATCCTCCGCGAGCAAAACACCATAGATATCCATGGGAATGCCACGACCATCACCGCAAGAGGAAGACACGACCCCTGCGTCTTGCCACGCGCCGTGCCCATCGTTGAGGCTATGGCAGCTATGGTTATCCTTGACCATCTTTTACTAAATAATTCGTTAAAGTCTTTAAAAAATGTCAACAAATAGGAACATTTAGCTAATAATGGATGGATTATCAAATTATTATGCTATTTTTGCATAGACTTATATGCGGTTTGTGTAAATAGCGTATAGGTTTTATTAAGTCTAGTTTAGTTTTTGTGTTGGTTGAGGGCGCAACTCCTTTTGAGTGGCGTCCTCTTTCTTATATTACGTGATTGTGTGAAAATCAAAGGCTTACAAACGATTATTTGATAATTTAATTGTAAGAAATAAAATAAATCTGTAACTTTGCAAGCAATTAACAAACATAATGACAACATGTTCAAGAAATTCCTATGCATATTCACATGCCTCTTGATGGGATATGCGATTCACACTAACGCACAAAAGACAACAACAGTTTTTATCATGAGCGACACCCACACCATGGCTCCAGAGCTATTGGTGGAGGACGGTATGGCTATACAGAGCGAGGAAAACCGAAGCGAGAACCTCTTTAGGTATAGCTATGAGTTTCTCCTGGCGATGAAAGACACCATCTTACAACGCAAACCAGACCTGGTACTCATCCCTGGCGACCTGTCGAAAGACGCTGAATACGTGAGCCACCAAGCCATCGTGGGCGTTCTCCAGCAAATCAAGGAGCAGGGAATCCCTGTGATTGTCATCCCCGGAAACCACGATACCAACCTCATTGGCCATTATTTTGTGGGAGACATGTACCTCCCCGCCGAGACCACCACGGGCGACCAGTTTGTAGACCTGTACCAAGACTTTGGTTACTCTATAGCTATCGACCGGGATACCGCCTCGCTTTCTTACGTCTGTGAACCCGTGGAGGGACTTCGCTTGATATGCATTGACTCTGAAGGAAACTTCGACTCACGCCTCGCGGGCGATGAAGAGCAAGTACACTCTTTCGAGAAAGCCTTGCAATGGATCTTGGCAAAAGCCGACGAGGGACGTGCCGCCGGCAAGCAGGTCATCGCCATGATGCACCACAATATACTGGAACATTTTGACGGCCAGGCTGAATACATGCCATCTTACTTCCTACAGAACGGCAAGAACATCTCCCAACAGTTCCTTAAACACGGCATCCACCTTGTCCTAACGGGGCATACGCACTTGCAAGACATCTCAAAGAACTATAACCAAGAGCGAACCGACTCCATCTTTGACATATCTACAGGTAGCCTCCTGTCATTCCCCTGTCCTTTCCGAGAACTGACTTTCAACGAAGACTTCACCACCGTAGACGTGAAGACAGGGTACCTAACCCATACCAAGTCTGTAGAGGATGTCAGGGCAAAGAGCCAAGAACGCCTCTTCAACAATACGATACAACGTTGCCCCCTATACGCCGTCAAGTTCTGGTCATCATTCCGCAGGAAACTCAACCAGTTCTCCTCAATCTTCGAGGCGTTGGGAGTGGAGGTGTATCGCTTCCCGCAGACATCGGATGAGTTTGGCGAGTTGACCACAAGATACATGGGCGTCCCCCTCGCCAAGGCATCCTTGATATGGTATGGCGGTAACGAATGGAAGAATCCAGCCTCCGCAACCATCGAACAAGAGCTGAAAGACAGCATGTTGGCAATGTCTGTGGGAATGCTTGGCGATGAAACATTAGGCAAGATGGCATACGACTATGCCATGCAAAGCTACTATACCGAGACCTTCCTACCTATCATGAACAGCGCATTGAACGACTGCACTAATTATGGTACAGACTATGCGGATGTCACCGACGACGAACAAACGACGATCATCCTACCCAAGCCCTCATTGAATGCTATCAGGAATATTTCTATCCACGACCAAGACGATGCTTATTATACATTAGATGGACGCAAGGTGACATCATTGAAAAAGGGCATCTATATTCACCAAGGAAAGAAAATCGTGGTACAATAAAAAAACTTTATTTGTAAAAGAGGGGGCGTTTCATTTTGAAGTGCCCTCTTTTTTATGGGTTTTCCTTTATACCCTGAAAAATAAAAAAATTGTTGCAACAATGCCACACTTCACATAACTTACTGAAAGACAATGTTTTAAAGTGTGGCATTAAGGTGGCATGGTGGCAACAATCTCAATAAAACGACTATTTCTGTATCGATTTAGAGTGAAAAATGTGTCATTTGGGTGTCAAAAGATATTCCTTCTCCATCGCTACCGCAACGTGGTTATGATGTTACCACTAACTGGTAATAACGTTACCGCATAGTGGTAATGGTGTTACCACATACTGGTAATGACGCTACCACATTTTGGTAACGATTCTGGTAACGCATTATGACTTTCTTGTTTATCATTTGGGTGGAGGATTCGTTATCCTTTAATAATTATGAGCCTCGGATTCTGGTGTCTAAATTACAAAAAAACACCCAAATACACCCAAATTTGCAACTGTTTCGTTGCATCTTTGCGACTATTTTGTGTTAATATTTAGTTAAAATCAGCATTTGTTGCCACCAATGCCACACATTTGCAACACATTAACTATTTGTTTCCCAGCGTGTTAGGCGAATGGTGGCATTGTTGCAACAAAAAATTAAAATCTATTGTTATCTTTAGAAGCCTATACTATCCGAACCCTCGCTAGCCTTCCTCCTCCGACGACCCCTCAACACATTCTTCCATCAAAAACCATACGCTTGAATTGAATAAATGATTTTTGGCCCCGAATCTTTGAAGGTTGTTTTTTTCTTTGTATATTTGCAATCAAAACCGCATCTGCCCTTATTGGCCATGATGTCATCTATGGATGACGGAGCCGATGGGTGGAACACTACATATTAGAAGGCGTTACTGACGCTTTGTTTTTGGATCCATCAAAACTTTCACTATCGAATACAGGACAAGAACATCGCAGATGTGACTCCGTGGGATGTAGTATATACTCTCCGTAGTGTGCAGCGAGGCTCGCGTAGTCTCAACGCAGACTTTTATCAACGTGGATGTTAACTCTGTTTATAATATAATTGAAGAGACTTGAATTTAGGACAAGTATATACCAAACGTGTGATAGCAGACTTTATGGTTGGCCTGTTTTCATTAGGGTCCAAGTCGAAAGTACTTGACCCTTGCTTTGGTCATGGTGTGTTTATACACAGCCTGCTTGATACTACCGACTTTCACGTTGACGGCGTTGAAATTGACGTAGATTCATACACTCTTTTTGAAAACCCTAACCCCGAACGATGTGGGTTAAAGAATGGAGACTTTTTTGATGTTGAGGAGATCTATGATGGTATTATCATGAATCCTCCATACGTCCGCCAAGAGGAACTTAATGATTTAAAGCCTTTGGGAGTTAGCAAGCAGAAACTACAATCTTCATGTGGTCTAATGACTATATCCACCAAGGCGAACCTCTACATGTATTTTATCTTGCGAGCTATTTTGCAGCTTCGCGAAGGAGGTGAGATGATAGTGATTTTCCCCAATTCGTGGACGAACACCCCTGTTGGCAGACAGTTCTATGAACAAATGAGGCTTCACGGATGCATTACCGACTTCATCAATGTTGAAGGGGAAGCTTTTGAGGAGTCGCCAATGGTGGATGTCTGCATTATGAAATATGTGAAAGGAATGCGTGGAAAAACACACTACCAGACGATGCGGATAACACAGGATGACAGATTGTTGGTAGAAACTGTTGAACAGCAGAAGAACGAGATGTCAAGTAATCTGGTAAGGCTTCGTTCAATAGCTAATATCAGACGAGGTATTACGACTGGAGCCAATATGTTTTTTGTTAACCCGCCTCTTTTCACACAAAACCACATAGTGAATATTCTTTCTTCGCCTAAGGACTTTACCGGTTATACCACTAAGCATTGCCGACAAGATAAGCTGTTGGCTATTAAAAGTGGCGACAATTTAAGTGAAGAAGAAGTTACATATCTTGATAATAGCGCAAGCGTCATAATGAAAGAAGGGAAGCCTCTGACTCTGAAAACATTGATTGACGCAGCCCAGCCTTGGTATTATATCACCGTACCTGAAACGGCTCAGATAGTTTTCCCATACATCGTCCGAAACAACCTAAAGTTTGTTCTGAACGAAGAGAAGTGCAATGTGAGAGATAATTTTTATATGATTAGCAGCCGCTATGATTCGCTGTTGCTAATGGCTCTTCTCAACAACTATTATGTCTATAGGCAGTTAGAAAACTTAGGCAAAAGCTATGGCAAAGGATTGCTTAAACTACAGAAATATGACATTGACGAAATAAAGGTGCCACATCCCGAAACAATTCAGGAAGAGGATAAAGTAAAACTTGTTCAACTTACTGAAGAACTGGTTAAATCTTCTGTTGAGTGCCATATAGATGCCATCACCAACCTCTTGATGCCTTATTATGGATACAACGGTGTAAAAAAACAATACATTGAATTGAAATCGAAACGACTTGCTCATCATGAATAATAAAACAGTTAGTCTTTTCTCTGGCGGTGGAGGCCTCGACCTCGGCTTCAAACAAGCTGGATATAATATTGTCTGGGCTATTGATAATAATCAAGATGCCGTCAACACATACAAGCGCAATGTCGGAAACGAAATCATGTGTGGCGATATTACCGCCATCGACATCAACGATATTCCCAAGGCAGACATCGTGATTGGTGGTCCTCCCTGCCAGTCATTCTCGTTGGCAGGAAAACGCCAATGCGATGATGAACGAGGCAGATTGGTTTGGCGTTATCTGGACATTATCAAACAAGTATCTCCAAAAGCCTTTTTGTTTGAAAATGTTGTTGGTTTAATATCCGCAAAAGATAAACAAGGACATAAGATACTTGATGGACTTCTCAAAACCTTTGAAAAAGCAGGCTATCATGTTTCTTGGCATCTGGTGAATGCAGCCGACTATGGAGTGCCACAACTGAGAAAGCGAGTAATTATCGTGGGCCTGAAAGATGGGCTGTTTGAATTCCCTATTACAACACATAACGACGAGGGAACTGACGGAAAGAAAAGATATGTAAGTGTTGAGGATGCAATCGGTGATTTGCCCATGGCAGGTACTTCAGGGAGATTCTCTGAACACGATTATCCAACGATGAGCAAACTCGACCAATATATTTGCTCTCATGTGAAGCCTGGAGGCAACTATATGGACATACCTGACGAGGTACCTTCTGTCAGGATAAAACGTCTGAAGCGAGATGGTGGCCACACTACTTGCTACGGACGTATGCTTCCTGACAAACCGGCATACACAATCAATACTTATTTCAACCGGCCCAACGTTGGGTGCAATATTCACTATAAGCATGATCGCATCATTACCCTTAGAGAGGCAATGCGCCTACAGACTTTCCCTGACAGTTATGAGTTCGTGTCAAAATCGAAGCAGGGGAAAAACTTAATAGTAGGCAATGCTGTACCGCCACATCTGGCATTTGTATTGGCAACAAAACTGAAAGAATATCTAAGCTGAAAATCAATATGTGGATAAAAAATACTGACAAAGAAGTAGAGTATTTCCATCCTGTGTGTAAGGAGGCTCTTGAAGGAGCATTGAAGCAACTGAATCTTGACAATATCTATGAAGTGCAGCACCATCGGTATGTAGGCACTATCGAAATGGATTTAGTTATTGCAAGTAAGGAAACAAACAAGATATTGTGTGTGGTTGAGGTAAAACGCACCATTGCTGCAGTCAATAGCACCCGCTATCAATATCAAGCTATGAGTTATGTTCAGTCGTTGTGAGACAATGAATTGGAAAGTCGATACTATCTGTTGACAAACCTTGAGAGTTCCTGCCTTTTCAAGTTCGAAAAGAACCGTCCCAATGTTTACGAACAGATTATTGAGCCAGGCTTTTCACTCAACCACAAATTTGCAGATGTAAGCAAGACAGAGTTTATGTATGACTTGACAAGGCAATATGCCAACTTCATTTCTATCATCAAAAATGACAGCGGAAAGTATATGCTTTCGTTTAAGCAGTTTGCTGATGTAATACATGACAAACTTGATAAAGACATAGAGTGGAAAAAAGCTTTGGTGGCATTGTTCTATGAGTATATCCGAGGCTCGTTCACAAAGATAAACCGAAACGAACTGAGAACGATATCACAGCTTTCTAACAAGGTAGACTTGATTTGTCGTGAGGGTTTGAAAGTGAACTTCAAAGACATCTTCACTCTGCCTGAATTGGCATCAAAACAGCGGAATGTTGAAACAAGTAGAACACTTCTACAACAATTATTTGACTTGGGTAAAACATATGTTGATGCCGATGAACTCGCCAGTGTCATGCACAAGGTTGTATCAGAGGAACATAAGCATGAGGGCGAAGTGCCTACAGATACAGATTTAGCCACATTAATGCTTTGGTTAGTAAAATGTATAACAGGTGAGTTGAAGGAAGAAGAAAAGATTATGGATCCTGCATCAGGTAGTGGAAGCCTTCTATGTGCAGCAGCAAATGTTTATGAACATATCCAACCGTCACAACTGATAGCCAACGACATCAACAGCCGATTGTTGCAACTGCTTTCTCTCAGAATCGGACTGAAATTCGCCTCTACGGTTGAAAAGGGAAATACAGCTCGGATAACGTCATTCAACATTGCAGACTTGCCTACGACAGATTTCGAGCATGTAAAGGCTATCGTAATGAATCCTCCTTATCTTGCTGCTACTGGGGTAAATTGTGTCTCAAGGAAAGCAGAACTATACAGAAGAATCCGACTCCTTAAGGGATGTGACCCAACAACGACAAGAGGTCAAATGCCACTTGAAGGCCCATTCGTGGAGCTTGTGTCTACTTTGGCTAAGGAAGGAACTGTCATAGCTGCAATCCTTCCAAACACCCACTTTACAACAAAGGGTGATGCAAGTAGAGCTATCAGGACAATGCTCTTGAATGACTTCGGTTTACAACTGATTTTCAACTATCCTCAGGAAAGGCTGTTTGAGGGTGTAACTCAAAATACGTCAATTGTCATTGGCGTGAAAGGTACGCATACAAATGATGTCCTTTATCTGTATAGTAATGAGATTGTATCTGAAATTGATGCCAGTACCATATCAGATATATTAGACTCCGAGTTCAGCGTAGAAGATCTCGTAAACATCAATAACCAGTTTGAAGGGTGTCTGCTGCCGAAAGAGAAATTAGAGCAAATGATAGATGACGGCTGGCAAATCGGCAATATGACTAAGCATGATGCTCAGAACTTTGTTCAAAGCAACATTGCCATATCGAGACTTCTGACAACGCTTTCTGACAGCGAGTTCAATGATTACCAACGAGGGAAAATCGGTAACGAAGGTTGCACCGATTTGCTCTACTTGAATGCCAAGAATCCGTTCCTTACTAAGGCCCGCAAGCTAATGAAAGGTCATTTGGCCGCAGGATTGAACAATGCCAAATTTGACAAGTTGGCATTAGGAGCAGGGGAGTCTGTATTCTTCAATGTCGACGGAATGTCTGACCGCCAGATTCGCAAAGTTGTGGATATGTTCATTGAAGAAGAAAATGCGAAGAATAAAAAGCAGCGTCGCGATAAAAAGTCTCCTGAAGATTATGTGTCGATACTAAAGAAAGAGTCAAAACGAGTATCACCTGCGCATAGTGTAATGCTGCCACGAATGATTCGTAGTAATGGGCGTGTATTCGTAAGTGACCGCCCTACCTTTGTTTCGACAAATTTCTTTGTCATCGAGGCAGATGAAATGGGGGCTAAGATTCTTTCTTCTTGGTTTTCTACCATTTTCTATCAGTTAGAGTGCGAAGCATACGGCAATAACAGAAAAGGCTTACGTAAACTGGAGAAAGAAGATTATGAACCTTTACACGTTCCTGTTACAGCAGAATTATCAGAAGAAGAGAAACAACGAATAGTTTCAACTCCAATATCTGAATTTCTTAATCTCCGCACTCCACAAGCACGCTATGTTGATAAGGTTTGGGCAGAAATTCTCTTTGGTGAGAATGCGGAAGAACTTTTGGAAGAAGCTCTGATGCTTGTTCCTGTATTGGTAGCAGATAGAGAGAAATAACAAAGCATTTCTTGAAGTGTACAGACCAATGCGACGGAAATATGGCGAACCATCTGTGGATAGGCAACATCATGTTGCTAACAAGCGAAAAAACGACGGTTTGCAATTAATCAGAATAGTGTACTATGCTTCAATCAAAAGATATGGAAACTATGTAGAATTAGGCCTCGAACACCTTACAGGAGCAGAAGCTTTTGCACTTAAAGCGCGATAACACCCTATGAACACACAATAGGAAATGTGTCAAAATGCAATAATACGAGTTAACCACTTTCAATCTGTAAGTTTACTACCCTCATTTACATTTTCCAGCTAATAAGCCTCTCTATACTTTTGTTCATCCTTGTCGTGCATCATACTCAGGTAGCTTTGATACCTGCTCATGGCGATATAATGATTGTCTAAAGCCTTGAGTACGGCACAATCCGGCTCATGTGTATGGGTGCAATTACCGAAGCGGCAATCCTTGGAGAAATGGAAGATCTCACGGAAATAGCTTGTCAATTCCTCCGGCTCCATGTCAAAAGTGCCAAACCCCTTGATGCCGGGAGTGTCGATGAGCCAACCACCGTCATCCCCGACAGGTAACATCTCGCTAAACGTGGTAGTATGGATGCCCAGCTGATGGGCATCACTAATCTCCGCCGTGCGTAGGTTCACGCCCGGGAGAATGCGGTTAATGAGCGTGGACTTCCCCACCCCACTATTCCCACTCAACAACGTTACCTTGCCCGGGAGCAAGGAGACAAGGTCGCCCACCCCTTCACCTGTTGTGGCAGAGATGGACTTGCACACATACCCGATGTTGTCGTAAAGCGACATCATCATATCCTGAAGGTGCAAATCCTCCTCATTCAGTCTGTCCCGCTTATTAAAAACAAGGATAACGGGCACACGATACGCCTCGGCAGAAGCCAGGAAGCGGTCGATGAACGTCGTGGAAGTCTGGGGATAATTGACGGTAACGACCAAAAAAGCTTGGTCTACATTGGCGGCGATGATATGGCTTTGCTTGGAAAGGTTGGAAGACTTGCGGATAATATAATTACGGCGTTCATCAATCGCCGTGATAAACGCCGTTCCTTCTTGGTTTGTCAAGATGTTCACACGGTCACCCACAGCCACCGGATTGGTGCTGCGGATGCCCTTGAGACGAAAATTACCCTTGATTTTGCTGTTGATAGCCTGACCCTCGTCGGTCAATACGGTGTACCAACTACCTGTGTTCTTAATGACAAGTCCTTTCAAAACTATACCGTCATGATTTCCTTGGTCTTCGCAGCAAGCAAATCGTCAAGTTTCTTGATGTACTTGTCGTGAATCTTTTGCAAGTCAAGCTCCGCGTCTTTCTCGTTGTCTTCGCTAAGCCCGTCCTTGATAGCCTTCTTCAGTTTGTCCTTGATTTCACTACGCACGTTGCGCACCTCCACCTTGGCTTTCTCGCAAATCTTATTGCATTGCTTCACCAGTTCCTTACGACGCTCTTCGGTAGGTTGCGGAATGCCAAGGCGAATGATCTCCCCATTGTTCTCCGGGGTGATGCCCACGTCGGAGTCCATGATAGCTTTCTCAATGTCACGGATAGCCTTCTTGTCCCACGGACGGATGGCGATGGTACGTGGGTCGGGAACGGAAACATTGGCAACTTGGTTCAGTGGAACCTTCGTACCGTATGAATTAACACGAACACCATCCAGGATGGCTACGTTGGCACGGCCTGCGCGTATGCGATTGAGCGACTCATCAAGGAACATCGCCGCCATCTCCATGCGTTCCTCCGCACCGTTTAGTGTTTCTTTAACGTCAATCATAATTGAAATATTTAGGTTTTTGATGTACAAAAATATAGATTATTTACGAAATCTGCAACAATTGCAGCAATTTTTTCCAAATATTCTTGGTCGGTCTTGTCAAACGAGCACAACTCCTTACTGTCTATGTCCATCACCCCTATCATCTCGCCATGAATGCCTCTGACAGGGACGACTATCTCGGAACGCGACAATGAGGAGCAAGCGATGTGTCCGGGGAACTGTTCCACATCGTCAACTATCAAGGTGTGACGCTTTTTCCACGCACTGCCACACACGCCCTTACCATAAGGGATGCGGTAACATGCCACGGGACCCTGGAAAGGTCCTAATTGCAACACGCCATCTCTGACCAAATAGAATCCCGTCCAGAAGAACACTTCCGGGAAGGCATCGTGCAGGGCGGCAGCCACATTGGCCAATACACCCGTCATGTTATCCTCTCCCCGCACAAGCTCCTGCACCTGTGTGCAGAGCAATTCATACTTTTCACGTTTCGTTTCCATATCCTTCATTTTAAAACTTCGCCAATGATATTCGTCAATTCCACAAACTCCGCTATGCCTAACTCCTCCGGGCGTTGGGTCATGAACTTGCCTTCGAAGAAGCCATCTGGCAAATCCCTGCCCGCAACGAGTTGCCTCAACGACACACGCAACATCTTACGACGTTGGTTGAACACGGCTTTCACCAATCGCTTGAACAGCACCTCGTCACACCCGAGGTCATCCACGCCATTCCGAGTCATCCTGATGACGGCACTCTTCACCTTGGGCGGCGGGTTGAAGACATGCTCATCCACGGTGAACAAGTATTCCACATCATACCATGCCTGGGTCAATACCGACAGGATGCCATAGGCTTTGGTTCCCGGGGGCGATGCCATGCGTAGGGCGACTTCACGCTGGATCATTCCCGTGCAACAGGGAATGAGGTCGCGATTGTTAAGCATCTTAAAGAAAATCTGCGAACTGATGTCATACGGATAGTTGCCCGTCAGCACAAACTGCCGCCCACCGAACACGCCATGCAGGTCCATCCGCAAGAAATCATCACCTATGATCTTATCGCGTAGTAGCGGGAACTGCCCATAGAGAAAGGCAACGCTCTCCTTGTCTATCTCCACCACCTTCAGTTCGCGAGGCTTCTCGGCGAGATATTGGGTCAGGACACCCATGCCCGGCCCTATCTCTAACACGGGGATAGCGGGATAGGCATCCACCGTGTCGGCAATGCGGCGGGCGATGTCAAGGTCTACAAGGAAATGCTGCCCGAGGTTTTTCTTTGGTTTCACCTTTCTCATCTCATCATCAATCCGTTCTCTTCTGGATGCAAAGATACGAAAATATTTGTAGTTGACAAACGAGAACAGGCAAAGCATTACCAAAGTTGGCAACTTTTCATTTCCAAGGTTGGCAGCCAGGGCTATCCAAGACAGCTTTCCCTTGTCGATCGGGAGACGGGGAGTCATGGGATTCGTATCTATTGAATGAGCCAATCTGTCAAGTAATTTCAACAAAATGGGCGCAAATGCAGCTCCTTTTTCCGCATTTTTCCACAAAAAAAGCCAGTCGGGAAAACACGTCCACACCGTCCAAGAACCCAACTATCCAGTAATAGATAGCGTTAATCTTCCAAAAACACGCGCGATTCTCATGGATTCTTCGTAATTTTGCAAACGTTTTGGAAACAATCAGTATCATGCTTTATCAGAAATCTTTTAAGAATATCGTTTGTGCCGCCCTCCTGGCAATAGCCTCCTCGACATTGGCACAGACAAGGATTGCCGTGTTGTCAGACATCCATGTCATGGGTCCCCAATTGGTCGTGAGCGACGGCACGGCGTGGCAGAACGCCCTCGCCAAGGAACGCAAGTTGCTCGACTATAGCCAAGAGATCTTCGATGTGATGGTGGAGAAATACCTTTCCGACAAGCCCGACATGGTTCTCATCACGGGTGACCTCACCAAGGATGGCGAACTCGCAAGCCACGAATATGTGGTAGCGGGACTCGACAGATTGCGCCAAGCGGGCATTGACGTATATGTGATTCCTGGCAACCATGACCTTGGCACCGCCAACGCCCTTATTTTCGACGCGGATAATACCACCAAGGCGGAGGTGGCAGATGCGGCAGCTTTTGAAAGCATGTACCGTCATTATGGCTATGGCACTTCGTCTGTTCGTGAGACATCCACCTTGACGTATGCCTGTGAGCCCATCACGGGGTTGGTGTTGATAGGCATCGACTCCGGAAAGAGCGGAGTCCTCTCAGAGACCACATTGTCATGGGTGTGCCAACAGGCACAACAAGCGCACAACGAAGGCAAGCAAGTGATAGCCATGATGCACCACCCCTTGTTCCCCCATGTCAATGGAATGGAGAAACTTTCTTCCTCCTATCACGTCAAAGGCTATGAAGATGTGCGAAACCGCCTCGTGGATGCGGGCATCCGCATCATCCTGACAGGTCATGTCCATATCTCTGACATTGCCAAGGACTACAACGCCACATTAAACGATTCCATCTATGACGTGAATACGGGCTCCACCATCTCCTATCCTTGCGACTACCGCGAGATGACATTGAGTGCAGACCTCTCACAACTATCCATCCAGACGGGACATATCACGTCATTGCCAAGTGACAACGACTTCACCAACACGGCAAAGACAAGATTCCAAGACTTCGTCAAGAAATATGCCAGCTCATATACCTCCAACGACATGTACGCACAAATACTGGCAGCGATGGCAATACTCCATGCGAATGGCAACGAGAATCTCTCAACCGATGCACAGAGTTATTTGAGCATGTACGGCATGGTCAAGTCATCGTTACAGTCGAACAGCACCCTCACCAACAAGCTCCAGTCTCGTGGCTTGACATGGGAAGATGCGGAAAACGCCTTGAATAGTATGCTCAAAGACATCAGCTCGTATGGTGTTGAGGGGCGGGAAGACCAAACCAACGACTTGGAACTCATCATCAATCTTACTGATTCCAACAACAATTCCACTGAATACATCAGGGGGGATGTAGACAGGAATGGTGAAGTGAACATTGCCGATGCCGTCGCCCTTATCAACATCATCCTTGACAAAGGCGTTGACTACGATACCAACGTAGCAGACCTTGATGTCAACGGCGGTATCAATATCAACGACACCGTGTTGCTCGTACAGATGCTTTTGGGTAATTGACAGCCTTTCCCATCCAACACCAAAAGAGACTGCACCTGATGATGCAGTCTCTTTTGGTGTTGGATGTTAAGGGTTGTTGCCACGAAACAATCCATCGAAGCGATTATTTCAAGATAAACTTCTTACCGTTCTTGATATAAATGCCCTTGGTTGGCGTAACGACTTTGCGACCAGCAAGGTCATAGATTGTTTCCTTGCCCATAGCTTGTGTGGCAACATTCTCTATGCCATCATAAATTGCCTGGTCAACGAATGTCACATTATATAAATAATACCAGCCGTTACGAATGAAGTAAATACGTGAAGCAATGGTTTGGTCTGCCGTAAAGTCACCACCAAAGTTTGCAATGGTCAGTTTGGCAATGTTGTCGGCAGAAGTCTCCGGATCCACGTCAAACCCAATCACGCCACCATCTTCAACAAAGGCACCATTCTCATCAATGACAGCACCATCATCGCCAATAGAGACGGGTTCTTCCATCAATGTACCATCAGCGGTTGGCATCTTCATGCTCTTTTCCAAAAGGAATCCACTAAAGTCTGAAACAAGCAACGTTGAGATCGCGTTAGACATGTCGAGGTCGGCAGTTGTTTCTTGACCCTTTGCAGGAATTGGAAGGACAACATTCTCAGAATCGAGTGTGCGCTCCTCGTCTGTGGCATCGGCTTCATTGCAGCAGAATTCTATGTTGCGGAAATAATAGGTATTATCCCCATCCTTATAAATATTCAAATTGAACGCAACGGTGGAGGTACCGGTCTGGTCGCCTGTGATTTCCTGCTCGAACTCGAAACGCTGCCATTCCTCTGTCAAACTGAGGTCATTGAACAATTGCCAGTGCTTATAGTCGCCTGGGCCTTTGTGAATCTGTGTCCCGATGTTGGTTGGTTGTTCTGCCCGCGCCTCGATGGCGAACTTAATCTTCTCTCCTGTATGGAAGACATGCTTGTGCGATACGAAGAACTGCGACTGCCAATCGTCAATATTCGTCAGCGTGTCGCCATTCTCCTTGATATATATAGGAACGATCTCCGTCGTATAGGTCGGGTTTCCTTCCTCATCGAGGATGGGGTTGTTGTCTTCATCAACGGCTTCCTTCTGCTGTTCCATCGTATTGTTGTAACCTATTGACTTGACTTCCAAAGCGGGCTGTCCGTCAACGGGATCGCTCACGATTCTTGCAGGTCTGTCAATGCCGTCTGTACCGTCACGACCAGTGAAGGTTGTGAATGTACCATTTGAGAAGGTAATCTGGTCTTTCGACTCAATGCCATTCCTCACGATGTCAAGCCACTCAGAGAGTTCGTGGGGAGCCTCTGGTGTGCGGACTTCCAATTTCACGTCGTCAAAGTAGAATACATTACCCTCTTTATCGGTGGAGAGGTTGAAAGCAACAGACTGGAAGAACTTGCCATTAGCCTCTTGGGTCTGGTCAGAGCCAATGGTTGCAGACACCTGAATTTCCTTCCACTCAGTAGTGACATTCACGTCGCCGAACATAGACCAATAGTTGTAATTACCTGGTTGATAGTGTGCCTGTGTCTGGAAGCTGCCATTCTTCTCGGCACGTACACGGATGGTCATACGCACCTCTGCACCTTCCGGCATGGTTTCGTTGGCATAGATGAAGAACTGGCAGTCCCATGTAGCCAGCGAGCCATTGTCTGCCACCTTGTTCCCTGCCGCGTCAGCCTCAGCCTCGCTACGTGCAATCACCCTTGCACAATGGTTACCGGGATTCACGGGGTCTTCAATGATTTCTGCGAAGCCTTGGAACTGGCCGCCAGCATCATACTGCTGGCCGCTCTCGGCATCGAATTCCACTCCCTCGCGCCAGTCATGGCACCAAAAGCTTGACCATTGTGGGTCTTGCGCCCCCTCCATGTTCCCGTTCACTACGAGGTCTTTCCAATTTGATTGGGCAAAAGCTCCACTGCAAAGCAGGGCTGCCACAAATAAAAGTAAAGATTTTTTCATAATAATTGTTTTTGAAATTAATGAATAATGAATACGTTGGCAAATTTACATGTTTTTCCCACCATGCACTTTGTTATTTGTACCAAATACTTTTCGATTTGAAAAGCAAACGGCACTCACCACATCTTAGAGACTTGCAAGCTGGGATAACGCGCACACAAAGACCATAAGGGCAGGGATTTCACAAGTTTGAAAAAAATCACTTGACAACGATTGCAATTACCGATTCTATGATTATCTTTGCAACCAACAACATCAACAAACGTAAGACATGAAAGCAAAAATCCTATTCGTATGCCTCGGAAACATTTGCCGCTCGCCAGCCGCAGAGGGCGTGATGAAAGCCATCGTGCATCGTGAAGGAAGGGACGAAGACTTCTTAATCGACTCGGCAGGCATCGGAAGTTGGCATGTGGGGCAACTGCCAGACTGGCGGATGCGTCGGCATGGCGAGATGAGAGGCTATCATTTCAATTCTCTCGCCCGCCAGTTCTCAGCCGACGACTTTGACCGTTTCGACCTCATTCTCGCCATGGACGATGAGAATTACGATAGTATCGAGAGCAGGTCGCGCCACGAGAGCGACATGCAGAAAGTACGGATATTGGCCGACTACCTCACATCGCACCGTGGAGTAACCACCATCCCCGACCCCTACTATGGCGGGGCACATGCCTTTGAATATGCGCTTGACCTCATTGAAGACGCCTGCGAAAGCCTTTTCGAGCAATTGTAAAACACAAAACTTTAAAATGTCTTTTTTGTTACATACATATTGTTTGGATATTCAAACAAAAGTTTTTATTTTTGCACCTAAAATAAGTATATTATGAAATTAAACACAACGATTAATGGCGATTGCATCAAAATAATGAAAGAATTGGATGACAATAGTGTAGACCTCATCATTGCAGACCCTCCTTATTGGAAAGTCATAGGACAAAAATGGGATTATATGTGGCGTACAGAAGAAGATTACATACTATGGTCCTTAGATTGGCTTAAGGAAGCGTCGCGTATATTGAGAATTGGAGGAACTCTCTATTGTTTTGGATACTTTAGAATTTTAGCTCTGTTAGTTCCATATTTTCCAAAATTAGGATTTGATTTGCGACAACAAATAATAATAAACAAAGGTATGCGATCCGTCTCTGGAAGAGCAACAAGGAATTATAAAATATTTCCAAATGTAACAGAAAGCATTTTATTTATGATAAAGGACAACAAAAAATTCCTTAAGCCTTTTCTTAAAGAAAGACAGGAATCTTTAGGGTTGTCTGCAAAAGAAATCAATGAGGCAATTGGCGTAAAATCCAATGGAGGAGGGATGTGGAGCATCTATACGGGAAAGAATGTTTGTGAGCAATTTCCTACAAAAGAATTATGGGAAAAATTGTCTAATGTTTTAAAATTTGACCTTTCATATGATAAAGTTGCACAAACTTATCATCCCCAAATGGGATTGACCGATGTTTGGGATGACATTGACTTTTATTCTGAAAAGCGCTATCACCCGACCCAGAAACCAATCAAACTAATAACACGACTAATACTAGCAAGTAGTTCGATAAATGATATAGTATTAGACCCATTTGCAGGATGCGGTTCAACACAACTATCAGCAATTATGACAAATCGTAAATATATAGGAATTGAAATTGACAAAGGATATTGTTCCATTGCCGAACAACGCATAAATTTGTTACATAACGAAACACTTATCCCCTTTGATATGGAGTATGCTGTCTGATGGGTGCGTCAACTGAACTGTGTCAGCTGCTTTGTCGCTGAATAGCCAAGAATACTGGGGGACAATCCTGAGCGTACCTTTCTTGGCAAACTCTGGCTGGGCTCGATGCCCAGTCAGAGTTTTTGAACACTGGTGGCCTAA
>JAFRRN010000101.1 GCA_017428055.1 Prevotella sp.
ACCCTCGTCGTCTTTGGGCAGGGAGCCGTCTGGCCGCGTGGCGGCGACGATGACCTTCACCGTCCGTCCGCTGCAGCCCCTGAAGGCTGCCACCGTCGTGGGCAACACGGCAGCGAGCCTTTTCACCATCTCCACCTCCTCATCGTCGCGGAGCGGCCCTACGGTCAGCGTGAGCAGCCCGTTGAAGTGGTTTAACACTTTATTGCCGTCCTTGTCGAGGTTCAGCAGGGCTGCAGGATAGACCGTAGGCAGCCGCATGACCTCCTCATATCGTGTTAGGGGAATGTCGTCGTCCCCGCGTTGCCAGGAGAGCTGAAGGGAATAGCGCATCTCGCTGATCTCGCCGTTCTTGGTGTCGTGCCTCATCTCCTCCATGAGTTCGCCAAGGGCAACCAGCTTTCTGGTTTGCCGGTTCGTCCGGCTTGTCTTGATGGTGGTTATTTTCATTGTATTCATATTGTTATTGATAATCAATTTTTCATATTCGCTACCGTGGCGTGGTAGTACATTTACCATATACTGGTGATGACGTTACCACATACCGGTAATGGCGTTACCATACGCTGGTAACGGCGTTACCAAGCACTGGTAGCGATTCTGGTAATGCGTCAGCTGAAGTCATAGACGGTGACATAGCCGTTAAACTGCACGTTGTCGTCGTAGCCGAAGTCGCGGAAGACCTTCCGGATGGCATCCTGCTGCTCGGGCATGAGCAGCCGCTCGCCGTTGCGGTAGCGGTAGAATGTGCCGCCCGTGCCGACGCATTTCAGCAACCGCTGCCGCATGGCGGGATAGTCGTTGCGCCGCACGTTGGCGAGTATGTCGCCAAAACCGCGTGCCGCATTGACGATGCGAACCTGCTTGAAGTGCTTGCACTTGCCGTTGGCATAGGCATTGGGATAGACACTTGCGCCCCGGGTGAGTTGAGTGGGCACATGCTCGCCCGCAAGGTGTCGCAAGCATTGGTCACTCAGCGGACAGCTATTGTTGAAACATAGCGCATAGCCACTGGGTACACTATCGAAATCGAAGGATTCGTCTTTCATATTTTTCTCCTTTCTTGTTAATTATTTGTGTGGAGGATTCGTTGTCCCCTTGTTAATTTAGAGCCTCAGATTTTGATGTCAAAGGTACAAAAAAACATCCAAACTCGCAACTATTTCGTTGCATCTTTTCGGCTATTTTGTGTTAATATTTTGTTAAAATCAGTATTTGTTGCCACCAATGCCACGTTAATGACACCACCTAATCATTTGTTCAACAATGAGTTAGGAGAGGTGTGGCAACGTTGCAACAAAAAATAAAAATTTATATGTATAAATAAGACCTATCGATTTCACCTTCGAAGCAACAGAGTAACAAAAAAACTATATACATTTACATACTCACCAATCCAAGCTAACAAGGGTAATTTACAGCCATAAAAAACAGCTGTTTCCATACAAATTACATATTAATTATTATTTTTCCGTAAAAAAATTACGGCTTTATGAATTTTTGTGTATATTTGCAGCAGAAATAATCAAGAAAACTGTTATGCTAATAAAATTTTCCGTAAAAAACTTTCGAGGCTTTGCCAAGAGGATTGAATGGGATTTGTCCCAACCAAGTAATTATTCATTCAATACATACGCCATCAAGGATGGGGTTATAAAGAATGGTATTATCTATGGTCCTAATGGTTCTGGAAAGTCGAATTTTGCCTTAGCAATCTTCGACATCGAGAATCATCTCTCTGTAAAATGGAAGAAGACGGACTATTACACAAACTTCGTTTATACAGGTGCACCCAATTCACCCGTTGAATTTGAATATCATTTCAAATTTGACAACGACATTATTGTTTATAGATACTCAAAGAACTCCATAGGACTGTTATTGTCGGAGTCGCTATCTGTGAATCAAAAGCAAGTTTTCAAAAGGGATGAGGCTACTTTTGAGATTGATGAAAACCAATTCAAAATTGATGCAGCAATCAAAGAAAACTTTAAGCAGAACGTGAATAGTGTTTCTGTCATTAACTTCTTGACAGCTTCATTCCCATTCACGCAGGATCATTACATTGTCAAATTAGTCCTGTTTGTGAATTCTATGCTGTGGTTTAAGAATTTGGATAACCGCGAGTTCATTGGTTTGGAGACAGCAAGCTTTAACTTGGAGGATTTTATTATTCAGAATCACTATGTTGAAGACTTCACAGAGTTCTTGGCCAAGGTGAGCGGACAGCATTTCAAGTTTGTTGCCCCAAAAGAAGGCGATAAGAATCTTTATTGTGATATTGAAGGCAATACTATACCATTTTTATTGATGGCATCTACAGGAACCCAAGCATTGGAATTACTATATGTATGGATTAAAAGAATGTCTGCTGCCTCATTCGTCTTTATCGACGAATTTGACGCCTTCTATCATTTCAAGTTGGCCTTTGAGGTGTGTAAGCAGTTGTTCAATCTCAATTGTCAGGTGTTCACCTCATCTCACAACACCTATCTGATGACGAACGACCTGCTTCGTCCTGATTGCAACTTCATTCTACAGGAAAACAAGATTAAGCCCTTGCAGGCTTGCACAGAAAAAGAACTGAGATCTGGTCACAACATCGAGAAACTATTTAGAGCAGGAGCTTTTGAGGTATGATTTTTGATAACTAATAATATTCGATATATGAATAATAAAGAAACACCTCATTTCATCACGTCGCATGATTTCCACGGTGATGCGGAATACGTCGCATGGCTACAAGAAATCAAAGGACGCTATCAGCGCATCCGTTCTCGCATTGCACTTCAGGCAAACTATGGCACTCTGGAGTTCAATTGGTTGCTTGGCCGTGACCTCGTTGAGAAGAAAGCGGAACAGCGTTGGGGAGCGGGCATCGTTGAGCAATTGAGCCTCGACTTGAGGGCAGCTTATCCTGATATCAAAGGTTTTTCATCACGCAACCTGTGGTATATGAAACAGTGGTACCTCTTCTATCGTGGTAATACCCAACGTTTGGAAAAACTGCACCAACTTGGTGCAGAATTGCAGGCTGCTGAAAACAAGAACCCCATAAAACTGCACCAACTTGGTGCAGAAATAGCATCTCCCAATCGCATAACCGCGATTCTTGACAACGGCGAGATGCTACCACTTTTTGGCATCGTCCCTTGGAAGCATCATGTGCTGATTTCATCTAAATGTAAGTCGATAGAAGAGGCTTTCTATTACCTGCAACGTATCATTGATGAAGGTCTGAGCAGAAGTGAACTGGAAGACTTGGTGGCAGATGATGCGTGGTCGAAAAACGGAAAAGCACTTACAAACTTCCATCAGCACTTGGACGAGGTGCAAGGAGCATTAGCCAACAACGTGCTGAAAGACCCCTATAATTTCGACTTCATTCAATTGCAGCGTCATTATGATGAGTACGACCTTGAAATGGCATTGGCTAAGGACATCACCCGTTTCCTTTTGGAATTGGGCAGTGGATTCACCTATGTGGGTCGTCAAAAGGAACTTGTGGTTTCAGGTGATGACTATTTCCCCGACATGTTGTTCTATCACATCCGCTTACGCTGCTATGTGGTCATTGAACTGAAGGTAGTGGAGTTCATGCCTGAGTTTGCTGGAAAACTGAATTTCTACGTCTCGGCTGTCAATCGTCTTTTGCGCCAAGACGATGACAATCCCACCATTGGTCTGCTCATCTGCAAGTCAAAAGACCAAACTAAGGTTGAATGGGCTTTCGACAGCATCCAGAACCCGATGGGTGTTGCCACCTATCAAGGCATCAAGATTGCCGATAAACTACCAAGCATAGAAGCTCTCCAAGAGCGAATCAAACTGTTGGAAGCGCAGTTGGAGCAAAGTGTTAGATGAGAAAAGAGAAAGAATAAAAAAGGAACGAAAGGAATAATAACAAATGAATAATTTGAAGGAAATATATGTCGCCAAAAAGGATAAAAATATTGTCATGGCAAAAATTGATACTTTGTGCAGAAAGTACCACAATAGAATCGGTGTAAATGACGAACAGAGAAAAGCCTTGTTCAGAAGCTATTGCCATGATACGATTGAAGTCTTTGAAGAGTGTTTTGAAACAACCATGTTAGGAATGAAACGCTACATTAATAAAGTTGAAGATTTCCGAAAGCGTGACAATATTAACTTAGAAGCAGCATCATTAATCATTCTTAATATGCTAATGGATTTAAAAGGAGTTGTAATAGAGATGATACCCATTAAAGATTTACCCTCATGCAAAAAACTAACAGAGCTTTCACATGAGGACGCTGTTTCTAAAGCGAAAGACTTGGTAAAAAATGACATCGTAAAAGCGGGCATTAGCACACTCTTGTTAGGTTTAAAAATATGTGATGTTGTAACGATATATGATGTCAGAAGATACTATCAGAATTGCTTAGAAGAATTACAGAACGAGATACAAATAAAGGCTAATCAAATAAGCCCAATAGAGCAATTTCTCTTTGACAAATTCAAAGCAGAGTTAGGCTATTGCCATCTTGCCATGTTTAAAACAGGGATTGGTGCTGCCAAAGAACTTAACGATTTAGTTGAAATTGCTAAGAAGGATATTGAAAGATATGAGCAAAAACAATTAGTTAATTGTGACAATATTGTGGTAAAGAGTTAACATTCAAAGTTTAGTTATAATAAGGAATAAATTTGTTTAATAAAAATTTTCTGTCATTGAAATTGCTGATAGACGAATTCATAAAGTATAAAAACGAGTCGCCATACAACCATGCGTTTTGAACAAGATTATATAGATTTACTATATTAGGGACCATCGTAAATTTCGAGGAAGTCCGCTAAGGAAAGACAACAAACAATAATAGTCGGGAAAAAGAAATGGCACGCTATACATCCAAATAAAAAGCACCCACATTTGGCAAAGCGGAAAAGAATCACTACCTTTGCACACCATAAACACCTAAATTGATAACAATAAAGGACAAAAGAGCTTGACAGAAAGACACATCGTATTAGAAGACATCGACCCCATCGTGTTTTATGGGGTGAACAACGAGCATTTGCAGATGCTCAAGTCGCTGCATCCCAAACTTAGGATCATGGCGAGGGGCAACGTGTTGCGCATCCTTGGCGACGAGGGAGAGATGAACCGCTTTGAGGAAAACGCCGAGAAAATCAGGACCCACATCCTGAAATACAACTCCATCAACGAGGAAGACATCATTGACATCATCAACGGCCACAAGACAAAGGCCGATGCCGTGAAGGACGTTCTCGTGTTCACCACGTCGGGACGGCCCATCAAGGGCAGGTCGGAAAACCAGCAACGGCTCATCGAGAGTTTTGAGGCGAATGACATGGTGTTTGCCGTGGGGCCTGCCGGCACGGGAAAGACGTACCTGAGCATCGCCCTGGCGGTGAAGGCATTGAAAGAAAAGACCGCCAAAAAGATTATCCTCTCACGCCCCGCCGTGGAGGCGGGTGAGAAGTTGGGGTTTCTTCCTGGCGACATGAAAGAGAAAATCGACCCTTACCTGCAACCACTCTATGATGCGTTGGAGGACATGATTCCTGCCGTGAAATTGCAAGACATGATGGACAAGCACATCATCCAGATCGCCCCTCTCGCTTTTATGCGCGGCAGGACATTGAGCGATGCCGTAGTCATATTGGACGAGGCGCAAAACACCACCCCTGCCCAAATCCGTATGTTTCTCACCCGTATGGGCTGGAACACCAAGATGATCATCACTGGTGACATGACACAGATTGACTTACCCAAGACCCAACTCAGCGGACTGAAAGAGGCTCTCCGCATCCTGACGGGCATCGAGGGTATCGGTGTGGTGGAACTGACCAAGAAGGACATCGTGCGGCATAAACTGGTGACGAGAATCGTGAATGCCTACGAGGCGGCAGACAAGAAACAAGAAACTGGCTGAAAACTAACAAAATAGAAGTTTTTATTTTGTATTGTCCCCATCTTTTCGTATCTTTGCGGCTAATTAGTCATGACGAGAGTAAAAGATGAAAGCATTAACTAACACCGATTTTCATTTTGAGGGGCAAAAAAGCGTATACCATGGTAAAGTCAGGGATGTTTACAACATCAACGACGACATGTTGGTGATGGTGGCGACCGACCGCATTTCCGCTTTCGATGTCATTCTTCCCAAAGGCATCCCCTTCAAAGGACAAGTTTTGAACCAGATTGCCGCCAAGTTCCTTGATGCCACCAATGACATCTGCCCCAATTGGAAGCTTGCCACGCCCGACCCAATGGTAACAGTGGGATTGAAGTGTGAGGGTTTTCGCGTGGAAATGATCATCCGTGGCATACTGACAGGCAGTGCCTGGCGTGACTATAAAAAAGGGATACGGGAAATCTGCGGCGTGAAGTTGCCCGACGGGATGCGTGAGAACGAACGATTCCCCGAGCCTATCATCACGCCAACCACCAAGGCAGACGAGGGTCACGACCTCAACATCTCCAAGGAAGAGATTATCAAGCAGGGGATAGTCAGTGCCGAGGACTATGCCGTGATGGAAGATTACACACGTAAGTTGTTTGCCCGTGGACAGGAGATTGCCGCAAGGCAGGGGTTGATCTTGGTTGACACCAAATACGAATTCGGCAAGCGCGACGGCAAAGTGTACCTTATCGACGAGATACACACCCCCGACAGCAGCCGCTATTTCTATGCTGACGGGTATGAGGAGAAATTCGAGAAAGGCGAACCACAGCGACAGTTATCCAAGGAGTTTGTGCGCCAATGGCTCATCGACCATCATTTCATGAACGAGCCGGGGCAGACGATGCCCGACATCACCGATGCCTACGCCGAGAGCGTGAGCGAGCGATACATCGAACTATATGAGCATATCGTTGGCGAGCCATTCCAAAAGGCGGAAGTAGAAGAGGATATTTCCCTGCGGATAGAGAGAAACGTCGAAAACTATTTGAGGGAAAGACAAGAGAATTAGATGTTCCGGGAGTTCAGACAATAGCAACCTTTCTAAAGGGGCTAATGTCTGAACTCCTGCTTTTCTGGCAACTTATAGACTTCTATCACACAAGCCATCCATGTATAGACAAGAGAAAGTCAAGCCTTACGGGGAAAACGGAGAGAAAGGACAATTGGTGGAGAGGATGTTTGACAATATCGCCCCCGCCTATGACACCTTGAACCACCGTCTTTCATGGAACATCGATAAGTGGTGGAGACATCGGGCGATAGCCCACCTTCAACCTCATCACCCACAATCCATCCTCGACATTGCCACGGGTACGGGCGACTTTGCCATCCTTGCCGCCGAGAAGCTCAAGCCACAAAGGGTGGTAGGCGCGGACATCTCAGAGGGAATGATGGCTGTGGGTAGGGAGAAAGTCCACAAACACCAGCTCGACAAAGTGATTTCCTTTGCCAAGGAAGACTGCCTCAACCTCTCGTTCGGCGACGCGGCTTTTGATGCCGTCATTGCCGCTTTCGGCATCCGCAATTTCCAAGATCTTGACAAAGGACTGTCAGAGATGTATCGTGTACTAAAAAAGGGGGGGCATCTCTGCGTTTTGGAACTGACCACGCCTGTCTCCTTTCCCATGCGACAACTCTTCAAGGTCTATTCCCACACCATTCTCCCGTTGTATGGGAAGATGATCTCACACGACAAAGGAGCCTATGATTACCTCACCGCATCCATCGAAGCCTTCCCCCAAGGTGAAAAGATGATGGATATTCTCAGCAAGGCGGGATTCGCGGAAACCTGTTTCAAACGTCTCACGTTTGGCATCTGTACCCTATACACCGCCACCAAATGACACAAGACACAATTAAAAAATCACGATAATGGATAAGTATGGATTAATTGGTTTTCCCTTGGGACATTCATTCTCTATCGGTTACTTCAACGAGAAGTTTCAAAATGAGGGCATTGACGCAGAATACTTCAATTTCGAGATACCCACGATAGATGACTTTCCCGCAGTACTTGAATCCGCCCCGGAGTTGAAAGGGCTAAACGTTACCATCCCGTACAAGGAAAAGGTCATCGACTTTCTTGATGCCGTTAGCCCGGAGGCAAGGGCAATCGGTGCGGTGAATGTGATTCGTGTCTCACGCCGAGGGGGCAAATTACACCTCAAGGGGTTCAATAGTGATGTCATCGGATTCAGGCAAAGCATCGAGCCTCTGTTGGAGAAACACCACAAGAAAGCATTGATCCTCGGGACGGGCGGTGCTTCAAAGGCCGTCAACCACGGGTTGAAGTCGCTTGGGTTGGAGACCGTTTTCGTGAGTCGATACGAGCGCAACGGCATGATACAATACGACAAAATCACCCCGGAGGTGGTCAAAGAATACAATGTCATCGTAAACTGCACCCCCGTGGGCATGTACCCAAACGTAGACGATTGCCCTAAACTACCCTACGAGGCTATGGACCATGACACCCTGCTCTATGACTTGCTCTATAACCCCGACGAGACGTTGTTCATGAAAAAGGGGGCAGAGCAGGGCGCGACGGTCAAGAACGGGTTGGAGATGTTGCTCTTGCAAGCCTTTGCAAGTTGGGAGTTTTGGACTGACGAGTGTTACAAATAGCCATTGAGCCATGACAGACAACCGATATATGATGCGTGGCGTGAGTGCCGCCAAGGAGGATGTACACAACGCCATCAAAAACATCGATAAGGGATTATTCCCGAAAGCCTTCTGCAAAATCATTCCTGACATCTTGGGAGGCGACCCCGACTATTGTAATATCATGCATGCCGATGGTGCCGGCACCAAGTCGAGCCTCGCCTACATGTATTGGAAAGAGACGGGAGACATGGATGTATGGAAAGGCATCGCCCAAGATGCCATCGTGATGAACACCGATGACCTGCTCTGTGTGGGAGCAGTGGACAACATCCTTGTGTCAAGCACCATTGGCAGGAACAAGATGCTTATCCCGGGTGAGGTCATATCAGCCATCATCAACGGCACAGACGAATTGCTTGCCGAAATGCGCGAGATGGGAATAGGCATCTATCCTACGGGAGGGGAGACGGCAGACGTGGGCGACCTCGTCCGCACTATCATCGTCGACTCCACCGTGACATGTCGCATGAAGCGAAAAGACGTGATAGACAATGCCAACATCCGCCCGGGCGATGTCATCGTGGGACTGTCGTCAACAGGACAGGCGACATACGAGAAACGCTACAATGGCGGCATGGGAAGCAACGGGCTGACGAGTGCGCGGCATGACGTGTTCGCCAAATACCTGGCAGAGAGATACCCCGAGAGCTATGACCATGCCGTGCCAAACGACTTGGTATATAGCGGCAAATACCGCTTGAACGACACCGTGGAGGGGTCTCCCGTCGATGCCGGGCAACTGGTACTCTCCCCCACCCGCACGTATGCCCCCGTCATCAAGCGCATCCTCGACGAGATGCGCCCTGAAATCCATGGCATGGTACATTGCACGGGCGGTGCCCAGACGAAGGTCTTGCATTTTGTCAATGACAATTGCCACGTGGTGAAAGACAACATGTTCCCCATTCCCCCGCTTTTCCGAGCCATCCATGAATGCTCCGGAACGGATTGGAAAGAGATGTACCAAGTGTTCAACATGGGCCATCGCATGGAAATCTATGTCCGTCCCGATATGTCAGAACGGGTCATGGCCATCAGCAAGCATTTCAATATCGATGCCCAAGTGGTCGGCCACATCGAGGAGGGGTCGCGCAGCCTAACGATAAAAAGCGAATATGGCACGTTTGACTATTAAATCATTTTACCCATCCACCATGGGTAGAATCCTCATTATGTCCGCCTGTTCCACCCTGCTGATGTCATGCACGACCATTGCCAGTAGCGTCGTGGAAGACCTCATACAATATGGGGTCAACGAATCTCCCAGAAACGAGGCTCTATCCATCAACCCAAAGACCAACAACAAGGAACGGACACAGCTCATAAAGGACGGGAAATGCCCAGTTTGCAAAGGCATGGGTCGGAGTGCTGACGGCAAGTATGTCTGCAAGGCTTGCAATGGAACGGGACAATATAACGAAACGAAAAACGAACAATAATAATGGCAGAAACAACGAATAGCATATTACAGAAGCTCGATGGGTTGGAGGCACGTTTTGAAGAGGTGTCTACCCTCATCACCGACTCCGCCGTCATCGGCGACCAGCAACGCTTTGTCAAGCTGACAAAGGAATACAAGGACCTCTCCGACATCATGGACGCGCGGAAAAGATACATCGCCTGCCTCAACGCCATCATCGAGGCAAAAGACATTCTCGCCAACGAGAGCGACCCCGACATGAAAGAGATGGCACGAGAGGAATTGGCTGAAAGCGAGGCGTTGCAACCCCAGATAGAGGAGGAAATCAAGATGGCACTCGTGCCGAAAGACCCCGAAGATGCCAAGAACGTGCAAATGGAGATTCGCGCTGGCACGGGTGGCGACGAGGCTTGCCTCTTCGCAGGCGACCTTTTCCTGATGTATAAGAAGTTTTGCGACACCAAGGGATGGTCGCTCAGCGTAACGAGCGAAAGCCCGGGTGCCGTGGGTGGCTTCAAGGAAATCGACTTCGCCGTAAGCGGAGCCGATGTGTACGGCACCTTGAAATATGAGTCTGGCGTGCATCGTGTGCAACGTGTCCCCGCCACGGAGACACAAGGGCGTATGCATACCAGTGCCGCCACCGTCGCCGTATTGCCCGAGGCGGAGAAGTTTGAGGTGCATATCAACGAGGGCGAGATAAAATGGGACACCTTCCGTTCCAGCGGTGCCGGTGGTCAGAACGTGAACAAGGTGGAATCGGGCGTCCGTCTTCGCTATATGTGGAAAAATCCCAATACGGGCGAGACGGAGGAGATTCTCATCGAGTGTACTGAGACACGTGACCAGCCAAAGAACAAGGAACGTGCACTCTCGCGTCTCTATACCTTTATTTATGATAAAGAGCACCAAAAGTACATGGACGATATTGCCTCACGTCGTAAGAGCCTGGTATCAA
>JAFRRN010000102.1 GCA_017428055.1 Prevotella sp.
TAGAGGTTGAGAACCATTCGGCAACCCACGGGAAGGCGACCGATCATCGCTGTAAGTATGTCAGGAGGAACCTCTTCGACCGCTGGCTCGTCATCGTCAGGCATGTCTACCAAGTCGTTTTCGTATATCAGACGTTGGTTTCTCTTCAGATAGTCTATCGCATGATTGACGACAACCCTTGCCACCCATCCTTTCAACGACCCCTCGCCACGATAGTCAAAATGGCCGATGGATGTCAAGATCTTCACGAAACTATCCTGCACCACGTCCTGCGCCTCATCGCGGTTGGGGACATATCGTAGGCTAATCGCCATGGCATATCCCGAAAACCGCTCATAGAGTCGCCGCATCGACTGGCGGTCGCCGCTATGGATGGCATTCAACAGTTGCTGTTCAGTTTCCACTATCCCGTGCCTTTGTCCGCTTGGTGGAGTTGAATGAGAGGTTGATGGCGGGCGTAAAACGTTTCACATCCACTACCTCCCTGGCAGTCTCATCGTACACTCGGATGCTGTCGATGGGTGTGATAGCCGACCAAGCATCCCAGTTTTTGTAGTAGATGGCTATCGAATTGTCCTTGGAGAAATAGACGGTATAATCCATGGTTTTGCCATCGACGATGACCTGTTGGTTGTGTTCCGTTCCTTTGATGGTGAAATAGTTCGTGTCGTCGGAATATCCAGTCAGCGCGATACGCATCCCCCAGATGTCCGGCTCATAGATCCATTCCGGCCACTTCACCTCCTTGGCATCGGGAAAGATGGTGTGATGCAGCCATTGGAACGGCAGTTCCAACACATTTGCACCCATCGACACTTGCAACAGGGAACTGCCCACCACCTCGCCGTTTACCATCCAGTTGATGGCAAACTCGCCGTCGAACTCATTGTTTCCATACAGGCCTTGACTTGTTCCCTCATTTAAATACGGGTTTTGTTGGCGGTCGTTGTCCTCAATAGAACATGCAACCAAGAGCATGGCACACACCCAAGCAGCCATCATCATCTTTTTCATGTTTGACATTTTATTTATACAAATGGGGAGTTTAAGGAGTTTAGGAGTTTAGGAGTTCAGACATTAGCTTTGTTGCCATTATTTCTATTGTCTAAACTCCTTAACACCTTAAACTTCTGAACTCCTAAACTCTTTCATCCTTTATATCATTTTTGGTTTTCTCTTATTCCTTGATGACGGCACGGTCCATGAGTTTCAGCAATTCTGCCCGATACCCGTGGGGGTCGAAAGAAAGGCTTTTGCCCACCAACTCCTTTGCCAAGTCGATGGTAGATGTACCTTTGTGGGGCGAAGAACGGAGGACCATGCCGTATGCCGCTACCCCAGCCGCAAAGTGGAAGTTGGCTGTTGCGGTGTTGTTGATGTCCTTGACCGTCAAGTTGGTTGAGAGAGGGATGCTCTTGTCGCCTAAAACCTTTTTATAGCGGACATCGAATGTGGCAAACGACTGATTGTTGTTGACCGTATTGCGAAATCCTTCCGTTGGCTCAATCTCATAAAGCGCTGTGATGGTCTGCCCAGCCCCAATTTCGCCAGCATCCTTTTTGTCGTTGTCGAAGTCATCGTTGTTCATCACGCGGTTCTCATATCCTATCAGTCGATACGACTTGATGAGGGTACTGTCAAAGGTGATTTGGCATTTCGTGTCGTTGGCAACGCTGACGAAACGCTCGCGTTCATGCACAAAGACCTTCATCATCTCATCCTCGCAGTCGATATAGTAATAGTTGCCATTGCCCGAATTGCTGATTTTCTCCATCATGCCATCGTTGAAGTTGCCCATGCCAAATCCCAGGCAGGTCATGTAGATGCCTTTCACGGCATAACTCTCCACCATCTCCACCAATGCCTCCGTATTGGTGACACCCACGTTGAAGTCGCCATCAGTACCCATGATGACACGATTGTTGTAGGCGGGATTATAATTGGCGAGAGCCTCTTCGTATGCCATCTTCAGTGCCTCGCCGCCCGCCGTGCATCCCGATGCGTATAGTTTGTCGATGGCATCCTGAATGACACTCGACTCTTTCACGGGTGTAGACTCCAATAACTTTTGCACTGTTCCTGAATAGGTGACGATGGAAATGCGGTCGTTGGGATTCAATCGAAACAGCAACTCCTTGAGACCAGACTTCAGTAGGTCGAGCCTATCCGATCCATTCATCGAACCGGAAACGTCAATTAAAAATACGAAGTTGGCTTGCGGCACCTCATTCTCTGTCAATTCCTTGCCCTTGAGGCCGAGACGCACAAGGTAATGGTCTTGGTTCCAGGGGCAGACATTCACCTCCGAATTGATGGCGATGGCTTGCCCGTTGGTGGGAGAGGGATAGTCGAAGGTGAAGTAATTGAGAAATTCCTCGATGCGGACGCTTGATGGACTCACGGTATAACCATTGCTCACGTAACGACGCATGATGGCGTAAGACGCCCCATCGGCATCGACGGAGAAGGTGGAGGTGGGCTGGGTCGCCACCTGGATGAAGGGATTGTCGGTAAAGTCGTCAAACTTGTCGCCCGATGGTTTCGTTTCTTGCCCTTCCCCGCTATAGTTAGCAGCGTAGTTCTCATACATGTTAAGGCTTTCTCCATCGTAGGAGTTGCATCCTGTCGCCAACAGCAAGGTCATTGCTGGCAACCATTTGGTAAAGATCTTTTTCATGTCATTCATCTTTTTTATTAGTAAATCATTTACCCGTTAAACGAATGAATGCCAAAAACCTTGCAATTTTTTAGCGGAAAAAAGTGGACAATTGCTATTCTTCCTCCATATCCTTATCCAATTGGTCGTTCCAAAGGTATTCTTTGGTCTCCCTTACCACAATACCACTGAGGAAAAGGAGGGAGAGGAGGTTGGGGATGGCCATTAGTGCGTTCATGCAATCGGCCATATTCCATACGATGGAGAGGCTGGTCACGCTCCCTACAAATACGGCAATGATATAGAGAAGGCGATAGAAGATGATGGGGTTGGAATGCTTATTGGGTTGGCTTTCAGTGTCGTGCTTGCCCATTTTCCATTTCGTTGCGAGGTATTCCACCGACCGTTCCCCGTAATAACTCCATCCGAGGATGGTGCTGAAAGCGAATGTGAGCAGTCCGAATGACAGGATGGGGGCGCCAAGGTAGGGGATTTTGCTGAATGCCGCCTTGGTGAGAGCCGCCCCGTCACTATAGGAAATATCGGGATAAGCAATGATAGAGGAGACGATGACCAGTCCCGTAAGGGCGCAGATGACCACCGTGTCCCAGAATGTACCCGTGCTACTGACGAGTGCCTGGCGCACAGGATTGCGTGTCTGTGCCGCCGCTGCCACGATGGGAGCAGAGCCAAGACCCGACTCGTTGGAGAAAAGGCCTCGCGCAATGCCATACCGTGCCGCCATCATGACGGTCGTTCCCACGAATCCGCCGCCCGCAGCCTGTGGCGAGAATGCCGAATGGCAGATAAGCTTGATGGCCGGCCACAAGAAACTGCTATTGACAACGAGGATATAGATACATCCCAAGACGTAAAACATAGCCATAAACGGCACAAGCATACTACACACACGGGCTATGCTCTTCACACCGCCAAAGACGACGGCAGCCACCAAGGCACAAACCACCGCCCCCACAAGATACGTGGGTAGCCCGTATGTCTCATGCGAAATGGTGGCGATGGCGTTAGCTTGCACCGTGTTTCCGATGCCAAAAGAGGCACATGCCGTAAAAAGGGCAAAGAGGATGGCGAGCCACTTCCATCCCAAACCACGCTCCAAGGCATACATCGGGCCGCCAATCATCTTGCCATTGGCGGACTTCACACGGAATTTGATGGCAAGCAAGCCCTCGGCATATTTCGTCGATATGCCAAAGACACCCGTGAGCCAGCACCACAATACAGCCCCTGGCCCGCCTAATGCCACGGCAGTTGCCACGCCGATGATGTTGCCTGTGCCGATGGTGGCGGCGAGGGCGGTTGCCAATGCACCAAACTGTGACACGTCGCCCGATGCGTTCTTATCAGGCTTTACAGACAGTTTGATGGCTGTCCATATCTTGCGCTGTGGCACTTTCAGTCGAAAGGTGAGGAATATATGCGTTCCCAAGAGGAGGATGATCATAGGCCAACCCCACAACAAGGAACTCAACGTAGCGAAAAAAGAATTGATTGCTTCCATGTGATGATGTATCATTCTATGCGTTTGTCGTTGTCGGAAAACCGAATCTTGATATGCTTGAATCCCATCGATTGCAAGAGACCATAAAACTGGCTACTGGCATTTTGTTTCGCACTCTCCATATTGCTATGTGTGAGGCAGCGGGAGAGCATCTGCCGCCGTGCCTTCTCATAAAGGTTAGCACGGGTTTGTTGGCTCCATGTGCCACGTTCAAAGAAAGCCTTGGTGCGTGCCTCGTCGATGAAATTCGTGTCGAGCAACTTCACTTGTGGCAGGACGGCGGTGATGGTGTCGCCCTCGACACTGATCCATCCATCCTGCACATCGGCCATGTCGATGCCCAGACGCAATGTGCCATAATAGATGCGCGTCAACTCGTCATCGCTGAACATACCATGACGCACGGTATCGACAAGTTCCTCGTCGTTGATGGCAAGAAACTCCCATTCGCCAATGTCGCGCAGGGATTGGATTTGTGTCTCGCTGATGGTGATATGGTTATCGTTCTCCACCTTCACGCTCAACCCGTGGATAAACCAAGCGATAAATGCAAAGAGGATGGTAAGGAGGACAATGACCGTGGTGACAGTTGTCAGGAGGCTGTTAGACTGCTGCCCAAGGAGTCGGAGGAGCCAGTTATTTCGTTTTGCCATGTTCGATAGTCGTTTTGTCAATCAACGTGGGAATATCTGCCAAAGTGAATTGCTTGCGGAAGGTGATGGTCACATCATCGGCATCGAATCCCATTTGGGCAATCATCGGAATCAACGTGCGGGCGGCACTCAGGCGGGCATTCTCCAAGATGCCGAGCCTTGGGATGTCCTTGATGATAGAGTCGCGCCCCATGCGCTCGTAGGATGTCAGTTCCTCATCGGTGAAATGACTGCGGAGGATGGGGACATGCTGCTTCACTTGCTCGCGGTCGATATGTGTTGCCGTGAGCATAATCTGTGGGTCGGGGAGGATAATCTCCACCTTATTTCCCCTTTTCCTGACATTTCCCTCGCTAAACTCGGCAAAGTCAACGTAAGCCTTAAGTGTGGCATCGATGGGAATGGCAATCTTCCGCTCGCCAAACGGTAGGTCGATAGAGAACTCCTGGTTCATGATGGTACCCGTCAACTTCTTCGTGTCGTCATGCGTGATGATCTTCCGCACTTGGCATTCGGCGGAATACAGGCGCGAGCATTTCTGTATCTGCATCGCCAACATGGGAATGGTGTCAATCTCTTTTCCTTTCCCGTCCGTCTGGCAACCATTGCAAGATGCGAAGAGAAAGGGCAATAATATAATAAGGTGGATAAACTTTTTCATCATCAGAATACAACAGACATCATATTACAATACCTTCATTTTTAATCCTTGCCTCAACATCTGACCATGGACGTTCTAAGTGACCGATGGTTTCATGGAACATTCTCAACACAACGGTTTCATCAATATCCATCCATTCCTTTTTACGCATAGCCCTACGCAAAACATAAATTTGGTCTATGCGGGAATACGCGGGGTCTACCGAATAACTGACATCATATCTTTCTGTGACGGCAATGAAACGAGTATGAGGATTTCCACTCTTAATCTTCTCCGCAGTAGCAATAATGGTGTCCAACATGGTCTTGTCGATGTAGGTCTTGGCTTCAATGGCTACGGCAGGAATACGAATCTGTCTTGTGGGCTCATGGTTGATAGAAATGTCAAATGTACGATAAATGGCGTAATCTTGGTCTTTCTCATTGATGCCAATTTCTGGTGACTGGATGAAGTTATCAAAATCCCTTGCCTTGAAATAAATATTGGAATATGCTTTCACGGCTCCACTATCGAGTACATCATGACTATTCGTTTGGTGTTTGATATGATTCACGTAATCCTTAAATAAAAGGAAAAGAAACTCCTCAAGAATCGTAAGACGAAACTTACCCTGTGATGAAAACGCACGGTCAAGTCCATGTTCGCGCATGAAATTATAGTATGTATTTAGATGTTGGACTTTTTTCCTGATGTCCTCATCATGATATGTTTTGATGTCCAACATGTTCTTTAAGTATTTAGCATATTCTGGAACAAGCAAGTCAAGTGCATTCTTCTCCAAATCTTTTAGATTGCTTTTATACTTAACAAGCATATTCGAGGCATGGCTCAATTGAGGATAATCATCCTTTAACTGACTGATAAAGTCAAAATCACTTTTGTTTAACATAGTCCTATGGATTTAAAAGATTAATAATACATTCACCTATGGCTTTCGCTAATAGAGGAGGTACGGCATTGCCAATTTGCTGATATTGGCTCAAGCCTTTCTCCCAACTCATCTTGGTACGCATCCCTTCAAAGATGAAATCATCTGGGAAGGACTGTAAACGTGCGCCTTCCCTCGCCGTGAAATTACGGTTGAGGTGGGGATGGATGAAATTAGACTGAAAAGATGCCGCAATGGTCGGCGCAGGCTGATTACCAAATAATCGCTGATTATTTTGGCTGAACTTTATCGTGGACTTCTCATCGGGGGCTCCTCTTTTCACCGCTCCATGCGTATCCCATACATCGATGAGCGATTGGCCGGGACGAATGGCACGAAAACGTTCAATGAGTCTTGGGGTGTGATGCATGGCTATATGGTTTGTCACATAGTGCATATTTTCCCGCATCAGGCGTTGGTATGCGTTTTGCGGTTCCGTATGGTATTCCATCACCTCCGCTCCTTGTGATGACTCTATTTGGGGTAAATCGGAGATAGCCTCGTCCACTGTCAACCGATGGTCAAGCTGTAATGGCTTCGGAAAAGTTGGCTGCAAACCTAAATCATGGCGAGTGCCAATGATAATCACACGCTCACGATTTTGTGGTACGCCATAATCGGATGCGACCATGACATTGTATATAACATCATACCCACCATAACTGCCTGCATTCCTAAATTCATCGAGGATGGTCTCAAACACCTTTCCCTTTTGCATTGACAAAAGACCTTTCACATTCTCCATGACAAATACACGCGGGGAATACCAATTGATGAACTTGACAAACCCGTAGAACAAACGATTGCGAGGGTCATCGGCGACTTTGTTCCTACGCTTGTTGGCAAGACTGAAACCTTGGCACGGGGGGCCGCCGATAATGATGTCTGGTGTCATATTACCAATTCTTTCGTCCACCTCATCCTTCGTTATCTGCGTGATGTCCTTACAAAGGAAAGGAACATCGGGAAAATTCCTTCTAAAGGTCTTCTCACAATTCTCGTCAATATCTGAGGCGAAGATGGAGCGTATGCCAGCCATGGAGAATCCTTTTGTCAACCCACCACAACCAGAGAACAAGTCGATAGATGTCAAGGCATTGTCTGCATAGTGGAAGTCATGACTGATTTGCCCGATGACATGTTGAAGAGTCAGGCCACTTTCATCAAAAATAGATGCGTTCTTGGTCTCTTTCTCTTTTTTCTTTTTAGGTCGCATTGCGGAAATGATTTCACTTCCTTTTAGAAAAATGGGCTTGCCATCTATCCAATTAGTTCGTTCTCTGTATAAGGCGAGGACTTGTTTGACATTTATCCCATCAATCTCACATTCATATTTTAATTTGTATACGAGATAGTCTCCTTGGGGATCATCATAACCAGCCTCTCGCATTTGTTTTTCGGTGAATACCGAACTGCCGTCAGCCTTGTAATAATACACTACATCTTCATTGCCAAACTCATAGAGGATGACATATTGAGGATTGGCAATACGGGGATTGTCTTTATTAATCCATCCATTGCGGCCCTTTCCGAGCCTGACATTGTACTTGCCATATCCGTTTTTCGCGGAAATATTCCTAATCCAATCTAATTGTTGTTTTTGGTCATTTCTGAAACAACCGATAAGGAAAACAGCATTTTTACAATTTTCAAGTGTTATTCTGGGATGTGACACGCCCTCTATGACACCGAAATCGAATGAGAAAAATAAATCTTGTTGCTGTCCAACTATGCTTGCCATATATAATAATATGATTGTTTAAAACTGTCCTCTATCTATCCCTATGGCTTATATGTTACAGTTTCCTTTTGCAAAGATAACAACAAAGCGTTAAATATGGGAAATAATGACCTATTTTTAATTCTTTTTAGGACAAGCAAAGACAACTGAATCTGTCATTCCATACACGAAGGAACTACATTCATGAAATTCCATGCCTGAAATACAAAATGATGTTAATTCAACAGGATTTCGTCATTTTTTTTGATATTCCGTTAAACTTATGACGTGTTTTTGCGTCAGATTGATAGTTGTGCAACTGAAAATAGTAAGAATAACAATTAAAAACAAAAGGAAATGAAGAAGACAATTTTAGCTATTATAGCTGCAATCACGGTATCAACATCAGTCATGGCACAGTCGGAAGACGGCAAGAGACCTGAGAGACAAAAGATGGACAAGACCGAAATGGTGAAACACCAGACCGAGCGCATGGTCAAGGAATACGGGCTCAACGAGGCCCAGGCAGCCCAGTTGCAAGAGGTCAACGCCAATTATTTCGACAAGATGCCACGGATGGGCGGCCCTCGTCCCGGCGGCGGTCGCGGCCAGATGGGCGAGCGAAAGAACACTGACGGCACGACGGGTGCTACGGCCCAAGGCGAGAAGCGTGAGCGTCCGAGCAAGGAACAGATGGAGGCGCGCATGAAAGAGATGAAAGCCAACCAAGAGGCCTACGAGGGCGAGTTGAAGAAGATCATGACCGAAGAGCAGTTCGCCAAATACCAGGAGAACAGTAAGAAACGTATGCAAGGCGGCCCGCGCGGTCCCCGTGGCGGCAACCGCGATCGCTCCAATCAATAGAAACGACACTTTTCATAAACTGAACTTTTATTATATCGTGTGAGACTCAATGGGTTATTAGAGTATTCAGGTAACGACCTCCCCAACAATCGGGGAGGTCTTTTTTGTGAATTTGTTTTTTTTTCGTATTTTTGCAGCCTAATTGAAGAGTTGAAATGAGAAAATTACCTTTTATTTTGTTATCATGCCTTTTGTTGGCATCGATGGTGGGCTGCCAGGATAAACCCAAGAACGAAGTGATTATCACCAAGATGCCACCCAAGAGGGTGGTGAACAAGGACACCTTGCGGGTGGGCGACTATTCCCAAAGCCGTGACGTGGAGTGGGTGGGTGCTACCTATACCGTGGAAGTAAACCGCCAGGCCGACTCCTCCTTGCCCATCGTGAGGGATGATAACGGGCAGAGATATTTCGACAACACCATCCTTGTGAGAGTGTACCGTCAGGATGGGAGCGTGTTTTTCAACCGCCAGTTCACCAAGAAGGACTTCGATGCCTACGTCGATGAGCCTTATCGAAAGAATGGGGTGCTGCTCGGCATTGTCCTCGATAAGGCAGAAGGCGACTTCATCTATATGGCTGCGAGCGTGGGGTCGCCCGATAAGTCGAGCGATGAGTTCGTTCCGCTCGTGGTGAAAATATCCCGTATGGGTAGTGTGAGCATCAGCAAGGACACACAATTGGATGCCGAGAACACGGGCGATTTCCCGGAAAAGGTCGCTATTCCCGACGATGAAGGCGTATAGTTTATGCCTTTGTCTTCCATAATACTATTTGTTCACGCTTTTTTCTGCCTCATAAACAATTTGTTTGCGATACTTAAACAAATTGTTTACGTATGGCAAACAAACTGTTTAGGTATCGTAAACAAATAACAAAGGCCGCATGTACAGAAAACACATGCGGCCTTTATAGGATTCACATGCGGCCTTTATAGGATTTGATTGCGTAAATAATATCGAGTGGGGAATGTCAGAACTTCGCCATTTTGATAGCGACGATGGCGCATTCCTCACCTTTGTTGCCCAACTTCCCGCCAGCCCGTTCCTGTGCTTGCTGTAGGTTGTCGGTGGTCAAGAGCCCGAAGATGACGGGTACATTGCTTGTCGCATTGAGCCTTGAGATGCCTTGTGTCACCCCTTGGCAGATGTAATCGAAGTGCGGAGTCTCGCCCCGTATCACGCTGCCCAATATGATGACGGCATCATAGCCATCATTGAGGCACATCTGGTGGGCGCCATAAATCAGCTCGAAACTACCCGGGACGGTCTTCACGTGGATGTTCTCTGTCAACGCCCCATATTTCTCAAGTGCCGTAACAGCACCATTGAGCAAGTTGCTTGTGATTTCACGGTTCCATTCAGACACCACGATGCCGAAACACATGTTGCTGGCATCGGGCACTTTCGACAGGTCTTCCTCCGAGAGGTGGTATAAAGCCGTTGCCATTTACTTGGTGGAAAGGCGTTGGATGTATTTGTCAATCTCCTGGCTTTGCACAAGAGCGGAGTTCACATACTTCGACTTGATGCCTTCGTAAATCTTCAAAGCCTCGTCTTTCTTGCCTTGCGACTCCAGAATCTGTGCTGCTTGCAGACGGAAAGTGGGAGCCAAACTGTTATTGACACCATCCTTACCTTGCTTGTCTGCCTTGTCGGCGGCATTCGTCAACGTGCTGACAGCCTTGTCGAGCTGGTTGACATGGGCGTAAGCGTTGCCTAAAGCGGCGATGGCAGCAGGGCTAACCATTGCATCATTGGCAGGAGAATACTGGTCGAGGTATTTCACGGCCTCATTCCATTTGTCAAGGTTGGCATAGCAAAGGCCAGCATAGAGCTTGGCAAGGTTGCCCGCGTCGGTGCTGCCGAAGTCACTCGCAATCTTCAAGAATCCTGCATATCCTGCACCGTCGCCGTTGAGAGCCTTGTCGAATTGGTCGGAATTGAAGTATTCCTGGCCTTTTCCGAGGGCTGTGCTTGCCTTGTCCTCGCGGGGACCGGACACGTATTCCTTGTACAGGAACAAGCCTGCGATGATTACGATAAGTGCGATGAGTGCGCCGAGGAGGGGCTTCTTGTATTGGTTGAAGAATGCCTCTGACTTGTTGATGGTCTCGTTTACGTCAATTACTCCTTGTTGTTGTTTCTTTTTTGCCATTATGATTGTTGTTTTTATTATAATCCCTTTTTTGCGTAAATCGCCGCAAAATTACTGAAATTCTCTCACATATTGAAATTTATTGACAGTTTTTTTCGTTTTTGAATGATAAAACACCTAACTTTGCAGGGAATAAGGCACGATGACATGTATCTGAAAAAGGTAACGATTCTCAATTTCAAGAATATCCAGTCGGCAAGTCTCGATTTGTCGCCTACGTTGAATTGCCTCATCGGACATAATGGGATGGGGAAGACCAACCTTCTCGATGCCGTCTATTACATGTCTTTCTGCCGCAGTTTCTTCAACCCCATCGACTCGCAACTGATTTCCCATGGGCAGGATTTTTTCATGATAGAGGGTGAGTATGCCACTGACCTTGGCGACACCGAGATGCTTTATTGCGGGATGAAGCGTGGCACGAAGAAACACTTTAAGCGCAACAAGAAGGAATACAAGAAACTTTCGGAGCATATTGGGCTGGTTCCCTTGGTGTTCGTCTCTCCCTCCGACACGCTCTTGATAGAGGGTGGGAGCGAGGAGAGGCGCAAACTGATGGACGTGGTGATCTCCCAATACGACCATAGTTACATTGAGGCGTTGGCAAATTACAACAAAGCCCTCCAGCAACGCAATGCCTTGTTGAAGATGGAAGAGGAGCCTGATCCTGCCTTGATGGACATCTGGGAGAATGAGATGGCCCACAACGGGGAGTTGCTGTATGCCAAGCGCAAGGCTTTCGTAGACGAATTGGTGCCCGTGTTCCAAGATGTGTACCGCCAGATATCGGAGGGAAAGGAGGACGTGTCGCTGAAGTATGTCTCACATTGCCAAAGAGGCCCGTTGCTTGAGGTCATCCAACGCGACCGTTTCAAGGACTTCGCTGTGGGTTATTCCCTACATGGCTCACACCGCGACGACCTGGAAATGACGCTTGGAGGCTACCAGATGAAACGTGAAGGCAGCCAAGGGCAACTGAAGACATTTGTTCTCGCCCTGAAACTGGCGCAATTCGACTTCCTCAAGCGCACGGCATCCCCCAACGTGCCGTTGCTCCTCTTGGATGATATTTTCGACAAGTTGGACGCGCAGCGGGTGGAGCAGATTGTCAAACTGGTGTCTGGCGATGGCTTTGGCCAAATCTTCATCACCGATACCAACCGTGAGCACCTTGACAAAATCCTCCATAACAGTGGCTTTGACTACAAGCTGTTTTCCGTCAAGGACGGGGAAATCGAAGAAAGGAAGGAGGGAGAGGATGTTTAAAAGACAAGTGCAAACCCTCGACGACATCCTTCAGTTGGTGTTACGTGAACAAGGGTTGGAAACGCCATTGCAGCAAAAGCGGCTGATAGACAACTGGCAGCAAGTGACAGGTGCCATGGTTGCACGTTATACACAGGAGAAATTCATCAAGAACCAGACCCTTTTCGTTAAGATTACCAATGCCGCCCTCCGCCAAGACCTCTTGATGATGCGTTCCCAATTGGTGAAACGCCTCAACGAGAGTGTGGGCGCATTGGTAATTGTCGATGTCAAGATCTATTAGCCATCAGGCGTTGGTCGCGTGAAACGGACCAACGATGATAGGAGTTGTCTAATGATGCCACCTTCCTTTGCTCGCCTTCCTCGGTCGTTTCATCGGGCAGGGTGGGGAATGCCGCATCGTCCTTAAAAACTTTCAACGCTTTCTCTACCACGTGGTCGAACTGGTTGATGTATTCATTCCATGCCTCCTCGTCGAGTATGTTATAGATGATGCGACTGATGATATAACGTTCTAAGAGGGCATGTGACTTTTGTATCAACAGGTTGCGCCTCTTCAACCCATGCTTGTCGGCATAGACAGCGAACCTCTCCACGATGTCCTGCTTACGCAGATAATTGGCAAGGGTCTCCATCTGCTTGTAATTATTGAGCTTCTGGCGGTTGTCATCGGTATAGGTGTATGCGAACTGCAAGATGAGTCCGCTCATACTTGCCTGTTTATAATACGATGTCATGTTGACGGTGTCCTCGGGAACGAAGATGTCGGGCGTGATGCCGCCACCGCCATACACCTCCCGTCCAATGCCGGTGTGGTAAGTGGGGCCGGTATGCTTGATGCTGTCTTGTGAGAAGAACTCACCATGCTCATAGCGGTCGATAATGTCTTGCTCATAACCCATCCCGTCACCGGCGGTATAGGGTTTTTGGATGCAACGGCCAGAGGGCGTATAATAGCGGGCGATGGTGAGTCGGATCATCGAGCCGTCGGGGAAACCAATCTGTTGCTGCACAAGTCCCTTGCCAAAGGAACGCCTTCCGATGATGGTGGCGCGGTCGTTGTCTTGCATGGCTCCCGCCAAGATCTCCGCCGCAGACGCCGACCCCTCGTTAATTAAGACGATCAGGGGGATTTTTTGGTAGCTGCCATGCCCGTCGCTGCGGTAGTCTTGCCGTGGTGACTTGCGCCCCTCGGTGTACACGATGAGCTTGTTCTTTGGCAGGAATTCATTGGCAATTTGCACGGCAGACTGTAAATAGCCGCCAGTATTATCGCGAAGGTCGATGATGAGGTTGCCGAACCCCTCCTGTGAGAGTTGCGCCAATGCGATGAGAAGTTCCGGGTAAGTTGTCTCCCCAAAGTTCTTGATGCGGATATACCCGGTGTTATCGTCAATCATATAGGTGGCGGCGATGCTCTTTTGGGGTATCTCCCCGCGGGTAATCGTGATTTGTTGAATAGCCTTCTGGCCATAGCGGATGACACCCACCTTGACCTTGGTTCCCTTCGGGCCTTTCAGTCGGTGCTGGGCTTCTTGGTTGGTGACCACCTTTCCCACAAACGGCTCGTCATCGATAGTCACGATTTTATCTCCCGCCAAGACACCTGAACGTTCAGCCGGTCCATTGGAAATCACGTTCTGCACATGTATCGTGTCCTCGCGGATGGTAAATTCGATGCCCACGCCAGAGAACGAGCCTTTCAAGTCATCATTCGTCGCTTCCACATCCTTGGCGCTGATGTAGACGGAATGGGGGTCAAGCTCCGAGAGGATTTGTGGGATGGCTTTCTCCACAAGTGAGTCAATATTGACGTTGTCAACATATTGGTCGTCAACAATGTGTAGGAGGTTGTTGAGTCGATTGCTTCCCGAATTGATGATATTGAGGCGGTTTCCTGAAAAATGGTTGGCATAAAACGTGCCGATGAGGATGCCTATGATGACGCAAAGTGCGAGGATCATGGGCATGTATCTGTTTGTCTTATTCTGACTCATTGGTATTGGGGTTTATGTATTTCACTTCAATATTGGCGCGACGTAATAGGTTGATACCGTCTTCTAACCTGTATTGCTCACCATACACCACACGTTTGATGCCTGCCTGGATGATGAGCTTGGCACATTCGATACAGGGGGAGGCGGTGACATATAGGGTGGCGCCGTCGCTGTTGTTGTTGCTTCGCGCCAGTTTGGTGATGGCATTGGCCTCGGCGTGCAACACGTAAGGCTTCGTGACATTGCTTTCGTCCTCGCAGATGTTCTCAAATCCACTCGGCGTGCCGTTGTAACCGTCGCTGATAATCATTTTCTCCTTGACGACGAGGGCGCCAACCTTACGTCGCTGGCAATAGCTGTTTTCAGCCCAGATCATCGCCATTCGCAAGTATCTCTTGTCTAAATTCAGTTGCTTCTCGTCTCTTGGATCCATGGTCATTGGGGTCTTTTGATGCCGTTCCGTACAAGGAGGGCGTCGATGGTGGGTTCTTGTCCTCGGAATCGCTTATATAAGGTCATGGGATGTTCCGTCCCACCTTTCGAGAGGATGCAGTCGCGGAACCGCTGCGCTGTCTCTTGGTTGAAAATCCCCTCATGCTTAAAGACGCTGAAGGCATCGGCATCGAGCACTTCCGCCCACTTATAACTGTAATAACCCGCAGCATAGCCTCCTGCCATGATATGCGAGAACTGAACTGTCATGCACGTATCGGGCAGTTGCTTGGAGATGATGGCACGTTCCCAAGCCTTTTTCTCAAAGGGTTTGATGTCATCTGTGAAAGGACTTTTCAATGTATAATATGCCATGTCTAACAGGCCAAAGCTCACTTGTCGCATACATCCCGATGCCACCATGAAGTTTCGGCTGTCGATAATCCGTTGAATGAGGTCATCGGGCAATGGCTCTCCTGTCTGGTAATGGAAAGCGAAGGTGCGAAGGAAGTCTTTCTCGATGGCGAAGTTCTCCATGAATTGCGACGGTAGTTCCACGAAGTCCCACCATACATTGGTGCCGCTGAGGCTCTCGAAGCGGGTGTTGGCGAACATGCCATGCAGCGAATGGCCAAACTCATGGAGGAAAGTCTCCACCTCGCCGAGGGTAAGCAGGGCGGGTTTCTCCTCCGTCGGCTTGGTGAAATTCATCACCACGCTGACATGTGGGCGCACGTTCTTGCCCTTCTCGTCAATCCATTGCCCTTGGTATTCGGTCATCCATGCCCCGCCTTGCTTGCTCTTGCGCGGGTGGAAGTCGGCATAGAAGACAGCGAGATATGAGCCATCCTTGTCATACACCTCGTATGCCTTCACGTCGGGGTGGTACACGGGGATGTCTTTGTTCTCCTGAAACGTGATGCCATAGAGTTTGTTAGCCAAGCCGAACACCCCGTCTATTACCTTGTCGAGCTGAAGATAAGGGCGCAACATCTCCGAGTCGATGTTATACTTCTTCATCTGCAACTTGTGCGAATAGTAGCCAGAGTCCCAAGGCATCATTTCCTCGCCCTCGCCCAAGTCTTCCTTTGCGATGGCTTTCACCTCCTCGCGCTCCTCGATGGCAGTGGGCTTGTAGGCATCGATGAGGTCGTTGAGGAGCTTATACACATTCTCCACATTCGTTGCCATGCGGTGTTTCATCACATAGTCGGCAAAGGTGTCATAGCCCAGCAACTGCGCCAACTCGCGCCGTAGGTTGACAAGGCGTTGGCAGATGGCCTCATTGTTCTCCTCATTGTCGTGGGTACACAGGGTGTTGTATGCCATATACATCTGCTTGCGGAGGTCTCGCTGGGTGGAGTAGGTCATGAAAGGCGAGTACGAAGGGCCGTCAAGGGTGAACACCCATCCGTCCAAACCCTCCTCCTTGGCAGCCATTGCAGCCGCTTGCCGTGCCGTCTCGGGCAGTCCGTCGAGTCGTTGCTCGTCGGTGAGATGTAGCCTGAAGGCCTTTTTCTCCTTCAATAAGTTTTGTGAGAATTGCAAGGAGAGGATGCTCGCCTCCTCGGTGAGCTGGCGCAACCGCTCTTTCCCCGCCTCATCCAATAAGGCTCCACTTCTGACAAACCCGTCATATTCTGTTTCCAGCAACATGCTTTCCTCGGGTGTCAGCTCTCGGTGGTGCTCGTACACATACTTGACTTTCTCAAATAACTTCTCGTTGAGCATCACATCATTGGAGTGTTTGGTCAGGATGGGACTCATCTTCTGCGCCAACTCATCCATGTCATCATCCGTGTTGGCACTTAACATGTTGAAAAAGACGTTGGAGACGTTGTCCAACAAGTCATAATAATCGTCGGGCTTCTCCTTGTCAATACGGATGATGGTGTTGTCGAACGTCGGTTCGGAGGGGTCGTTGACGATGAGGTCTGTCATCTCGTCCTCGCGCCGTATGCCCTCCATGAAGGCTGCTTCATAGTCTTCTAACTGGATGCGGTCGAACGGAACGGTTTCGTGGGGAGTATTGTACTTTTCAAAAAAGGGATTGATGCGTTCTTTCTTCTCTTCAAAATTCTCACTCATACTATGTTTCTTATGGAATCTTGCAAAATTAACAATTTTACTTTTATTTAATAAAAAAAGGTGTTTAATTTTAACGTATCTTACATTATTAGCCGTTCAAAAGCAGGAATATCGATGCTGCCACGGTGTAAGACAACCAATCCTTGGCTTTCCATCATGTTGAGGGCTTTCGAGATGTTGAGGCGGCTGTCGTTCAACTCATGGGCAAGCCGTTCCATTTTTATTTTCAATTTCTTGCGTCCGGCGGGGCGGATGCAATGCCGTTCCACGAACCTGGCGATGCGCTTATCCAGTTGCGACGATTGTGATTGCCAAGGGTAACGTTGCTGTTTCTGGCTTTGGGTGGATAGGATGTTAAGGAGATTGATACGGAAGATCTCGGAATCTTTCGACAGCTTCACCACCTCTGCTTTCTCTATAGACAAGATGCCACACTCACTCTTAGTGATAAAAGTGCGTGAGAACCGTTGTGACAACCCAAAAAGATGCTCGGGCTGAAGGATGTTGGGGGCATAAATCTCTTCCGTCAGCGTATAGCCATGGTCATCGGCAGATGTGATGACGGTCATGATGCCATTGAGCAGGAACTGTAAGGAAAGGCATGGGGTGCCCTCTTTGGCAACCTCTTTCCCCATCGCAATCTTATGGAAGCCAAATCTCCGCTGGCCAACGATGTCCTCAAGGTCGTTTTTGCTCATACCTTGGAATAAAGGTAGCTCAAGGATCCTGTCATATATGTTGTGTTCGCTACTCAACGATTTTCCCTTTCATGGATGGCGAGAACCAAACGGCGTTGCCCCCGTCATCTGTTGAATAGATAAAATAGGCCATCAATTCGGGATGTCGTTCCAATATCCTCTGCGACTCGTCCAACCCCAATACCATAAACGACGTGGCGTAAGCGTCCGCCATGGCGCACGAAGGGGCGAGTACCGTTGCCGAGAGGATGTTGTGCTGGATGGGATAACCCGTCTTGGGGTTGATGGTATGCGCATACCGCTTGCCGTCCTTATAATAGAAATTGCGGTAATTGCCGCTCGTCGCCATCGCCCTGTCGGTGATGTTCAATACGGTTTGCAGCTCCTGGTTGGTGCTGAGGGTGTCTTCCGTGGGCTTGGTCACGCCAATCTTCCATGGCACACGCTTGGGGCTGACACCGCAGGTCACCACCTCTCCGCCTATTTCTATCATGTAATTCTTGATGTCATACTGGCGAAGGAGACGTGCCACCACGTCACAACCATACCCCTTGGCAATGGCACTGCCGTCAAGGGTGATGCGTGGGTCAGACTTCACCACCTTTCCTTTCACGATACTCACCTTGTCAAACCCCACCAACTGTCGCAAGCTGTCAATGGCATCGGCGGTGGGAGCGGTGTCGTTCTTAAATCCGAACCCCCACGCATTGACCAATGGGGCGACAGTCATGTCAAATGCACCATCGGTCTCTGCCGAAATGGTCTTCGCCAAGGTGAACACATCGACGAACATGTCATTGAGAGCCACGCTTTCGTTGTTGTTGACCTTGGTGATAATGGAATTTTTGTTGAAAGGCGAGAGCGAGGCATCCACTTGCTTCAGCACTTTCACGATCTCGTTTTGCAGGTCTTTGTCATGTTGGTAAGTGATGTTGTACACCGTGCCAAATATAAATCCCTTGTCATTTTGGTAAGGCATATCGTGTTGTTGTCGGATGACAAAGACCGTTCCCACGATAAGCAGGACGAGGAATGGGAGTTGCCAGACGAGAGATTTCTTGTTCATACGTGTTTGCGATAGGAGTTAGCGATTAAAATTCCAAGGTCAGGTTAAAAGTGCCGCCAAGGCGTAAGTTGCCCTGTTTGCCATAGCCCGGCACATACCATGTTTCACCCATATTGCCATCATCATGGAACAACCGGCGCTTGTATCGCGCACTCCATCCCATGCGGAAGTTTCTCCATACCTTGGCATCCACCCCCACGACGAACTCCAACCAATGGTAATAGGCTTTCACACCCTGCGCACCATACTCGCACAAATTACCCCAGTAGGGGTCTTTCACACCGGGGCTTAAAACATCGAACTTGTATGAGGTGAAGGCATACCTCACCCCGCCATAAAGCCGGTTGATGTCACGTTTGTTCTTCATGAAGTTGAAATCGCAGCCGATGCGGCCATACGGCGCATTCGTGCGATAGGTGAGATGGGTGGCATCGTCCTCGGCATTGGCCTTGCCATATCCCAGTTCCACGACGGGGAAATACTTATCCTTGAGGTTGATGCGTAGGGCACCCTCATATTGGCCATAACTGCCAAATGCCATCTGCACCAATCCCACGAGGTCCCACGATACGGAAAAGCCACGGAAGAGCGGGATGGTGTCTTCCGCCAAGGGCAAAATCTCCTTCTTTGACTGAGCCTGCATGAAAACGGGCATCAAAAGGAGGAGGCTAATAGCGATTGTCCTTGAAATAAATGAGGAAATGGCTTCTCGATACATCGTAAGTAACTTGTGCGTTGTTGATGACAATGGAGTCGATGCGGTAATGGGTATGGATCACCCCCGTGATGGTATGGAAGAACGAAGGGTTGCAATCCACGGACTCAAAATGGGGTTGGTCAAGCTTTTGCACCCTGACAGTATCGATGGTGAAACTCTTCGACGGGCTGCCTATCTTGAAATAGAAGACATCTTCCGCCCCCCGATAGCTTATCGGAAGGCTGAAACTGTCGATGTTTTCATCGAGGTTGATGAGCAGGGAGTCGCTCCCGTTACTCCTTGTCGTGGTAACGGAGAAGGTGTCTTGTAACGTCGTAAGGGAACCCGCCAACTTGTATTTGGTGTAGATGCGGTTGTTCAAGGGGCAGTTTATCGATGAGCAGGCAGAAAGAAGGATGAATACAATGGGGATGGCAATGGCGATAAAAGGTGAAGAACAATTCACCCTTAGCCTTTTACGTATCTGACGACCTTGTCCCATGCTCCTTTTCACGTTATGCTATCATATCTCCTTTTCTATCTGGTAGTCATTGCGACCACTCGACGAGCGGCTGATGAGGTCGCCGAGGAATCCCGCCAAGAACAACTGAGTGCCGATAAGCATGGTGGTCAGGGCAATGTAAAACCAGGGCGAACTGGTAATCAAGCGTTGCGGAATGCCGTTGGCGAGGCAATAGAGTTTGCCCGCGCCGATGATGATGACTGCCATGAATCCAATAAAGAACATAATCGACCCGAGGAAACCAAACACGTGCATGGGCTTCTTGCCAAACGTGCTGAGGAACCACAGCGTGAGTAGGTCTAAATAACCGTTGACAAAACGATTCAATCCCATGAACTTCGACGTGCCGTATTTGCGTGCCTGGTGATGGACAACCTTCTCTCCAATCTTGTCAAACCCCGCATTCTTGGCAAGGTAGGGGATGTAACGGTGCATCTCCCCATAGACCTCGATATTCTTCACCACATCCTTGCGGTAGGCTTTCAGCCCGCAGTTGAAGTCGTGGAGGTTCTTGATGCCGCTCACCTTGCGTGCGGTGGCGTTGAACAGTTTGGTGGGTAAGGTCTTGGAAATGGGGTCGTAGCGTTTCTGCTTATAGCCTGAGACGAGGTCGTAACCCTCCTCCGTAATCATGCGATACAGCTCGGGAATCTCGTCGGGGGAGTCTTGAAGGTCGGCATCCATGGTGATGACGACATCGCCCTGCGCCTCCTTGAACCCACAATAGAGGGCAGGGCTCTTCCCATAGTTGCGGCGAAACTTGATTCCCTTCACATGGTTGGGCTGCTGGCGTTGCATCTTTTCGATGATGTTCCACGACTCGTCGGTAGACCCATCATCTACGAAGATGACCTCAAACGTGTAGTTGTTGGCTTCCATCACCTTGTGAATCCACTCGTAAAGTTCAGGGAGAGACTCTTCTTCGTTGTATAAGGGGATGACAACTGATATGTTCATATATAATATAAATAATGTGTATTTATGCTCTTGTTGCTGCTCGCCTCGCACATGCCAAGGCAATGAAGATGCTAATGATAAAGCCTATCACCACATTCTGCATCATGAACATGAACGCCCATTGGAAAGGGGAAAGACCCGACATGGCTTCCATGCCCTGCCTAATCTCCTCCATGTTCATCCCACTGCGCTCATAGATGAGGCTGACAGACTGCATGGCATCGTTCATTATGCCCATAAACCGCCCATGGTCCATGAACTTGAAGTAAATGAATTGCGCACAGGCAAAGATGAGCGACGCATAGAAGAACGTGTAAACGGAGTACATATACCCCCTGCGGAACGAGATGACACCATCAAGGGCATCGTTGCGGAATGCCACCAGCCGCCATCCCACGAGGAAAGGGGTGCAAAGGGCAAGGAGACTGCCAAGCGTCGATTGAGGGGAATAGACGACGCAAGCGAAGCTGACAATCCACAACAACGCCAAGAACACACCGTCCTGGCGTGCGAATGCCTTGACTTGCATGATGTCTTCCGGCCTGACCATCTCCCTTTCCTCTTTATTGTTGTGACATAGCTTGTGTCAAGGCACGTGCCAACTGGTCGGGGCAGCTCGTGGGCTTGCTGCCACAAGTGATTCCTTGCAACTTCTCAACGACCGTCTCTGCCCTTTGCCCTTTCACCAAGGAGCAAATGCCTTTGAGATTGCCGTTGCATCCGCCAATCACTTTCACCTCCTGGATGACGTTGTCATCATCCAACGAGACTTCGATGAATTGGCTGCACGTGCCTTGTGTCTTATAGAAAACTTCCTTCATGTACTATTCTGGCTTCATGTTGGTGTACACCGTCTGCACGTCGTCGAAGTCTTCCAACCGCTCTATCATTTTGTCGATGGTCTCGCGCTGCTCGGGTGTCACGTCCTTGAGGTCGTTGGGGATGCGGGTAAACTCGGCTCCCGTCACCTCATAGCCCTCGCTCTCCAAGTGCTTTTGGATCTCCCCGAAACTCTTGGGGTCGCCGTAGATGGTGACTTCGCCTGTCTCCTCGTCCTCGTCAAACTCGTCTTCCACTCCATAGTCGATGAGGTCAAGAATGAACTCGTCCATGTCCATGCCGTCCTTCTTCTTAAACGTGAAGACGCTCTTGTGGTCGAAAAGGAACGAGAGGCTACCCTGTGTGCCGAGGTTGCCGTTAAACTTATTGAACACCGAGCGCACGTCGCCCACGGTACGGGTGGTGTTGTCGGTCAGCGTGTCTACGAAAATGGCGACGCCATGAGGGCCATATCCCTCGTAAGTCACCTCCTTGTAGTCGCTCTGGTCCTTGCCCATGGCGTTCTTGATGGCACGTTCGATGTTGTCCTTCGGCATGTTCTCGCGCTTGGCGTTGGCGATGATGGCACGGAGGGTGGGGTTCATGTCGGGGTCAGGACCGCCCGCTTTCACGGCGATGGCAATCTGCTTGCCAATCTTGGTAAACGTCTTGGCCATGTGGCCCCATCTCTTCAGTTTCGCTGCTTTGCGATATTCAAATGCTCTTCCCATGATTTTTTAATTATTTTGTCGTTATTTCGTTATGTCGTAATTACGTTATTTCGTTATGCCGTGATCACGATTGTTATCTCAATTCAGCATTCAGCTTGCCCTTGAGGTTGGCTATCAGCTTGTTCATGATGGCCTCGATCTGCTTGTCATTCAATGTCTTCTCCTCGTCTTGCAGGATGAAGTTCACGGCATAGCTCTTCTTCCCGGCAGGAAGGTTCTTGCCTTCATAGACATCGAACAACTCCACTTTCTTCAAGAGTTTCTTCTCGCTCTGGCGGGCAATCTGCTCTATCTGGGCAAACTCCACACCTTTGTCAACCAACAATGCCAAGTCGCGGCTCACTGCGGGGTATTTGGAAATCTCGTAATACTCCACCTTGTTCTTGCGGATGGCCTTCATCACGGCAGACCAGTGGATGTCTGCGAAATACACTTCATTGGCAATGTCGGCATCCTTCTGTAACTTCCGTGCGACGATGCCCATCTCTGCCAACGTCTTGCCGCCACGGTTCTTGATGGCGAGGGCATTGGAGAAGATGTCGTTCTCGCTCTTCTCCGTCACGAGCATGTTGGGAGAAACACCCAAACGGGTAAAGATATTCTCCACGTATGCCTTCAACTCATAGTAGCTGCTCGCCTCATTGGGATGCGCCCAACTGCCTTCAACGCGCTTGCCTGTCACCCAGAGACCTAAGTGCATTTCCTCCGAATAGGCCCGCATGGGGCTTTCGTCGTCTTTCCTCTCGGGAGAATAGTGGTAGCAGTTGCCAAACTCGAAGAACCGCAGGTTGGCATTCTTGCGGTTGGCATTGCGCATGATGCTCTCCAGTCCGCCGAACAGCAGCGTCTGTCGCATCACGCCAAGGTCGGCACTCAATGGGTTCACCACCTTGACGGTGGTCTCCTCGGTGTAAACATTCAGTCCCGTGTAATAAGATGTCTTGGTCAACGAGTTGTTGAGGATCTCATTGAAGCCACAACCCACCAACTGCTCGCTCACCAAGTCTTGCAGGCGATGGTCTTTGTCTTGCTCGCCTTGCACGGTAATGGTACTCTTCAACTGGGTGGGAATCTCCACATTATTATATCCGTATATGCGCAAGATGTCTTCCACCACGTCGCAGGGGCGTTGCACATCCACGCGGAAGGCGGGGACAGTCAGGCGGATGCCATTCTCATCCTCAGCGTCTATCGTCATTCCAAGGCTCGTCACGATGCTCTTGATGGTGTCTTTCCCTATCTCCTTGCCAATCAATTGGTGGGCATAGTCATACGATAGGTTCATCTTGAAGTCGGGTAGGGGATTGGGATAGACATCCTTGATTTCCATGCTCACCTTGCCGTTCGCCAACTGCTTGCACAGGATGGCGGCTTGCTTCATGGCATAAATGGTGCCGTTGGGGTCGATGCCGCGCTCGAAACGATAGCTTGAGTCGGTACTCAACCCATGGCGACGGGCACTCTTGCGAATCCAAGTGGGATGGAAATAGGCTGCCTCCAATACCACGTTGCGCGTTGTCTCATACGTGCCGCTGCCCTTGCCGCCGAAGATGCCGGCAATGCACATCGGCTCCTCGGCATTGCAGATGCTCAGGTCATGCTCGCCTAAAGTGTGTTCCTCGCCGTCGAGCGTGACAAACTTCGTACCCTCGGGCTGCGTCCTTACCACAATCTTATGCCCTGTCACCATGTCCGCGTCAAAGCAGTGCATGGGCTGTCCGTATGCCATCATGATGTAGTTGGTGATGTCCACGATATTGTTGATGGGTCGGAGGCCAATGACCTTCAACTTGTTTTGTAACCATTCGGGACTTTCCTTCACATCACAGTCGGTCACGCTTAGGCAAACATACCGTTTACATGCCTCGGTGTTCTCAATGACCACGTCAATAGGCAGGTCGTGGTTGTCCACTTGGAACGCCTCGCAATCTGGACGGTGCAACGATGTCTCATAACCGTTTTGCACCAACCAGGCATAAAGGTCGCGAGCCACTCCCCAATGGGAGAGGGCATCGGAACGGTTGGCGGTGATGTCTATCTCTATCACCCAGTCGCTCTCCAAGTGGTAATACTCGGCGGCGGGAGTACCCACCACGGCGTCGTCGGGCAAGACGATGATGCCCGAATGGTCATTGCCCACGCCAATCTCATCCTCGGCGCAGATCATGCCATTCGACTCCACGCCGCGCAATTTCGACTTCTTGATGACAAACTCCTTGTCGCCATCGTATAACACACAGCCCAAGTCTGCCACGATCACCTTCTGGCCGGCGGCGACATTGGGCGCGCCGCATACGATCTGCTGCGCCTCGCCCTTGCCAAGGTCAACGGTCGTCACGTGCAAATGGTCGGAATTGGGGTGCATATCACACGTGAGCACCTGTCCCACATACAATCCTTTCAGTCCACCCTTGATGCTTTGCACCTCTTCCAATGACCCCACCTCAAGGCCGCACGATGTCAAGGCCTCTGCCGTCTCTTGTGGGGTAAGGCTGAAGTCTACATATTCTTTCAGCCATTTATAAGAAATATTCATTATATGTTAGTTGTTGATTTTCGATAATCCGTGCAAAAGTACTACTTTTTATGTATATACGCAAACTTTGCCGTCAAAAACGGATAGGAAGTATTACTCTTTTACTCCACTTTAAGTTTCAACAAATCAAAATACATCAGTCGTGTGTTGAGCGGCAACCTACCAACCCCAATGCCCATATATTTGGCTTCCAACCGCTCATCTTCTATCAGATAACGAAAGTCGTTTTTCTCATAGTAATGTAAAGTATCGGGGCGATTGAGAGCATCCACGATAAGGAATCTGCAACCAGTCCTGTTATTGGTGCGAAACAATACTTTGATGAAATCCATCATGGCAGAACCATAACCCTTGCCGGCAAACTCTTTGTTCGTACCAAGACGACCAATGAGAACGGCGGGGAAACGCTTCATGGTCTTGTCATGTAGTTCTGTGTCATCGAGGAATTGCTCCTTATATTCGTCTGTAATACGATTGGTGAGGCGTATGCTATCGTTTGAAAGGGAAAAAGCCGAAACAATGGTATCGGGACGGCTCCTTAAGCAAAAGAAATATGTCTTGCCAAGAAGTTTCTGCTGATTGAGAAGACAATCCTTAGCGAAGAACTCGTCAAGATCATCGTCATCACAAGAGAAGGTCTTTGATTGGGATAGTTTTTCTTTTGTGGCAGGAATGATGTCGCACTCTACAAGGAGTTGGTCGATAGTCATAGCACATCCACCTTTTTGAGGTATTCCGATACCACCCGTGCCTCATGCCTATAATCTTGAGTACCTGGCATCCTCTCAATACGAGCAGCCTCTTTCTCAAATTGTTGAGCCGTCTCACCGTATAATGTTGGTATTGCCCTGATTGCTGTTGCCATTTGATGTATTTCTATTGATTAACGATGCAAAAGTACTACTTTTTTCTAATATAACCGAATATTTTGCTGCAAAACGTTCAGTGGAAAGCCAACAATCATTCAACGATGGGTAAAGGACGGGAATGGCACGGGGCGACAGGGTATTGCATTACACCGTTAGTGAATGATTCGGTTTTGTCAAATATTTATCACGAAATGGGCTTAAATGGCTGCGTTATTTGCCACCAACCTTCACTTTGGATGAAAACAGCCCCATTTTTCCCGTTTTCCGTAAGTCGTTGTATGGCAATGACTTAACGAAAGAAGGTATCTTCCGCAGCCCATAAATGCCTCTTTTTAACAAAATTTCTGATACCTTCGCACCCTGAAAATGCCCCCTTTGGAGAGGACGGATGCCACATCCGCCAGGCATAACTGCCGCACAAAAAATGTTAAATGGGGACATCCGCAAGGGTCAATTAACAATTCCGCGCTTATGATTGGATATTTGCAATTAACGGGAGTGGCACACCGTCAATTGTTAATGGCACGTCAGGCCTTCTTTTTCTATTTCGCGATTTTTCCCGAACGTCGTTTTGTCCGCTTTTTTCAACATCAAAAGCTATCAACCTTCCCGCTCAAGAATCTGCATCATCTCGGCAGGGGTGACGACGATGGGAGCTTTCGGGAAGTGCTTAATGTTGCCCGTCACCAAATAGGCATCGTCCTTTGACAGGGCGACCTCATAGAATACCACATCCTTGGGGTCGGGGAAGAAATCATCACATACTACTCGTTCACATCGTATTCCCCTTTCATATATGATTTCCAAATATTGACCAACCATCATCTTTGAGAAGTGAAACTTTGAACGATTCAGCACATCCTCGTATTCATCAAAGATTTCCTCGTTATACAAGGGGATGATCCTTCCATGAAGCATCGCCTCAAGCACCTTGACTGTCGCCGCCTCGGTATTGTTAGTAAACAATGCCGAGACAAGCACATTGGTGTCAATCACAGCATAAATCATGGTTTGCTCCTTTTTGATAACCTCTCTTCACGGGCCAACCTGATTTCTTCGTTGATCTCATCAAGCGTCAGGTCTTGAAGTCCATTCTCCTGTGCCTGTGCCCTTAAAGCACGGAAAGCCTCTATACCTCGCGTGTAGGTTCTTGGTTCAGATGCCTTAATCTCAAACGGGATCTTCCTCTGCCTCACCACGGCGTTGGCAAAGATGTTCATTGCGGCATTCGCGCTCATGCCAAACTGGGCGCAGAGAGCGTCGAAGGATGCCTTTAGGTTGGAGTCCATGCGGACGGTCATTGATACTTGTGCCATAATATGATTGTTTGATACGGCACAAAGATAAGCATTTTATTTCATATTGCCATCAATTTCCGTCATTTTTTGCGCTAAGCCAAAACATCCCGATGTCTGTCTTCATGATGAAAAGGAGAGAGGATATAGTCTCTTGCTGTCCATCATGATGTTATCGTTTAGTTTGCAAAGATAGTTAAACTTCGATAAACGGACGGTTTTAGTGGGTGCAAACTTCGATAAACGGAAAAACTATCATCCAAAAAAGGCAAACGAATATAACAAGCCATACAAATGCCATGTGTCCCTACTCATGATCGTATTCCTAATATCGAATTTTGAAGTGATAATCAATAATTTTTTACAAATCAATAAGGGATTTGAATTTTATTTTGTATATTTGTAGCCGTATTGTTCAAGTGAACATACAATTCTTATTTGCTCAACTTTTCCGGTACGAACTACCACCTCGACCAAGGAGCTTTTACGAGCAAACCAATAATCTAAAGGCATGCGCTTAATGCGCAGACCTTTCCATTAGATTATTGAGGCTGTGGTAGGCCTGTACCGGAAATGGCAGGTCTGCGCTTTTGTTATGCCCATACGTTAGTGCTAATCCTGCCAAAAGTGAAAGATAGTACTAACAATCAGCAAATACCATCAAGAAATTTATGACAAACGACCACGATTTTCAATCAAATGAACACGCCAAAACGGGCAAACGACCATGTGTGCGCAAACTGCCGTTTGCATGGTGTTGGTCTTTTTCCTATCTTTGCCAACGGATTATGCACACATATTCTTATTATTAACTCATAAAAAATACGAACATGAAAAAGGCAAAAACAATTATTTGGACGGCAGCAATAATGCTGCTGATGATGCCGTTCCACGCCTACGGGCAGACGACGAAGGTGGGCGACATCAATGGCGACGGGAATGTTACGGTGTCAGACATTCTAGCGTTGGTGCAGATTGTTCTCAAAGAGGATGAAAATCAACCCACTGCCGAGGCGGGCGAGGCTATTGACTTGGGTCTACCCAGTGGTATCAAGTGGGCATCGTGCAATGTTGGTGCTACCAAACCCGAGGAATACGGTGGTTATTACGCTTGGGGTGAAACGGAGGAGAAAGAGGTGTACGATTGGAGTACCTATCTCCATTGCGACGGCTCATATAACACTTGCTACGACCTAGGATCCTGCATCAGCGGCACCAGTACGACATCGCCCACGTGAGATGGGGCGGAAAGTGGCGGATACCCACATACAATGAAACAAGTGAGCTGATTGACAAATGCACAACGGAATGGACAACGCTAAACGGCGTTTATGGCCGTAAGTTCACAAGCAAAATCAACGGTAACAGCATCTTCCTCCCCGCCGCCGGCTATCATAACGGCTCCAAACTCTACAGTGCAAAGTCCTACGGCAACTACTTATCGGGTACGCAGTATGCGAGTGACAGCAACCGTTGCTACGGCTTGAGCTTCTATAATGGTGCCGTGTACAAGTCTAGCCTCTTTGGCCGTCCCAGCGGACTCACCGTTCGCCCCGTCACAGAATCCTCCAATCAGAGTAACATTGATAAAACTATTTGTGACATTAACGGTGACGGAGATGTCACAGTTTCAGACGTGCTGGCGTTAGTGCAAATAATTCTCAATGACGAGGAGCAAGAAGAACCGTCCGTGATAACGGGCGAGGCAATTGACTTGGGGCTACCCAGCGGAATCAAATGGGCATCGTGCAATGTGGGTGCCACAAAACCCGAAGAATACGGCGGATATTACGCCTGGGGCGAGACGGAGGAGAAAGAGGTTTACTATTGGAGTACCTATCAATGGTGCAATGGCTCCTCCAATACCATGACAAAGTATTGCAGTAGCTCCTCCTACGGCACGGTGGACAACAAGACCGTCCTCGACCCAGAGGATGACGTGGCGCACGTGAAATGGGGTGGCAACTGGCGGATGCCAACATACGAGGAGATAGGCGAGCTGATTGACAATTGCACGAGCGAATGGACGACGCTTAATGGCGTGAACGGCAGGAAGTTCACCAGCAACATCAACGGCAACAGCATCTTCCTGCCCGCCGCCGGCACCCGTAATGGCTCCTCGCTCAACGATGCGGAGTCCTACGGCTACTACTGGTCGGGTGCGCTGAGTGCGGGCTACAGCTACAACGCCTACTACTTGGACTTCGGCAGTGGCCACGTGTACAGGTACAGCTTCAGCAGCCGTTACAGCGGGCACACCGTTCGCCCCGTCACAGAATAGAAAATCCGATAGGATTTTGATTCGATTGTTTTTACTCATTCGATTATTTCCACAATAATTTCAAACAACTAATATATCATGAGAAAAAGTATTTTAACCATGTTGGCATTCCTCTTCTTGATGGGAAACACTTTTGCCGACACCATTATAGTGAATGATGTGCAGATAATTTCTGGCGACCAAGCAGAAGTGACCGTCAGGCTTCAAACCACATCAAGTACGCAATATGCCGGATGGCAGATGGACTTCCGTTTGCCCGATGGTATTTCTGCCGTCACAAGCGGCCAAGGCCTACAAGGGCAATTGGGCGATTGTTGCGACGGAACATTCTCTTTAAACTCTAACCACCTGTCGAGTGGCGTTGACCGTTGGGTGGCTTTCTCCGCCTCTGCCCATGCCATCGATAGTGGTGGAGGCATCCTATTCACATTTCCCATCACGGCGGCCGAGACACTCACTATTGGCACGACATTGACGGCGACGGTAAAGAACATCATCTTCACAAGTCCGCAAGGAACGGAAGACATTACCATGGGCGATGTGACATTCAACATCACCGTTGGCGAGAAGCCCCAGCCGTGGGTATTCGACCTGCAAGCCAGCATCGACTCGATTGCGGCAAGTGCCAATCTTGGCACGGCAAGCAACCCCGTTCAAATCCAAATACCCAATGAGTACCTGATCACCTCGCCCATCACCGTACATGATAACGTGTTCGTCAGACTCACATGCGGAACGTTGAAACTTTCTGGCACTTTTGCAACCAGTAACGACTACGTATTCCTCATAGAGGGAGGGACAGAGAGCAAAAGCACCTTGTACCTCAAGAATGTGACCATTGATGCCAACAGCAGGGCATTGCATTATTCTTTCTTCAAGATACAAGGCGACCTGTATGTGGAAAGTGGCGTGACCTACAAGAACATCAACACCCAAACGGGAAAGGATAATGGTGGGTTCTATCTTAACGAAGGAACGCTTTATGTCCAATCGGGAACGGTCAATGTTTCGGGTTCCCCCATTCGCGGCGGTGGTTACACGTATATTAGTGGTGGTGTGCTGAAAGGCAGCACTTGTGTCAACATGAATGGCGACTGGGCGCAAGGCATTAGGACGGGTTCTGGACCAGGGGTTGAAATCAGTGGCGGTGAACTTGTTGCCACAAACATTGCCATCATTCCATTAGAGAGTACATACAGTGGCAGTGCTACTATATCCGAAGGCAAGGTTACAGCACCATCTTTGATGAAAGAAGGGAAATATTGCTATCTCTATATTAACGGCGGGCAAATAGATGTTACCCGACTTCTCACCTTGACGGGCGAGCCTTCCATCTCCGGCACACAGGTTTTCGTCAGCGGCAACGTCGGCTTAGACATCCAAATGAATGTCGGCATACATGCCAGCTCCGCCTTGACCGATTCCTGGGCTTTTGACTGTTCATCTACAAACTTCAATACCATCAAGATGAACACAGGCGGCTTCGACCTCGGGACTACTGGCTCATTTGAGGAAAAGACATTGGTTGTCGGCATTGATTACGAATTGAAAAAGTCAGACTTTGAGAAAATGACATTCACAGGAGTACCCGACTCGTTGGAAATATATTATAATGAGGATGACTTCACGGTAAATGTACGTTTGAAATACTTGGGCATCGAGGTGAACGAGGAGAATTTCCCAGACGGCAACTTCCGTAGCTTTATCCTCTCCCAGTGGTATGGCGAGGATGGATGGCTGTACCAGAGAGAAATCAAGGGTATAACGAGCATGGATGTTTCCAACCAAGGCATTGCCGAACTGACGGGCATCAAGTATTTCACGGAGTTGAAGAAACTGAATGTCAGCGACAACCAACTTGTAAGCCTCGACCTCTCTTCAAATGTCAAGCTTGACACCTTAAACTGTGACAACAACCAATTGGCAAGTCTCGACCTTTCCGCCAACACCACATTGGCATATTTGCGTTGTGCCGGTAACCAACTGATGTGTATCACCTTGGCAGAGGGATGTGACCCCGACACGTACTATGAAGGAGAGAACATTGTCATCATTGGCTCTGGTGCTTCCCATGAACAATATTTGGAGAAGTCTGTCAAGATGTTGGCAAGTGGGAAGTATGGCATTAAGGTACCGTCAGACTTTGACTTCGCTCGTTTGAGTCAGTTTGTTGTAGATGGCGAGACCTATTATCGAGGTGGATATTCCGACTTCCCCATCACAATGAATAGTGACAGGTATATCGTATTCCCATCGGCAAACGATCCAAGCAGCATCAGTTACACATACGCATTCCCTTCCGAACCCAGTTACTTATATCCATACACGGACAATCGCTTAGAGGTATATGTAAACGTTACGGAGATTACTGACAAGCCCGTGGCGTTGCTCGGCGACGTGAACAACGACGGCGTCGTTTCAATCTCTGATGCCGTGTGCATCATCAGCTGGTTGCAAGAGAACACGTTGCCCGTATTCATTGAGGGAGCAGCAGATTACAACAAGGACGGCAGCATCACCGTGTCGGATGCCATCGCCATCATCCAGGCATTGCTCAACGAGGAGGTGAGTCCCGTCATCCCTGACATCCCAGACGATGATGTTTCACACCTTTACCCCACGGCAAGCGCAAAGGGCATTGATGTGGAACTCCTCAATGCTCCACAATACACCGCATTCACCATGGATGTGACACTGCCAAGCAATATGTCCATTGAAGACATCACGTTGGATGAAACCCGTGCGCCACATCACCAACTGGCATCCAAGCGACTTGCCAATGGTAAGTATAGGGTCATCGCCTACTCGCCAACCCTTGAAGGGTTCAACGGCAACGACGGAACATTGCTAACTATCAAGACAAACGGGAAGAGTACGGGCATGGTGAACATCGACAACATCCACTTCGTTGACATGAACGCACAGGAACATGCCCTCCACAATGCCAACGGCAACGTTACGGGTATCAACCAAGCCGAGGCGGGAACGAATGTTTATGCCGAAGGCAAGACCATCGTCGTGGATGCAGACCAAGACGAACTGCTCAAGGTCTATACCGCCACGGGCTTGCTCTACAAGACGCTTGACGTGAAGGCAGGACATAACCGCTTCGGCGACAACGCCACGGGCATCTACATCGTCAATGGAAAGAAGATAAACATCCGATAACCCAATTTAAAAACAAAGATATATTATGCAAAGAAAGTTATTCATGACAATGCTGGCATTCCTCGCTTTCGTGGGGAATGCCTCCGCCGACAAGTTGAGCATCGCCGACGTGACCGTGGAGCAGGGCGGACAGGCCACGGTGGTGTTGAACTACGAGTTTGCCGAGCCGTATTATGGCTGGCAGATTGACATGCAATTGCCCAACGGCATCACCGTGGGCAAACGCACATTGAGTGATGCCTTGGACGAGGCGGGCTTCTCCGTCTCCTATTCCAAGCTGGCATCGGGCAAGAGCCGTTTCCTTGGCTACACGCTGGATGCCTCACAGATTCCCACGGGCAATGACGAACTATTCCACTTCGTCGTCAAGGCAGACGCGAACATGGAGCTTGGCACGTATGAGGTGACTGTGCCCTACGTGGAGTTCACCAACTCCGCAGGGCAAGCCACGATCTTGGAGAGTGTGACATTCAACCTCACCGTGGTGGAGAAGCCGTTGGACATCGACGAGGTACACTTCCCCGACGCGCCCTTCCGCCAATGGGTACTCGACAACGCGGATGAGGACAAGGACGGCAAGCTGACGAAGGATGAGATTCGCCGCGTCAAGGTCATCGATGCCCACGACCAGGGCATTAGGGACATCACGGGTATCGAGCATTTCGTCTACGTGGAGGAGGTGTATCTCTACAACAACTACATCCGCGAGGTAGACTTCACGTATAACGTGAGGCTGCGCAAGCTGCATGTGTACAACAACGAGATCACGAAGGTGAACGTGACGTACAATGTGGAGTTAGTGGAGTTTTACATCTATAACAACTACATCACCACCATTGACGTGACGAAGAACGTGAAGCTGGTGCGGTTCCATATCTACAACAACTATATCACGCAGATTAACTTGCGGTATAACGTGGAACTGGTGGACTTGTACATCTACAACAACCGACTGACGTACATCGACCTAACGTATAACATCAAGTTGGTGAGATTGCATATATACAACAACTACATCACGCAAATCAACTTGCGGTATAACGTGGAGTTGGTGGACCTATACATCTACAACAACCGGCTGACCACAATAGACCTGACGTATAACATCAAGTTGGTGCGCTTGCACATTTACAACAACTACCTGACCGAGATCAACCTGCGGTACAACGTGGAGCTGGTGGACTTGTACATCTACAACAACCGGCTGACAACGATAGACTTGACGTATAACATCAAATTGGTAAGGTTGCATATCTACAACAACTACCTGACCGAAATCAACCTACGATATAACGTGGAGCTGGTGGACTTGTACATCTACAACAACCGGCTGACCACGATAGACTTGACGTATAATGTCAAGTTGGTAAGGCTGTATATCTATAACAACTACCTGACGGAAATCAACGTGACCTATAACGTGCTGTTGGAAGACCTTTATATATATAATAATGTGTTGACCACCATCGACCTGACGAAGAACGTGAGGCTGGTACGCTTGTACATCTACAACAACAAGCTGACGGAGATCAACCTGACATACAATGTCTTGCTGGAAGACCTGTATATCTATAACAACAAGCTGGCCATCATCGACTTGACAAAGAACGTGAGACTCGTCAGGGTATATCTCTACAACAACGAACTGACTTGGATAAAGTTGGCGGTAAACGTGGACATCATCGAAGCCGTCCTCAGTACGCAGAAACTGGTGCGCAAGGCCATCAGCGTGGATGGGGGCTATTATAAGTTCGTCGTGGTGAACGGCATTGACCTGACGAAGGTAAGCGACCTCACCGTCAACGGAATTGCGGTGGATGTCAGTTCCACGTACCTGACAGGGGACGGCTATTGGGTGTTCCCGTTTGGGGGCATTCCCACAAGCTTCTCCTACACCTACGACTCGGAGAATGGCGGAGCGGGCGGCATGGATGTCAACATCAGCTTTGGCGACGCGGATGCCGACGGCACGGAGACCATCAACGTGACGACCGACTATGGCTTCATCACCTATTGCTCGGAGAACGGGCTTGACTTCACCGACTCTGAGAACTTGAAGGCATACATCATCGCCAGCTACGACGGCGACATCGTGTATCTCTCACGGGTGACAGAGGTGCCACCCGCCACGGGACTGATCCTGAAAGCCGAGGCTGGGGAATATGAAATCCCGTTTGCCGTGACAGACGACAGCTATGTGGTGAACATGCTCGTCGGCGTGAATGAACCCACGGTGATTGAGCCGACGGAAGGGATATACACCAACTTCATCCTTGCCGACGGCAACAGGGGCTTGGGCTTCTACCGCGTGAAGGAAGAGGGTACGATTGCCGCCCACCGCGCCTATTTGCAACTGCCCACGGCGAAGATTGAGAATGGTGCCAAGTATTTCAGGCTGATGTTTGACGATGGCACGACATCCATCCAAGGCATCGAGACACAGGATGAGAATGGGGCATACTACGATTTGCAAGGTCGCCGCTATGAGAATAAGCCCGTCATGCGTGGTATCTACATCCATCAGGGCAAGAAGATGGTTGTGAAGTAATCATTCATTCAATGAGTAAGGTTATGGAAACAAACAATCAATATATCCGGCCCAAGATAGAGGTCGTGGACTTCTATAGCGACGAGATGATGAAGGACTTCGTGCCATACTCTGAGACGGAGGTCATTGACGGGCCTATCGTAGATACCGACCCCGATGACGGCTTGAATCCTGGTGTGGCATTGGGCAAAGGCAATAGCGTTTGGGATGAGTAAACATATATAAGGAAAAAGGCTGGCATTATTCTTGATGAGTGCCAGCCTTTTTCCTTATTACTGTTTTAACAAATAATCCTTGAAGTCTTGGAACGTCTTGGTCATGGGAACACTCTCTTTCTTCCCCCGCATGAAGGCGGCGAGACGTTCCGGGATTTCCACGTCGGCATGGGTGATGGCATCTACCGTCTCCTTGAACTTGGCGGGGTGGGCCGTCTCGCAGAACACGCCATATTCGTCTGCTTGTAATCCCTCTTGCAGGGCGCGATAGCCGCAGGTGCCGTGTGGGTCGAGGATATATCCCGTCTGTTGGTAGCATTCCAACAGCGTCTCCCTGATTTGTTCATCTGTGTAAGTGGCACCGCCTATCAAGGCTTTGACCGTGGCATGGGAGCCGCCATACAAGTCATAGATACGGGCAAAGTTGCTGGGGTCGCCCACGTCCATGGCGTTTGCGAGAGTCTGCTTGCTCGGTTGTGGGTTGTAGATGCCCGTCTGTAGGTATTGATAGAAGATGTCGTTGGCGTTGTTGGCGGCGATGAACCGCTTGATGGGCAGTCCCATACGATGTCCGAAGAGGGCGGCGGTGATATTTCCGAAGTTGCCGCTTGGCACACACATCACCATGTTGTCGGCCTTTCCCATCTTCTTCATCTGGGCGTAGGCATTGAAATAATAGAATGCCTGTGGCAGGAACCGCGCCACGTTGATGGAATTGGCGGACGTGAGTTTTAGGTGGCGGTTTAACTCCTCGTCCATAAAGGCATTCTTCACCAACGCCTGGCAATCGTCAAACACGCCATCCACCTCGATGGCGGTGATGTTTTGCCCGAGCGTGGTGAACTGGCTCTCTTGTATCTTACTGACTTTGCCCTTGGGATAAAGCACGTAGACGTGGATGCCGTCAACGCCAAGGAATCCATTGGCGACGGCAGAGCCCGTGTCGCCCGAAGTTGCCACCAAAACATTCACCTGTTCGTTGCCCTCCTGGCGGATGAAATATTGCAATAGGCGAGCCATGAACCGCGCCCCCACGTCCTTGAACGCCAGCGTAGGGCCATGGAAAAGTTCCAAGGCATAGATGTTGTCTTTCACTTGAACGACAGGGGTATCGAATGATAGCGTGTCGTAGACGATCTGCTTCAACGCTTCCGCCTCCACGTCCTCGCCAAAGAACGCATCTGCCACCACGTATGACAACTCCTGGAACGACATGTCTTGGATGTGGTCAAAGAAATCCTGTGGCAGGGTCTTGATTTGTTCGGGCATGTACAGCCCTCTGTCTTCTGCCAATCCCTTCACGACAGCCTTGTGGAGGGTTGCCAAGGGTGCTTGCTTGTTGGTGCTATAATATCTCATAATGGTTAGATGTTCATGATTGTTTGCATAAATTCTTGTAGTCTCAACAGACCGAAGCCTCCCGTGACGCAAGCCGTCTCGTCGTATTGTCGCACATCGTCGGGGGCAATCCCACGATGCCATACCACAAATGGCACTGGCTCACTGACATGAATCCGCAACTCCACGGGAGTGGGGTGGTCGGGTAGGATGGTGATGCAGACAGGCTCCTCGCATTGACAAACATACTCATAGATGGGCTTGACGATACGGCTATCCAGATATTCGATGGTCTTCACCTTCAGTTCCACATCACCGTCATGCCCCGCCTCGTCGCTTGCCTCCACGTGTACAAACACGAAGTCGTCGGTCTTCAACGCGTCGATGGCCGCCTGTGCCTTTCCCTCATAGTTGGTGTTGGAGAGCCCGGTGGCCCCCTCCACCTCAATGGTACGCAAGCCCGCATAATGACCGATACCCTTGATGAGGTCAACGGCAGTGATGACGGCTCCTCGTTTGATTTGTGGGTAAGTCTGTGTGAGGGGTGTCATGGACGGGCGATAGCCGCCGCTCCATGGCCAGATGGAATTGGCTTGCAGCCTCCCCTCCTTGGCCCGTTGGATGTTGATGGGATGATTTGCCAATAACACTTGCGATTCCAATATCAGCTTGTTAATCAAGTCTGCCGTCTCTTGCGCCGCCTTGTCGTTCCCATTTGCCTTCACCAACAGCGGTCTCCATTCCTCATTGGGATGGTCGTGGGGTGGGGCGCA
>JAFRRN010000002.1 GCA_017428055.1 Prevotella sp.
GAGAATGCCGTTAGGCATGGGATAGGGTAGCCAGCCATACAGAAACGCCCTTGGGTGTTTCGAAATGGCTGGTGTAAACGTCGCCGCAAGGTAGAGCCTGCCCTTGGGTAGGCGACAACGACCTTCTGCCACCGTACATAGAGGCATGTTTTCCGTCCCAACAGGGAGCATCGTGGATTGTATGTAAATGTGGACAAATGGATAAAAAAAGTTAAAATATATTAGAAATGCTTTGATGTGTAAACAATATGCTATAATTTTGCAACAAATTCTGGATTGTGCCTAAATAGGTCAACGATGGTTATGTAAGCCTAAGCAACACAAACAAACTACATTCTTTGATAGTGATTAATATCTATAATAACAATTTTAAAAATGAAACAAAATGAGAATGAGACATTTAATTTCTTTCTTGACGCTGCTGGTCCTCGGATGGGGAAGCGCGTGGGCTGATGTCACACAAGTGACATACCCGAAGACATGGGACTTCGAAAGTTTTACCACCGTTTTGAGTGGTGGTTGGACACACAACGGCACGATGAACTCCATCAACAATGCTGTTTATGCCTTTGAACCCAGTACAACTGGTGAAATTGTAACAGGGAAAGGTAGAGACGTAGCAGGTACTGTTGTATCGGAATTCGCTGGCTTAGTATGGAATACAGGTGGAGCCAATCGTATGCAACTTTATACTGATGGAACAGGTGCCAAGATGTATTCAACGACGGTCACCATTCCTGGACTGATGTATGGCAATGTTGTCACCTTCACCATGGGAACATGTGGCCATCCAGGAAACACGTCAATTACTTATTCCATCAATGGAACTACTTATACTATAAATCGAGCAGGAACCAATGGCACATCCGAAGGAGATAGAGCAGACAAAGTTGTCACTATTCCTTCCGACGTGACTACACCAACAGATGTCACATTCACGTTCAATGCGTACAATTCATCTGAGCCTTTGAACCTCAAGAAGATTGAGGTCACAAAGACCGATGCCACAGCAGATTGGAACTATGTTCGTATTGGAACATCCAGCAGTAGCTATGAAAATTACAAGAGTGATTTCAATAATGGCGCATGTACACTTTCGGCTGATGCTGTAAGTTACTTCTCTGGACGTTTCCAAATTAAAGATCCCGATGGAAATCGGTTGAATATCTCCAAACTGGTAGAGGGCAACACAGGTAACCTTGGCAACTACTTTGAAATTACTTCGAGCGACGGCACAATCATCGACGTGTCTAACGCAACGTTTAGTGTTACCTCTGGCGATGACTATGTAATGGTCGGCGGTTTATCGTTCCTTTCCAAAGGCGAGGCAACGCTCACGATGACCTATAAAGGGTCGAATGCTTTTGGGGCATCTTCCGTTACAACGGTGGTGACCATCGAGGGTGTTCCCACCAAGCTTGGTTTATATAATGAAGGATGGGACTTCAGCGAGATTTACATCGACAATACCGCCACGAACATACGTAAATTCTTGAAGCTGATCAAGACAAGTGACGATTCGGACGTAAACTTCGACACAACCGTTCCATGTACAGTGGTGTATGACGATGAAGAGACTACACACTGCGTGACATTAGGGAACGTGACTTATTTTGATGCCACACGTTTAGACATCTACCTGACTCCCAACAAGTTGGGAACGTGTACCTTCGTGGTGACCTATCCTGGTGACGCAGTATATGAGCCAGCCGTCTATTACTTCGACATGACCGTGAAGCAGCACATCGCAGAGCTGAAATGGGTGGACGGCAACGGCGACGACGTGGAGAAGGTCACGACGACCACCACCTCCGGCTCCCTCCCCGACGCTCCCACGCTGAAAGCCTACAAGGACTATGCGGAATATACCGGCTATACCTTGAATTTCTCTTCATCTGATACAGATGTTGCTACCGTTGATGCCAACGGCAATGTGACGATCGTAGGCCCGGGCATCACGGTGATCCAGGCATCGCTTGTGCCGGAGAAGAAGGTGGTGGACGGCATCTCACATTATTATTATAATGAGGCATCCGACAGCTACACTCTCGTGGTGACAAACGGATCAACCAGCGGCACACAGCCGAGGATCATCTGGGTGACGGCAGTGAGATACAACTGGAGCAGCATGTACAACAACAATGGTCGCGGAAGCTACTTGGGTCAAAAATATTGCGGTAGCCATGGTGAGAGCGTGGACTATGAGGCTGGATACGGAAACGATGTCTTCGTAAGCGCGCTTGCGTTGAAGTCCACCGTGACCGATGCCGACTTGGCTACGCGCGGCATTTTGCCAATCCCCAACTCGGGATATTCAGATCATTACTATGTGATGGACGACCCCAACAATACGTACTGGAACACTGGTGGATGGCGTGCTTGCAACAGCAACTGTATTCCTACCGACTGGCTGTTTGACTCAACCGACCCATACCAGAATAATATTACCTACATTATCAGCAACCCTGACGGCATCAGGACAAGTACTGATACACCACAAACAATTGAAGGTACTGGCGCTAATGGAAAGCCGACAAGCATTTTCAAGTTTACTCCCGCTTATCCCGACAAGGAGCCATTGTACGTATATGCCTACGTGAAGGGTTACGACGCTTATTCACAGACACCCGTGCTGGTGACACCGGGCAATCTGCAGTTGCGTTTCGTGCCAGACCACAACACGGTGAACGCCGGGCAGAGCATCATGCCTTACGTGAACTGTCCTGACCTGCGCATGGAGGATGTGAACAAGATTTATCTCACATGGGAATGCCCAACCATCTTGAACATCCCCAACGACGGTGTGGTGTATGAGACGGGTAAGACCTCGACGGCAGACATTGCCAAATACTTGGATATCGTTACCTCTAACGACACCATCTGGGTCAACTCCCAGAACCATGCTTACGGCATTAAGGAAATCAAGGCTGTGACTTGGCTGCGTGGTATCAAGCCAGAAATCTGGGGTTTGGCAACGGGCGTAGGCGAGTCGTGTACCGTGACGCTCCACTTGGAGTCTGAGATGTATGAGACGGCTACCGCCGACTACACGCTGACCGTTTTGGACAAGAACGCCGGCCCGATGTTCCATTGGGAGATGAACGACATCGTCGCTGACGGCAAGCACGTGGACGACGGTGTGCAGAAGACCATCACGATGGTGCAGGGCGACTTTATCTACATGCCCGGTATCGTGGGTAACGCCAATGGTAACACCCAATACTCACAGCCCAACACATACAAATATATGTATGGCATGAAGAATGGCAAGATCATCATGAACTACAAGGGCTATTTCCCCGGCGAGGGTATTCCTAACTATTACGTTTCTTACACAGATAACGGCGAACCTTCCGTTCCTGAGACGAACACCACCACCACCCAGCCCGCCATCATCTCTTGGGCTATTGGTTTGGGCGACTACTGGCGTTACGACTCCTTGATGGTTTATGGTAACCAGCCCGGTGAGATGTATCTATGTGCACAAGACGCCCAGACAGGCCAGAACTGTACGGCTATCAAGCTTGTGGTGCTTTCAAGGGAGTCGCTGCTCGACGCGAAGAGCCATACCCTCGACCACATGTCTTACCCCTTCACCTGGGATTTTGAAAACCTTGATATGACCGAGATTGTCAAGGATGCCAAGGACGGCACCGACGGCAACGGCGGTACCTACTGGCGCAAGGCTTGGGATGACAATTATGACCAATCAAATGTGGACAAGGCATACAACAGAGACTATAGGCATGAGACCTCCTTGTACCAATACAACGGTGGCATGAACGCCGACTGGGACGACAAGGACGGTAACAGCACGAGCCGCCAGCGGTGGTTCAAGGACATCTATGCCAACGGCGAGTATATGCCGGAGTTTAAGGGCATGATGCTCAACCTCGCCGGCCTCGACTACTGGGAACAGAAATACCAGCGTTTCGAGATTGACAAGGATGGTAAGTTCATCCGCTTCGTGGGTGGTCCTATCTTCGTGCAGCTCCCCGGCTTCGGCTTGTTGCAGAAGAAGGGTGGCACAGAGGATGGTACCCGTTCTTACGACAACTACATCGGCTCAACGCACAACCACATCAATACTGCGAAGTTTAACGTGAACGAGGGTTATACGAAGATGCTGAGTGTGACGAACGAGAATAACAAGAACGTGTCGTATCCCGTACAGGAGAAGTATCGCAACAACAAGGTGAGGTTTGTCATCAAGGCGTTGGGTAGAAGGAATGTATTCTCCACCGACGAGACACCTAACGAGAACGGTAGCTCGCAGTTCCACATCGGCGGTGCCAGCATGCTCAACGAGGCTCTCAATGTCAATGACATCAACTGGACGCAGGGCGTACACAATGGTTATTCATATTATAACCTGACGACAGAGCCCAAGGTGTATATCGTGGAGCTCGACCCGTATGACCCAGAGTTGCAAGACCACATCTACCTGATGTTCAACAATGACGTGGATGTTTACTGGATGGCTATCACCAACGAGCCGCGCAACATCTTGAGCGACTTCGACGGCGTAACCTATTCCTACCCGAAGGACATCGACATGACGAAGACCAACCAGACAATTGGCCAGCAGACGAAGGAAGGTATCTACACCAAGGCTACCTCCGACGGTAAGTATGCGCTTGCCTCCGTGGGTGAGTACACGATTAAGAACCAGTTCCAAGTGGGTAGCACCACCGCCGGCGCAGGTACCGAGGTGCAGCTGAAGGCTTACAAGGTTGCCAGCTTCGACCCAAGTAACCAATCTGTCAGCCTCGAGGAGATCGAGGGCAACATCCCGAAGAACGAGGGTGTGATGCTCTACACCGAGCCTCGCATGAGCGCATTGGCAAGCAATCCTGTCGGACTGGAGCCCGCTTGGTATGACCGTGGCAACACTGCTTGGTCTGAGTGGGTGACAAAGGAAAAGACCGTGGACGGCAAGACCGTTACCTATGAGGAAGAGGTGTTCCATGTGGCATTGGCTTCCGATAGTACCGCCAGCGGCAACATATATAACAACTCGCACAATTATTATTACTTCCCGCTGTACTTCATTGCTATGGCAGAGAACATGAGCGACGAAAACTATGCCGCCAAGGCTCCCGAGTCAACAGGTACGGCAGCTGATCCTACGATCAGTAGCGGTCATGTGACGACAGGCAACTTGCTCCGCCCCGTGACCTACGGACAGATCCTCTCGATGGACTATACTTATGGTGATACCAAGTTGATTAACTTCGGCTACAACAACGAGTTCATCTGCCGTCAGTTGGTTTATCAGGATGGTACACAGACCAAGACGATGGACGCTCCTTACGTAGATGGGTCTGGTTCCAATGCACACGAGGGCATGTACTACTACAAGATTGGTCCGGAGTGCGCTAAGTTCTACCGCATCAACACCGCTGGTTTGAACCACCACAACCGTAGTGCTTACATGACTTTGACATGGGATGAGTACAAGGTGAACACCGTGGGTAAGCCCATCAATATGTCATCATCGAGCACTCAGGATGATCCTGAATCTAATGGCGTTGGTAGTGCAACATTCCAGTCACCAATTCGATTCAGCCCATCCTACAACCCCGTTGATATCCGTTTCGACGTGCAGGCTGTTAATGAACAGGTTGTGAGCGAAGACGGTGGGTTTGTTGACGGCATCAACGAAGTTGAGCATGCTTCCACAGAGAGTGAAGGCGTGTACAACCTCAACGGTGTGCGTGTGAACAACCTCTCCAAGGGTATCTATGTCATCAATGGAAAGAAAGTTGTTGTTAAATGATAAACAGAATTAAACAACATAGAAGATGAAAAAGGAATATAAGAAACCCCTCTTGAAAATCCACGCCTCTACATTGAGGAGCCACCTCATGGAAGGGTCCGAGCAGTCAACGGGTACCGGCGAGTCGGGTGGTGGCGGCCACGGCTATGATGACCCCGCCAAGCGTGGATTCTTCGACGACAGCTGGGGAGACGTCTGGGAAGACGAAGATTATTAATCCACGGATTAACAACATTCTATTTACACCATGGGGATGCAGCAAAGGCTGTGTCCCCATGCTGTTTTTCACTTTTGTCCACTTGTGGATTCACGTAGTGGGGGCAGGTGGGGGCAGGTATGGATTTGCTCCATGATTTCATCCCGTGAAATTTGGATTATACCATTATTATTGCTACCTTTGCCCATGATTTTAGTTCTAACAATATGAAAAACAGAAGTGACATGACAATTGACAAGGGAACAAACGAGGAAGTTATGGCAAGGAAAAAGAAAACACGGAAGCTCACGATGGAAGAGAGAAAGGCCATTAATGCCGCCATCGTGCCACAAAACAGGAGCATGAAAGCCTTTGTGGAACACAGGGGAGAGGTATGGGTTAAGGATCCAATGTTATTGTTATGAGATACCTTATTGATACCAATATCTACATCTACTTATCCACAGACAAGGATATGTTAAGTACAGATGTTGTGACAATGTTAAGTGAACCTGATGCTATACTATGTGTGAGCGCAGAATCAGTACGTGAATTGATTGTGGCATATAATAACAAAGGTTGGGGCAATAGACGTTGGAAGACAGCAGAGGATATGGTAACAGCCATTGAAAAGACTATTATGTAGAAATCCTTCCGATTCAAAAGGACGTGATGCAGACCTATTCGCGCCTTCGCATCAATAACACCATGAATCACAAAGACCCTTCCGACCATGTTATCATCTCCCATGCCATGACCTTGAAGATGCCGCTTATTTCCAGCGACACCCGTTTTCCCTATTATAAGCGGCAGGGGTTGGACTTCGTGTTTAATGAGAAATAATCCATCATAGATTCGTATTCTAATGGGAATAGGATGTTGTCCTAAACCATTATATGTTGTGGATACATTAAAAAACACATTACCAGAATCGCTACCAGTGCTTGGTAACGCCATTACCAACATTTGGTAACATCATTACCAGTATGTGGTAACGTCATTACCAGTATATGGTAAATGTACTACCACGCTGCGGTATGAATACTTTGTGTCACCCCAATAACACATTTTTCGCCCTGTAGCGACGTGCAAAAACGCATTTTTCGTTTTTGTTGCCACCAATGCCACCTCAATGCCACACCTCAATTCGTTGACCTTCAGAGAGTTATATGAGGTGTGGCATTGTTGCAACAGAAGTAAAAAACTATAAGCGGCAGGGGTTGGACTTCGTGTTTAATGAGAGATAACGATGAAGGGAAGGATGTTAGATAGCCGGCATTGACTTGCTCAAAGTTAGAAATTGTCGTTAGATTGTTGCAAAAAGTCAAGTTTTTTCGTAACTTTGCAGCAATCTAACGAACAAACCTAAAAATGAGACGATTACAGATTTTGGCAATCATGCTTGTCATGTTTGCGGGTTGCGCCTTCGCACAGCGCAACATGGATGTGTTGGGGCGCGGCTTGGTGGTGGTTCCCACGGGTTCAACCTCTGGCAGCACTACCAACTTCGTGAGTTGGCGCCGGTTGGGAACGGAGTATTACGACGTGACCTATAACCTCTACAAGAATGGTACGAAGATTGCCTCCAACCTGACCACCACGAGTTATGACGATAGCAATGCGAGCACCACGACACAATACCAGGTGGCAGCGGTCGTCCGGGGGGTGGAGCAGGCGAAATGCACAGCCGTGACCGCATGGTCGCAATATGTCTATAAGTTGAATGTGCGTTGTGCCACGGGTTACATTGACGTGCCGTTGGCAACGGTATACGACCGCAATGGCAGCGATGTGACAGCCAATTACTCACCCAATGATGCCGAGTTTGCCGACCTCGACGGCGATGGCGAGTTGGAGATGATCATCAAGCGGCTCAACACGTATGACGCAAGTACCGACGATGGCAATGGCGGGACGAAAGACCTCTATGCCGCCAACTCCACGCAGTTTGTGGTGCTTGACGCTTACGACATCAACTGGCAAACGGGTGCTGCCACGCTGCTATGGCGCATCGACTGTGGTCCAAATATGGTCAGCCTTAATTCTACGGAGATCAACATCATTGCTTTCGACTGGGATGAGGACGGCAAGGCGGAGGTGGTGCTGCGTGGTGCTGATGACATGGTGGTCTATGGCAGCGATGGCAAGACGAAGTTGTTTACCGTCGGCACGGCGGGAGCCAACTACCGCAGTTCGATGACGAGTCATAGCAATGCCCAATATGCCTGGACGAAGGACGGTCCCGAATATCTTGTATATATAAACGGGCAGACAGGTGCCAAATTCCAAGTGACCACCTATCCCTTGCCACGATTGGAGTCGGGAGAGTCCGACCTCAACAGTGCATGGGGCGACGGCTACGGCCACCGCTCTACCAAGCATTTCCTCGGTGCGCCTTATTTGGATGGTCGTACCGCCAGCCTGTTCCTTGGCCGTGGCATCTACACGCGGGAGAAGATGATAGCGATGGACCTCAACAAGAGTACCCACCAATGGAGTACCCGCTGGACATGGGTTTGCAACAACTCCAATAGCCCTTGGTATGGCAATGGCTACCACAACTTCATCATTGCCGATGTGGACGAGGATGGGCGTGATGAGATTGTCTATGGCTCGATGGTGATTGATGACAACGGCAAGGGACTCTCCACCACGGGCTATGAGCATGGCGATGCCCAGCATGTGGCAGACTTCAACCCTTGGCGCAAGGGCTTGGAATATTTCGGATGCTTGGAGGATGGACCGTATTATGGGTGCAACTATCGTGATGCCACAACGAGCGAGGTGTTATACAAGTATTCTGGCTCCGGCGACGATGGGCGCGCGTTGATGGGCAATTTCCTCAATACCTATCCCGGCTCATTGGGACGGTCGGTGGGTAGTGGCATGATCCACAGCATCACCAACAACACCATTGAAGCCCTCAGTGGAGACAACCTCATTGAATGGGGTGACCTCAACTTCCGCATCTATTGGGACGGTGACCTCTGTTCGGAAATATTGAATTCTCCAGGCACCGCGCGTGAGGCCAAGATTGAAAAGCCCGGTACGGGGCGTTTGTTTACATCGTCGGGTTGCAACATGAACAATGACTCCAAGAACAATCCCTGTTTCCAAGGCGACCTCATCGGCGACTGGCGCGAGGAAATCGTGGTACGCTGCGGCACGAATGTCCGCATCTACACCTCTGGTATGGGAACATCTTATTCAATGCCCTGCCTATGGTACGACCATCAGTACCGCCAGGCGATGGTATGGCAGATGATGGCTTACAACCAACCTCCACACCTTAGCTATTATCTTGGCGAGATGGAAGGATATACCCAGGCACCGCCACCCCTGTTGAGCAACGACCGTACGGAAATCAGCAGCGGAGGCACCATCTCTTCCACCCATAACAACAAGCAAGTCATCGCTTGCAGCGCAAGCAACATGACCATCAATGTAAGTGATGGAGCGTCTCCGTGGGTGTTCACCGACAATGCCCCCTCATGGGTTCAAGGAACGGACGTAAATGGTACGACGGGTACAAAGGTCAAAATTACCAATGATGGCAGCGTGGGAGCAACCAACCTCCCCTCCATCAACCGCACTTATTACACCCACACCGTGACGGGTGGGGCTTTCACGGGGGCGATGCACCTCTGCAAGCAGGGCGATGGCACATTGGCCTTGCCCGATGTGACGGAGACCTATACAGGTACGACGACCGTCTGGGCGGGTACGTTGCAATTCAATGGCACGATGACTGCCAGCCCTGTGTCACTCAAACGGTTTACGACATTGAATAGCGACGGTGGCACGTTCTCCAACAGCATAACGATGGAATATGCCTCCACATTGAATGTGGGCGGTACGACAAGCGGAAACCTCTCCACCGTGAGCGTCGGCACGTTGACCATGAACTACGGCTCGCGCGTGGTGCTTGACATCAACGGCAGCGGCGACGAGGAGCATGACTGGCTCAACCTCACCACGCTGACCTTGGACACCGACAAGGTGGGCGATGAGACATGGGAAAACTATGGCCCTGACTATCTCGCTCCCATCTTCCAACTACGCATCGGCGCGACCCTCGCCAATGGCCTCTATCCCATCGGCACGTGCGAGACGGTCAACGGCGACCTCTCCAAGGTCGTCCTTGAAGTTTCGGGCATGGGCTTGAGCAACTTGTCATTGGTGCAGCAAGACGGAATGCTCTATCTGCAAGTGTCTGGTCTTCCCTCCATCAGTGAACCCACTATCGAGATCGTAAGCATGGCAAACTATGCGGGTATGGGTACCATCTATCCCGCCACGAAGAAGGCAGACTATTACCTCCCTGTGGTGGGCGTGACAACAAGCGATGTCAATGGCGAGACCCCAACCCTATCAGGAACATTCACCTCCCTTGACGGTACGACCAAGAGCATAGGAAGCGAGAGCGGCGAGACCCTCTATAGCCAGAATTATGAGAGCGCAAGCGATGGTAGTGACTGGACAACGCGTTATGCGACAATCGACTTCAAGACTGGTGATGCCACCTATGGCAAATACGTGCAGATAACACAAAATGGAGGGTCTGGCTCCCGTTCGGCATACAAACAGTTCTATAATACGGGCAACTCCATCTATAGCAGCGATGAATACACGATAGAGTTTGATGCAGCTATCCACTACGCACATGGAAACTATGCCGACAACCAAATCATCCTCTATGGCGAAGAGGCGACAAAGCCAGCATCCAACGCAATGTTTGGAGACAGCAACTACCTGTTTAAGATCTCCGGAGGTGCCAACTATGGAACAACTTACACCGTCGAGGGAACTTCCACTGCCTATTCATTCACCGATAACGCATGGTATCATTACTTGATACTGGTGAACAGGACAACGGGATCAGTCACCTACACCATCAAGTCGGGATCCACCGTCGTTGGAACGGGAAGCTACACCATCAATAACGATGCCATCAGCATGGATGTGCAAGGCATCTTCGTGGGACTGGGCAGGGCTTATTCATACGCCAGCATCGACAACATCGTCGTGAAGTCGGCGGCGGTAGACCTCTCCAGCTACACTTTCACCGAACCGGGTACATTGACGGTGACCGCCAGCATGGGCGGGTCGTCTTATTCGCCTGCCACGGCGACTTTCACCGTAGAGAAGCCTTACTACAAGCTTTATGAAAGTCCTGACTACAGCACCATCGCTGCGGCAGATGCCGCCACGGTGTTGGGCGGGTCGTTCAGCAGTGAGCCGTTCAACTCGCGCTGGGCATATTGGAGCAAGGCCAACGCCACCTACGGCGACAGCTATGTCATGGTGTCAAGCGGCAAGGATAGCGGCTATTTAGACGATGATGCGATGCTCTATTTCAACCGCACAAGCAGCGACCAGTATCATCTCGTGCAGGGATTCGGCATCGGGCATAACTACATAAAAGGCAACACCACCGTCTCTGCCGAGAAGTGGGGTGATGAGAACACGCTTGTCTATCACAAGATAGACCTCAGCCGTGGAGGCAATGCGTCGATGGATGAAGGCTTCACCAATGCCAACAGTGATGGCACATGGAGTTACGATCTGTACCAGAACACTACGCTCTGCCAGGTTGCCGCCTACCTGCCCGTGACAGTCCTCATTGGCGACCTCAACCACGACGGCTATGTCAACATCACCGACGTGGTAATCCTCTCCAATTACATCCTCGGCAACGAGGGTAATGTCTTCAAGTTTGAGGCAGACCTCAATGGCGATGGCAGCGTCAACATCACCGACATCGTGACATTGACCAATCTTGTCCTCAACCAATAAGCGAAGGAACAATACAGGAGGACGAACACGAATATCACGAATAAAATGAATAATTCGTATTATATTCGTGTTCGTCCTTAACTGATTTATTGCATTCAAAACGAACAGAATATCTCGAATAAACCGAATGACTCGTGTCATTTACTTAATACTATTCTATGAACATAAAATCATTCTTGACATTAGCGTGTCTTGGCATCGCCTCCTTTGCGGCGGCACAGACCAATAACCTACAAAGCCGTGCATTGTGGGCTTCCATCAACGGTACGAAGAATGCCTCCCTCGGCGACTACCAACAACACACGGGTAAGGTACTCGTGACTTGGCGCATGTTGCCAAGCGACAATGGCGACACGGCATTTGACCTCTACCGCACCATCGGAACGGGAACGGAACAGCTCATCGCCAGCAATATTGCGGCAACGAACTACCAAGACGCATCGGCAAGCAAGACCGCCGACAACACCTATCGCCTCACCTACGCCGGCAGCAATGAGACCATCGGGACATACACCCTGCCACAGGCACAGGTGAGTGGCGGGCTTCCCTATATCTCCATTCCTCTGCGCGACACCAAGGATGTGTATGCCAATACCGACAAGATTGTCTACACCGCCAACGACGTGAGTGTGGGCGACCTCGATGGTGACGGCGAATACGAGATTGTGGTGAAACGTCTGCAGAGCGTGAAGGATGAAGATGGGAATGTCATCAGCGACGGGTCGGGGGCAAGCTATTCCCAACAAGACTGCCTCTATGCCGTCATCTGGGATGCCTACAGGCTTGACGGCACGTTCCTCTGGCGCATCAAGGGCGGCCCGGGCATCATCCTCGGCAACAGTTCCTCCTTTGCCATAGCCGACTTCAACGGCGACGGTTGTGCCGAGATGGCAATCCGCACCTGCGAGGGCACGGTCTTTGGCGATGGTACGGCGATTGGCGACACCAATGGCGACGGCAAGATAGACTATCGCACATGGGGCAACCTCGGCACATCGAATGAGGGTTATGTAGACCATTACAACTCTGCCGGCCCGGAGTTTATCTCCATCATCGACGGCAGGACGGGACGGGAGCTTGCCCGTGACAACTTCATCGACCGCGAAACGAGCCTGTCGTGGGGCGACGGTTACTGGAAACGTGCCTGTTCGTTCCGCATAGGTGTGGGCTGCTTTGATAATACGGGGCTACCTTCGGTGGTATTGGGGCGTGGTGTCTATGCCCACTCCGTCATCGAGGCGTGGGATTATCGCAATGGCACGTTGTCCAAGCGTTGGCGGTTTGACACCAACAATAGTGGATATGGCAAGGATGGCAACGCCAATAGTGCCTACGCAGGGCAGGGCAACCACTCGCTGAATGTGGCAGACCTCGACGGCGACGGCCTCGATGAGGTGATGTATGGTTCGATGGCTGTAGACCACGATGGCATAGGCCTATGGACCACCAAACTCGGCCATGGCGATGCCAACCATGTGGGTAAGTTTCTCCCCGCCCGCGACGGCTTGCAGATGTACCACTGCTTGGAGAGTGGCAAGACGATGGTCGCCCTCCATGATGCCAAGACAGGGGCGGTCATCTGGAAAAAGGATGCGGACAGCGACAACGACATGGGGCGTTGCCTCGTGGCAGACATCGACCCTAATTCGCCAGGGTGCGAGTTTTGGTACTATGGCAGCAATGCCTATTCGCAAGACGGTGCCACCGACCTGGGCTATAAGCCCGCCTCGTGTAACATGGCTATCTGGTTTGACGGCACGCTCTCCCGCCAACTCATCAACGAGAACATCATCCACAGCCCCGCCAATGGGCGCACGTTCACCATGTATCGCTACAACGAGACGTTCATCAACGGCACCAAGTCGAATCCCTCATGGTATGGCGACATCCTCGGCGACTGGCGCGAGGAAGTCATCCTGCCCGATGCCACGCGCCTACAAGACCTCAAGATCTTCTCCACCTGGTACCCCACCACGCACCGCTTCCCTTGGTTGATGACCGACCACACCTATTGGATGAGTGCGCTCAATGAGAACATCGGCTACAACCAACCCACCAACGTGGGCTATTACCTCGGTTCAGACCTAACGAGCGACGAGGAGGCATGGGCTGCCGCCAAGGACTTGACGAACACGGGCATCTTAGATGCCGACTTCGATGCCACTATAGAAATCACTGGCATGGCGCAATATGCCAACATGGCAACTATCTATCCCGCTACGAAAGAGACAGACTACTACATGCCCGTGGTGGGCGTGAAGACCACTGATACCCAAGGCAAGGCGGTGACGCTCTCTGGCACCTTTACCGCCCTCGATGGCACAACGACCAGCATTGGCAGTGGGGTGGGGGACATCATCTATTCCGAGGACTATGAGAACAAGAACAACGCTTCTGACTGGGTGGCACAAAATGGACAGTTGGTCGCCTCGCTTGGCACGGGCGATGCCACGTATGGCAACTATGTGAGTCTCACCAACAACAGCGGCAGCGGAAATCGCTATGCCAAGAAGGCCATCAGCGGCATCACCTCCGACAACTATATCCTGGAGTTTGATGCTTTCCTGAAGTCGTCGGGGCATAACAGCCAGGTGACGCAATTGGTGATTGGCACCACCGACCTCAACAAGTTTAACTATTCCGTGTATGAGGGTGATGAATACATCTTCAGCCTACGCTCCGACGGTTCCTATTCCACCGACTTCTACGTGGCTGGAACGGCGGATAACAAGAGCGGCACATTCGGCGGCTTCAATGGCTCATGGTGTCATTTCAAGATTGAGGTGAAGGACAAGGTCTATTACACCATCTCAAAGAACGGCACCACGCTGATGGAAAAGAGCTACAACATCAAGACGGGACGACAAGCCGCCTGTATCTTCGCCCTTGTGGGACGGCCGGGCAACACCGCTTACACCAACACCTACGGTGAAATCCTCATTGACAACATCGTGGTGAGAAACGAGCCGGTAGACCTCTCCTCATATACGTTCACCAAGCCCGGTACGCTGACCGTGACCGCCGACATCGGCGCAACATCGGGCTATGCCCCCGTCACGGCATCGTTTACCGTGGAGAAGCCTTACTATAAGCTTTATGAGAGTCCCGACTACAGCACCATCCAAGCAGTAGATGCCGCAACGGTTTTGGGCGGAACGTTCAGCGACACACCATTCACCTCTCGCTGGTCTAATTGGAGCAAGACCAATGCCACCTACGGCGAAAGCTATGTCATGGTGTCTTCGGGCAAGGAGGGAGGCTATTTAGATGATGATGAAATGCTCTATTTCAACCGAACGAATAGTGCCGTCTTCCATCTCGTGCAAGGTTTTGGCATCGGTCATAACTATACCAGCGGCAATACACTTGTCTCCGCCAACCGCCTAGGCGACGATAAGACCATCGTCTATCACAAGGCAGACCTCAGCCGTGGCGGCAACGCCAATATCGATGCTGGCTATGGGTATGCCAATGGCGACGGTACGTGGGCGTATGAGTTGCAGGGCAACACCACGTTCTGCCAGTTTGCCGCCTACCTTCCCGTCACCGTCCTCATCGGCGACCTCAACCACGACGGTTATGTCAACATCACCGACGTGGTGATCCTCTCCAATTACATCCTCGGCAACGAGGGTAATGTCTTCCAATTTGAGGCAGACCTTAACGGCGATGGTAGCGTCAACATCACCGACATCGTGACATTGACCAACCTCGTCTTGAACCAATAAAGCATGGAACGAACTATCACCATCTTTGCCATCACAACAATGTTGTTTCCGCTCATGTAAAGGGCAACAGAAAGGTAAGTGATATTGTGAAACTAAACTAAAGATCAATAATAATTAAACGTTATGAAGAATAAAATGTTATGTACACTGGCAGTGCTGCTTTTCATAGGACAGGCTGCCTTGGCCCAGCAGGCAGACTACGGCAAGTTGTCGGGCCTGATGATTACCAAGTTAAACGAGTATGAAAACCATGTGGCACAGGCGCGGCTCGCAAAAAAGGTCGTGAAGGATGTGTTGCTGATGCCTTTGGTGAAAGCCGACTCCGAGGAGACGCTGACCCGACAGGGTGTCCATGTGTTCGACCATGTGGGCAACATCTACTTCACCGCCATGCCCATGAGCCGTGTGGCAGAACTCTCCAACGACGAAGGCGTGGCGCGTATCGAACTGCTCGAGACACCCAAACCGATGATGGACCAGACACCGGGCATCGTGGGAGTCTCCGACATCTACAACGCCGTCAGCCTGCCACAGGCCTACACGGGTAAGGGCGTGCTCGTCGGCATCAGCGATGGCATGTTCGACTACACCCACCCCATGTTCCAGAATGCCAACGGCACGACGCGCATCCGCTGGGCGTGGGATATGTATACCGGACGTGGAACCAAAGAGGGATACCTTGGCATCGGCTCGCTCTACGACACCCCCGAGAAACTGGCAAAAGCCAGAGGGTCTATCGACTCCGTAGGCATCCATGGCACCCACGTGGCGGGGATTGCCGCCGGCAGCCCCGTGCTGAATGGCAAATATCGCGGCATCGCCTATGAGTCAGACATTGCCTTGATCACGGCGGATGTCTCCAACAATGTGTACGTCGACGAAAACACGACTTTGGGCAATCTACTGTATGCCGACGTGGAACGGGCAAAAGGGGGAAATGCTGAAATCGCCAACTATGTCGAGCGGGACTATTACGGCGGCGCGGCCTGCTTGCTCGGTATCAAGCGATTCTTTGACTATGCCACCCAGCAGGGAATGCCCGCCGTGCTGAATTGCAGTTGGGGCAACAGCGAGACATACTATAACGACTTTTCGCTGTTGGAAGAAGTGTTCAACGAACTGACAAAGGTTCCTGGCCACATCATCGTCAGCAGCTCAGGCAACGATTCCGACACCGATTACTACCGTGCCAAGAAGGCCAACGAGACGCTCAGCGAGACGCTCAACTACATGGGTGCCTCTGACACAGACGAGAGTCCGTATTCGCTATACATCACCACCAAGGGCAATTTCAAGGTTTTCCTGTCGGCAACCTTTCCCATAGGAGAAAAGAATGAAGGTTTGGCAGTTATGTTCGACTCTCAAACGCCTAACGACAAGGACAGCCATGTCCTATCCCTGCTCGACGATGACTATACGCCACACTATTTCGGCTTTAAGGCTGTATATCTACGGGATTTGAAAGATGGAAGGAAAGCCTATCGGCTGGATGTCACCATGCCACAGTTGTCCTTTTTCCCCCAAGGCACCACCACAAGGAAGGCAGACCTGATGGTGATTTGTGACCAAGACTACGTGGTGAACGGCTCATTCTCACATATCTCCTTTTCACGAGGGTTTGGGACAAACCTCGCCGACCATACCGTGAGTATTCCCGCAACATACGACTGCGTGCTGGCGGTAGGGGCCACTAACCACCGCAGCAACTACGTCAATCAGGCGGGCGCGAGCACCAGTACCACATACAACAACTTCCGGGAGGGACTCATCGTCAGTTGGAGCGGTACAGGCCCCACATTCGACGGGCGCACCAAGCCCGACGTGTGCGCACCGGGCTTCAACATTATCTCTGCCGACAACAGCAACCTTATCAAGTCTTTCGCCATAGGTAAGGGACACCAAAACGGAATCGTCGAGCAATGGCAGGTTAACGGGCGCACCTATGGCATGTCTGCCGTTTCTGGCACGTCGATGGCAGCACCCGTCGTGTCTGGCATCGTGGCACTTTGGCTACAGGCCAAGCCCACGCTGACGCTCACTGAGATCAAGGATGCCCTCGCTGCCACGGCAAAGCACTTAGACCCCGAGATCACTTATCCCAACAACATTTTCGGGTACGGAGAGATTGATGCCTACGCGGGACTGCTGAAGATACTGAACATCGACACCGCCATCCCCGAACTGCCACGCCAGCAGGTGCAGGTCAGCCTCAATGGACAAACCCTGCGCATAGAGGGACAGGGCGATGCACTGGTGACCATCTACAACCTCAAGGGACAGCAGATGCTCAACACCCACGCCACAGACGGCACGGTATTGTTGCCCAACCTGCCCAATGGTGTCTATGCCGTGAAGGTCGGAAACCAAGGCTCGACACTGATACGGCTGTAGTTTCCAAAACCAGTCTCTCTCCTACGTCAACATCACCGACATCGTGACATTGACCAACCTCATCTTGAGTGATTGAAAATGGTAGATGGAAGATGGAAGATTACGTTGCACCAACCAATCTTCCATCTTCCATCCCTCTTCCTCTTGTCAATGTTTTTCTCACATAAAAAGCGGCATTTTAATTTCTTTCATTGGTGTTTCGTGGCATAAGGGGTCGCCTTGCGGCGAGAAATGATACAAAATCCTTTTCAAAATGATTCAAAATACCTTTTGCCCCCACGGTCTCGGATGATTCCGATACCAATTTTGAAAGATTTTGAATTCCATTTTGTGAGATTACTGCGCGTAGCGCACCCATAATTCTAAATCATCGTTTTCATTCTCCAATCTTTTTCGTAACTTTGCAAACATGAGGAAAGAGATGGTAACGATATTTGCGGCATTGGTGCTGTGGTCATGCGGTGGCGACAGGGATGCGATGCGGGAGCGGCTGGCATACGTGAGCCAGTGCAACCGCGCCGACACGGTGTTCACCGAGGCGTGGCTACCCACGGTGGACTCGCTGACCCGATTCTTCGACCGCCACGGCAACGCCAACGAGCGGATGATGGCACACTACCTGCAGGGGCGGGTACACCACGACATGGGCGAGGCGCCGATAGCCCTGGAGTGCTACCAACGGGCGACCGAGGTGGCGGACACCGCCAGCAAGGACAGCATTACCCTCCACACCCTTGCCGCCATATACGGCCAGATGGCAGACTTGTTCCACTTGCATTTCTTACCAAATGATGAGATGAATGCGCTAAGGATGGCAGAGCAGATTGCCATGAAAAACCATGAAGCGCAATTTGCCATTAAGACTTATGAGTTACGGGTGAGGCCCTATTTCTTGTTAGGCAAGACCGACAGCATGATGTACGTGATGCGGGAAGCTCGGGAAAGATACCTCAAAGTCGGCAAGACGAAAGAGGCTGCACAAGCCATATTCCCCATGATAAGTATCTTCCTCGACCGGGAGGACTTATTAAACGCCAGGCATTGGCTGGATATATACGAGGGACAGTCGGGGAACTTTGACCAACATGGGGAGTTAATCCACGGTGGGGAATATTACTATGACAAGGGACGTTACCTATTTGCTATAGGAAAGACTGACTCCGCCAAGTATTATTTTAGCAAAGCCCGTGACAGGGGGATTATGGAGGCAGCCTACAAGGGATTGCTTTCAGTGTACAAGAGATTGAACGAGGCGGACTCGACAGCCAAGTTTGCTGAGCTCTTTGCCAATGCCAATGACTCGTCCTACATGCATGTCAACCAGGAGAAAATCAGCCAGATCTCGTCCTTATACAACTATACTCACCAAAGACAGGTCGCCGAGCAGAAAGGGCAAGAAGCAAAGAGGTGGGAGACAAGACTGTCATTTATTATCCTTTTGATGCTTTTTACCATCTCTTCCATAGCATTTGTTTTCTCTCACTTCAAAGCACAAAAACTGAAGGAAATTAACACATTGGCGAAGATAAAGGATAGGTTAGAGATTCTTTTAGATGAAAAGGAAAAGGAAATCGAGCATATAATACAAGAGAACCAGGTACATGTGGAACGTGTACGTATGGAAGTTGGCGATGAAATAGGCCGCCTAAACATGGCATTCGAATCGGAGATGGGAAAGGTGAAGGAGTCGGACGGTCAAGAGTTTATTGAGAGCATACGGCAAAGGCATGAAATGGAAATCAAGCGATTAATGCAAAAGAATGAGTCAACCATAATAGAACTTTCAAGGGAGAAGGAGGCTGAAATTGAAAGAATTAAAGAAGATAAACGTTTGGAGGCCTTGCGTTTGAACAACAAGAACGCACGCTTACAACGCACATTAAAGGAAGACGTGGAAAGGTTGTCGTTTCAAGTGGACACTCTCAAGAAAAAACTTGTTGAAAAGTCCGCTTCCATTGCCGACGAAGATGGTCATAAAATCACCATCACCAACTTCAAGGAAAAATTCCAAGAATACCATAAAGGATATACGGCACCAACGGAGAAGGATTGGGAGGGCCTTGTGGAGGCCTTTCAAGCCATGTATACCAACTTTTTTTGTTTCATCACTTCTTTCCCCAATATGAAAAAGGAACATATTTACGTATGCTTGATGACCATGCTGGGCTTTTCAGAGCGTATGATGGCTGAAGCCCTGAAAACGGATGGCAAGCAAGTAGACAGGAGGAAACGACAGATTAACAAGAAACTGTTTCATGAGGATAACGCCAGTTCCCTCAAAGTAAACCTGTTGCGTTTTCTTTAGATTGATTGCTGTAACGGTGTAGGTTGTAGACAAGTGTAGATATTTTTAATTGCTTGATAATTAATGCTTTAGATTGTAAACTGTAGATAAGTGTAGATATTTTGTTTTCTCTTTTGTTGCATTGTATTATCATATTACTTATTTTTGCGTTAAGATAACCATATATTTTATGTAATATGACAAATAAACCATCATCAATCTACGCCATTACAATCATTTTCGTATCTTTGGCGTACTCCTTACCAAACTATTCGGCTTTATTGTTTGAACCTGTTCCTTTTCAGGTAACCATTTATGATCCGACCAATCAAAATGGGGGTTGCCCAAAGAAACCGATCTTGCCCCCTACCATCTCTCTTGATGACCACACATTGTATTTTGACACACCATGCGACGGCTGTACGCTGAACATCGTGGACTCAAACGACACGGTAGTCTATACGACCGTGATCCCCACGGGTGCGACCTCGTTGGTGCTTCCCGCGACCCTCTCCGGCAAGTACGGGCTGCAAATCATCAGCGGCAACTATCTCTTCTACGGCACGATCGACTTGCCATAGATACTTACAGACACATTATATATAATGTCCCGGCGGGAAGGCATGTCGTGAAAGCATACGCGGCGGCATGCCTCCCAAAAAGGCAATCGTAAACCTAATAACAAAAAACAACATGAAAAAACTGATTATCTTTTTAGTAATTACCTTACCTACATGTATCTTTGCGCAATTAAAAGTTGATTCATTAGGTAATGTGGGCATCGGTGTTAGTTCCCCTTTAGTATCAAAATTCTCAGTCGGCAATTCTGGAACACTTGGTGTTGATGTTGTCTTTAGCGGAAACCAGAATGTCCTTAAACTTTCAAGTACATACCCTAAACTGGCATTTGGTCAAACAACAACTCTCGAGGTGTTAAATTCCTCCGACCAGCCAACTATTACACAAGGTGTTCAAGTTGGTGCTACAACAACAGCAACATCAGGTACCGTAATTGGATTAAGCAGTTATGCGCTTAATGGCAGCTTTGATGACGGGAAAGTCTTTGGGCTATATTCATACTTACCATCTTATGGCTTAAAGGGTGCCGGGATATATGCGAGTTCGACATTGCCTTTAGAAACAGGGCTTGATGGACGCTATGCGGGCTTTTTCCAAGGGAATGTCAAGGTGACAGGTACAATCAATGGAGTGGTTGTAAGCAGTTCTGACGGTCGCCTAAAAGAAAACATCGAAGAAATTGATGACGGTGAGAGTGTCCTTGAAAGGATTAACCTCCTCAACCCAATCAAGTATAATTACAAGAACGAGGAAACCGATGGAAAGGAAATGGACGATGACATGAAAGCCTTGGTGGGAAAATACGGTAAGCCGGCGGAACAACCCAATCAGGTGATGAAGAAGAAACACTATGGGTTTGTAGCCCAAGAACTACAAGAAATCTACCCCGACCTCGTCTATGAGAGCGACAATGGCTATCTCGCAGTAAACTATACTGAATTAATTCCCATCATGCTACAGTCCATCAAGGAGCTCAATGCCAAGGTGGAGCAGCTTTCGTCCCCAGCCGTCAGGAAGGCAAAGGCAGTGGGGACTGAGACGACAGGGATAGATGCCGCCATTGCCGACGTGGCGGGGATGGACCAGAATGTTCCCAACCCATTCTGCGGCGAGACGGACATCGCCATCTACCTACCCGAGACCGTGCGGACGGCTACGCTCTACATCTACGACCTCAGCGGCAAGCAAGTGGAGCAACACGCGATCGAGGGGCGCGGCAATACCACCATGACCATCCACGCAGACAGGATGGACGCCGGCATGTACATCTACTCACTCATCGCCGACGGCAAGGTGGTGGCTACGAAAAGGATGATAGTCGTGAAATAATTATTTATTGTAAAGTTATGTTACATTATTTCAGATATAATATTTATTTTGTGTTGTTATTATTATGTCCTATGAAATTTAATGCTCAAAATGTAAAAACGATTAATTTCACATATGATTTATCAAGTTTTACATATGATTATGCAGCAGATAGCAGTCTAACTGTATATTCACAGAGTGTCCAATCATTTTATATAGATGACGATGAAAGTCTTGCTTTACCAATGTTTTATCTATCTGTATTGGTCACAAAAGGACAAGAACTTCAAGATTTCTCCATAACGTATGATAGTATACAGGTAAAACAAAATGTCATAATGGCAAATAGCCCACATATTAACCCCATAAACATTGGATCACAACCTAAACAGAAATCAACACGATTTATTGCTTCCAAGTATCCATTAAAAAATGCAAATTATAGTGGAACGGTTTTTTGGGGTGACTATAAGATAATCCAATTTATTATCTCACCTTTTACTTTTATAGCTGAAAATAACAGTTTGTTCTTTAATTCAAACTTTGAGTTAACAATAACACTAAACGACTCGACAAACAACGAAATATCTTATTTTATTAAAGATGATTTAACTGAACAATTAGTCAGAGAGAACGTTGTTAATCCTGAAGACATGGCTTTATATTTAGAAATGCTCCCTTCTTTAACAGAACCTAATGAAACACCTGTAAACAGGGAGAGTTATGACTACATTATCGTGACTAACGAAACACTAAAGCCGTCTTTTGCAAGGTTAGTTGAATGGAAGACAACAAAGGGTGTTAAAACAAAAATAATAACATTAGAGGAAATACTTGGTAAATACGAAAATACGACTTTTTCAACTCCATATAAAATAAAATTGACTCTTTACAACGAATTTACAAAAAAACTAAATAATAAAGATGGTCATGCCCTTCAGTATGTATTATTGGGTGGTGATGATAGTGTGATTCCAACTCAATATTGCCAAGGTTCATATTATGGTAGAGATAGTCTTGGTAGAAGAATACTTGTTACAAAATCAAACATCCCAACTGATTTGTATTATTCAACTTTAACGGGTCAGAACAACCTTTCATGGGATGGTAATAGAAATGGTATTTTAGGAGAAGTGAATGAAGGGATTAACTTTACCCCATCTGTATCTTTAACAAGACTTCCCGTAAGAACCAATGAAGAAGTAATAGTCTTTGTTAATAGAATATTACAATATGAAAAAGACAATCTGGCCGATGGATGGAAGAATAACATGTTGATGGTTGGCAATGAATTGGATACTATATATATCGAAAACAATGTGGCAGTTAGCGATGCCCAATACAAAGGTGATTATATATACGAAAAATATATACAGCCAAATTGGCATGGAACTATTAAAAAGTTTTATGACACTTGGACTGATTTTTCTGGTAGAGAAAGTTATGACCTAAGCGCTAATAACCTTCAATACCAGTTGGCATCTGGTTATAATTTTGTGAATATTATGACGCATGGTGATAGTACCATTTGGGCATTGGAAACTGATTGGTATACAAGAGAACATGCATATATGCTGAATAGTTCAATACCTATGATTATTACCACATCTGCTTGTTTGACCAATGCTTATGATAGCGAAGATGACCCATGTCTAAGTGAAGCATTATTAAGAAACGCCAATTGTAATGTATTGGGTTATTTTGGTCCAAGTAGGGAAGGGCTGTTTGTTTCTGGCAAGACGATTGACCAATCAAATTTATATAATGCCGAATTTTATAAAGCACTTTTTACTGGAAAACACAAAAACTTCGGAACAATAATAAGAACCGCAATAACAAAACTTATAGTATTAAATAAGAGATGGGTTTTCTTAAGTACGAATGCTTGTGGTGACCCAGAAATGCCCATCTATACAGAAATTCCGAATACTTTTAGTCAATGTTCAATAAATATAAATGGAGATAGCATAGATATTCATGTAGGTGTGGATAGTGCAAATGTGTGTATTATGAGCTACAATGATTTAGGAGCTTCTTTTTATGAAGTTCTTAAAGATACTTCTGACATCTCTATAACAAGAAACATACCAGACAGCATTTGTGTCTGCATTACAAAGCAAGGTTATGTTCCATTAATCCATAAATATATTAGAGGAGATTTATTGTATATTCAGAACGAAGTGATTGAAGCAAATAACTCTTATATATCAAAACAGGTTCAAATTGGAAATAATGTAACAAATATCTTGGAAACTGGAGATGTGACGGTAAGGAATGGTAAATCCACAATAAAAGCGAAAGAATCCGTCTTCATAAAAAATGGTTTTGAAGTTAAAAGAGGAGCTGAGTTTGAAATTAGAATTGAATAATATGGTTGGATGTTGAGAATAAATAATTGAATACCATAATAAAAAAATGTATTATGTTTATTTCTAAAAATTTTTACATTTTATCTCAAGCTGATTAATAACTATGTTTTTATTTGTATATTTGCAAGTGTGAATTAAGAGATTATTATATTGAAAGAATTATTCATAAAGGAGTTGGTTATGTACAAATACCGTTTCTATTTGGTTGTATTGATATCGCTACTCATTAGGTTTCATCCTATAGATGCCCAAAGTAGCAGACGTCCATTCCTTGAGGAGGGGAAGATATGGAAATATGAGTTCTGGGATGTCAGTTTTATTGACGACAATGACATGTTTAATGGTATCTTATCCTTCGTCATACAGGGAGACACTATCATCAATAACAGAAATTGCTTCAAGTCATACCTGGCCATGAGGGGCAAGAGTGAGTATTTCGTGGCTTTATATGAGGAGGGTGGTAAAGTATACTTCTATGATGACGGGAGTGCGTCCCCGTCCCTCCTATATGACTTTGGCATTTCCATTGAGGACTCCGTTTATAATAATGACCTTGACGAATATATTTATTGTCTTGACATAGACACTATCGACGCTTGTGGGGAGTTGTATGTCAGGTACCATTTTTATAATGAATTCAGCAACGTGTTTGTTGGTAATGAACGCATATATGGATATGAGTTTTTTACCTATTGGATTGATGGCATAGGCGGGGTTAGATGGCCATTTAAAAAGCCATTCTATGGGAAAGCAATGACAGAATTCAAGTCCTGCACATTGGATGGCAGAGTGGTATTCACCCATGAGGACTTCTACCAAAAGGCAAATATCCACTCCGCCACCACGGAAAGTCCATCCGACCACAGGCAAGAGGTTTACGACCTACAAGGTCGCATGGTGCAGACCCCACAATATGGCGGGCTGTACATCCAAGGCGGCAGGAAGTTTATCTTTCGGTAACGGTAAGGCATGGGTCTTCTATGGGTTCTCTACCTAATGGAACGTTTGACTTGCCATAGATACTTACAGACACATTATATTTAATGTCCCGGCGGGAAGGCATGTCCGAAGGCAATCGGTAAGATATGCCTCCCCTTCTCTTAACAAGGAAATAATCTCGTTTTTCTTTTGGCGCTATTCCCTTTATTATGTATATTTGCGAAAGAAACGGATTATTAACACTTTAATGATGATGAAAATGAAAAGGATTTCTATTTTGCTTATTGTACCCATGCTCATGTTCATGATGCTGGGAGTTATAGGATGTAGTAATGAGGATGAAAACGTACAATGTTATACTGTTACTATCAATGGTATGGATGAAAACGACATTGTTAGCGGAAATATTGTTCATTCACCGGAAAACTCTCCTTTTTTCAAAGGGGGGAGCATTGTCTTTTTCGACAAATCAGACTTGACAAGGAAAGAAATCTCCAAGGGAGACCAAATTGACATAATCATATTGTCATACAAGAATGTATCTATTGAAGGTCATCAGACTGGTATAAGGCATTTTTATAGGTGTGAAGTCAAAGAATGTAAATAAGTAGGTAAGAAATGAATTTATACATATATTCACATACACATATTACACAGACTCTGGTTCTACTGAAGTAGGTAAGTCTAACAGTTATAAATGTATAATAGGCAGAAAGGAAATGCGATGGTATGGAGATAGTGAATTCCTTGGGGTTGTCTATAATATACACGTTTTTGAGAGGTAATATTTTAACTTTAGTAATCGTTAAAAAAAGATTATGAAAAGAATCAAGAAACCATTATTCATCGTACTTGCGTTGACGCTTGCCCTGTGCTTGACGGGATGTGGAAGCGAGGAGAATTTGTCTCCGACAGTTGACTTGACATTCAGATTGTTGGACAGTGATGGGAATGAGAAGACAGCCTTCTCGGAAGGAGAAGACATTGTATTTGAGCTTGCCATTAACAACAGGAGCAATAGTGCCATGTATTACAATAATCAATTTGAGGGAGGGGACATTGCCTGGGGCGAAGACTTCTTCATGGTATATAGGGAAGATGGCGAGGTCATAGGGATGCCTTGGAACACAATGTGGTGCTTGCTTAGTCTACAAAAGACATTCCTCGTCCCAGAGCGTTTTGTTGCTTCTTGGCAAGGAAAGCCAGGGATTCCATTGTCTTATCCTTTGTGCCTAATAAACGATGGACTCCCTGAAAGCAAGCCTTTACCAAAAAGAAATTATTACACAAAGTTCAAAGTATATTATAACGCCAATCCAGAGCGCCAATCAAGCGCAACGATGGTGAAAGAATGTGAGTTGCATTTTGTAGTCAATTAATAAATATCATGAGAAAATGAAAAGGATTTCTTATTTGCTCTTTTTTCCCATTCTTGTTATTTCGATAATAGGAGTTGTCGGGTGTGGTAATGATGATGTGGAACAAGCCCCATTTAATATGGACACGGAAGACACATTTTATCCAAACAATGACATAAGCAATGAAGTGAGGGAGTTCTTTGAGAGTAAGCTAAAACCAAATGAAAATGTTTTTCTTGATGTGTTCAAAGGCATGTTTGATATAGACACATGCTTTGTTGTCAACAGCATGGAAGAGTTTTGCTCGCTCAGCCCTAATGTCTCTGGTCTTCCCTTTATTGATTTTTCCACCCATACAGTCATCGTCGGCAAGTTTGTGAGGACGGCAGGATTTTTAGTCAAGGAGCACAACGTCATTCTTACTGATGACAATTTGGCTCTCCGTATCTATATAACAAATGATAGATACGAAGCCTATACTTGCGATATGAAGGACTATTTTTATTGGGGTGTTTACCGAAAGCTACCATCAAACAATATTCAGGTTAAATTGATTGAAATATGAAACGTTCTATTTTTTTGTTTATATCATATTTCTTTTCGTTGGTTATTCAGGCAAATGTTGGGAACTTTGTCAGAAAGGAAGGTATCCTCTATCAGATTCAAGACGGTAGAGAGGTGAGGATTAACGAGCGTATAATAACCGTTAAGTTTAAAAACGAAAAATCAGTTTTGCCAAATGATTTTGTTGTCATTAGGAAAAATCAACTTGGTTATATAGACTTGTCTGTTCTTGATGATACGGATGTATTAAAATACTATTCAAAACTGAAAGACAGTGGCTTGTTTGAAGTCGTGAATATGAATAATTATGGTGAAACATGTATGGTGCCAAATGACACTTACATAGGGAGTCAATGGCATTTGAATGCGATTCGCATGTTTGACGCATGGAATATCACAACAGGAAATGCGAACGTTAAAGTGGCAGTAATTGATACCGAGATTGATTGGCAATAATGAAGAAAACAGCTATAGCCATATTCTTTCTAATGACAGTAGTTTGTCAGGGACAAGAGACCTACAAGGTATTTTTCTCCGAGGGGAAGACCTGGGTGTATGAACGTTACGAGACACCCACGCTCAATCCCATGAACGTGGGGCGTTACCCGATGACCATCAGCGTCAAAGGCGACACTGTCATCGGCGACTGGATATGCAAGAAAGTGTATATGAGTGCCAATGGCTTCACGGAACTATTCTTTTGCGGTTACGATGAGCAAGGGAAAGTCTATCGGATAGACATTGGGAGCGACACCCCGAGGCTGATATACGACTTCACCCTCCAGCCTGGCGATGCCACCCCGTTGCTGGCATACAAGGATGATGACTATGACATCACGATGAACGTGTCACGAATAGACACGGTGGAAGTAAACGGCCAGTACTTCAAGCGCATCCACTTCGTGCGCAAGGGCGACTGTGTGGAGGTGGAAGACTTCTTGGAGGAGAAATGGGTGGAGGGCATCGGCAACGACAATGGCTTGTTTACCCCGTATTGTGTACCGGCATCGATGCCGTATGCCTTCAATATAGAGTTCAAGTATTGCGAAGATAGAGACGGCAATGAGCTTTTCTCTGTCTACGACTTCACCAAGAATGCCGTGATGGATGTCTCTCCTGTTGCTCGGGCAATTGTTCCCGATGGCACGGTTTACGACATACAAGGTCGCAGGGTACAGGCCCCACAGCGTGGCGGACTATATGTCAAGGGCGGCAAGAAGTTTATCTATCGATAATGTTATGATGTTTCTTGTATCACGGGAACTATTTTTGCAAATACATAATAGGTGTATTATTACAATAGGCACAAGTTTGATAAAGGATATTATACATAAAGTCATGAAAAGAGGTTTGTTTATATATATATATGTCCGTCAAGCATGTAACGAAAGATGAGTCCCAAGTTTCAGGCAAGAGGTATGACTTGTCCGGGCGGAGGATAGGAAGTGCGAGGAAAGGGCAGGTCATGATAAGCGACGGAAAAAAGGTGGTCTCCCCTTGAACATATAGATTGGTTTGCTTACCCTGCATTGTGTCCCATGGCAATGGGTTTTGTCAATATTTTATCACAAAAAGAGCCTTCGTGGCTGCGTTATTTGCCACCAACCTCTATCTTGGGCGTATTTATGCCCGTTTTTGGCGTTTTCATAACATGTTGAATGCCAACATCTTGCGTTTTATGGTCGTCATTTGCTGACCGTAAATGCGGCATTTTAACATATTTTGGGCGGCATCCGTCGGCGATAGATGCCGCATCCGCTACCGATAACCCATACATCTACGGGTCACGGATGCCACACAAAAAATGTTAAACCGCTATTTCTGTCCCAATTATCCGCATAATCCGGTATTTTCGGATATTCTATCCGCTCAAAATTTCCTATTTCGCACTTTTTCCCGAGTGTCGTTTTGTCAACATCTTTCATCGGGATTTACGAGGTTACGGACATAAGTACACCTTCAGCCATCGCTAATGGATGGTGATGGTATCGCTGCTGGTGCAGGCAAGAATGAAAAGATGAAACCGAGCAGGAAGGAAATGGTGCGCAACAAATTTTGGTCATGTTTTTATCCCGATTTCGTAAAAAACATCGTCAGTATGTAACTTTTCCGCTAAAACTTACCATGTTTTATTCAGTTTTTTGTATATTTACACCCAAATTATGACTAACGTAAGAAATAGGCAATGAGTGAGATGTTGCCATTACAAACTACTCTCACAAAGAACTTATACGAATTTTATCTTTTAATACCTATTTATTAAACAAACCTAACAAAAAACAATGATGAAAGACATTGGAAAAATGTGTGCTGTGAATCGCGGTGCGGGTGTGCGGCGATTCCTGCTTCTCTTGTTGCTTGCCGTCTGTTCGACCTACGGCTGGGCACAAGGGACGGTGAGTGGAAAAGTAGTGGACGCTACTGGTGAACCTGTCATTGGTGCAAGTGTCATGGTGAAAGGCACCTCGACGGGTGCGGTTACCGATATTGACGGTAATTTCTCTATCCCGAATGCTCCCAAGAATGGGAATCTTGAAATCTCGTATATCGGCTTCAAGACACAGACCATCCCCGTGGGAGGCAAGAGTTCTATCAACGTGACCCTGCAAGAAGACCGCCAGATGCTTGACGATGTGGTGGTCGTAGGTTACGGTGTGCAGAAGAAGAGCGACGTGACGGGCGCCATGGCAAGCGTCAGCACGGAGGAGCTGAATGCCCGCCCGGTCAATAATGCCTTGGAGGCGTTGCAGGGCAAGGCCGCCGGTGTGGACATCACCACCAACGAGCGTCCTGGCCAGTTGGGTAGCATCCTGATTCGTGGCCAGCGTTCCATCGGTGCCAGCAATGCTCCCCTTTATGTCGTTGACGGCGTGCCCCTGATGTCGGCTTCCGCCATTGAGACGTTGAACCCCCGCGACATCGAGACCATCGACATCTTGAAGGACGCCTCCGCTACGGCTATCTATGGCTCGCGCGGTGCCAATGGCGTGGTGTTGGTGACGACCAAGCAAGGGCAGACGGGCAAGTTCAGCATCGACTACACGGGAACGTTGACGGTGTCGAACATCGTTGACCGCTCGCCTTCGATGAGTGCTCAAGACTATATCAATTACCGTCGCTGGGCTGCTTATAACCTGGATCCATCGGTTTATGCCCACCCCGACTCTCCTACGTATGAGAATGACAAGGTCATATTCGACAGTGCCCTCGACGGACAAACGTCTCGCGACAATGTGCTGAAGGGCTGGGAAGGTGGCAGTTGGGATCCCTCCAAGGTGACCAATACCGACTGGACGGACTATGTCACGCAGACCGCCGTCTCGCATGAGCACACCTTGGCTGTGAGCGGCGGCTCGGACATGATGAACGCATACGCCTCCTTTGGCTATCTCTCTAACAAGGGAACACAGAAAGGACAATGGTACGACCGCTATACCGGCAAGATTAGCGTGAACATCAAGCCTACTAAATGGTTCTCCATCCAAGCATCCATCAACGGCTCTTGGCAGGAGCAGGACTATGGTATGTCAACGCTCGGCGGACGCTCTGGCTCTGTGCCCGATGCCATCTATGGCACGGCGAAGACCATTTACAACATGGCCGTTCCTTACGATGCCAACGGAAATGTCGTCATCAACCCAGGTGGCGAGACAGGTATCTATACCATTATGGAAGAGTGGAACCACTCTACACAGCAGTCGCAGACCTTCCGTGCCCTTGGAAACTTTGCCGCCACGGTGGACTTCGGCGAGATCTACAGTCCATTACAGGGACTCCGCTACAAGATCAACTTCGGTCCCGACTACCGCAACTGGCGCGAGGGTGTCTATATTGACGGGTTCTCTGCCCACAAGATCAATGCCGATGGTTCAGAGGGTATGAACTATGCCCGTTTGAACAACCGCCGCGACTTCTCTTGGACGCTTGACAACATGATCATGTTCGACCGCACGTTTGCCGAGAAACATAAGGTAGGTGTTACTCTGTTGCAGACCGCTTCGAAGTGGAATACCGAGACATCGGGTATGTCTGCACAGAACATCGCCAAGGATTCCTATCTGTGGAATGCCTTCAACACGGTGGACGTGACCAATTCCGACAATAAGGTGTCTATCTCATCGGGCTTGACAGAGCGTCAGCTTGAGTCATATATGGTTCGTCTGAACTATGGGTTCAACGAGCGTTATCTCTTGACCGTCAGCGGACGTTGGGACGGCGCATCGCAGTTGGCAGAAGGACACAAGTGGGACTTCTTCCCATCGGCAGCATTAGCTTGGCGCATTGGTGAGGAAGACTTCATCAAGAACATCAATTGGATCAGTAACCTGAAACTTCGCCTTGGCGTTGGCGTGACGGGTAACTCCGCAGTGGATCCCTATAGCACCAAGGGTGACATCACCAGTATCTACCTACCTTTCAACGGTATGGAAAACGTATTGGGCTACACCACCAACGAGCCTTACTATACCGCCAACCAACTGACAATGGCCAATCCCGAATTAGGATGGGAGAAGACCACCCAATGGAACTTCGGTATTGACTATGGCTTCTTGAACAGCCGCATCTTCGGTAGCTTGGACTTTTACTGGTCACGCACCAACGACCTGATCATGGCAACGACCATCCCGACGCTGACGGGATTCCCCAGCACAATGTCTAATGTGGGTAAGAGCAAGAACCACGGTATCGAGTTCACGCTGAACGCAATCCCCGTGCAGACCAAGGACTTCCAATGGTTGACCGACTTCAACATTGCTTACCAAAAGGATGAAATCGTCGAATTGGCATACGGTAAGAACGACATGCCCGACAACAGCCTGTTCATCGGCGAGGCAATCTCCGTCTTCTATGGTTACGACAATGAAGGCATCTGGCAGGAGAGTGACGCAGCCGAGATGGCAAAATGGAATGCCAACGGCTATAACTTCACTGCTGGTAATGTGAGGCCAAAAGACCAGAATGGCGACTACAAGATGGATGCTGACGACCGCGTGGTATTGGGTCGCAAGAATCCAAGCACGACACTGGGATGGAACAACACCTTCTCTTGGAAGGGCTTGGAACTGGGTATCCAGATGTTTGGCCGCTTGGGATATATGTTCTCTACTGGTGGCGAGGCCATGACCGCCCATGCCAACCAGCGCGAGGTTGACTATTGGACCCCGAACAACACCGGCGCAGAGTATCAGAAACCAATCCTCGGACAGGCCACCTCTGGTTCTCTCGACCAATTCTCCAGTTTGCTGGGCTTCCAAAAGGCATCATTCATCAAGGTTCGTAACATCTCTTTGGGTTACAACTTCCCGAAGAATATGATTTATCGTACTGGTTTGACACACTTGAAGGCATACGCCCAAGTGGTTAATCCGTTCAGCTTGAAACAGTCGATCAATGGTTATGACCTTGACACCGGCAAGACCATTTTCAACCGCAGTTTCGTCTTTGGTCTGGAAATTGGATTCTAATGGTTTTAAACAGAGTATAATTATAAACAAGGTAAAAAGGTGAAAAAGTGAAAAGGTAAAAAGACAGACTCGTTGTTTTATATTTTTAAGCTTTTTAATTTTTAAACTTTATAAGAAATGAGTAAGATTATGAAAATAAAGAAATATATGATCGGTGGTCTTCTTGCCACAACCATGCTGGCTGGAATGACTTCTTGCTCGAGCGACTTCCTTGACGAGGAACTGACCACCAAATACTCCACGCAGTATTTCGAGACCTCCGAGGGGCTTGAGGCCTTGGCGGTGTCGCTCTATGGAAATATCCGTTGGCACTTCGGCTACGAGTGGGCATACGGCATCACCCTCTATGGCACGGACGAGTTTACGAACGCCAACGACCTGACCAGTGAGTGCTGGAACACTTACGACAACCGCTTTGGCCCTGTCGCCTGTACTCCCGCCACGGGTGCCGCCAACAAGAACTGCCCCGCCCCCGAGGCTCTTTGGGACCAGCTCTATTATGGCATCGCTTCTTGCAACACCATCATCGCCAATGCGGACAAGATTTCAGACGAGAAGGTACGTAACCGTTGCCTGGCTCATGCCTACTTCCTGCGCGGATATAACTTCTATCGCCTGACGGCACAATATGGTCGTCCTGTTCTTCAGACATCTCCAGCTCAGGGCGTAGTGCGTAACTTTACCCAAGCTACGGAGGAAGAAGCATGGGAGCAGACCATCAGCGACCTGCGCCAAGCCTACAACCTCTTTGAGGGCGAGGTGTTCACTTACGGCAAGGGTATCACGTGGACCAAGGCTACCGCCGCCCACTTCCTGGCCAAGGCTCTTTTGTTCCGTGCATCGGAGCGTTGTGATGCTTTTAACAGCGGTACGAAAGAGGCAGACTTGCGCGAGGCTATCGAGGCTTGTAACTATGTTATCCAGGCACGCAGCTTGGAAGCCAACTACAGCGACTTGTATGCTAACTTCACGGGTATCGACTGTGCCATTGAGGAGTCCAACGAGGTGCTGATGGCTGCTGGCTATAACAACTCCTCGGCAACAAAGGGGCGTTTCGGCAATCGTACTTATAACTACTTCTGTCCGCAGTTCTCCAACTTTTCCGGCGGTTGGGTGAAACGTGGCGTGTGGATTGGTGACATGGACTTCCAGCGTTGCCGCCCCACGGAATACACATACTCCGTGTATGACCATGTGAACGATGCCCGCCTATGGAAGACCTTTAAGACCGTCTTTGGCATCAATGCCATTCCTAAGGACGGCGAAGGCAAGGGCGTGGCTGTTGGTGACCCAGGTATCGTGATGATCCTGAACACCAAGGATGACCACACATACGATGGATATACCTTTGGTGCTTTCGTCCAAGGCCCCACCTTTACAGATGATGCTGGTCGTCTGCCAGAGTGGGATGTTAATGCCCGTCAAACTGCCACAAGCGGTACACTGACTTCCAAGGTGGGGCAGTGGGTACCCAATGCCTCCATTCTCTACCAGAACGGTCAGTATGTGGCTCCCAACTTCAAGAGCCAGCCCATCTGTAACTTCTTTGCCGGCATCAACAAGACTGCCGACGGCACACGTACCGCAGAGAAGGGTGATGCCCAACGCGACGTAACGATGGCTCGCGTGGGTGAGACATATTTGGTTCGCGCAGAGTGCTATGTCCGTCTGGGCGACTACGAGTCTGCCAAGAGGGACATCAACGTAATCCGCGCCCGCGCCCAGTGGAAGAATGGCGAGAACCGCTCGTTCTACACCGATGGCTCGCAAGCCTTTGCTAATAATTCCCTCAATACGGGAACCGCCGCTGACAATTATGTGAACTCCAACCTGTGGATGAACACCTATTATCTGTCAAATCCCACGCAGCCAGTGACAACCGCAGCATCCACCTTGACCAATTGGGATTGGGACAACCTACCCGCAGAGGATGAGGCTATCCTCGCCAAATTAGGTGTAAGTGGAAAGCAGCAACGTGCCATCCAGTTCATCCTGAATGAGCGTACACGTGAGTTGATTGGCGAATGGCAACGCTGGGAAACCTTGTCGCGTACCAAGACATTGGTGGCTCGTGCCAAGGCATTCAACCCGGAGGCCGCTGCCAACGTGCAGGAGCGTCACATCTATCGTCCCATTCCACAGACCTTCATTGACGGCTTGAAGAACGAGGACGGCTCAGACCTGACCGACGAGCAGAAAGCCGCTTGGCAGAATCCTGGGTATAATTAATGTATATTTTTTAATTTTTAATGTTTAATTTTTAGTGTAGAGTGTTATTTGCATTGACACTCTACACTAAACTTTTTTCATTCAACAATAAACATAATACATGTTAGGAGCAATTTTCATCACTTGAAGACCTCATGTTCAATTACTTTACATTGGATGTCGTCAGCCGTAATGGTGAGCTGCACAATGGCAGCCTTGGCATTGAGGGGTTTGTATTGGTCGAAGATAAAGTTGCCGATACTATAATAGATGTGGCAATCATGGTATTGCTCCGATGTTTGCAGGGTGTGCGTATGGTGGCATACCAATGCGTTGGCTCCCGCCATTGCCAATTGCCGCGCTTGTAGGCGTTGCGTGGCGGTGGGGGTGAGTTGGTGTTCCCATCCCCAGTGCATGGACACGATGATGACGGCCGCCGGCTCATTCGCCCTCAACCGTGCGACACGTGCCGTCAAGGAATCTAAAGGTTCTTGGCTGATGGAGAACTCGTGGGGTAGATAAGCGAAGTTTTCGGGAATGAGCCTATTGGATGCGATGAGGTAGATGGGGCGTATGTCATTATCGATGAGTACGGGAGCGGCAGCCTCTTGCATGTCTTTTCCCGCTCCAAAGGGAGTCATTCCCGCTTGGAGGATGTTATCGTAAGTGTCTTGTAGCCCTCTTCGGCCTTGGTCGATGGAATGGTTGTTGGCGAGGTTAAGATGGGTAAAACCATGTTTGCGCAAATCCAATAGCCATTCTGGCTCTGCCCGAAAGACGAATTTCTTATAGGCGGGTGCCTTGATTTTGGTGGCAGGACATTCCAAATTGCCTATCACATAGTCGGAGGAGCGGAAGAGCGAATCGATAGACGACGAAAAGAGACCATCCATTCCAACGGTCTCAATGCGTTTTCTCACCCCTCGGTCGAGCATGATGTCACCTGTAAAGGAGATGGTGATGGTATCTGCTGCTTGTACAGACAAGGATGAAAAGATGAAACCGAGCAGGAGGGAAGCGGAGCGCAACATACTTGTATCCAACTCTAACAGCCAGAGCTATAGAATAATTCCTCGTTATCCTCGGGTTCCTTCTCCAATGGCACGGTGATTTCGTCCATCCATGAGGGGATGCCGTATGACGGATGTTGGCGGCGATATTGTTGCCATTCCTCGTCGGTCATCCTCTGTTCGCCCAAGGGACGTGTGAACTCGCGATAGGAAAGCACCGCCCCTCGCGTGAGGATGAGGTTGCCGTCGATGTCCACGATGACATAAATCTCGTAAGCAGGACCTGTCGCCTCGTAGAGGATGGACTTATTGGGATTGTTGGGCGCGTTGGCGGTGTACACATCCGCGACGATAGACACCTCCCTGTCTGCGCCATGTACATTGTCCCAGCCGTCGAGGAACTGCTCATCGCTCCGAGCGAGTTGCAAGGAGATGTATTCAAAGGTGGAGCCGATAATCTCTATCTGGTTGTACTCTGTGTCTGTCAGGGGCGTGTGTCGCAACTCTTTCTCGCTCACTTGCAGGAGGAACTGCGCCTGTTCGATGAGTGCGTCTGTACCCGTCGCCGCTTTCTCGGTCATGAGGTGATGGCGTTGCAACACGTCTTTCAGCGTCTGGCACAAGGCAATGGCACGGTTCCAGAATGCCACGTTAGGTTCCACATATCCTTTGAGGATGGGTTCTGGCGGTCCATAGCCTCCACATTCCGCTCCCGCTGGTTGCTTGGCATAGAGGATGGCATCGTGTTTCAGTTCTGCGTAGGATGCCAAGGCGGTGTTGAGGTTCTTCTTCCCCCATTGTTCCGTTTGCATAAAATAGGGAAAGTTGGCATCATCGCCCGCCATCACCATGAGTGAGTTGAGCCATCGTGTAGCCACCGTCTCGTCCCAATTGATCTCTCCCATGCGCTGTTTCATGTTGGCGAGCGTGGGCAGGAAGCCCTCCCATTGCTCGGCGGCGTGGAGGTCGCCGAGGAGAATCTTCTCTGCCAACGTGTTTCCCATGGCGGCAAACACGTCCAAGGCACACGGCACACTGCGCTTTGTGGGGTCGTTTTCAGCATCAATCATCTCATTGAGCACCTCGGCATCGGGCATATAACGCTGTGGCATGAAATTGACCTTGTACCTACTTGTCACCTCAAATTTCGGACGGATACGTGTCTGTTGCTCACTGATTTGCTCGATACGTTGACATAATTGTCGCATGGCGTGTTTGCTCTTCAGCAGCTTCTCCATGCTGGTTCCCGTGTTCTGGGTCTCCTCATACACCTGTTGGATGGTTACGTTGTCTGGCTTGCCGAAGATGAAGGTCATGGGATTGAACACGTCGTCGTATGCCTTGCGCACCTTTTCGTTACAATTCACGGCATCGGCGAGGGCAACGGCGCAAGCCATCTGCTGTGGCTTGTCTGTCCCGAAGGGTACGTTTTGCAGCCACATCATGGCGCGGAAATAGCGTTGGATGCGCTCGTTGCGGGTGTAATGCCCCCGTGGACGGAAGAGGGAATAGCCGTATTTGACATCACGGTAGTCAAGAAAATCCGAGAAATCGTCTTGCGAGGCATAGATTTTCCGCAATTCGTCTTGCACCACCTGTGTGTATGCCGGGGCTACGGGTAGCGGCTCTTGTCCAGTGACCAGTGCGTTTGCGATGGCGAAATAGGCTTGGCAATACTCGTTGGCTTCCCTCCACCGTTTGTCGTCTGTTGTCTTTGCCCTTGCCGACACTTCGTTGTACATCGTCTGGCATAACACCTGTACCAGCGAGTCGAGGGTCTTCTCCTCAATGTCACGCACCACGGCATCGAAGTAGAAATGGAATAATTGCAGGTAAAGGTCGGTTGTCACGAAGGACGGGAAATCGGAATAGTCGTTCTTCTCATACACATGGAACAATTGGATCTTATTTCCTGGTACGATGGCAAAGCCATTCCTCCCCAGTTTATCCTTGAGTCGTGGGTCGAAAGAACTCAACTGGAAGGTGTTGAGCATCTTGTCAGCATCTACCAAGTAGCCTTCCCGTGGGTGGTATTGTGTCTTGCGCAACTCCTTCTCACGTTGTTGGATGCGAGCAATGAAGGCTTGTTCGTCTTTCGTGAAAGACAATGGCAACGGTTTAAAGGAGTAATCGTTGGGGGCATCGCTATATCCGTAACCCTTGGTAGCCTCCGTCTTCTCGAATCGTGCCCACATGAGCGAGTCATACCACGAAGTTTGGCTGAATATTTCCCGAAGGGGGGCATCCATGAAGATGTGTCCCTGAAGGGCGGCGAAACCGTTTCGGACGATTCGCAGCTCTGCCAATGAGAGGTTGGAGATGTCCATATTGGTGTCGATGCCCTTGATGAACTGCTCCACGTCGATGTTTCCCTTGCCTGGGATGATGACAGGGTGTCCTTTTCGCTGCCCCCAAGTGGGGATGATTGATAAAAGCAAGAAGGTAAAGGATAGAAAAGTCTTTCGCATAGTCTTTATATATTAAAATCTTGTCATCTATTATTATAAGAAAGGTAGGGCTTCTTCTTTAGTTACATTCTTAACAACAAACTGAAGGAAACTAAACCCAAAGCCATTCCATGTGTATTCACAGACGAAAAAACGGTCATCTGTGGTGCGTTCCAAACTCCTTAGGCGACCATCAGCCCATCGGAAGTCCTCAAGGATGCCTCCGAGTTTTGACCCCATCCACAAGGGACGAATGCGCCCGCGATAATTCTTGAAGACAAAGATTCGTCGTGCTGGAGTGGGGTAGAACCGTGTTGGTTTGATGACCCCCACGAGGGCATCAATGCTGCCGTCTCCATCCACATCGCCCGTTTGGAATTGGTAGACGGGATAAGGAAGAGTCCATTGGCTCTCATTGATGGTGCCGGATGTCGTTAGTTGGCTCTCCTCTGTGCGGAGGAGGAGCTTGTGGATGCTGTCGTTCTCGCCCTTGTGGATGGTCCATTGAGCGTAACTCACTTGCCAAGGACAGAAGAATAGCATGAAAAGGAAAGAAACACGACAAGCTACAGACATTGTCTTATACACAACCACCTTGTCATAGCAAAGATTTTATCTCGCTTTCTAAGTCCTTGATTTGCACATCCCGTTTGTGTAGCACATTCTCTCGCGTGATGAGGAAATATGTTGGGATGTCTTGCAGGTTGTATTGCGTTATGAGCGGACTGTCGATGCCAGCGGCATCACGCACGCTAATCCATGGCAAGGCTGCGGTCTGCGTCTTCCAGAAATGCTCATCGGGGTCTACCGAAACCTGGTAGATCTCCAGTCCTTGGTCATGAAACTTGTTATAGATATTGCGCATATTCATGATGCGTTCGGTGCTTCCACTTGATGCGAAGAGATGGAAATCGAGCAATACCACCTTTCCCTTGAGGTCGGTAAGGCGGCGGATGTTGCCCTTGTTGTCTGTCAAGGCAATGTCAATAACCCCTGCCTCGGTGATTTTGTTGGGGTCGATAGATTGACTGTTTCTCGCTTGCAGGATCCGTACGTTCTTCATTCCCTCGATAGCGATGTTGTGGAGGTTAAGCCCCCTTTCGGCATCGGGATAATAGGTGTCCCAACTCGTTGCCACGGCAGCAAACACCTTGACATCACTCTCGTTGGTACGTGGGTTGAATACGAGTGCGTTCTGGTAGCCTAATGCCACTGTCTGGAAGAGGGCGAAATAGGCGGAAGCCCGTTTGGGGTCGTTGAAGATATAGTTGTTCTTGATGTTTTCCTTATAGATAGCCAACACGTTGGTGATGCTGTCGGCGACCCTCTCGGAATTTAATGAAGGGTCTTGGGCGATGGCATAGATCTGCGACTGCAATGCCATTTGCCGTAATGCCAACTCCTTGATGCGCCCACATTCCTCGGAACCTTCCACTTCGTATTGGGCAGACATCGTGGGATAGTCGGCCTTGATGGTGATGTTCTCGGTGGAGTCTACTGCGATGTTGATAATCTGTTGGCCGATGCGTAGTCGGTAGAACTCGGGAGCCTCGGGTTTGGAGCCGTGGAAAGAGAATGCGCCGTCGGCATCGAGCTTGGTGGAGTCGATAGCGATAGCCCCATTAAGGCTCATGTTTTCCCAATAAAGGGTAGAGTCGGAGGCATTGGTGATATTCCCGCTAACATAGAATTTCTCCTTTCCGCAGGATATGAAGATAAGAAGCAAGGAAAGGAAGCAAATAGAACGTGTCTTCATTGACGTGTTTTTGTTTTGATTTTAAAATTATTGGGCATTGACCATTGGCGGTTTTCGTAAAGAAACCCAATGGTCAATGCCCGATGATTATACGGTTGGCCGTTATTTTTCGAGGATGAGGTTAATAAGCGCAGTGACATCCGTGATGTTGATGTCGTCGTTATTATCAAGATCGCCCAATAATTTGGCGAAGGGGTCTGGCGTTGTACCCAAGATATAGCTTATCATTGCCACAACGTCTTGGATGTTCACTACGCCATCGATGTTCACATCACCGGGAATGTATTCAGCTATATGTTTGAATTTCTCCCAATATTGGGCATTGGAGTATGCTGTTATCTTTCCTTTGGGTACATAAAGATAAGCATTATAGCAACCATCAAAAGTAGACTCACCGATAGAGAGAGGTGAAGCGATGTCTACCTTGACAGACTCCAGCCCGCTACAAAGATTGAAGGCATATGTGTCAATATCGGTGATAGAACTGGGAATGCTGACGAAAGTCAACAGGTTGCATTCGGCAAAGGCATGGTTGGCAATGCCTGTCACCTTATATGTTACGCCGTCTGTTCCCTTAACGGTGGATGGAATTGTTATCATTCCCGCTGTTGTTTTTGAGATAGCGGTTACAAAAGTGCCTTCCACGACGTAGTCATTGATATTGGGGACGGCGGGCGAGGCAACGTCTGCCTCGTAGTAAAAATTATCGTAGCCAATCATCACTTCCTTATTGGAGGCATTTGTCACCGTGAAAATGGCATCGATGGTGGAACTGCCATTCTCAATTTTGGCAGTGAAGAAATCATAGTCAGACAACACATTCGTTGCATTTCCATTTGCAAAAAGCGTTGTTGCACTCATCATAGCGATAATGAGAAACATATATTCCCGTACCTTTTGAATCATAATATTTCTTGTTAAGATGGTAATAAAAAATAAAAATTATCCTTGCGCTGCAAAATTACGCAAAAATAGAATAATAAAAGAATGAAAAAGGAAAAAAACGCACAACTCTTTCAGTTTTAAGTGTTTATGTGCTCATTCTATGTAACAACCCCCTGCATTCTTCCAAGATGCCAACCAACTCGTTTACCGTCTCCGCCCTGAGCATGGCAATGCGCATGGGGCGGAAATTGGGAATACCCTTGAAGATGGGAGTGGCGGCGAGGTGGCGGCGCGTATGAAGGATGCCACGATATTCATCGATACGTTCCACATTGATACGCAACTGCTCTTCCAGAATGTCAATCTTGTCGTCAATGGACAGGGGAGGCTCTCCCGTTTGGTCTAACCCATCCCGCATCTCCTTGAAGATCCACGGCCTGCCAAAGGTCGCCCTTCCCACCATGATAGCATCCGCGCCATAGCGCTCAAACGCTACTTTCGCCTGTTCGGGCGTGGTGATGTCGCCATTGCCGATGATGGGGATATGGATTCGGGGATTGTCTTTCACTTCGCCGATGAGCGTCCAGTCGGCCTCGCCCGTGTACATCTGCGAGCGGGTACGTCCATGGATGGTCAATGCCTGGATGCCGCAGTCTTGTAACTGCTCTGCCAACTCGGTAATGATGAGGTTTTCCTTGTCCCACCCTAACCGTGTCTTGACGGTAACGGGGGTATGCACCGCCTTGACCACTTCACGTGTGATCTCCAACATCAAGGGGATGTTGCGCAGCATTCCCGCTCCCGCCCCTTTCCCCGCCACCTTCTTGACGGGGCAACCAAAATTGAGGTCGATGATGTCGGGATGGGCTTGTTCCACGATTTTTGCCGCCTCGACCATCGACTCCACATCGCGTCCATAGATTTGTATGCCCACGGGGCGTTCCTCGTCGGAGATGGCCAACTTGTTCATCGTTGACTGCACGGAGCGCACCAATGCCTCGGCACTGACAAACTCCGTGTAGACCATCGCAGCACCATAGCGCTTACATAGCATCCGAAAGCCAATATCCGTCACATCTTCCATCGGTGCGAGGAATATCGGCATCTGTCCGAACTCAACCGTTCCTATCTTCATCAATAAGCAAAGTTGTAAATGACAGCGTTCCCCATTTGGTCATGTACCGTCATGGTCTTGATGGATGAATCGCTGTTGGTGGCGGTCTCTACCCGATAGGAATTGTATCTTCCCTTGGCTTCTGATATGACTTGGGTGAAGCGAGCCATCTTGAACATCGACAACAACATGAACGGATTGCTATTCTCCACTCCCTCAATCAAGTGGTTGACATCGATGTTGGTGGCACAATTGCCCACATTGCTATATGACAACTGATATGTTTCGTACACATTCCTGTTGTCTGGATAATGACGATAAACCGCCATGCTGTCTGCCACGTGGCTGTCGTCGATGACCAAGGAACCATTGCCATTGTAATAAATGCCATATTGCGTGTAGAAGTCGCCACATTGGTCGAGAACCTTAAAGGCATTCTCAAAGGTTACGGGATAGACCTCATTCATATAGAAGGCGCGATATTCTGCCACATGATTGGCATTGACGGTACGCTTGATGTCACCATCCACGATTTGACGCATGGTGATGGTATTATGGGTATTCATACCCATCAAGCAATATGGGTCATAGAAGTTATTATCCACCCCTGCGAAAGACAATTGTTGGTATTCGCCTTCCAATATGGCATTGTTGATTAAATATGTGGTATCACGATAAACGAACTGGCTCGTCTCGACGACTTGCACCGTCCTTTCACGGTCATCATAAGAAAGTTGCAGCAGCCTTTCTGTTCCTCCTTTATTCATGGAAAGGGTAGTCGGGCGCGCATCATCATCGTATGTCATGTCAATCCGGCTACCATCGCTGCCCGTCACCGACTTCACTAAGGGTGCATTGCCCAACGAGCCATCGATACGTGTGGCATATTGTTGGTAGGCAAACGAGGCGTATGCCTTGTCGGGTTTTTCCGAATCTGTGATGCGGAACGCCGTGTACCGTGCCTTTCCTGTATGGTTTGGTGTGAAGGTCACGCCATAATGGCTGGTCGTATAAGCCTTTCCACTCCGTTCACCATGGATGTCAATCCAAGAGTCATCGCCTGTATAGGTGGTGATTTCCCATGGTCGGTTGGAATAAAACACGAGACTGTCCTGCGTTTGGTTGGCATAAATACACGAGAGGGGAATCTCCCCCGTCATGGGTTTTTGTACGGAAATGACATATTGCGTCAGCGGTTCTGCCTTTTCACAAGCCACCAACAAGCCACAAGCCATCATTCCTATTCCAATTTTATTAAATAATCTCATATTGGTTCACTCTATATTTTTACCTTACTATCTTGATGCTACGCACCTTTCCATTCTCCAAAGTTTCTTTCCTAATGAAAATACCATGACCAATAGGCGGTTGGTTTCCGAGGGAACAACCGTTTATGCCTAAATATTCCACACGGACAGTATGCCCCAGGACATCATTTGGTAGACTTCCCTCCGCTTGGGATATACCCGAAACCAACTCCTCCACATTGTCAATCTTCACGGGAGCAATGCCCTGGCGGGTGGGCGTGACGGGATTGATCTTGCCTTCAGCGTCAAAGGTGAGCTTGTCTACGCACACCTCACGGTGAATGCCTGGCCCATTGTACAGATAATTCTTATTGATACGATGGTAGACGATATACCAATCGTCCGTCCCAGGCACATTGACGATGGAATTATGCCCCGTGCCATAGATATGGGATTCAGGCTTTTGGATGATGACGATGGGCTGCGAAGCTACCTTGATGGGTCCCGTTGGCGATGTGCTGGTGCCGTATGCCACATGGTAATTGGTAGCACCGGTATCATCCACACTCCACAGAAAATAATAAATTCCATTGCGATAGAACACGTATGTACCCTCGCGGAAGGCATAGTCTGCCAACGATCCGCCCGTTGGCGTGATGTTGTATTCCTCTCCCACGACACTCATCATGTCGTCACTGAGCAAGCGATAACACATCCGCCCGTTGCCATAATAGAAATAGGTCTGTCCGCTCACGGGGTCGGTGAACACATCCGAGTCAATCATCTGCCCAGCATTGGACGATGTGAACAAAGGAGTTTTCTTGGCAATGAATGAACCAGTGGGACTTTCTGCCGTCGCCACACCCAGAGTCTTCTTGCCAAGCGTCTTGTTTTGTCCGCTGAAATAGAAGAAATACTTCCATTTCCCGTCCATCCACTTCTCCTCGATGCAAGGTGCCCAGGCATTACCCGTAGCCCAAGGCACGTCTCCCCCGCTCTTTAGGTTGAGGAACGTACCCTCATTGGTGAAATGCACGAGGTCGGGTGATGAGAACACATCGAATGAATATCCACCCCAGCTCTCATATCCATCCGTGGTGGGGTAGATATAGAAACGCCCCGTCTTTTGTGAGAACAGCACCTCGGGGTCTGCATGGAAGTCGGGGATGATGGGATTGCCATCCGCCTCCACCGTCACCTGGTAGGTGTTGGTTGTTTCTCCATTGCTCACAATGTAAGTCACAGCCCCCTTGGAAAAGTCTTGCTTGCCTAAAGGCGAGAGTGTCGCCCCTGCCGAAACGGCAATCTGTGGGTCGTATAATGTAATGTCAGTGCCTTGCATCACGGGGATAAATACCTCCGTGCCATTGATTTCCACATCACCCTGTCTTACTTGAATATCCTTTGCACCCTTGATGGCTGCCGACATGTTATATGGGAAAGCGGCTATCAAAGCCTCCGTCTCTGCCTTGGTGATGGGGATGACCGTGCCATGACGAGGGGTGAAAGCACCGAAAGTATACGTGTTTCTCACGAAACGGAAGTTCTCCAAGTCCTCGCTGGAGCAGAATTGGTAATACCCGCTGGTGTAACAATCGTACATCAAAGTCCACGTGTCTTTGTTGATGAGCTTGAACACGCCGGCTCCCTCCACGGAAACAGATGTCTGCTGGAGCGTTTCCGACGGTGTTGACCACTGGCTGCCAAGGGGTTCCCCTGGTGCTGCCGTGAGATGCTTGGCTGTTACCTTACAGATGCCACCCTCGCCTTCTGTCTTGTAGAAAGCATGGTAGAGCGAGTCGTTCTCATTATATATAATGTCCATGTCGATGGTGGCAGAGCCACGGTCGTACATGTAAACGGGGAAAGTCTCTAAGTCCGTGAAGTCGTCATTGGCATAGCAATAATAGACCTTGTCGTATGGGATGGGGTCTTTCTTACCCGTGCGGAGCGAGAAATAAACCATGTATTTCCCGGCATCGGCATCCCAGATGGTCTCCGGTGCCCAAACGCGGGTCAGCCCATCGGCAAAGTCGCTATGCGCAAACCGCTCGGGGAAATGCACGGTGGAATGCGTCCAATGGATGAGGTCGCGCGATTTCATCATGACAATGCCACGGTTGCTGTCCCATCCCTCCGCGCTTTTCATGTCTGTATTCACCATATAGAACCATCCATCATGCCCACGCAAGATATGTGGGTCGCGCACACCCTCCTTGAGGGCGATGGTATCTGCTGCCACCACACGGTTTCCCCAATTCAATGGGGTGTAATTATAACCATCTTCAGAAATGGCATAATAGATGTTCTCATCAGAATTAGATGGGAAATAGACAAATAGATAATTCTCGTATGGCTCTTTGGGGCGGATATTAACGATAAACTCCTTCGTTGCCTTGGCCTTGCCACGCATCAAGGTGGCGGTGAGCGTCACCTCCTTATTCTCTTCCATGGGTTGTTGCAGCACCCTGCCATCATCACTCATCCATTCTGGCAGAGATGATTTCCAGAAAATCACAGAGCCAAACACCCCTACAGTAGGGAGGTTTACATGCTCGTAAACGTGGCTCTGACCGTTCAGTTGCAACCATTCGGTATCGTGTGACACGATCTCTTCATCTGAATATTCAGGCATCACACCCACCTCAAACACCTTCTCTACTACGATATTAGAATATGTGAGCGTGGCAGTAAGGGTGGCAGTTGCCTTTGGATAACCGTATGGGGGGCGTGTAATGTGTCCATCGGAAGTGATGATACGCTCATTGCTGCTCCGCCATGTAATCTTGATGCCTTCCCAAGTGGTGGGAAGTGTAATGTCTTCAATGAGCTCACTCATGTCGGGCATGGTGAAGGATTGCATGGTGCGCAACATACGCAGGGAATCCTCATATTCATTCATCTCATCACTCAACGCCCTTAAAGAAGTGATGGTACGGGCATCGAGCGAGTAATTGAAGATACGGAAGTCACTATATTTGGCGTTTTTCAGGTATGCGTCGCCAGCATAACAGCTCTTTCCAAGATAGTTCTCTATGGTCTTGCCAATGTTACTGGGGCGTAAACTCACCTTGTTCGACGTGTTCTTGCCATCGACAAAGATACGACCATACGCTGCTCGCTGCATGAAGATGACATTGTGCCAACGCCCTTTCTCTATCAACGTATTGGATGTAAAGGTCTCCTCACCCTCATAATTCGTCTCGGTGATGGCAAAACGGCTGTCCTTGGCACTAAGGAAGAGGTAGCCTTCAGCGGAAGACTTGGCAAAACACCAGATGAAATTACCATTTCCCGTCACATCGGTCTCCTCGGGAATGTACACATTGACGGAAATGGCATAGTTCTCATCCAACGACCCTATCAAGTCGCCTACTGCTTCCCCAAACTCAAAATAGCCATTTTCTGCCCCCAAGTCAAGCACTTGGTGGTTGGAAAACGTGGAAAGGGAAGCCCCCGATTGCAGTGTTCCCGTATACTTTCCTGTGGCATCATGGGTAGAAAGGAAGTCGAACTGTACCATGATGCTGTCGCCTTCTGCCCTTGTCATGATGCTTGCCAGCACCAACAAGACGATAAACGATAATCTTTTCATAATGGTTTGCACTTATCGTATCATACAAAAAGTGAAGAGTTGTAATCTACTTTTCTGTAATGAAAGTAAATTATAACTCTTCACTTGGTTATCTTATGCTATCTTATTCGTCCCAGACGCTGAAATTGTTTTCCTTACCTGCGGGATCCATGGAACCGTCATCATCAACACCGCCATAGCCGATGCCTTGGTCTGGTCCAAACACACCACTTGCCTGCAACAAATCCTCCTCTGTCTGACTGGAAACAATTGTGAGGATGGGGGAAATATATGTCTTTTTCATCTTCGTAGGATTTTATTTTTTAACAACTTTCTTACCATTCACAATATAAACGCCACGCTGCAGACGGTCGGCATTCTTGCCTACATTCATGCCGCTAACAGAGTAGATGTCGTCATTTCCAGCCTCAACCTTTGTGCTCACACCCTCGATGGATGTAGGAGTTCCACCAATGCTGAAGGAAATCTTTGCACCGGCATTTTCCACGCTTGACAAGACGTCAAACAACTCGAAGTATGCGCGGAAAGCTTTCATCTTTGTCTTTCCTGTGGAATACCAGAACTTGTTGTTTGCCAAGAACAATCCCAAGTCGGGAACAACTGTATTAGCAGCATAAGTACCGTACATATAACTTCTAATACGAGAAGAATGTCTTACTTCTGTACATGGCTCTTCATCTGCTGCAATATTAACCCTTTCAACGATAAACGGATAGGTAGCGGCCGTGGTCTTTATGATATAAGGATGGTTAGCCTCAATAGCTGTTACAGGATCGAAGGAGACATTAATGACTGAAATATCACCATTTTCGTTCTCACCTGTTTCCCAATCAGCAAAGTCACCAAGCTCAACACCGTCACCGAAAGCAGCCTTCACTTGCTCCTCTGTCATATCAAATGGCAGGCAGATAGTACTCCATTCGCCATCCGTAAAGGCACGGTATACGCGAACATCAACATCGTTAGCATCTTCAGGAGCGGCTTCCTCTGTATCATAAAGGTCAACATACCCTGCATTCTCATCAATAATGATTTTGAAATCCACATTAGGAAGGTCGAACTGGGTACCGTCGTACTCCGGGAAGATCAACTCGTAAGCGCTGGCATCAAGTTCAGTACCAGGAGTCAAAGAAGCATCAGCATAGATGGTAAATGATACCAATACCCCCTCATGGTCTGTAATAGGCTCATTACCTGTACCGTTACCAAAAGAGAATGTAGCAAAGCGATAATGGCTATTACCCAAATCATTGCTACCCACAATGAAAGTGCTGGGGGTAGTAGGACCGCTTACGGCATTCGCAACATCTGCAGTAATGCCTTCTGGGAATTGCAAATCCAATTGATAAGCGCAAATCCTCTCGCTATCAAAGTGGTACATCAAGACGACATCAGCGCGTCCACCGGGACGAACCCTCACGTCGTCAATCGTCACATAGTTGTCAGCAGAGGCATTGAGCGCCAATGCGACCAAAGAGAAAAACAATAATACTTTTTTCATATTTTAAATCGATTTAATTATGTTACATAAAAAATTTGACACAAAACGCCACAATAAATTGGTGCGAATATACGATATTCGGGGCAAAGGTATGAATAAGTTTTGATAATTCAAAACAATTTATCTGTTTTTTTCATTTATTTTTTGTATAATGTCACTATATTAATATATAAATAATGTGTATGTGTTGACATGTTTCTTATTTGTTGACATATTTTTTCCCGTCTTTAATGTAGATTCCCTTGGCGGGAGTTGTCACCTGTTGTCCTTGGAGGTTGTATGTCTTCCCGTTGCCTGGATGTGCTGAGCCATCGGCAGATGGAGTGTCAATACCTAAGGCGAGTTGGTTGAAATCAAAAACGCGCGTCTCCATGGTATAGAGTGCCGAGACATCCTCGTATGAGAGAATGCGGTCATAGATCATGAGGTCATCGACGCAGATGTCTGCCGACCCTATCTTTGTGTCATATCCGAAATAGAAATAGCGGCAGTTAGGGATATGGTCTAATATAAGGTTGAAGTCGCACTTCGACTTCGAGCTGACCGTCACGCCATCCAACTCTCCCGTGTAAGACATAGATGTCTTATTCGACCTATTGACATACAGCTTGATGCCATCGGCTCGCGAGATGGTCACCACGACATGGTTCCATGCCCCCACGGGGATTTGCGACGACAATTTGCGACTCTCTGGGTTGTTAATGTCAAACCAATTACCCGCATTGTCGGCATATCCGAAATACGAGTTGCCCGTCATGAAGAACCGTTTGACGGGATTATAGTTATAGAAACTGAAAATGTCATTGACAAGGTCGTCGGTATTGCGCTTGAGCCAGAACGACAACGTGATGCCATCCCCTATCGAGCCTTGGTAGAATGGGTTGGCAACCTGCACGTAGCTGCTCTTGGCATAAGTTCCCTCATACTGGTGAACGAATTGCCCTGTACGTTCATGGTCGGAGAGCAATACGGGTTTCGTCCCCCCGCTTTTCGATAAGAGGGTGGCACGTTGGTTGGTGTTATAGCTATTGGTCAACGGCTGTTCGTCGAAAGCATAATAAGCCACCATCCCTGTGGCATAGTCGCCTGTGGGTACGGTCTCTGCCTTGGCTCTCACGGTATATGTCTGCGACCAATAATAGTTGCCGCAAGTCAGTCTTCCTGTGAGTGTCACCATCGAGTCTGTTTCTAATCCCGCGGGATTATACTTCCCCTCCTCGTCGATGATGTCTGGTGCGCTTGAAGTCCAAGCCAAATCCACATTGTCTTGTAGGTTGAAACCATACAGATTCAAATTACCACTGACCGTCCGATAGTTGCTTACGGGGATGGTTGAATTGTTGAGCGTGTAAGCGATGGCATAATCGTCGCGCATCTTATAAGCCCACATGTTCAGGCCTGTCGTGGCACTGACGGCGGTGATGGCGACCGCCTTGATGGTGGTGAGTTCCAGTTGTTGCTCCACTACCACGCCCTTATACGTGTTGCCATTGAAGGAAAGGGTGATGTACGACGTGCCACCCGTGGTGTTCCACCGCCCCGTATACTGCCCCGTAATGGTGCCATCGGCATTGAGACGGATGGTGACGGGAGTCACTTGTTCCATGTTCTCCCTGTCAATGCCATACTTGTGAACCATCAATTGGTATGTTCCCAAGATGTCGCTGTCATCGAAGCGCTGGCGCGAGGCGACGGAATCATTGTTCCATTTCTCCCCATTATACTCGAAGGGCGCGGCGACAAGCCAGCCATTCTCGTTGAGGAACAACTGGTGGACACGCACCTGGTGTCCCTCGCCCGCATTGTGGAAACGGGTGTGATACACAAGATAAGCGTTACCATCCTCCGCGTCAATGACGGAGTTATGGCCCTGTGCCGTCTCGCCATAGTCGCCCACGGCGACATACCCCCACTCTCCGTATGCTCCAAGCAATTTCTCGCCACGGGTGTCAGAGTTCAAACCATAGTTCAGGGCATAGCGTGTGTAAATGGCACTCGTTCCCTTCGTGTCGGTATATGGCCCATCGGGGTTGCTGCTACGGAACACGCGCATCTCATAACCGCCATTGGCTTGCAACTCGCCGTAGGTGACAAAGAGGTAATAGTGGTTACCTATATGCTCAATATACGATGCTTCGCCCGATACATAATATCCTCCTGCAATCTTCTTCCCAAAATAGGGGTCGGATGTCACGCCCTGTCCCTTGCTGGAATAGTCGCTGCTATATGTGACATCATAGTCACGCAACCCCGTCTCCTCATTGAGTTGCAACATCCAGATGCCACCCGACCATGAGCCGTATGACATCCAAAGGTTGCCCTCCTCGTCATAGAACACGCAGGGGTCAATGGCATGAGGCCAATAACTGCCCCATTTGTTGCCTTGGTTATAACGGTCTGGCAAGGCTGACAAAGTGCCAAGAGCCAGTTGCAAGTCGGTCTTTTGGTAGGAGATGTTGGCATTGGTGGTGTTGATGAATCCCGTTATCACCACAGGGCCTTGGTAGACGTATGGCCCATTGATGGCGTCTGCCGTGAGCAGGATGATGCTGGAGTTCCACGAGGAGCCGTTGATGCTGAGGTAAAGGCACCATTTCTGCATCTTTTCATTATAAATAATGTCGGGAGCCCACATGTTTCCGTCGATGTTATAGTCACCTCCGTATGCGGCAGACCACCCGTATGCGTTGAAGTCAGTGAATGCCACCTCCTTGCCATTGATGACGATGGTTTTCACTTGCGGCGTGACAAACGCCTCGGTATTGCCCACCGAACCGACGGTACCATTGGCATTGGGAACGCCCCAAGTGGTGCTGACATTCGTCCAGCTCTGCATATTCCGCGAGCGAGCCTGTGCACGATGCGAGCCAAAGATATAATAATATTGGTCTGTGGGATTATAGACGACCGACGGGTCATGCACACTCACACGCGACATCGTAATATTCCGATACATCGACTTGGCTTCGGCGGAGGTCACCTCCACTTGCGCCCATGCAAGAGATGCCCAGGAAGCCAAGAGCGTGGAAACTGCAAACGTAACTAATCTATTCATTTTCATTCTTTAGGTTTATGCCGCAAAATTATAAAAAACTAACGAGAGCGCAAAATGTTTATTTGACAACTTGCTTGAAGAGCCTTTTTTTAGCCGTTATGGAGGGATGCTATGGCATTCAAGTGAAAAAAACAGCAATTCATTTGCAGATAAAAATGATTATGGTTAAATTTGTGGTGTTAAATCATGAACTAACTTCAATTCATTATACCATGCAGAACGTAGATTTCAACCAAATCATGCCGCAGTTTAAAATCGACGGCATCGTGACATCCATCAAGCCTTTGGGCAACGGACTTATCAACGACACGTACAAAGTCATCACCGAAGGCGACAAGCCTGACTATGTGTTGCAACGAATCAATGACGCCATCTTCACACAGGTAGACCTGTTGCAAAACAACATTGACATAGTGACACGCCACATCCGGCGCAAACTGGAGGAAAGGGGAGAGAGCGATATTGACCGCAAGGTGCTACATTTCGTGGAAACGACCGATGGAAAGAACTATTACCGAGACCAAGAGGGGAGGTATTGGAGAATGATGGTTTTCATCCCCAACGCCCAGACCTTTGAGACCGTAGACCCCAAATATTCCTACTTGGCGGGCGTGGCGTTTGGCGATTTTGAGCAGATGCTGACCGACATCCCCGTGGAATTGGGCGACACCATCCCCAATTTCCACAACATGGAGTATCGTATGCAACAACTTCGTGAAGTAGTCAAGCAAGACCCAGTGGGCAGGGTAGGGGGCGTAAAGGACATCCTCGACCTCTTCGAGCAAGACTCCGAGCGCATGTGCCAGGCGGAACGGCTTCACCGAGAGGGCAAGCTTCCCAAGCGTATCTGCCATTGCGACACGAAGGTGAACAACATGATGTTTGACGCAGACGACGGTCGTTTCCTCCTCGTCATAGACCTTGACACGGTGATGCCGAGCCTTTTCTATTCCGACTATGGTGACTTCTTGCGCTCTGCCGCTAACACCACGGCAGAGGATGACCCCAACTTGGACAATGTACATTTCAACGAGGAAATCTTCAAGGCATTCACGAAGGGCTATATCGAGTCGGCGGGCAAGTTCCTCACGCCCTTGGAGAGGGAGTTGTTGCCGTATGCCGTCGAGTTGTTCCCCTTCATGCAGAGCGTCAGGTTTATGTGGGACTACCTCAGCGGCGACCATTACTGGAAGTGCAAATATCCCACGCACAACCTCGACCGCTCGCGCAACCAGTTGAGACTCTACCAAGAAGTCTCCAAACATGAGGCAATGATGGCAGAGTTCATTGCCAGCCTTGATTGACGGCATCCTCTTACGCATTCCATAAATACCTTAGATACCCTGATGGGAAAGCCCCATCTGCCCAATTTGGGCGGGTGGGGTTGCCTGTTTCCATCGCCCAAGGAGGCATCTATGTGTTCCCAAGGTGTGTAAAAGGACATCGATAATCGTTTGTTTACGTATGGTAAACAGTTTGTTTTTGCATGGTAAACAATTTGTTTTCCATACGCAAACAAATTGTTTATGGTGCCTCCGCCAAGGGTAAACAAATACATTGCCGGGCCGATAGGTATCATCCAGGCATTTCAGGGGCGGCAAATATCGTGTCTTTGGGTGGATTCTAATGCGAGCGTGAGCCACGTTCACTATCCGTGAATGCCGCCAATTAATGATTTTTTACTATACTTGTAGCCTATGATTCAACAAAAACCATTAATTTTGCAGCGATTATTAGCTTTTTTTGTTGTAGACAAGATGAAGAGATGTATTATTTTGTTCGTGACGGCGATGGCATTCATCACCGTACACGCAGGGCCTGTGGATAAGCAAAAGGCATTTCAGGAGGCAGTGAAGTTTGTCCAAGGAGTCAACCCAACGATTCATTTTACCGAAAACCAAGTGCGCAAGATAGCCGGGAAATCAGCCGAAACAGCAGATACAGTCCAACCCTATTACGTTTTCAATGCAGATGAGGACAAAGGGTTTGTCATCGTTTCGGGCGATGACCGCACGGAACCCATCATAGGATATGCCGAGGAAGGGTCGTTTGATGCCGACAACATTCCAGGGGGATTGCAATTCCTGCTTGACTGCTTTGCCGAGGAGACACAATCAATGGAGTCGGAAGAGACGGCATCCAATACCGCGAGGAAGGTTGTAGCCCTCCCCCGTCGTACAGTGACGCCATTCAACCCGCGAAGATGGTACCAAAGTGGGCCATACAACAACTTCTGTCCCAAGGACGGGGACAAGCGTTGCTCCACGGGTTGCCTTGCCACCGCCGTGGCGATTACCATCGGTTGCTTCAATTGGCCCGCGCAGACCACGGCCATCCCTGCGTACACCACATCCACCAGGGGCTTCAAGATGCCTGAGTTGCCCCCGCTGACCATCGACTGGGAGCACATGCTTGACAGGTATGATGGCACCTATACCATGGAGGAGGCAAACGCCATTGCCAACTTCATGCTATACGTGGCACAAGGCATCAAGTCAGACTTCACGAAAGATGCCGTCAACGCATACATCTCGGCAGCCCTCAATGCCTACGTCAACTACTTCGACTTCGATCCGGGGATACGCCACATCAGTGCCGACGACTACGACACGGTAAACGACTTCATCGACATCGTCTATGGCGAGATCTCACAGGGAAGGCCCGTCATGCTGGACGGCTTCTCCCTTGGCACACCCACGTCAAGCGCAGCCGGACATGCTTTCATCTGCGACGGCTACGAGCAAAACGACATGTTCCATATCGACTGGGGATGGACGGGATATTGCAATGGCTACTTCCGGCTGACGGTGCTTAACCCCTACAAGACCACCCGCAACCGTAACTACACCAATAAACTCGGTGCGACCGTTGGCATCCAGCCCAATGGATGGAAGAGCAACGATGAGTTCTCATACGAGAAAGAGGACATGGCATTGCAGCTCCTCAGCATCACACCAAGCGGTGACAATATCCGCGTGGCGTTGCAGAACGCCTACAACGAGAAGCTGGACTTCGACAACGCACTGGCTCTTTACGACGACAGCCTACAGTTCGTGCAGTTCATCTCATCGACAGACACGACCACCTTTAACCGTAACGGGTGGAATTACAAGACCTATTCCTCCATCTCATTTGAAGGTGTTGCCGATGGCACCTATAAAGTCATTCCCATGAGCCGCGTCAACGGACAAGAAGAATGGCACTTCGACCGATGCCTGGGCACTTATGCCTATTTGGAAGCCAACGTGGCGGGCGGGCAAGCCACTTACAAGGCGGTGGAAACCATCGTGGTGAACTCGTTTGAGGTGTTGGAGTCTGACCGCGGGAACGGCATCGGTGCACCACAGACCGCTCGCCTCAATATCACCAACAATTCGTTTGACAAATTCGACAAGCACTATTATCTTGTCGCCAATAAGTCGCTAAACATGATCAATGGCCTGAGAATCCCCATGAACTCCACCGTGGACATCGACTTTGAGTTTGTGCCATACGTCGCGGGCGAGTATAAACTGGAAATTTGCAAGGACTCCAACGGCGACTTCCCCATTGCCACCACCATGACAACGGCAAGCGACAATATCCATTATGGCGACGAAAGCAACAGCTTTAGGATGATTAAAGCCACCATCCTCAACGACAACACGGAGGATAACGACGGCACCATAGGGTATGTCTACACAGATAAATACAAGGCGACGGTCAGTTTGACCAATGCCGATACGGTAAACACGTTCAACGACTATGTGCGCTTCTCCCTCTCACTGAGCAAGTCCACCGTGTCGGCCTGGGAGTCAACGGAACTCGTCCATGTCAGGCTCGCCCCCGGGGAGACCAAGACATTCACTTTCGAGTCTACGGAGATGTCGAAGAACAACAAGGACTACACTTTCAGGGTCATGACAAAATGGTATTCTTACGCCTCGATGGATAACGTCGTGGACTGGTCGAAGCCCGGCACATACCAAATCACATACACGCCATACACCATAGCGCGCGCCCAGGGCTATCGCTATTGGACCGCTGGCGGCATGGCACACGGCCATGCGGCGGTGGCAGCCCCGTCGTTTGTGACGCCTGAGGATGTGGTTGCCATCAGCTTCGACACGCCCGACAGGGAATTATGGCCATTGGCATTCACCCCCAACAGCAACCCCAACACCCTCTATTATTTCAACGGAGAGAGCGACTACCCCAGCTTGGGGAATGTCATCAACGCGGGGAAAGCCAAGCGCATCAGCTTGACAGACGGCTTCCCCACCTTCGTTCCCGAATCGTTCATGGCAGACAGCGTGACCTACACCCGCACTTTCCGTCGGGGGTGCGACGGGTTGGAAAACAAGTACAACTGGTCAACCATCATCCTGCCCTTTGACGTGCAGAGGGTTTCCATCCTCCCCGACAGCATTGATGTTGACTGGTTCCACAATGCGGACGAGCTGGGGAAGGACTTCTGGCTATGCAGTTACCACGGGAAGGAGAACTACACGCTCCTCTTTGACTATTCTGATGAGTTCCTGGCAAACACGCCTTATATCATCACCGTCTCCGATGAGAGAATTGATGGTCCCGGACTCGTGGGTAAGCCTATCGCGTTTAGTGCCACAGATGCGGAAGTCAAGGCAGGAACGCTATTCATCGACACGAATGACTTTGACGTCGAAGGCAACTATTCGGGTGGAACAGTCACGGGCAGCCACCTCTACGTGATGGACGAGGAGGACTACGAGAAAGACTTTACCTATGTAGGCGATACGGTCACGGCAGTCCCGTTCCGCGCATACATCACTTCGGAGGTTTCCCCGAATGACAACAACAAGCAGCTTTTCATCAAGCTGCTGCATGAGAACCCGGAGATGACAGGGATTCAGCATGTGACGGAAATCCCATCCCCATCAAATAACGATGTATATGACATGATGGGAAGGAAAATGATTGGTAATTACATGCTCAATAAAGGTATATTTATCATCAATAAAAAGAAATACGTCGTTAAATAACAACGTTTTCCATGCCTATCATTTCTATTGTCATACCCGTTTATAATGTAGAAAAGTTATTGAGAAAATGTCTTGACAGCATATTGTCTCAAACTTTTACGGATTATGAATTGATTATCGTTGATGATGGAAGTACAGACCAATCAGGTAAGATTTGTGACGAATATAAAGAAAAAGACCAACGAATTGTTAGCGTAATCCATCAAGAAAATCAAGGGTCAAGTGCTGCAAGAAACGCTGGATTGTCTTTAGCTAAAGGTAAATATTTGTCTTTTATTGATGCTGACGACTGGGTTGAGCCACAGTATCTTCAATCCATGTTAGATTGCGCTGAAAGGGAACATGCGGATTTGGTCATTTCATCCTTTATCAGGGAAAGCACTGACTATCCCGCTCTATACAATCGGAACGAGCCAAAAGACCTTAGTAAGAGAGCTGTCGTTTTAGGCTACTTTACCAATCTACACGCTGGATTGTGGAACAAGCTGGTCTTGCGTGAATTATTCGTCAAAAATGGAATTGCCTTCCCTCAGTATAATTACTATGAGGACATGGTGGTTTCCACAAAGATTACCATTGCCGCATCAAATATTGTCTACAGTGATACCCCGTTGTACCATTATGTGGTACATGACTCGTCCATGACCCAATTACAAAACGCCGAGAAGCGACTTTCTTTATTTACTGAATGCTTAAACAACATCATGGGCATTCAGGAAATACCTTTCGTCAAATCTGACAAAGCCCTGTTAAGGGCATCGATGAATATAGTGAATTTTAATAAGAAGAAAATAATTAAGAATGTCTCTGATGAGCGAGTCATCCGTAGTGTCTTGGGGCAGTGCCGTGAGTCAATCACATTTAGTAATATTAGAAGCATCTCGGACTTATTGCTATATATCGCATCAAGGTTTACCATTTACAAACCCCTGAAATACTATTTAAAGAATCCGATTACACCTAAACTTTTTAATTATATAAAGCATACATAACAATATTCTCCTTTTCCAACTTGCCAAGGGACAATACTGCCGACAGAATATGGGAACGGCATCCGTTGACAATCCTGCGAGGAGTTGGCAAAATTTCACCTTGTCACGTTTCCACATTTTCCTCATTATTGGAATGAGTGGGTACGGCTCATCCTCAATTAAATAATGGTGGGAACAAGCGAGATTAAAACATCTGATGCCAATTTCTGCACGTAAGACATGTTCGTCCATGTCCTCGCAGAACTTGCTTGTCAATGACCCCTCCTTTTCACATAATACATATAGGACACGGTCGTCTATATGAAGACTTTCTGCCAAACAACCTGATGATACCGAGAAGAAAAAGTCATTTGACCAACGTGTTTCATCGAACCTAAAACGATGGTTCTCGACAAATGACCTCTTGATCATCTTGGCAAAGGGAAATGGATAATATGTGCGCGCAAAAACTTCCTTTTGAGGGTGATGATGCAATTGAACCCTGTAGTTTTGGTCACGATTTGACGTAATGGAGGGATTGTCAGACATCACGCTCTTATAATCAAAAAAGACAATATCGTCTTGCGCGTCAACGAAAGAATCTATCATGGACTCAAAGCCATCCACGAAAAAATCATCCGCATCTGCAAACAGTAGCCATTTTCCCTTGGCGTGGGCAAGCCCAACATTACGTGCCCTTCCCGCGCTTCCGCCCTTTTCCGTAGAATAGAATTCCAGGAAGGGACGAGACAACAAAGGATATTTTTCCAAGTATGTATCCGCATCTGGACTACAGTCATCTATTACAATCACTTGTATATCTTCCCGTATAGGAATGGAATTTAAACACCTCATCAAAAGAAGAGGGGTGTTATAATGGGGGATAATTACTGAAAAAGTGAAAGGATGTGCCATACTTCCAGAAGAGAAGGAATAAGAAGTCAATTGTTAGCAGACAATATCATGCTGTTTATCATGATGACATCCGTGATGTTGATAAAGCCATCACAATTCACGTCTGCGACTTTCATGTTCAACAAATTGGTCTTGGATTGTAAGATGCAATTGAGAAGACAAACGCCATCGGTGATGTTGACAATCCCGTCTTCGTTGACATCCCCTATCAAATATTGGTTGACATCATAGCTTGACAATTGGTTTGTCTTGCCGATGGTGGGAACATCCATCAAATAGATGTTTTTCCCTCCATCAGGGTATCTGCCAACAGTGGAGTTTCCATCATGTACACAGTACTGCAAAGTATCAGACCAACTCCTGTCTGCTGCCGTGAGAGAGATAATGCCTCCGTCGCCATCTATCTTGAAAGAAGCATGAAGACCTTGGTCTGTTGTTGCCAGTTTGTCACACCACACGATGAGGTGGCCATGGGCGGGTATCACGGTGACAGCCATTGTCCCTTCCTTGGAAATCTTATACTTCGTGGGAACGCTTATGTTGTCAGAGAGATACATTCCTTCTACATCGATGGGACTGTTGGTCGAATTATATAATTCCACCCAGTCATTCTTCTTGTAATACTCGTTGACATAAATGGAATTGTTTCCGCTTACTTCGTTTATCATGACGGGCTTGGTGGATGACATGGCCATTTCGGCATTTGACAACTCCTCATAGCAAGCGGTGAGGTGGCAGTTGGTGTCAGGCAAGGTAATCTCTGTTTCCGTGGAATAGTAGACGGCAGACTCATCGTCCAAAGTGCCAATCAGTCGTGCATCCCAATAGATATCGCTCGATGAAGCACTTGAATTATGCACCTCAACGGCGATGACATTGCTACCTTTGTGGAAAAGGGAGCTTGGCAACACAATGACAGTGTTGTCGGGATTGTCGTGGGCATAGGATTTTGAATAAGTGCTATACGCCACAGTTCCTGTTGTCATGAGATAACGCCCGGCTTCCGTGCCGTTGACATAGACGATGAATCCATCATCCGCCTTGCAATCCAAGACAAAAAGGGAATGGTCGTCGGGCTCTTTGTCTATCTGAAAGGACTTCCTGAAATAATAAGTCGGTATTTTGCTGCTGGCATTACTGCCGTATGAAATGGTGGTGCCAATACTACTGAACCCATAGCCCAATGGTGTCTTCCCCGTACTCCAGCTACTGCTGTTGTACGAAGAGGAAGTCCAACTCTTTCCATCTAATGAGCCTTTGTCGTAATATGACCAAGAGTCGCCAAAGCTGAAGATGACACGTTCTTTTGCCATGCCATCCTTCCAACCCACGAACTTATATCCTGCGGGACAAACGGCTGAAACCGTGACAGAAGGGAAAAGGCGGCCATTGAATTGGCCTGTTGGGATCTTCTGTTCATTCAACATGATGTCCGCTCCTTGGATATTGCTTCCTAAAACCGCGTGGTAAGAGGCTGTGTTTGTAAGACCCATAGGGGAGAAACTTTTCAGATAATATGTCATCAAGGGCATTCGGTTAGCAAAGGCCTCTTTCATCTCTTCCGCAGTCTTGTCGGGTGACTTCCCTTCGAGACTTAACGCAGGTCTTGTGATGGCGGTGATGGAATCAATGATGGCGTTGCATCGCTCTGGGAGAAACACGCTACCTCCCATGATGCAATAGGTATCGATAAATCTTTTCCTAAACTCATCATTGTTGAGGAGGTTGCTGAAGATGGAAATAAACTTCTGCTCAACACCACTTATCACTTGCCTGCTCATCATTTTGTTAAAGACATCATCGATACTGAAAGCCAAGTCTACATCATAGGAAATGATGCGGAACTTTCCATTTTGGCTGTGCCTAAAACCTTTCAAGTTGTTCAAAGGCCAGTCGTTAACGCCTAAATACAGTTCCTCAGCCATGTAGTTGGCATATTCGTCAACATCCAAGATATTCTTGATTTCCTTATAGGTGTCAGGGTCTGCGGCATCAGAGGACAATGAATACAACTGCTCAAACTTGTCTGGTGTGCCACATTGCTGGAGGTATGTGGAACTCCCTATCTCAAACTGGTCAATCTCATCATCATCCCATCCATAATTCGCGTAAACATAATGTTTGTTGTTGGGCTCGCGGATGTTAAGCATCCCAATATATTGCCCATTGATAAACTCATGGCAGGGCTGGGCACTTTGGCAATCGATGTCTATGCCCGAAGACATGACCATGGTATGTATGGCCATGTCTTTCAGCCTGCAATTCACGTCATTTCCTCCGTTCCGTACTTGTAAGGTGCGATTGCGGATATATGGTTTTGAGGAAAAGAAAGGATATGGCAAATTCTTGTTGCCTCCCAATTCCTTGCTCCCTTTCAGCTTCAACGACCGTGGTGTCCAAGCCCTGCTGTAGCCTCCTGCAATTTTCAAGTTGACATCCTGGTTTAACACCATGTCGTTATCGATGATGTAAGAGAAATTGCCAGGGCGTTCCCAATCCATGTTCCAATTGCAGGGAGTGGTCTGTCCATTGCCAGCCACACCATTTACGCCTTTCACATAAATTCCAATCGAGTCATCATAAAGAAAAACCGGGTCAACAACGATGGAGACAATAGGAAGCGTATAGTCCTTGTCGTTGTAAAGGTATGAGCGGGTTATAGTCCTGGAAGCTAAGTAGTTGTCCGAAAAGAGGCGAAATCGTAGAACGGTGGACTTGGTTAAAGAGAATTTTCCACTTGCCGCGGTCTTGCCATTTGTCAACGTGGGTAGTGTCCCGTCTGTAGTGTAGCGCAAAACCGTGCCGGAGGGGATGCCAACGTTGATGTATAGTGTACCCGTGAACAATTGTGACGGTTGGTCTACAATAGGCGAGGGAAGTTGGCTGTTTGCATAGGTTGCCAACGAATTGGCCTTTCCGGGTGTTGGGGTAGAAGTGTAATTCCATACGCTCCCTCCGTCTGTTGTTCTTGCATAACTGGCTCTTTCTATACCCTCTGGGTATGTTTGGCTGGCAATCAATTGTCCATTTGCATCACTAATATATACCGTTCCACCATCAACATCAAGTTTGAATGGTACACTATTGGAGCTCAACATGTCTTCATCAAACCAAACCAGTAAATACCCATGAGCGGGGATTTTTCCCATGGATGACGGGGCTTGCCAAAGTTTCAAGTTCTGGATGTCGTTACTGAAAAATAAGCCGCCAACATCTATGGCACTACTTGTTGGATTATATAATTCTATCCATCCGTCAAAGTTCCAAGAAGGACTTATCCACTCATCAACATTAGACACCATCACTTCATTGATGACAATATCTGAGGACGTACTATTTTCATTGGCATGGCAATCCATTGCCCTCAATAGTAAAAAGAAGAGATATACGAAAACCGTATATTTAATAAACTTATCATTCATATAATATGATTACTTCATAAATTTGCAGACAACTCGCTCGTTGTTACTATCTGTCGCTACCGCCACATAAAAACCAGAAGGTAATCCTGAAACGTCTATCAAGGAAACGCCACGATGGATATTCGTAGATACAGACATCATGTTTTGCCCATCTACCGTATAGACTAACACACGGGCAAAGTCGGTGTCTTCATCCTTTAAGATGAGTGTCCCGTCGCCATATCTGATACGGAAGCCATTGGATGATGCGATGGTTGCCTTGTGTATGTCAAGGGTCTCTTGGTCAGTCTTTTGAGAATAAGATGTCATGAGGTTGCGCTTTTCAATGGTAGGCATACTGAACGCATACACCTCATTCCCTCCGTCTGGGTATCGCCCGACAGTGGTGTTCCCATCATGAGTACCATAATATAAGGTATCAACCCAACTGTTGTCTGCGGCAACGAGTGCAACAAGTCCTCCATCACCATCAATCTTAAAGGAGGCGTGGATGGCAGAGTTGGTTGTTTCCAACTTATCACACCACACAAGCAGGTATCCATGCGGAGCAATCTTGGTGTTGGCACTTGTGTGCCCTTTCGTGATTTGGTATTTGGTGGGTTTGTCGAGATTGTCCGTCAAATACATCCCTTCCACATCAATCACCTCATCGGTGGTGTTATACAGTTCCACCCAATCACTTTTCTTCCCATACTCATTGACATACACGGAATTGCTGCCACTCACCTCATTGATACGGACAGGGCTGATATTATCGTCGGTACGTTCAGATGGCGTCATGGGTTTATATGAGGCGGTAAGCCGGAAATTACCACTTGGCATGTCTATTTCCGCATCCGTAGAATAATAATCCACATCCTGCTGAGATACCGTCCCCGTTAATTGCGCATCCCAATAAATATCGGATGAAGAGGCACTGCAATTATGCACTTCCGCCGCAATGACATTTTCGCCTTTTCTCAATAAGCTTGCGGGGATGGATATGGAACCCTCAAAAGGCACATCATCAGCATACGTCGATGAATAGGTGTTGAAAGAGACCGTTCCCGAAGGCATGTTGTATCTCCCCACCTCCGTGCCATTCACGTAGAACACGAAACCATCGTCAACGGCATAGTTGAATGTAAAGCTTGCATTGCTGGCAGGTTTCTCTTGGAGCGTGAAAGTCTTTCGGTAATATGACGTGGGATATTTATTGCGTGAGTCATTACCGTATGAGATGGTGGTTGCCACGTCTAACTTAAAACCAAGCGGTGCCCTCCCACTACTCCAATTAGTGGTGGGGTAATCGACGGAATACCATTGTTGACCGTCAAGTGAGCCCTTGTCATAATAATACCAACTCTCACCCTTGTCGAACACCACACTTTGATGAGCCGTTCCCGACAGCCAACCTTGGAAGGTGTATCCAGCAGGGGCAACGGCTTTCAACTTCACTGGCGCAAAGAGGTTTCCCTTGAATGACCCCGTTGGGATGTCGATGCCATTTATCTCAATCCGCGCACCATCTGCATCACTACCCAGTTGGGCTGATTGTGCCGATGTCTGCGACAAGTCAAACGCATAATAATTCCTCAAGGCATTGATCATGGTGTTATTCCTACCGCTCAAATTGTTCTTCAAGTTATTCCCCATGCTTGTCACATTGCCCGAGCGTCCCTCCAAAGCCATCGCTGGGGAGCATATCGCCACCAACGAGTCAATCACCTCATTGCAACGACTCGGCTCGAAGACGCTTCCGCCTATGATGCAAAAGGTATCAATAAACTTCTTCTTAAACTCATTGTTTTGTAACAGTTGACGGAACAACCTCACCAACGTGTTGTCCGTGGTGATACGTGTATTGCTGGGATAGAGTAAGTCAAACGTATAGTTGTATTCCATCCCAAAGAACCATGAGAACATTCCACTGCCATTGGAGAAAGACCCATCGAGGTCGAACAAGACAAAGCGGTACTTCCCACCATCACGGTAACGGAATGCTTTCACGTTGTTGCGAATCCAGTCTGAACCACCCAGATAGAATCCCACCGCCATGTATGCCGCATACTCGTCTATATCCAGCAATTGCTTTATCTCCTCGTACGTCTCGGTATTGGCGGCATCGGCTGATAATTGTAACAAATATTGATAAGACTCATCCGTACCACACTTCTGCACATAGAAAGAGTCTGGGGATATTTCAAATAGGTCAATCTCGTCATCGTCCCATCCATAGTTGGCATAGACAAAATGCTTGTTGTTCGGCTCGCGGACATTCAACATGCCCACATAATCACCATTGATAAACTCATGGGCGGGACGGAAACTTTGTCCATCAATGTCGATACCCGAGGTAAGGACGATGCTTTGTAGAGCGCCATCTTTCAGTCGGTCATTGTTATTGTTGCCCCCATTCCTTATCTGTAAGGTGCGGTTGCGGATGTAAGGCTTGTTTGCAAAGAATGGATAATCCAAGTTCTTACTGCCCCCCAATTCCTTATTTCCCTTGAGCTTGAATGAATGGGGAGTCCACGCACGACTCCATCCGCCACACATCTCAAGGTTGACATCTTGGTTGAGAACCATCTCGCCATCGGGCATGATATATGAGAAATTGACGGGACGCTCCCAATCCATGTTCCAGTTGCACTTGGAAGATTGCCCGTTGCCGGGCCTTCCATTCACGCCTCTCACATACACACCTATCGAGTCATCGTAAAGGAAGTCAGGGTCGGTTATCACCGACACGACAGGCAACATGTAATCCTGATAACGATAGATATAAGAGCGCGATGTCACGGGTGACGGTAAATAGTCATCTGCGAACAAGCGGAAACGATAACATGTGGTATATGGCACATCAAATTGTCCCGTACTCGATGTCTCGCCATTGGTCAACGTAGGCAACGTGCCATCAGTGGTATAGCGCAAGGTGCATCCTGCGGGTATTTGTACGTTGACTATCAATGAGCCATTAAACAATTGGGACGGCTGGTCTACGATTGGCGCACCGAGTTGCATCTGCGCAAAGGTAGAGGTATTATTACTTGACCCGGGCGTGGGGTTGGATGTAAAGGACCACTCGCCGCCACCATCCGTCGTGCGGGCATAACTCACACGCTCCATGCCAGCCGGGTATTCCTGTTGGGTAATCAGTTTTCCGTATGAATCACTAATGTAGAGCGTTCCCCCGTCCACATCCAATTTGAACATGGCATTCTTGCGGTTCAACGTACCACTATCAAACCAAATCACACGATAGCCATGCGCGGGAATGGTGCCCATGTTATATGGCATTTGCCATAATTTCAAATTGCCCGGCGAGTCGCTTAGGTACATGTTGTTCAAGCCTACCGTTTGGTCTGTAGGGTTATACAACTCCACCCATCCGTCAAAATTGAAGGCGGGACTTATCCACTCGTCCACATTAGATGCCATGATCTCATTGATGATGAGCGACTCCGACGTGGCAGGGTTGCTGGTAACACGCACCACGACATTCGCCACCTTGTTGGAACCGTCCGTCGTTCTCGCCGTGATGATGGCACTGCCTTGTTCATGGGCCGTAACCATACCATCGTCACTCACCGAGGCGATGCTGGAATTACTGCTGGCCCATGACAACTTCTTATAAGTGACATTCTCCGGTTTGATGGAGGCACTCAATTGAAACGACTCCCCTATCAACAATGTCATCAAGGATGGAGTGACGCTAAGCCCTGTGGCAAGCACCACCTCGCCATAATATTCTATCTTGAAGTTATCAAACAAGCACCAGTTGTTGCTGACGAAATTATCGTTTTTCAAGCCAATAACCAAATCACCCCCATCGAAGTCAAACTCCAATTCGTTCCAATAATAACCATCCTTGAAAGCACGAGTGCCGCTCTCCATGTTATTGGGGAAATAGACATACGTCTGATTCCACCAGCCACCTGAGCCATATCCCCAGCAACCACCTTCCAAGTTCTCGGTGAACGACTGTGAATAGACACTCGCCAAAGGCTTCTCGAAGTAAGTCTTATTGCCAGCATAAAGATACCCCGTAATGTCCTCCGTGCCATTCAGGTAATCCTGATACCCATTCTGATTGTCCTTGCAACGGTAATACGACTGCACCGACAACCGATAATGTCCGGCTGTCAGGTTCATCAAGTTTTGGTGAATGTCAAACGTGGCATTCCAAAACTCCATCGCATCCACACGATTGTTGCAACTGCCATGTTGCCACGAGAACGTCCACCCTTGGTTGGTGTTCCCGTCAAATGTGTAATTGGTAATCAGTTGGTCGGTCAAGTCAATCCAGTCCTTGGCAGCATAGCTTTCCATAGGGACACACCATGCTCCTATTGCCAGCAGGAAAACCTGGGATAAAACGTGTCGGAGAACATTCATGGTTCTTACACCTTATTATATTATATAGTATACTCTTGCCAACTCTTGATTTGGATGTCTTCCATCCGCATAGCACAGAATGCCTCTATAAATGCCTTGGCAAGCCTCACGTTGGTCATCAGCGGGATGTTATGGTCAATGGCGGCGCGGCGGATGCGATAGCCATTGGTCAACTCGCGCTTGGTATGGTTCTTGGGAACATTGATGATGAGTTCCAACTTGTGCGACGAAATCAGGTCCATCACGTTATTGGGACCCTCCTCGTCCGGCCAAGCCACCGCCGTTGCCTTCACGCCATTGTCGTTGAAGAATTTGGCGGTGCCCCTTGTCGCGTAGATGTCATATCCTTTCTCTGCCAACTCACGCACAGGCTCGAGCAAGTCCACCTTCCCTTTGGCTCCTCCCGAGGAAATCAAGATGCTCTTCTTCGGCAGACGGTAGCCCGTGGCGATGAGGGCGTTTAGCAACGCCTCGTTCAGGTCATCGCCCAAGCAACCCACTTCTCCCGTACTGCTCATGTCAACACCCAAAACGGGGTCGGCATCCTGCAATCGGGCAAAAGAGAACTGGGAAGCCTTCACGCCGATGCGGTCGATGTCAAACTCTCCCTTGTCTGGCTTTTGGTAAGGCACGTCAAGCATGATCTTGGTAGCCGTCTCAATGAAGTTGGTCTTCAAGATCTTGCTGACGAAGGGGAACGAGCGGCTCGCCCTCAAGTTGCATTCTATCACTTTCACCTCGCGGTTCTTGGCAAGATACTGGATGTTGAATGGTCCAGAGATGTTCAGTTCCTTGGCAATCTTATGGGAAATCTTCTTAATCTGTCGGATGGTAGAGAAATAAATATGTTGCGCGGGAAACACCATCGTGGCATCGCCAGAGTGTACGCCGGCATACTCCACATGCTCGGAGATGGCATATTCAACGATCTCGCCCTTGTCAGCAACGGCATCGAACTCTATCTCCTTGGTCTCCGTCATGAACTTAGACACCACCACAGGATAGTCTTTCGACACCTCCGTCGCCATGGCGAGGAAGCGTTCCAACTCCTCATTGTCGTAACAGACATTCATTGCCGCGCCACTCAATACGTAAGACGGGCGCACCAATACGGGGAATCCCACCTCGCTGACAAACTCCTTGATGTCATCCAACGATGTCAAGGCACGCCACGCTGGCTGGTCTACGCCCAGTTTATCAAGCATGGCAGAGAACTTGTCGCGGTTTTCGGCACGGTCAATATCCACGGGCGACGTGCCAAGTATAGGTACACCCTGTCGATATAGCTTCATCGCAAGGTTATTGGGTATCTGCCCACCCACGGAGACAATCACGCCACGCGGTTGCTCCAAGTCGATGACATCCAACACACGCTCCATCGACAACTCGTCGAAATAGAGCCTGTCGCACATGTCATAGTCGGTGGAGACGGTCTCAGGGTTGTAATTAATCATGATGGACTTATACCCCAGCTTGCGAGCCGTATTGATGGCATTCACCGAACACCAGTCAAACTCCACAGACGATCCGATGCGGTAAGCACCCGAACCGAGTACCACCACGCTCTTCTCATTCTTATAATACTCGATATCGTGCAATGAGGCCGACTTGTCATAATGGTAAGTGAAATACAGGTAATTGGTCAACTCAGGATGCTCGCTTGCCACGGTATTGATTCGTTTCACGGCTGGCACCACACCACGCTGCTTGCGATAGCGGCGCACGGCGAGGTTCTCGTTATACATGTTACCCGCTGCGGGTTTTAACACAAACCGTGCTATCTGGAAGTCGGAGAAGCCAGCGGCTTTCACCTCCATCAGGAACTCGTCTGGTATGTCCTCCAACTTGTCAAAAGCCTGTAGTTTGCACTTCAGGTCAACAATTCTCTTCAACCGCTCGATAAACCACTTGTCAATTCGCGTCAGTTCCTCTATCCGCTCGATGGAATAACCATCTTCCAACGCCTGGGCGATGGCAAAGATGCGCAAGTCCGTGGGATTCTCCAAGGCATCGTCGAGATTCTCAAAGCGCGTGTGGTCATTGCCCACAAAGCCATGCATCCCCTGCCCAATCATGCGCAAGCCTTTCTGGATCATCTCCTCAAAGCTACGGCCTATCGACATGATCTCTCCCACCGACTTCATGCTGGAGCCGATCTTGCGGGAGACACCCGCGAACTTGGTCAAGTCCCAACGTGGGATCTTGCAAATCATATAGTCAAGGCTCGGCGCAACGTAGGCGGAATTGGGCGTTCCCATCTCGCCAATCTGGTCGAGCGTATATCCCAACGCTATCTTGGCGGCAACGAAAGCCAACGGATAACCCGTAGCCTTTGATGCCAACGCCGAGGAACGACTCAATCGGGCGTTGATCTCGATGATGCGGTAATCATTGGTCGTGGCATTGAAAGCAAACTGGATGTTACACTCGCCCACGATATCCAGATGCTTCACACATTGGATAGACAGTTCCTGCAACATCTTCACTTGCTCTTCGGTGAGCGAGCAGGTGGGGGCTACCACGATGGACTCGCCTGTATGGATGCCCAACGGGTCGAAATTCTCCATCGACGCCACGGTGAAACAGTGGTCGTTGGCATCGCGTATCACCTCAAACTCTATCTCTTTCCAGCCCTTCAACGACTCCTCCACCAAGATCTGGGGGGCAAACGTGAAGGCACTCTCGGCAACCTCCTTAAACGTTTTCTCGTCGGGACAGATGCCCGAGCCCAAGCCGCCAAGGGCGTAAGCGGAGCGAATCATGATGGGGAAACCTATCTCACGGGCAGCCTTGAGCGCATCATCCATGTTCTCCACGGCATGGCTCACGGGGGTCTTCAGCCCCACCTCGTCAAGCTTGCGCACAAAGAGGTCGCGGTCCTCTGTGTTCATGATAGCCTCTACCGACGTGCCTAACACCTCCACGCCATACTCTTTCAATATGCCGTTGGTATACAGTTCCGTACCACAATTCAAGGCAGTCTGGCCGCCAAACGCCAAGAGGATGCCATCGGGACGCTCCTTCTTGATAATCTCCGTCACGAAATACGGCGTGACGGGTTGGAAATATACCTTGTCGGCAATGCCTTCGGATGTCTGGATGGTCGCGATATTGGGATTGACCAGCACCGAGGAGATGCCTTCCTCGCGCAACGCCTTCAACGCCTGGGAACCGGAATAGTCAAATTCACCCGCCTGTCCAATCTTCAAGGCACCACTGCCCAATACCAATACCTTTGAGAGTTTCTTGTTCATGAGTTTGTTGTTGTAATTTGTTAAAGACGGTGCAAAAGTACAAATAAAAAATGACAAAGGGAACGCGATACTACCAAAATGCTATAATTTCTAAAAAAATATCTGCATTTTGTTACGTCATTACAAAAAAATTCCTATATTTGCGATGCGAATAACTATTATCACTATCAATTAACAAAGGGAGGAAATGCTATGATGAAACAAAGGAAAATGAACCGTTCCGAAGAGGAACATGAGTACGACAACGTGTACAACTGCGATGCAGATGAGAGGTATGCAGAGGTGGACACCTCCGTTTGGTACAATTAGAACTTGACGAATCACAGGCAGGGCGATTCCCAACGTGGGGTCGCCCTGCTTGTCTTTCCTGCCCCTTCCTGTCCCTATCCGAAACCAAACAAGGATTTGTTACGGAGCAGAGTCGTATGGATGGAGGGATTGCAAATCCCTGCCACCCATTCTACGGGGGCAAGCCCATCGGAATTAACTATGAAAATCCTTAACAAAACGGTGTTTGGCAAATGACACGAAATAGGATTTCCATGCGTCGAATTATCGACTGGAAAGCACGGAAACGGTCGCTTCTCAGGGTGGAAACATGCCTTTAACATTTTTTGGGCGGCATCCGTCGGCGGCGGATGCCACATCCGCCACCCATAAACGTGGCATCTATCAGCCGCGAAGGTATCAGAAATAATGTTAAAATGCCACTTTCGCGGGTGATAAATGATAGCCTCATTTCGTAAATGGTTGGTATCCAACGGGTTGCAAAATGCACGAAAAAACGGCCTAAGGTTGGGGTTGCTTGCAAATAACGCAACCACGGAGGCCCATTTTGTGATAAAAAATTGACAATTCCGTGGGCAGTCCCAAAAAGAATGACTACCTTTGCAGTGACATTGAATCAAGAATACATGAAAACAGAAAGACAAATGGCAGCCGCCGCCAAGGAGTTCGCGGAGCGTTGGCGGGGCAGGGGATATGAGCGAGGCGAGTCACAGCCCTTTTGGATGGACTTGCTTTGCAATGTGTTTGGCATCGATAAGCCTACGGAAGGCTTTATCCGCTTTGAGGAGCATCGCATGGTGGACAGCTCCAACTTCATCGATGCCCGCATCCCTTCCACCCGTGTGTTGATTGAGCAGAAGTCATTGGGCAAGGACTTGCGTAAGGGCATCGCGCAAAGCGACGGCTCCGTGCTCAACCCGTTCCAGCAGGCACGACGCTATGTGGTGAGCCTCCCCGTGTCGGGACATCCCCGTTGGATCGTGACATGCAACTTCTCGGAGTTTCTCGTCTATGACATGGAGTTGCCCAACGGCGAGCCGGAGAGCATCTTGTTGGAGAACTTGGGCAAGGAATATTATCGTTTGACGTTCCTTATTGACAATAAGAGCGAGCACCTCAGCAAGGAGATGGAGGTGTCGATGCAGGCTGGAGAGATCGTCGGCAAGATTTACGAGGCGTTGCTCAAGCAATATGATGACAGTTCGCCCGCCGCCCTGCGGTGGCTCAACATCCTTTGCGTCCGTATCGTGTTTTGTCTCTATGCCGAGGATGCTGGCGTGTTCGGGCATGACCAGTTCCATGATTTCCTTGCCAGCTATGATGCAAAGGACTTGCGCAGGGCGTTGCGCGACTTGTTTGAGGTGCTGAACACGCCTATCGAGAAGCGCAGCAAATACCTGCAAGAGGAGTTGAGGGCATTTCCCTATACCAACGGCGGGCTGTTTGAGGAGGAGATAGAAATCCCGCAATTCACGGAAGAGTTGAAACAGACCCTCCTCCAAAATGCCTCGCTTGACTTCGACTGGAGCGAGATTTCGCCCACCATCTTCGGGGCGGTGTTTGAATCAACACTCAACCCCGAGACCCGACGCAGCGGTGGGATGCACTACACGTCAATCGAGAACATCCACAAAGTCATCGACCCCTTGTTCCTTAACGACTTGCGGAGCGAACTGGACAACATTTTGGAGGAGAAAGTGGAGCGGCAGCGGCAGCGCAAACTCGACCGCTACCAGGACAAGTTGGCATCGTTGACGTTCCTCGACCCCGCCTGTGGCAGTGGCAATTTCCTCACGGAGACCTATCTGTCGTTAAGGAGATTGGAGAATGAGGTGATTCGTGAACGATACCACGGGCAGACGATGATGGGCGAATTTAGGAACCCCATCAAGGTAAGCATCCAGCAATTCTATGGCATCGAGATCAACGACTTTGCCGTTACCGTCGCCACGACAGCCCTCTGGATTAGCGAGGCACAGATGCTTGCCGAGACGGAACGTATCATCCAACAGGACATCGACTTCCTACCGCTGAAAAGTTATACCAACATCCGCGAGGGAAATGCTTTGCAGATGGATTGGGACATGATAGATGTCCCGCAAAACCAGCCTACCGTTTATGCCAGGAATACATACCTCATTCCCGATGAGGAGGGTGTAATGGCAAGCGAACCCATCGTCTACGATGAGATTAACTTGGTGACAAATAACCAGCATATTGGCTACAAACCGCTCGTCAGGGTAAATGTTCATTATGACTATATCATGGGTAATCCACCGTTTGTGGGGGCGAGGATGATGCCGCAGGGCAGTCCGCAGAAGAAGGACGTGGAACGTCTGTTCGGTCGGATTAAGGATGTGCAAGACCTCGATTATGTGTGTTGCTGGTACAAGAAAGCAGCGGAGCTGATGCAACAGTCGCATACGAAGGCGGGTTTTGTCTCAACCAACAGCATTTGCCAAGGTTCCCAAGTCCCTATCCTGTGGAAAGTGCTGTTCGATACTTATCATGTTCATATTGATTTTGCCTACCAGACGTTCAAGTGGAGCAGTGAGGCAAGCGAGAAGGCGGCGGTGCATTGTGTGATTATTGGGTTCAGTACCGATGAGGCAAAGCAGAGACACCTCTTTACGTCCGATGGGCAGATGCAAGAGGTGAGCAACATCAGTCCTTATCTCTTAGAAGGTGACAATGTGCTGGTTGCCAGTTGGAAAACGCCTTTGTGCGATGTTCCCAAGATGGCATTTGGCAACCAGCCCCGCGATGGGGGGCATTTTGTGTTGGACGATGGGCAGCGCACGGCTTTGTTGGCACGCGAGCCACAGCTTGAAAGATGGATACGTCCGTATATCGGAGCGGAGGAGTTTATCAATCGAAAGTCGCGTTGGTGTCTCTGGCTGAAGGATGCGTCGCCTTCAGACATCAAGGAGAGCAAGACGCTTTATGAGGTCGTCAATCAAGTGAGGGAGTTTCGGCTGGCATCGACCGCCAAGACCACAAGGGGCTATGCCAAGGTTCCCCAGTCTTTTGCGCAAGTGACGCAGCCAGAAAGTGTTGACTATCTGCTTATCCCCCGCGTGTCATCGGAGCGTCGTCGTTATGTGCCTATTGGTTTCATCAAAGCAGGAATAGTAGCTTCTGATGCTGTCCAGATTCTTCCGAGGGCTACGCTTTATCATTTTGGCATACTGACCTCTAATGTTCATAATGCTTGGATGCGTGTGTTATGTGGCCGGTTGAAGAGCGATTACCGCTATAGCAAGGAGCAGGTGTATAATCCTTTCCCGTGGCCGGAGCCTTCGGAAAGGCAAAGGAAAAGGATTGAGGAGACGGCAAGGGCAATCCTTGACGCAAGGGCAAAATACCCCGGCAGTTCGCTCGCCGCCCTATACGATGAGGTCACGATGCCCGTCGATCTGCGTAAGGCACACCAAGACAACGACCGTGCCGTGATGCAAGCCTACGGCTTCGATACGAAGACGGTGACTGATGAACAGTTTGTTGCGGAATTGTTTAGGACATACCAGAAATTGGTTGACAACGAATGAGAGCCTCACTCATCTGCCAATTGCCTGTAAATGTCAAGGACTTGCCCGGCAACATTCGTGTTTTCAAACCGTTTGACGTAAGCTTTCGCCCGTGCGATGCGTTCTTGGATGTTGTTTTCTTCTGACAGTTGGATAACCGCATTTGCCAATGCTTGGGGGTCATCGGGGGAGATATAGATGCAATCAGGTCCCCCTGCCTCTTCCAAACACGAGCCTGTGGCGGCAATGACAGGTGTTCCCGAATGGATGGCCTCGATGATGGGAATGCCAAAACCCTCGTAACGGGAGGGATAGACGAAGCATTTAGCCAACTTATAAAACACGGGTAGGTCTTCATTTGGAACGCCATGATGGATGAAAATCCTGTCGCCGAGACGGTTTTCATTGACAAACCGTTGTATCTTGTCGGTATATGGGGTCTTTCTTCCTACGATGACCAATGAGACATTTGTAGGTAAGTAGGGAAGTGCCTGTGCCGCCAAGAGCATGTTTTTGCGCTCCTCGATAGAGCCTACACTTAGGATGTATTGGTCAGGAAGGTGGTATCGTGACTTTACTTCGTGATACTTCGCGGAGCTAAAATCGTCTTGGAATTTAGGAGCGCAACTCTGGTAAATCACGTCCACACGTTCTTTGTCGATGTTTCCATATTCACAGATGTCGCGGCGAGTACACTCGCTGATGGCGATGATGCGGTCTGCCTCCCGTATGGCTTGGTGAAATTTTTTCTTGTAGATAAATACATCTATCTTATGATAGTATTCTGGATGACGAAGGAAGATAAGGTCGTGGATGGTGACGACGGTCTTAATGCCCGATTTCTTGATATGGAAAGGCAATTCGCCTGATAGACCATGATAAATCTGGATATTGTCTTTCTGTAATTGGTCGACAATTCCATACGACCGCCATAACGCTTTCTCCAGTTTTGTCTTCTTGTTGGGAAAGAACAGATGTATATTGTCTCGTGGGATAATCTGCTCAATCAAGTCGTCATTCCCTTCATCTGGAGTATATAGTATTAAATCCAAGTCGTCAAAAGCTGATAAGTCGTTTACCAGTGTCCGCCCATAATTGCCAAGCCCCGTATAGTTTCTTACGATGCGTTTGGCATCGAATCCGATTCGCAATTGTCTTTTCATTGGCACAAAGGTAAGTGTTATTTTTCTGATTTTTACTGATTTGCTGCAAATAATGTCAAGATAATAAAGAAAATGTGTATTTTTGCATTCCATAAAGATAGGGTATGATACTGTTGAGCTTTGATACTGAGGAATTTGATGTTCCTCGCGAACATGGGGTGGACTTCTCTTTGGAAGAGGGAATGGAAGTATCCAGGGAAGGTACCAACCGTATTCTTGACGTGCTGAAACACAATGACGTGAGGGCAACATTCTTTTGCACGGGCAATTTTGCAGAGAATGCCCCGGATGTCATGAGGCGTATCTTGGCAGAGGGACATGAGGTGGCTTGCCATGGCGTGGACCATTGGCAGCCAAAAGAGACCGACTTCGCCCAATCCAAGCAAATCGTGGAGCGTGTCACGGGATGCAAGGTCAATGGGTACCGCCAGCCACGCATGTTTGCCGTCAATGGGCAAGAGATTGAGAGGGCGGGCTATCTTTACAACTCGTCGCTCAATCCTGCTTTCATCCCTGGTCGATACATGCACTTGACAGCCCCTCGCACTTGGTTCATGGAGGGCGAGGTGATGCAGATACCTGCTTCTGTAACACCCTGGATACGTTTCCCGCTCTTTTGGCTCTCCCTACACAACTTGCCCGAATGGCTGTATCATTTCCTTGTTCGACGGACATTAGGCCATGACGGCTATTTTGTGACTTATTTCCATCCATGGGAGTTTTATGGCCTGAAAGCGCATCCAGAGTTCAAGCTGCCATTTATCATCAAAAACCATAGTGGGAGGCAGATGATGCAAAGGTTGGATGCGCTTATCCGAATGTTGAAAAAGCGTAATCACGAGTTTATTACATTTACAGAATTTGTCAACAGGAAAAAATGATTAGACTTGCTACCATATCGCCTTGCTATAATGAGGAGGAGGTTCTTCGCCGTTCCGTGGAACGTCTGACAGACTTGTTTGGGCGCATGATAACGGAAGGCCTTATCTCGGAAGACAGCATGATGGTGTTTGTCAACGATGGAAGTAGTGACCGCACATGGGAACTCATCCAAGAACTACATCAAGAATCTCCATTTGTCAAAGGCATTAACCTCTTAAGGAATGTAGGACACCAAAACGCCATCATGGCTGGTATGATGACCGCCAAGGACTGGGTGGATGCTGTTGTCACGATCGATGCCGACTTGCAAGACGACATCGAGTGCATTCCCCAGATGGTGAAAGAGTTGGGGCAAGGGTATGATGTGGTCTATGGTGTGAAAGTATCGCGCAAGGCAGACCCATTCATCAAACGAATGACGGCGCAGGCGTTTTATCGGTTGCAAGGCTCAATGGGTGTGGAGAGCATCTTTAACCATGCTGATTTTCGCTTGATGAGCAGAAATGCTTTGCAGATGTTGTCAGACTATGACGAGCGCAACCTCTATTTAAGGGGTCTCATTCCCATGATGGGACTACCCTCCACAACTGTGGATGATGTCATTGGCGAGCGCAAGGCTGGCTCCTCGAAATATACTTTGGGTAAGATGCTGAACTTAGCCCTTGATGGCATTACGTCGTTTTCCGTCAAACCACTTTACACTATTATATATTTGGGAATGGTTTTCCTTGTCATTAGCTTTTGTATAGGTATATACGTACTCCATGCCTTGATAGTGGGAACGGCAGTGCCTGGCTGGTCTTCCTTGATTTTATCTATATGGCTTGTGGGCGGGTTTGTCCTGATAGCCGTAGGTGTGACGGGCGTATATATTGGCAAGATATACAATGAGGTGAAGCATCGCCCCCTCTATCACATCAAGGAGATATTAGACTGACCGCTTAAAGGCAAAGAATTTCTGCCCTACATAGTTGATGACCATGAAGAGTCCCGTGCCTACCAGCATGGCGACATTCTCAATAATGGGTTTGGTAAGGTGCATACTCTCCAAGGCTTTCCTTGTCAATGGGAGAGCCAGACTATAAGCAATCAGATAACAGATGATGATGTTGAGGGCAAATTTCATGATGCTTCGCCAATCGGTGCCTTGGTAATGGAATGTGAAATGTTTGTTGAGAAAATAGCTTAATATGCTCCCGAAGAAATAATCACTAAACGAACTTACCCAATAGCTGCATCCAAAGATGTTGTATAGCACCAACATGACGGCCGTGCCGAATAGTGTGTTGATGGCACCCACGACCAAGAACGTGATGAATGATTTATCAAATACCCTTCGCCGCATAATCCTTGGTATACATCTCATAGCATAGCTTAAGCCATATCAACGTGATGGGTAACGCCTTCAAAGCGTATGGCTGCACCCACTCCTTGCGAAGATAGGCGGGGAAGAGGTCGCTCGGCGACATGCTGGAGAGAATAAAAGCAAATACAAGCAATGCTACATCCCATCCCTTGCGCTGCCAGGGAGCCGCTGTGTACCAGATGACGATTCCCACGAAAGGAATGATGTAGCCGCTCGACTCGCTCCCCGTGGAGAATAATACTACGAACATCAGCACGGAGGCAAGCAGCGTCTGGCGGAAGGCGACATGGTTGTATTGTGAGATGCGTAGGTAGGGTATGCCAAACATAACCAGCCCTGGCAGGATTATCCACAAGTCGCTATACGTGGCACAATGGGAAGTCTTGCGGATGAGGCCCAAAAGGGATATGTTGGTGCCGCTGCCAAACATGTTGTCGGCATTTTTATACATCAGGCTCTCATGCCATTCTTGGTATTGCTGAATGATATAGTCTGGGCCATGGAACACCATGGGTGCCACAAACAACACGATGGCCCAAAAGACCACTGCCCCTATAAACTTCCCTTTATGCTTGGAAAAGAAGAAGAATGCCAACCCCACGATACCGTATAGCTTGACAAACGTGCCAAGCATGATGAAGAAAGCCGCCCAGAAGTCTTTTTCCCTCTCTATGCAATAATATGAAAGGAGGATTATGGCGGCAATGGCAATGTTGAATTGCTGCATGTAAAGAGCCGTCAACAGCTCATGGGCGCAAAACCATAGTATGAATAATTGCTGGTATTTGGTGAACTGTGACTTTCGGATGGCGACGTAAAGGAACATCGACAATGCAATAAGCCATAATAACAACCCTACAAACAACGGCTCGACGGCAAAGGGCGCGATGACAAGCGAGAACAAGGGACCATAGTGGTTGGTGTCGAAGTATTCCTGAGGATAAGGCGCATAAAGGGAGGTGCCGTTCCAAGCGTGCCAAAACACCCCTCGGAAGATCAGGAAATTGTTGCAACTATGAAGTTTCATGATGGCACCGAGGAGAGGCAGTAATAGCCATAGGCCCAGCAAGGTGCGAAAGTCATGGAAGAATGGTTTGGCGAAAAAGGCCTCACATCGGTTGATTATACGGATGATCATGTTCATATTATTGTGTGACAAAAATAGCTATTTTTTTACAAAACGAGAAACAAAAAGGTAATAATCAATGGATTTATTTGGAACATCCGCCATTTTCAACTATCTTTGCAATATCTAAACGGCAATTTCGGGAACGACCATTGCATGACATGAGCGAAACGAACAAAATATCCGTTGTCATCAACACCTATAATGCGGAGCAGCATTTGGAGAAAGTCATAGAGTCTGTCAAGGGCTTCGATGAGGTGCTGATATGCGATATGGAAAGTACTGACCACACGGTGGAGATTGCTCGAAAGCATGGATGCCGTGTCATCACATTCCCCAAGGGCAATGCCGTCAGTGCTGAGCCAGCTCGCACGTTTGCCATCCAGTCGGCGGAACATCCTTGGGTCTTGGTTGTCGATGCTGATGAATTGGTTACTCCCGAACTACGCGAATATCTCTACAAATGTATTCAAAAGCCCAATTGCCCAGCGGGATTGTACATTCCGAGGCTGAACCAGTTTATGGGTCGATACACCAAAAGCATTGCCTATGACCATCAGCTACGCTTCTTCCAACGCGACGGGACGGAATGGCCTCCCTTTGTCCATACATTCCCCACGGTGAAGGGGCGGACAGAACGCATCTCCCCACAAGAGAAAGACGTGAAGATTATTCACTTAGCAGACGAGACCATTAGCGACTTAGTACGGAAGACGAACAGCTATACTGACGGTGAGTTGCGCAAACGACCTCATTTAAGTTATGGGGTTGGAGGCTTGTTTTGGCGACCATGTTGGCGGTTCTTCCGTTCCTATTTCTTGAAGTTGGGCTTTCGTGACGGCAAGGCGGGTCTTGTGAAGGCTGGCATGGATGCTCTTTATCAATATGTTTTGGTTGCTAAAAACATCGAAAAGAATTGCAGAAAGGGAAAAGTATGACACCAAAACGTCCCCTGTTTTCCATATTAATTCCCTCTTGGAACAACCTTGGTTTCTTGAAGTTGTGCGTAGAGAGCATCAGGAAAAACTCATGTTATGAACATGAAATCCTCATTCATGTGAATGATGGCAGTGACGGAACGTTGGAATGGGTAAAGGAGGAGAGGCTGAAACACACGCACTCTATAGAGAATATTGGGGTTTGCTTTGCCTTGAATGGGCTTCGACCTTTGGTAACGACAGACTATATCGTATTCATGAACGATGATATGTATGTTTGTCCCAATTGGGATGAGGCACTTTATCGTGAAATACAGGGGTTGGCTGACAAGAGATTGTTTTTCTTATCGGCCACCCTTATCCAGCCACGCCCATTCTTCTGTAAGAGCGTCATTGCCCCTGCCAATTATGGGGAGACGGTGGACTCCTTTGATGAAGAGCGGTTGCTGCGTGAATATATGACATTGGAACATGGTGACTGGCAAGGAGCCACATGGCCTCCCAACATTGTGCATCGTGATCTTTGGGACTTGGTCGGCGGCTATAGCATTGAATTAAGTCCTGGCATGTATTCCGACCCGGACTTTTCCGCCAAGTTATGGATGGCTGGGGTCAGGGTCTTCAAGGGTGTTGACAGCAGTCGCGTATATCATTTCGAGGCACGTTCCACCCATCGTATTGTCAAAAACGATGGCAGCTTGCAATTCCTCCGGAAATGGGGCATCACCTCCGCCTCGTTCATGCGCGATGTGTTGCGTCGTGGTGAGCCATATAGTGAAGGTCTCCACCCACGTCCACTGCTTCAAGCCGACCTTTTGCGCAGTCGATTGAAGATGGTGTTGACAGCCTTAAAAGACACGAAAACGAAACATATTTGGAATTGAGAGTATGCAAAAAATAACCTATTACCTATTATATTCAGTTTGGTATCTTCTCTCGCTCTTGCCACTTTGGGTGCATTACAGGATTTCCGACCTGCTTTATCTCATCGTATATCGGTTGCTCCATTACCGTATCAAGATAGTCCGCAAGAACCTCGTAAACTCGTTTCCCGAAAAGGGCGAGGCGGAATTACGGAGGATTGAAAGGGGCTTTTACCATTGGCTTTGCGACTATTTTGTGGAAACTGTCAAGTCCATGACAATCAGCGAGAAGCAAATCCGTAAGCGAATGGTGTTTCACGGTACTGAGCTTGTAGACCAATGTGTGCGTGAGGGACAATCGTGTGCCTTGTATTTAGGGCATTACTGCAACTGGGAATGGATTACTTCTATCCCAATATGGATGACGGAGCGGGCAGCATGTGGGCAAATATACCATCCTTTGGAGAATCCCCTATTTGACCGCTTGCTTTTAAGGCAGCGCCAACGTTTTGGGTCACAGTCGATACCGATGGCGGAGACCTTGCGCCGCATGATGAAATACAGGAGTGAAAACAGACTTTCCGTGATAGGTTTTATCAGCGACCAGACGCCTTTTTGGAATAATATCCATCATTGGCTGACATTCCTTCACCAAGACACTCCCGTCTTGACGGGAACGGAGCGATTGGTCACAAAGATGGACCAGGCTGCTTTCTATATAGACGTGCGACGCGTAAGGCGTGGCTATTACGTGGCAGAGTATAAGCTGATAACACGTGAGCCAAAGAAAATGAAGGAGTTTGAAATCACTGACATCTATTTCCGGATGTTGGAAGAGAGCATCAACCGCGCACCTGAGTATTGGCTTTGGACTCATAACCGCTGGAAACGTTCGCATGAAGAGTTCAACATCCGTTTCGACCCTGCCACGGGGAGGGTTAATTTAGACCCGGACTTAGAGAAACTCAAGCGGGAGAGGGGGATAGGATGATATTCGTTCGTGACAAGGGGAGGCTCTGTAACAACATTCTGCAGTATGGGCATGTCTATGCGTGGGGAAGGGAGCATCACAGGCAAACCATGTCGATGCGGTTTGCCTATAAGTACCCGTGGTTTCATATCCGTGAAACTCGTTACCATCATTTCTTGGTGTATGTCTTTGTCAAGTATGCCGCCAAGCTGGGGTTTATTCCTGTTGTGAACTTTGACGAGGAAGGAAAGGACTACAGCCAAGAAGAACAACGGATGTCTAATAGCCGTATGTTGGTAGTTAGCGGATGGTATGCACGTTGGTATGACTTGTTCTTGAAATACAAGTCCGAGATTCTTCAGCTGTTTGCTTTCAATGAGAATGTGGAGCAAAAGATAGCTGGTATATTGGGTGCAAAGAAGGCGTTGCGACTGGGCGTCCATGTCCGAAGGGGTGATTACGCTTCATTCATGGATGGCCGTTTCCTCTATTCCGATGAGCAGTATGTTCATGTCATCCAAATGTTTTTGTCTCTTCATGGCGAGAGGAACATTGAAGTTTATGTATGTGGAAACGACCCCCATCTTGACAAAGACTATTATAGGGAGCAATTGCCAAGGTGCAGGGTGATGTTCCCACATGGTCATCCGGCGGAAGACCTGTGTCTCCTTTCCCATTGTGATTACTTGATAGGTGCGCCCAGCACGTTTTCGTTGGTGGCGGCGATGTACCGTGACTTGCCGCTTTATTGGATAGAGAATCCTGATGCCGAGTTGACTTCAGGGTCTTTTAGGTATTTCGATGACCTTTTCCGGCACATCCATTGACCATTTACCATTCTGCTGCACAAAAAGACGGCGGCGGCAATAATGTTCAATGTTCAATGGTGAAAAGTTGGTCGTTGACCATCCGTTCCATATATTGCTGGATGATGGCCTTCAATTCCCGCTCCCATTGTTTCTGTTGGGGCAGTTTGTCCACCATGTTATTACGCATCAGCGAGTCAGAGAGGGAATATACGCCGATGCAGTTCTGTCCGTCAAACTGAAGGACATGCCCCTGCTTGACATATTGATAGATGCCATTCAGGTAATTGACCGCCCAAGTATTTTCTGTTGGAGTGTTGAACAAGTCGATACCAAAGCCAAAGTAAGGCTTGGGATAGTGGAGCATCCCCATGACGGTGGGCAGGATGTCTATCTGTTGTGCTATCTTGTCCTGTACTTCGGGTTGGCGTTCGGCGTTGCCTGGCTCATATATTATAATAGGTGAGCAAAAACCTCCCAAGTCTGTTTGGTAATATTCGTGGTCGCTGAGATTAGTATGGTCGCTGGTCAATACGAAAATGGTGTTGTTGAACCATGGCTCTTTGCTGACTTTCTCAAAGAATTTCCCTATTGCCATGTCTGTATAACGAATACACTTGTGGATGATGATACCCTCTTCAGGATACACGCCTTTGTATTTTTCGGGTATCGCGTAGGGGTGGTGGCTGCTGGCTGTGAAGACTGCGGTCATGAATGGCTCTTTCATCTCCGACATTTTCGTGGCATAATATTGTAGGAACGGCTCGTCCCATATCGCCCACATTCCATCGAAGTCATTGTCCCCTCCAAATCGTTTGTCTGCATTATAATCTTCCCTTCCATAATACTCTTGGAATCCCGTGGCACGGGCGAAGGCTTGGAAACCCATCGAGCCACGCTGTGCCCCATGGAAGAAAGCCGTCGAATATCCTTCCTCGGAAAGCAATGAGGCAATGCCACTGACACGATTCATCGATGCCGGGGTTAAGAAGAATGGTTCGACAAACATGGGGATGCTACTGAGGATGGACGGCATTCCGTCGATGCTTTTCCTGCCATTGCAATAGGTATGGGTAAAGGTGACGCTCTTGGCAATCAATGAGTCTACGCATGGGGTATATCCTTGGTATTGGCTATTGTCCAAGCTCTTGTTGAGTGCGCCAATATATTCTCGCCCGAAACTTTCCACGATGAAGATAACCACGTTCTTCTTGATCATAGTGTCTTGAACGACTGAAGAGTGGATAGGGGAGTAGACGGCTTCCATCTCTTTGGCATCATCATAGTATTGGGGAATGGTGAAGACATTTTTCCCGATGGTACGGTAAAGCGAGAATGGGGTGTTTAATACCAATGCCGCCTCCATCGGGCGGTTGACATATTGGTTGGCATTGCTGATGGTGATGGGGCGCACGGCAGTTGTCCAACCACCACGGATGCCCGCCACCACAAATGGCGCAAATAGAGCCAATGATAAAAGCATTGCCAAGTCATATTTCCACCAATGATAATCATTCCTTTGAAGCCTGGGCTTTCTGTACAGTTTATACATACACCATACAAGGAAGATGAAAATCAAGATGAGATAAAAATGATGTACTGCCTCTGTAAGGAAAACAGATCCTATGTTGCTTTCATTGGAAAATTCATTGAAGACAGTCGTAGTCGTCCGCCGCATCGTATAACGGAAATACACGGCATCACAGAGATTGACGGCAAGAGCCAATCCGTTGATGACGATAAATATCCATTTGCAAATCTGTTGGTAGGCTTTCGTTTCCTTGCCATGCCACGGCAGGAGCATCAACACGATATAGGGAATGTTGGTAACGAGAATGGCACTGGTGTCAAACATAAGTCCTCCCCTCAATATTTCCATCAAATGTGAGAAAGACAGATTATGCGAGAAATAACTATAATTCTCAAAGAAGTAAACCATCCGTGCCAAGAAATATACAACGTATGCAATCAGCAGGTTGCAGAGTGTGGCAGCCAATGGCGAGAGAAGTCCTAATCGTTTCATCATTGCATGTTTTTTAAGTCCGTTGTCGTGGCTTGTAAGATGGCTTTCCCCAGACATTCAAGCCGTTGAATGTCATTGCTTTCACTGACGATGACGTGTTTAGAGTTGAGGTCATAGACCATGAATCCCGTTGAGTCTTTTATGGAAACCCCATTGTTGTAATTATGTATGGCAAACGGATATTCGTATGTACTGCTCAAGACATCCCTGCTCCATTTGAAGTCATCGTGTGGCAGACCACATTGTGCCAGCAAAGTGGCGGGCAAGTCAGTTTGGTTGCATATCTGTGGGATGGCTCGTGCCTCCTTGACGGCTCCTCCTGCCCATATCAATGGGATGCGGTTGCGAGCCTCCTTCGTCTCGTCAATCCCTTGGAAATCGATGCTATGGTCAGGTAATATGACGAGCAGGGTGTTTTCCCATTGCGCAGTTTCCTTGAGCTGGTCAACAAAGCGACCTATGCAGTCATCTAAATAATAAAAGGCATTCTTGATGGGGTCGTCCAATTTCTTCAATGGCACATCCCAAGGTTCGTGGCTGCTCAATGTGGAGAAGCCAATAAGCATAGGATGGTCATGCTTTTGTGTCAGTTGCCGATATACGGCATCAAACATCAAACCATCGCAGACCCCCCATTTGGATGTGGCTTGTTCGCTGGCACTGAAGTCTTTCTTCCATACCAAATGGCTAAAACCAGTAGCGATGAGATAACTGCGCATATTGGTGAAATTGATGTCACCACCATAATAATAATAGGTGTCATAGCCCTCTTTCTGTAAGGAGCGGGCTATGCTTGGCAGATGTCGCGTCTTGTTGGGCATCTTCATCACCGATGAGGTGGGGAATGAGGGATAGCCACTATAGGTGCAAACGGTTCCCCGGTCAGTTCGCCAAGAGTTGGCAAAGCAGTTGGCAAAAAAGATTCCCTCTCTCTTGAGTTGTTGCAAACGGGGCATGGCATCAGCCATGATTTCGCCTGCGCTCTCCATAAGAATGACAACAATGTCAGGATGGTGCGTGTTTAATAAAGTATCGGTATGGACAGAGACCGTGGGGTAGAGTTCCTCCATCAGTTGGTCACACTCCTCTTGTGAATAGAAGTCATAGTCAACGATGTTGTTGGCGGTCTTCTCGAAAGATGAGAGGAAACTGAACACGGGATTGACGGCACTATGGTTGAGGAACTGGTCTTGTGAATAATATACCTGCCCGATGTTGGTGGTCGATTCGTCAATGCCCCCGCGTATGCCGATGACCATGAAGGGAATGAGTAATATGTACAATACCGAGCTGAGGATCTTGGTCTTAAATGAAGGTTTTTCATTCTTCATCCCGAATGCTTTATTCCCAGAAGCGAGATATTTATAGAGACCGTAAATAGATATGGCAAAACTGATGAATGCCAAAAAACGAATCAAGAGATATTTTCCCGTCACGCTTGCGGCTGCCTCGTCTGGTGTTTCTAAGTATTGTAGGCACGAAGCGTCGAGCTTGAATCCCCAAAAGGGATACAGGCTTGCATCCGCCACGAATGCCAAGGAGAATGCAATGGCGATGATTATATAATAAGCATGGAGGATTTTCAAAAGGATCTTTCCTTGCCACCAGATGCTCACCATCACCAAGAGAAAGGGAATGATAACGAAATATAGCGCGGTGGAGAGGTCGAGCGAAAAACCGTGTTTGATGACCTCCCATACATCAGTAAATGTAAAGACATGTCCTTCATGACAGGCAAGCATGAACCCTATCTTTGCCAGAACAAAAACCAAGATGGTTATACAAAAGAAACGAAGAATGAAGAACAAAGAACGAAGAATGGGCTGCCGCACTGGTTCGTGGTTCTGTTTGTTGTGGCAATGCCACAACATACGGGACGGCTGGAGTGGCAGGGGGAGAAATGATCCTTCATTCTTCATTTTATAGGCTTTGCATGTCGTTCAGTTTCTTGTAATAGCCGTCGATGGTGAGCAAATGTTCATGTGTGCCTCGTTCCACGATGCGCCCCTCATGCAAGACACAGATCTCGTCGGCGTTCTTGATGGTTGACAAGCGATGGGCGATGGCTACCGTCGTGCGGGTTTTCATTAGGCGTTCCAAGGCATCTTGCACCAGCCTTTCGCTTTCCGTGTCAAGGGCTGATGTCGCCTCATCGAGAATCAAGATGGGGGGATTCTTCAAGATGGCGCGGGCGATACTCACCCGTTGGCGTTGCCCGCCTGACAATCGTCCGCCCCTGTCGCCAATGTTCGTTTCAAAGCCTTGCTCGGATTGCACGATGAAGTCGTAGGCATTGGCAATCTTGGCGGCTTCCTCTATCTGCTGTTGTGTGGCATTGTCAACGCCAAACGAGATATTGTTGCGGAAAGAGTCGTTAAACAAAATCGCCTCTTGGTTCACGTTGCCAATGAGTTGGCGAAGGTCTTGGATGCCCAAGTCCTTCACGTTGATGCCATCAATCAGCACCTCGCCCTCCTGCACGTCATAATAGCGTGGGATGAGGTCAACGAGCGTAGACTTCCCGCTGCCGCTCTGTCCCACGATGGCGATGGTCTTCCCCTTGGGGATGATGAGGTTGATGTCTCTCAACACCCATTGCTCGCCATACTTGAACGATACGTTCTTGAACTCTATCTGATGGTTAAACCCATTGATGGGCTTGGGGTTGGCACATTCCTTGATGGTGTTTTCCGCCATAAGAATCTTATCAATGCGTTCCATGGAAGCCAATCCCTTTGGGATATTGTAACCAGCCTTGGAGAATTCCTTCAAGGGGTTGATGATGCTATACAGGATTACCATGTAATAGACAAATGTGGGACCGGTGATGGCTTTATTGTTCAATACGAGCACACCGCCAAACCACAACACGATGACAATCATCACCGTACCCAGAAACTCACTCATCGGGTGGGCGGAGGTCTGTCGGATGTTGACGCGCATGAGGTCTGTACGGTAGGCGGAATTGACTTGGTCGAACCGCCTGTTCATCTTCTCCTCAGCGCAAAACGCCTTGATGATGCGCAGCCCGCCCAGCGTCTCTTCCACTTGGCTCATCGTGTCACTCCATAAGGCTTGTGCCTTCACGGACTGTTGCTTCAACTTCCTGCCGATATATCCCATCAGCCATCCCATGATGGGAACGATGAGAAGGGTGAACAATGTGAGTTGCCAGGAGATGAAAATCAATGTGGCGAAATACGCGATGATTAGCACGGGGTTCTTGAAAAGCATGTCAAGTGAGGACATGATGGAGTTTTCCACCTCTTGCACGTCGCCACTCATACGGGCAATGATGTCGCCCTTGCGCTCCTCGGAGAAGAATCCCAAGGGCAGCGACGTGATTTTTCGGTACAATTGGTTGCGAATATCCCGCACCACGCCCGTGCGGATGGGGACGATGCAAGCGGAGGTAAGGAAATATGCCCCAGTCTTCAAGAATGTGGTTATCGCCAGAAACAAGCCAATAAACAACAGTGTTGTCGTGGGGCCATACTCGGCTATCAATCCATTGACATAATAGTTGAGGTTGTTCATCAACACGGTTTGCATGTTGCCCCAGTCCCATGCCATCACCGAAGTGGCAGCTTCTGCATCTCCCGTTTGGAAAAGTATCTGAAGGATAGGTATCAATGCCGCAAACGAGAAGATGTTGAGTATCGCCGACAGCAGATTGAATATCACAGACAATATCAGGTATTTCTTATAAGGCGGCACGAAACGCCGCAATACTTGCAGGAATTCTTTCATTTCTTCTCAATTATCAATAACCAACTTATCGCATACCATCCGATGCAAATCACCAAGGACACCTTGCAAAGGTACGCATAAAAGGTGAAAAAAAATAAATTATCCCTATTATTTCAACAATAAAGGCTATTTTCGCAAGATACGAAACGGAATAACTACATTATTGCCATCACGACAATACTGGTCGTAAACATAATTGCCATAAGGATTATATAGCTTATGTAACGTTTGGTTTCGTAAATCCGAGAAACCACTTTATCTATCGTGACTTTAATCACATAATTTATAACATCAATACCAATAAGATTTATCCTTAATCCACACTTCAGGCATTCTTGCCTTAAATTCAGAGTCTATATAATGACATTGCTCTTTTACGATACCACGTCGATGAAGAGCTGGTTGCAAGCAATAAAGGTCAAAGGCATCCTTGTCGACTTCTTCTTCCTTGTTCCAATGGGGGAACAATAGTTTCATGTATGCTGTTGCCATCCGCTTTATTGCCTTAGAATCTCTTACATCAGCCTTTTCCTCAAACTTTGTTATTTTGTCAAACAAAAGGCTATATGTGTTTTGAATTCTCATCGTGTGTAGTACTTCAGAGAAATATTCTACGTTAATTGTCCAACCCTTGAATATCATACTGTCGTTCACTCTAGGTAAGAGCCATCCCTCTATGAAACAGTGGAAACGGTCAAGTAATGCCGATTCTCGGAAATTCTGAGGCAAAGAGTCAAAGTAACGTGGAGATATAGGGATATTGGCTGCCGTTAAAGGGATATTACCCATCAGCATCAAACCACATTCCGATGTAAACTCATTGTTGTCAATAGTTGTTTTGCCACTCTCCAAAAAGGACTTTAATGCAGCCTGAATCTCCGCTGGTTCCTGAAATACGATGGTCTGTATCTCATCGAAGACTGTAAAATCATGATTTTTAATGATTCCATTCTGCTGTTTTGCTTTATCATAGAATAGTTTTGCACGTGTGACCTTACCACCACTTACCAACCATCCATATTTTGACAAATTGCCAAACACATACGATTTACCCGTACCTTTGGGGGCAAGTTCCACAACATTCAATCTTGGTTCAATAAAAATCAGTAGTCGGGTGAGGAATTCCAACTTCTGCGTCATAGAAACAAATCCGTCTGGGTCGTATTCCATTGCCGACAACAGAGTGTCTATCCATTCTTCCGTCGTAAACTGCTTTCGGGCTTCACGCAAAAAATCAATATCAACAGATTTGTAAGGTTTGAAGGGATTGAACTCCACCATCTGAACATGGTTCTTCTTTCCATCGTTATCGGGCAGCAAACAGAGTTTCACGATGCCCCATTTCTCGCCATCCACCAATTCTCCTGCATGTTTCTTATAAACGTATTCGGGAATAAGCCCTTCACGAAGTTTGATGCCATAGTCTGGTATAGCGAATTGCTTTTCACCCTTTACCAAATCGATGTATATAATAAAACGTGTCAGCAATATGACCTCTTCGCCTGACAAGATTTTCTCTTTTACCA
>JAFRRN010000103.1 GCA_017428055.1 Prevotella sp.
CGTCTACAAGGTGTCGCCAAGTTGTCTCCAATTTACCGACTCGCTGTTCGTGGCTGACAGCATTCCGCCAAAATACCTTTTTGCCCAAGACCCGCGAGGCGAAGGTAACTTGCGGGTCAACATTGAGCAGGACGGATATGGAGGAATGAACCTGCGCATCTCCCACTTTTCCGACGACAACCTGCTTATCAATCATGATGAGGATGTAGTGGTTCCCTTATTTGACAGCATTGCCTACGATGCTACCGATAGTTACATGGTTGACAGTCAGGGAGACTTGATTGTGAAATTCTACACCGAACATGGAGATGAGAATTATGTTTGCCACATCGCTCGATATGGCCTTGATGGCACCTTAAAATACATCACCGAATTGCCAGAAAGCCAGAATTTCCTGGGAACAATGGGTGAGTTTGAGTCAACACCGAAACAATATTACCAATGGAACAAAAACGAGGATGATAACCTTCTCATCTATGTCCTTGATTCCATGTTTCAAGTAAAAAACTACTATATTGTCAACCATGTGTTGCGTGACGTGTTTTACGAACAGAACCACATGCAAGTGTATGAGCAATTCGCTTTTCAAAGCTCAAATCTCAATTCCACCTTTGTCGTTTTCGACGATGGGGATGTTCTGGCTGCTGCACCTTATAGTAGTGATTCCGGTTGGGTGCAAAACTATCAGGAGAACGGGGTGGCCGTGGCCCGTTATGAATTGCGAACCATGCAACGCAAGGCGTTGGCGTATTTCAACGATTGGCCTGGGCCTACAACTGAATCACAAATCATGTGCCTCCAAAAAACATCCAACGGCAATGTGTATCTAGTGTATCAGGAGTTCGACGCCAGCTATACGCGACACATGGTGGCGGTGAAGATGGACAGGGACTTGAATGTGCTATGGAGACGTTATTGTTATGAACCTCAATCGCTCAAGGCAGAGCCTGTCATGGCTTGGTATTCTGGTTTGTTGAATGATGATGATGGCAACGAAACGGGTGTTTATGTTGCTGGATTAAGTCTTGACAATCAAACTCATCACGGAGGCCTTTTCTTCTTCTTTCTCACCGATGGAGACATAACAACCGTTGAAGAGCAAGGCATTTTGATTCGCCCCTATATGTTCTACCCCAACCCCGCCCAAGAACAACTCCACCTGCAGTACTCGCCCGATGTGCAGCCTAAGCAAATCGAGCTCTACGACCTGCAAGGCCGTCTCGTGCGCTCGCAAGGCAAAGCCTTCGAGACCTTCGACCTCGGCCAATTGCCTGCCGGCACCTACACCCTGCGCGTCACCATGGAGGACGGGCAGGTGTTCTCGGATAACGTGGTGAAGGAGTAAGATTCAAAAATAAAACGGAAATAATTTGTTTGAAACAAGTGTTTTTCGTATTATTGCAGCGTAAACAAACTGAATGATACGCATTGAATAGTTAATCAATAAAACAAATTACCATGAAAATAAAGAGATTATTATTCTCCGTCATTGCCTTGGCTTTGGTGTCATTTGTCGCTCGAGCCCAGGATTCCAATACAGTAGTTGCATCTCACCCTTTAGAATGGAATATATGTAATGTTTTGAATATGCTACAGCAACGTAACGGTGACATTGTTACTGACATCGTCGTAGCTCACAGCAATGATCCTAATGGCGCTGATGTACAGGTTTTGGGCGATTATGTCTTTAGGATATCGCCGTCCACTTTGCAAGTCACCGATACGCTTTTCTTGGCAGACACCATGCCTCCATTCTATCTGTATGCCAGAGACCCTCGAGGCGAGGGTAACATACGAGCCAACATCGAACCCGATGGCGAAGGCAACACCCAACTCCGCATCGCACACTTCACTGACGGCGACCTTCGCGTCGACCATGAACTTGATGTGGTCGTTCCGCTGTGTGAAGGCGAAGCTTCTGGAGATATTTATAGTCAATTTTTGGATTGTCAAGGTAATATGATTATAAAGTACTATAGGACGACCAATCCTGGTGAATATGAAGGACACATCGCACGTTACGATGTCGAGGGCAACCTGCTGTACGATGCAATAATCCCTGGGTCCCAAAATTACATTAGGTCAATGGAAGTGTATAAGGAGTCGCCCTTGGAATACTGCCAATGGAGGAAGGGCGGTAACGGAAACTTGAACTTCTATGTGCTTGATTCAACTTTCCAACTAAAGAACACCTATATCATCAATAAGGTCATATCTGGGTCGGTGAATCCAATTATAGAAGAGACTTTCGATTTTTACTCTTCCAATTCCAACTCTACATTTGTAGTCCCTGATGGAGATGACTTGCTTGTGGCGGCTTATTATGAACGATTTGAACAAGGCGTGACGCCGGAATATGGCGTAGCCGCTGCTCGCTACGACTTACGCACCATGCAGAGAAAGGCACTTGTACAGTTCAACGACTATCCTGGCACAGATGCCACAGCAAAATGCTTCGGTTTCCAAAAGATGCCCGATGGCACAGTTTATCTCCTTTATCGGGAAGTGGGTATGCCCCCCAAGTTTTGGATGACTGTGGTTAAGATGGACTCAAACCTCAATGTGGAGTGGAAACGCTATTGCGAGACGCCAGATGAACTGCTGGATGTCAATCCCTATGGGACAGACATGTCCATCACGGTCGAGGACGAAGAAGGCATGATAAATGGTTTCGTTTGTTCATGGACCCACCTGGATAGTGCTATCCATATTCTCCTCACCCACGACGGTATTCCCGCTTCAGTAAAGGGAGGCATGGAGGTGCGCCCCTACATGTTCTACCCCAACCCCGCCCAAGACCAACTCCACCTGCAGTACTCGCCCGATGTGCAGCCCAAGCAAATCGAACTCTACGACCTGCAAGGCCGCCTCGTGCGCTCGCAAGGCAACGCCTTCGAGACCTTCGACCTCGGCCAATTGCCTGCCGGCACCTACACGCTCCGCGTCGCCATGGAGGACGGACAGGTGTTCTCGGATAAGGTGGTGAAAGAGTAAGATTTAAAAATAAAACGGAAATATTTTGTTTGAAACAAGTATTTTTCGTATTATTGCAGCATAAATGAACTGAATGATACGCTATGAATAGGTTCCTGATAGTCCTTTGCCTGTCGTGGGCATTCCTTCTCGGGGCTTGCTCTACCGACATCGACCTCTATGCTGACTATAAGCAGGTGCCCGTCATATACGGCCTCCTCGATGCCAATGCCGACACCAATTTTGTCAAGATTACTAGGGTGTTTTATGTCCAAGGCGATGCCTATCAGGTGGCACAGAACCCCGACTCGAGCAACTACCCCGGCAAACTGGATGTCCGCCTCGTGGAGTACTGCAACGACGACAGTATCCGTGAAATCGTGCTCGACACCGTTACCATCCACGACAAACAGCCCGGCATCTTTTATGGTCCCAGCCAGAAACTGTATTACACTACCGAGCCTCTCGGCCAGAATACCAAGAACAATCAATACAGCTATTGCCTGAAGGTCGTCCTTCCCGACAGGGTTCTGACCACCAAAGCCGACCTCGTGGGCAACGACAAATTCGAGGTGCAGAGTCTGGCCCTCAATTTCTCCAAGGAATACATCGGTGCCGTGTCGCGCCAGTTCCTGTTTCGTCCAGCCGTCAAAGGCGCGTTCTATCAGGTTACGTTCTCGTTTACCTTCTTGGAACAACGCGAGCCCGACGGCGACTCGGTGCCTCGCACCATGTCGTGGGAGGTGGGCACCTTCACCGATGATGATTTCTCCATGCACATGGATGGCGATGCCTATGTGATCCTATATCGTCCAGAGGACTTTTATGCGAATTTGAGAGAATTCGTGGGCGACGACACCACTTTGCTTGATGTGCAGCGCTTTATCGGTGACTATCCCGCCGAAGTCACCATCGTGGCAGGTGGCGAGAACCTGCGCCAATATGTCTACAACAA
>JAFRRN010000104.1 GCA_017428055.1 Prevotella sp.
CCAATGTACATATATGCTCCGATTTTGAATCGGACGCAAAGGTACACATTTCAAGGTTCGGACAGGGTGTCGTCCTCCGAAAGTGCTGTGTATAAAGGGCATTCATAACCAATTTAAACAATTTTAAGAGACACTAGTGGTGAAAACTCAAATAGAAGTTTTGGTTAATCGTATTTATTTTGTATTTTTGTGCCAAATTAATTAATGTTGTATGTTGGAATGGAGATGGGATCAAGGACGAGTCTTATACTTCCAATTTGATGTGTTGCGCGAAATAGCAAAGGTGTTGGTCAAATTTGAAGGAAAGAATATCAACGATAATGCTTTGAATAATTTATTTAGGAAGGCGTTGATAGATGGTACGGGCTTACCCTTTGCTCCTAATAATTATAAGGTAAATAGAAACTATTCACGTGTTTTTCAATGTGCATTGTTGGCATGTGTTCGAGGAAATTCCCTTTATGTTTCTGATATTTGTAAATTATTAGCGTTAGATAATTCCTATTTGGCTAATTGTGATGATTATCTGATAGAAGTTGTCAAAAGATTTAGATTTCCTTTCCCTGCATTTCAAGGATATGATTCTACGATGTCGAGAGTTTATCCTTTTTGTGCTATCATTAAACTTCTTATAGCTTTTTGGTTAAAAGGGGATGAGGCTAAACTCAGCTTATCAGATATATGTCATTACATTATTGGCAACAATTGTCATGGCGATGAGATGATAGACTTTTATCTGCATGTAAGACCTATTGAGACTAATGTCGATAAAGATACTATTAGACAAATGCGTGAGATGGTTGCTTTTATTAGTCAGTTGAGCTTTCTTAAGGTTTTTAATGGCTATCTCTATTTAGATGTAGACAATAAAGAGGATGTAGACAATATCCTTGAGAATGTTACAAAACCGATACAAACTATCCCTGTTCCTGATAAAGTCGAAGAATTTTTCCTTTTGACTCATCTACCTGCAAGCTTTATTACAAGTAAGCCATCTATTAGTCACCATGTTTCGCTTTCAATTCCTGATTTAGATTTTGCTGAGGGGAAAAGGGTTAGGGTTCAGCATTTAAGGATAGAGCGTAGCCCATTACTACGGAGATTTTATATTACCATTCATCCAGAACCCATTTGTGCTGCATGTCAACTACATATTCAGCATAAATACCCTTGGGTTGATTATATGCTTGACTTGCATCATTTGTTGCCTTTGTCATCAGTGGTCAGGATAACCACGGATGGAACTTCGTTGAATGACTTGGTAGGGCTATGTCCTTCATGTCATCGTGCTATTCATTCATATTATAGGAAATGGTTAAAGTCTAATAATTTAGAGGATTTTAGGACTAAGCAGGAGGCGATGTCTGTTTATTTAGAAGCGGTAAGAGGAATTGCATAATGAAGATACCTATAGAAGAACAAAATAATATTCTATATGAGTCTATTCGCGGAAACGTGAAGCTATGGGATAATTTGGCTGCAAAGCATTACTGTTATGATGACTTGCAATATAACGATGGTCTGTTTTTTGAGGAAGACAACCACCCTTTTGCCCCCATAATTTTGATGGAGGATTTGCCGCAAAGCCATGATGTTATCCCTGCGGTCAGTTTTTTTTCTGGTGCAGGAGGATTAGATACTGGTTTTCGTTATGCTGGTTTTAATAATATAATAGGGATAGAACATACTGAATTATTCTGTAACACATTAAGAAAAAACAACCCTTCGCAGTTCGTTATAGGACCTCCGTATTATGAGGGAGACATTAGCAAACGTGAAGAGGTGGCATCACTTCTAAGGGCTAATGGGGTGAATGAGTTTTTTAATGGTGTTTTCCATGGAGGACCTCCGTGTCAATCTTTTAGCATTGCAGCAAACCAAAGGTTTAATAAAGATGGGGAACATTTTAAGAGAATCGGGTTTGAAGATGAGGAAAAAGGTACTTTAATCTTTGATTACATTTGGTTTATCCAGCATTTTAAACCTCTTGCTTTTCTAATAGAAAATGTTTCTGGAATTATGGAATGTGATCCTGATGGTAGGATAAGAATGGCTTTGGATAATTTGAGAAAGATAGGTTATGACATTAAGGAACCCCAAGTTCTTGATGCGGCATATTATGGAGTGCCTCAGCATCGTAAGAGGTGGATTGTGATGGGGACAAGGGGAAGTCGTCCCATTGAATACCCCACACCGCAAATGACGGGAACACCTTGTGGATATGTATTTATGCGTTCATTAAAAGGTGTTGATAATCATGTGACAAGAAAACACAATGCTGAGTCAGTTATCAGATACATTAAATTAGGATTGGGGTGTAGAGACCAAAAAGGTAGGGTGGATCGTTTAGACCCATTTAAGCCTTCTAAAACTGTTGTGGCTGGGGGCTTGAAAGGTGGAGGACGCTCCCATTTGCATCCTTTTGTTCCAAGAACAATATCTGTTAGGGAATGTGCAAGGTTACAGACATTTCCAGATAATTATATATTTACAGGTACTCCTGCAAGACAATTTACCCAAGTAGGTAATGCTGTCCCCCCAATGCTTGCGTACAAGTTGGCAATACAAATAAAAAAGTCGATAATGGGTGATTATCAAGGTTCTTTAAACCTTTCATGAAAACATAGAAAAACCGCCTTGGTAACAAGGGGCGATGCCAGTATGGTGAAGGGAACTGCCTACGGTAAGAACTTTGAAGATCCCGACACCGGCGAAGTCCCTGTCAACCCGGGAGAGGGATACGACCCTGGCGAGGCTTTCTCTAAAACGAGCGTATGGGATGATTGAAAGTTGAGGGTCGTGAGTCCTGATAAAGAGTGACTTGATAAAACCCTTTTGCCTATAGCCCGAGAACGATGTGGCTAAAGGCAAAAGGGTTTACTGATAATGGGAAAATGGAAAAGGAATACTTCTCTCCTACTTAAACACTTTCAATTTTCCATCCACAATGTAAATTCCTTTGGCGGGCGGAGCCTGCAACCGTTGCCCTTGGAGGTTATAGATAGCTTGGTGGTCAGCATCGATGACAGAGGGTTGTGAAATGCCGTTGGGACTTGTAGCCTTTGCATTTCCCATGTATTGACCGATGAAGAAAATGGCCCCTGACGATCTCTCGCTGATGACATACACAAAAGGATGGTCTGCATGAAAAGAGACTGAGCGCGGCAAGCCTGTCACTCTTGTCTCAATGACGGTGACTGCTGCCGCCTCGGTGCCTTTTTCATCCACGGTCATCTTGGCAACCTGTTTCACCTTGCCGATGCAGACGTTAGGATAATTGCAGAAATAAGGGAACTCCGCATAATTCCTATCGAAAGCCGTAGGCATTCCCAAAGCGCTCAAGACATCCTTGAGTTCGATATGCGTCTCTATCTCCATGCGTGGCAACTTGAGGTCAACGTTGGCAGAGCCACCCATCAACATCAATTCATTCCCTTTCATTCGCTCAAGCACATCCTCAATAGACTTACCTTTCCGTGGAAGGAACACGCTCATCTTATAAGACCCATTGCCGTAAGGCAGATGCACTACTTGATACGTGTCGTTTTCATCATACTCAAACAAACTCTTTTGCCACATCATGAACACGTCGCTTCCACCATTGAAAGGCTCCTCGCGGGTGTTGGCTGGGTCAAACTCAAACACCCACCCGCCATTAAAATAAATGGCATTGAGCAAATAAGAGATGGCATCGGGATTGAAACTGTCTTCATTGAGTACCTCCTTGATCATCCCCTCGGTGTGGTCGCTTGCCCATTGGTTGATGACACCCATGGTCTGTCCGTCGTGGAAGTCGCGTGTCTCAGGCGTGGCATCATAATAGTCTAATGCTTTCTGCACGAAAGGAGCCTGTAACTCAAAGTCCTGATTCACATAGATGTTGTTGGCTATCAACACCTTTGTGTCCTTATCCACCTCGGCACTCTCCGTCAACATCTTGCGGCAGAACGCATTGATGGCATCCGCACCTGCTTCGCCGAATCCCAACACCCCGTTGATTTCACGTTGCGTCTTGCCCGCCGCGCCATTGTTGATCATCCCCAAGGCGTATGTAATGCTCAACGGAGAGAGCACTTGGCTCGTCTCGTCACGTGCCTCACGCAAGAGGTTGATGGCAAAGTCGTTGTTGGCTCTGACCATCGCATGTTCAGCATCGCTCAACTCAATCTCTTTCGTCTCCTGTCCGTTGGCAGATAGTGCCGTCAACAAGAGGACGAACATCGACATGACTGCATAAATCTTCGTTTTCATACCATTAAGCTTTATTGATATGTCGCAAATATACAAAAAAATATAATAATAATTGCTAACGAGTAAAAAAAGAAATCCATATCAATGAAAAACTTTCCGTTCCCCATAAATCAAATCCTTGTCCAAGGACTATTCACGGGGAACGGAAGAGGATGGAACCTATATTTGGACTACTTCAACTCTGGCCAACCGTCTTGGGTCCACTGGATTTCCCTTTGGATAAGGATGGCTTGTCCGTGTAGGGGTACGCTGTAGCCGTGGCTGATGAAGATGTCCTTGCCGTCAAGGTGATAGGCGGCACAATGTCCTGCCGCCTCAAATTCCCGCTTGTCGCCTTCGAGAATGAGGGTGCCTCCACCCTTTCGCATATCTTTGCCGCTACGGTCGCGGTAAGGTCCGTTTACTTTCTTGCTACGTCCCACCACGACGCGGTAATTACTTTTCTCGCCACGGCAACAGTAATCCCAACTGGCAAAGAGATAATACCACCCCCCATGTTTGAAAATGAAAGGAGCCTCGATGGCATTCACACCGGCATACTTGGAGGTTGGGTTTTCCAAATTGGGCATCTTGCCCCCATAGCGGCGGGCGATGGTCTTTGGCTTGACACCTTTGGCGGGGTGCATGGTGTCGTCAAGCTTGACAAGCTGGATGCCATCCCAAAAAGAGCCAAAGGTGAGCCACGGCTGGTCTTTGTCATCAATGACTATGTTGGGGTCTATGGCGTTGTAGTGGTCATTGGCATTGCTCTTGACGACACACCCCCTGTCTTCCCATTGCGGATTGGCGAGCGATGAAGTAGTCATGAGGCCTATGGCGGAGGTGTTTTTTCCGAAGGTGGAACATGAATACATCAACCACCATTGGCCGTGCCAACGGATGACATCGGGAGCCCATACGTGGTCATGGAATCCAGGCACAGCCTGTTGTGTCCAAGTGGGGATGGAGTCGATGACACCCTTGGGTTGGAACGTCCAGGACTTACGGTCGGTGGAGGTCATCATTTGTATCTTCCTTCCCGTGGAAAACATATAATACGTACCATCCTCGAATGCCATCACGGGATCATGCACCATCGCTGTATCGGTAGTGAAAGACCTCATGGGGCGCGGGCGATAGTTGCCTTGCGCCATCGCGTCCACCATGACGCTAATAAAGCAGAAGCAAACCAGCAAACGCCGCATAGCCAATCATTCTGATGGGGTTGATCTTCATGAACATAGTTCCAACGAAAGTGGCGAGGAAGATGAAGACGCAGACGCAGAATTTCCACGGCTCTTGCGCCCATGAGTAGAAGTTGTCGCCGTTCATCAGGAGCAGGGTCGCCGCCGCTAGCAGCCCCACCACGGCGGGGCGCAATCCCTCAAAGACGCTCTTGACGATGGGCGAGTTGACATGCTTGAGGAACATCTTGCTGATGAGGATCATCAGGATGAGCGAGGGCAAGACGAGGGCAAACGTGGCGACGGCGGAGCCGAGGACTGCCATCATGCCCGAATAGCCCGCATGTTGCGCGGCGGCGTAGCCGCAATAGGTGGCTGAGTTGATGCCGATGGGACCCGGTGTCATCTGCGAGACGGCGACGATGTTGGTAAACTCTGCCGACGTGAGCCACTGGTGATGCACGACGGTCTCGGTCTGTATGAGCGACAACATGCCATAGCCGCCGCCGAAGCCAAATAGCCCTATCTCGAAGAATGTGATAAAGAGATATAAGAATATCATGGATTATCAGTCTTTTAGGAATTTGCCATAAATGTAGCCACCTAAACCTGCGGCGACGATGATGAAGACGGGGTTGACGTGCATTGCCCAGATGAGCAGGGCAGAGATGATGGGAATCCAGCAGTTTGCCAGGGTGATATGCGCACTCTTGGCGAGCGTGAACGTGGGTACGGCAATCAATGCCACCACGGCGGGGCGTATGCCATTGAACATGGCGGCCACCCACGGCATGTCGATGAAGCGATGCAGCACCATGGCGATGAGCAGGATGATGAGGAAGGAGGGCAACGCCGTGCCGAGAGCCGAGCAGATCGCCCCCGGCTCCTTGCGCATCTTGTAGCCGATGAACGTGCTGATATTGATGGCAAACACTCCCGGACAACTCTGTGCGATGGCTATGAGGTCGAGAAACTCCTCCTTGTCGATCCATTTCTTCTTGTCCACCACCTCCGCCTGGATGATGGGAATCATGGCATAGCCGCCACCGAGGGTGAATGCGCCTATCTTGAAAAATGTCTTGAATGAAGACCAGTAAAAACCACTAAACACTAAACACTAAACATTATACATTAAACATTGAAGATGGAAGAATGAATTTTGTGGGATTTTGAGATGGATTTTGTGGAATTTCTCGCCGTAGGCGACACTATATCGTGCACTTCGTGCAGAAATCCATTCAAAATAACATTCAAAATTGTTCAAAATTTCATCTTTCACCTTTCATTTTTCATTTTTAATCTCATGCTAATCCATTTCCGGGCATTGACGAATGCCTCTATCCACGGTGTCACCTCGTCGTTCTTGCGCCTTGCGGGATACCAGGCATTCTGCCACGGGAAGATGGCGCGTTCCAAGTGAGGCATCATGGCGAGGTGGCGACCGTCGGCGGAGCAGATGCCCGCCACGTCATAGTTGCTGCCGTTGGGGTTGCCAGGGTATTCATGATACAGATACTTGGCAATGATGTTGTATTCACTCTCAGGGGCAGGCAAGCAGAAACGTCCTTCCCCATGGGCAACCCAGATGCCAAGCTTGTTGCCGCTGAGACTCCCGAACATCACGCTGTCGTTTTGCGGAATCTTAACTGTAACAAAAGCACTCTCAAACTTGCGTGAGACATTGTGGGCCATCTGCATCCCCTCGCCTACCAATCCCAGCTCCACCATCAACTGGCACCCGTTGCAGATGCCGAGGGAGAGGGTGTCTTCGCGGGCATAGAACCTGTCGAGGGCTTCCTTCGCCTTGGGATTATAGAGGAATGCGCCAGCCCATCCCTTGGCAGAGCCGAGGACATCGGAATTGGAGAATCCCCCACAGAAGACAACCATGTTGACCTCATCTAACGTCTCGCGCCCGCTGATAAGGTCGGTCATCGTCACATCTTTCACATCGAATCCCGCCAGATACAACGAGTATGCCATCTCGCGGTCGCCGTTGGTGCCTTTCTCGCGGATGATGGCAGCCTTTGCCGTCTTGCTGCGGTCAGGTCGTTTCCTCATCAGGCCATATTGGGAGAACCTTCCCGTAAAGCTCCTATTGAAGACCATTTCGAGCGGTTGCCGCTTATAGTTGGCGAAACGTTCCCCTGCCATCCCATTCATGCTCTGCTTGCGGTCGAGGAGGTACGAGGTCTTATACCAGCAGTCACGCAACTCATCGATGTCGAAGGTGTATTCCTGCTCTCCATTCTTGACGACGAGGGAACGTGTGGATGGTGTCGGGAAGCCGATCTTGGCAAACCCCACACCCACGTCTTCCATGTATTCGCGGAAGTCAAACTTATGGTCATCGCTTACTTGGATGATGACACCGGGGTTTTCGGCGAAGAGTGTTCTCACGATGTCTTCGCTTGCCATGTCATAAAGGTTGATTTTCATGCCACCCTCCTTGTTGGCAAAGCACATTTCCAATAACGTGGTAATCATGCCTCCGGCGGAAATGTCGTGTCCCGCCAGAATCCATCCACGGCGAATCAACTCCTGAATGGCGTTGAAGCAATCCACGAAATAGTCGGCATTACTCACTGTAGGCACATCGTCGCCCACCTTGCCAAGGCTCTGGGCAAAGGCACTACCGCCAAGCCGCTGCCGGTCGAAAGAGAAGTCGATGTGATAGATGGACGCATTCTTGTCGTTGACCAATACGGGCGACACCACCTTCTTCACGTCCGACACCTCGCCACCGGCACTGACGATGACCGTTCCCGGCGATATGACTTTCTCGCCATTGGGATATTGTTGCGACATCGAGAGCGAGTCCTTACCCGTAGGAACATTGACATGGATGGACAGGCAGAAGTCTGACAAGGCTTGCACGGCAGCATACAGACGGGCATCCTCACCCTCCTGTGAACGGCAAGGCCACATCCAGTTGGCAGACAATGACACGCTCTTGAGGCCATCTGCCAACGGTGCCCATACGATATTGGTGAGCGACTCCGCCACAGAGAGGACACTTCCTGCCGCCGGTGACGCCAACCCCGCCTGCGGGGCATGGCCGATGGCCGTGGCAATGCCTCTCATCCCACGATAGTCAAGGGCGACCACGCCACAATCCGACAGGGGCAACTGGATTTGCCCTTGGCATTGCTGGCGGGCAATCCGCCCCGTCACCGAGCGGTCCACTTTATTGGTGAGCCAGTCCTTACATGCCACTGCCTCCATCTGTAGCACCCGCCTGACATATTCTTGCAGTCTCGCAGGGTCGTATTCCACGTCTTGGTAATGCCTTTCCACGGTATTATCGCGCATGATGGTCTTGGGCGAATGCCCGAACATCTGCGCCACGTCGAGGTCAAAGGGCTTCTTTCCGTCGCCTTGGACGAAAGAGAAATGGGCATCGCCAGTGGTCTCTCCCACCACATAGAGCGGTGCGCGTTCACGCTCGGCAATCTTCCGCACGCGGTCGATATGTTTCTCGTCAATGAGCAATCCCATGCGCTCCTGGCTCTCATTGGCAATGACCTCCTTGGCGGAAAGGGTCTGGTCGCCGATGGGCAACTTCTCCATGTCAATGCTGCCGCCACATTCTTCCACCAACTCGCTGAGGCAATTCAAGTGTCCTGCGCTGCCGTGGTCATGGATGCTCACCACGGGATTGTCATCCGACTCCACCAAAGCCCTTACCAAGTTGTAGGCTCGTTTCTGCATCTCGGGGTTGGCGCGTTGCACGGCATTCAGCTCGATGCCATTGGAATAGCGACCCGTATCTACCGACGACACGCTGCCGCCGCCAAGGCCGATGCGGTAATTATCGCCACCTACCACGACCACCTTGTTCCCTTTCTGCGGCTCTTTCTTCAAGCAGTCACGGCGGGTGCCATAACCAACACCGCCCGCCAACATAATCACCTTGTCGTAGGCGTATAACGGCTCGCCCTCCTCTTGATGCTCAAACGTCAACACGGAACCACAAATCAGCGGTTGCCCAAACTTATTGCCGAAGTCGCTCGCACCATTGGATGCCTTAATTAATATCTGCTCGGGAGACTGATACAGCCACTCACGAACAGGTAGGAGCTGCTCCCATGAACGAGAACCACCCTCATCACAAACCCGCGGATAGGCGGTCATATAAACCGCCGTGCCGGCAATAGGCCACGAGCCTACGCCGCCGCCCATACGGTCACGGATCTCGCCGCCCGTACCTGTGGCTGCGCCGTTAAATGGCTCCACCGTCGTTGGGAAGTTATGTGTCTCCGCTTTCAAGGAGATGACGCTCTCTATCTCCTTCACCTCAAACCAATCGCTTGTGGTTTGGTCTTTTGGGGCAAACTGTTCGACCACAGGTCCCTTGGCGAAAGCCACATTATCCTTATACGCAGACAATATCTTGTTGGGATTCTCCTGGGTGGTTCGCTTAATCATCGCAAAGAGGGAAGACTCCTTTTCCTCACCGTCGATGATAAACGTGCCGCCGAAAATCTTGTGGCGGCAATGCTCCGAGTTAATCTGGGCGAAGCCGAAAATCTCGGAGTCTGTCAGTTTGCGTCCGTTTTGCCTCTCCACATCATGAAGGTAGGCGATCTCTTCAGCCGACAAGGCAAGGCCCTCCTGTTCGTTATACCCATCGATGTCATCAATATATTTGATGGGTTCGGGTTGCAACTTGACGGTAAACACTTCCTGGTTCAAGCCATTGTACATCCGTTGCAACATAGGGTCATGCTCGGCATCTGCCGACTCCACGGGGAAATACTCCTCTATACGCAAAATGCCATTGAGCCCCATGTTTTGGGTAATCTCAACGGCATTGGTGCTCCAAGGGGTGACCATCTCACGGCGAGGTCCCACATAAAAACCTTCCAAGCTTGTGTTCTCCACGGGTGTAGCGTCGCCATAAAGCCAGCAAAGCGCGTCTATTTCTTCTTGATTGGGGGTGTGATTGATTTCCGTAGCGATGATGCTATCGGCTTTTGTCTGAAAGAAAAATATCATGTTAATCCAAATTTTCTGCAAAGATACGGTAAAACATGGAGAATAACGAAGGTTTACCCCTTTTTTTAAGGAGCCACCTCCTTGACGGGAACCATCTTCCCTACCACCAACTTATCACCAGACAAGTCCACTTCAAACAAGTGCGGGACGCGATGGTAGCGGCCATTGTTATTCTTGTGGCTATGCACCGACATCATCCATTGGCCTTGTAATGTCTTGAACAACATGCCATGCCCGAAATTCGGTGGGGTGATGGGCAGCGGCTCTTGCGTCCAAGGTCCGTCGAGTGTGCCGCTCTCACTATAGGCGACACCCTGTGTGTAGACATCATCCACCCAACTGGTCCATATCATTCCCAACCTCCCTGTTCCTGTGCGGAACAAGTAAGGGCCATCAGTCACCTTGTTGGGCTTCACCATCCCATTCTCCACTTCCCTGCTCCACGGCGAGTCGGATGCCCTAAAGAGAATTTTCCCCTCCCCGATAGACCCACTCAGGTCGGGTTTCAGTTGGATTTTCTCGATGGTGCCGTTCCAATTCTGCAACCATTCTCCACAATAAACCATATAGGGCAGACCGTCTTTGTCTACCCAGAACGTACCATCGAGAGTAGGTTGGGTGGCAGGTAAATACGTATCGTCCGCCATGGGAACGTATGGGCCGGCGGGCTTCTCGCTGACGAGAATATGACTTGCCCTGCGTGGGATGACATTCCCTCGCACGGTGTCTATCTTGATGCTTTCATTAGTAAACGTGGCAAAATAGTAGTATTTGCCCTTATATTGATGGAGTTCTGCCGCCCAGATGGCTGGTCGTCGCCCCATCCACGATGCTGTATCGTGCCTCACCACGTTGTATGGACCCGTCCATTGGTTAAGGTCTTTGCTGGTATAGAGCCTGCCGCCCGTACCGGTCATGTAATAGGTTTGGGTGGCAGAGTCGGCGAGGATGCACGGGTCGCTCAGTACAATCGAGTCTCTTGGCACCGTGCGAACCCGATTCCACGGGCGTTCCTGGCGTTGATAAACGCGCACATAGTCAATCTCATACCGCATGGGCATACTCGCATCGTCAATCTTTCCACCATTGTCCCCACCTATCGCTAAGTTGAGCAAAATGTATTGTGGGGCATGAAAGGGATTTTTATGTTGACCAATAGAGCCATTGACGGTTTCACTCAAAGGAATCTCATTGAGCAACTCATCGTCCAAATAGATGCTGATGGAACGGGGTGTCCAATCCATCCTCCACAGATGAAATTTCTCTGCCCATTGTTTGTCCTTGTCGGTAAAGTGGGAGAAAGGGATGCGCTTGCTGTTCCACACGGCATCAAAATGACGGTCATTGCCCCAACAGGCATTCGCCAGGATATGCGGCACACCGTCGATGCGATAGTATTCCATCACGTCAATCTCCCCACATGACGGCCATTCCATGCCCTTTCCCAGCAGCCAGATGGCAGGCCAGGCACCGCCCGCCGTGGGAATCTTCGCCCTCACCTCCATCCTTCCGTAAGTGAAAGAGAAGCTCCTGCGGGTGGTGAGCGATGCAGAGGTGTATTCAATGTGTTTCCTACTCTTCCGCCAATCGTTATTCCCTCTTTCGTAAATGGGATTGTCTCTCTTTTCCTGTCGTGCCTCTATGATAAGACATCCGTCTTGGCAATAGGCATTCTCGCCTTGGTACCACTGCGCCTCATGGTTTCTCACAAAGCCCCGTTCAGGCTCCCACACGTCACGGTCGTAACTCCCGTTGGCATTAAACTCATCACACCATACGAGTTTCCACTCCCCTTGCGCCAAACCCATCCATGGGATGGCGAAGGCCAGAAACACCGTCAAACCCCTTCGTCTCATATCCTTGCAAATTGAATTGCCAAAAAGACACCCCAACAATGCCTTGTCACTCATCCTCTTGGAACAAGGGGTCTTCGGGCATCACCATGGTTGGCTTCTGGTTATACTGCTCCAAAGTCTCGGCAGGGACATATTGCTTGTCCACCACGAGGCGGAAGAAATACTCGTTAAACCAGCGGTTAGTCATGATGAGATAGCCATTCGCGCCACTCGATGCGCCCCATGAGTTCTCCACCTTCCACTTCTTGGGGTTGCCTTGTTCGTCAAGGTCCACCGCCGTAAGCGTCATGGCGTGTGTCGAACCGCTGTCAAACGTGGCGATACGCTGTGCCTTGTCCATGCCGAAGGTCGTTCCGAAGAGCGACTCATAGTCATAGTTCTCAGTGTCAAGATAGCCACGCTTACGGTCCAATTGCTTACCCACGTCGTAACTGGTGTAGAGTTTGCGCCCGTCCTTGATGGAGGCGATGGCGAGCTGGGCGATGTCTTCCATCGGCAGGTTGAGGTATTTCCAGTTGTGACCGTCATAGACGTGGCGGTCATATTCCACCTCGAATGTCTTGTAATAGGGTCGGCGCGGGTCGTTCATCACCATGATGAACGTGCCATTGAGCGGCCCGCCCACCGTCTCCTGGTAAAATTCCTTTGGCGTGAACGTGCGGCTCTCGCCCACAGCCTTGCCGTTCTTGTCGGTGAAGGTATAGGTAAACTTCTTCACTGGCTCGCCCAGGGTGAGGCAGAGCATGTTGTATATGGTGCCGAGCATCTCGCCTTTTCGCGCCTGGATGGCATTGTCTTTCTTCTTGTTGGCCACCATGTCGCGCAACTCCAGCCCAAACTCGCGCAACTTACTGGCAATGAGGCGCGAGGCGCGGCTGGTGCTTTCGGCAGAGAATGTCTCTAATTGCGCACTCTTTGGCACCAACCCATATTTCTCGGCAAGGTCGGCAACGCCACAGAAGGTGCCACCGTCGCCAATGGGATAGTGGAAGAAGAACTGCACCCGTTGGTCGTCGATGGGCTTGTTGGCATGGTCGATCACGCCTTGCAGCATGAGGTTGGCCTTCTCCAACTGGTCATAGAAGAAGAGGTAGTCGTGTGAAAACTCCACCGAGAGCGTGTCATTGTGCTTCTTGGCGAAGTTGGCGCGTAGCACATTCAACCCGGAAAACATCCAGCACCGCCCCGACGACTTCTGGTCATGGATAGACTGCTTGGGTGTCTCGTGGCTGAACGTGTTGTCCACTGCACCCTCGTTGGCGAAGTTCTTGGCGAGGTTGTCGATGGAATTGGCTGCCAAGGCGTTGAACAAAGCCTTGTTGGCGGGGTTTGCGGCATACGTTTTCTCCATCTGTTGCAGCATTTGCGGGGAGATGCCTCCGTCTTTCGTCTGTGCCCCTGTCGTCAATGCCACGAGTAGGCACATTCCTAATAATGATTTCCTTTTATTTTTCATGTTTTCTCCATTTATGTTTACTATTTGGCAAAAATAAATAAATTTCCCGAAATACACGAAAAAAGGATAGAAAAATGTTGACAAAACAACCGTCGGGAAAATGCTCGAAAGAGTAGTTAAGCGGTGTTAAATCCGCCTCCTTTCACCCTCCATCGGTGTCGGAAATATGCCTTTAACATTTTTTGGGCGGCATTTATCGGGCGCGGATGTGGCAGTTATCTGTTACGGATGTGGCATTTATTGCACACGGATGCCACAGAAAAAATGTTAAAATGCCACATTTATCGGGGGCAGATGCCCCCTCTTTTTCATAAGACACTGACATTCAGCATTTTACGAAAAGCCCAAAAACTGCCATCATTTCGACCAAGACAGGGGTTGGTGGCAAATAACGCAACCACGGAGGGCTGTTTCGTGACTTTTTATTGACAAATCCCCATGCAATGGATTTGTTGGCATACTATTTGCAATCAATGTTTTGAGGAAAAGCATCATGGAAATCATCAAGAATAAGGAATTTGGGGGCGAGCGTCCCCTGTTTGAGTCGCACGACCTGAGATTAGAGAATGTCACCATTACCGACGGCGAATCGGGCATCAAGGAATGTACGAACATCGAGGCCGACCATTGCCATTTTTACGGCAAATACCCGTGGTGGCACGTGGATGGAAGCGTCATCACGAATTGTTATTTTGCCCCCGGCAGCCGTTCTGCCGTATGGTATTCCACCGACATGAAGATGAAAGACTGCGTCATTGACGGTCCCAAGTTCTTCCGGGAGATGAAAAACCTGGAGTTGGAGAATGTCACCATCAACGATGCAGACGAGACTTTCTGGCGCGTGGACGGCATCCGTGCCAAGAACTTAGTGCTGCGAGGCGGCACCTATCCCTTTATGTTCAGCAACAACATCTATGTCGATGGGCTGGATTCCGACGCCAAATATGTGTTCCAATACTGCAAGGACGTGGAGATCCACCATGCCAAGATCGTCACGAAAGACTCGTTCTGGGAGTGCGAGAATGTCACCATCTATGATTCATGGCTCGATGGCGAGTATTTGGCATGGCACTCGAAGAACGTCAGGTTGGTGAATTGCCACCTTGCGGGCGAGCAATTGTTGTGTTATGCCGACAACTTGGTGTTGGAGAACTGCACGTTTGACAAGGCTTGCGATCGCGTGTTTGAGTATTCCACCGTACAGGCAGACATCCGCGGTGCCGTCACCAACATCAAAAACCCCACCTCGGGACATATCGTAGCCGATGAAATTGGCTCGGTGACCATTGACGAGAACATCCGCCAGCCCGCCAATTGCATGATTGAAGAGCGTAAAAAGACATCTATATAGAAACAGCTTTATGGCAACAGCAGCATATAACTTCGACCAGATGATTACTCGCCGCCACACCAATTGCGTGAAATGGGATGAGGCGGAAGAGGAGGATATTATCCCCCTATGGGTAGCAGACATGGATTTCCCCACCGCCCCGTGTATCATCAATGCGCTGCGTGAGCGGGTGGAACATGGCGTTTTTGGCTACACGCATGTGCCTCCATCCTATTATGACAGCATCGTCGCTTGGTTTCAACGATGCCACGACTGGACCATCCAACGTGAGTGGATTATCTATACTTCGGGTGTCGTACCCGCCATCTCTGCCGTCATCAAGGCACTAACCAAGCCTATCGACAAGGTATTGGTGCAGACACCCGTCTACAACTGCTTCTTCTCCAGCATCCGCAACAATGGTTGCGAGGTGGCGGAGTCGCCTTTGTCAGTTTATAAAGACGGGGAAGAGTTGACCTACGGCATTGACTTCGAGGACTTTGAGGAGAAGGTCTCTGACCCGCGAGTGAAACTATTCCTCCTCTGCAATCCCCACAACCCTGCGGGAAGGGTATGGACGGTGGACGAGTTGCGAATGATGAACGACATCTGTATGCGGCATGGCGTGAAGGTCATCGCCGATGAAATCCATTGCGAACTGGTGATGCCCGGCCATCACTTCACACCCTTCGCCTCCATCTCAAGGGAATGCCAAGAGAACAGTATCACCTGCAACTCGCCATCCAAGGCATTCAACATCGCGGGGTTGCAGATTGCGAACATCATCAGTAGCAACCCCGACATTCGCCAACGCATCAATCGCGCCATCAATATCAACGAGGTATGCGACGTGAACCCCTTTGGCGTGATTGCCCTACAAGCGGCATACAATGAGGGGAAACCATGGTTGGCAGAGCTGAACGAGTATCTTTACGACAACTACACCTCCCTGACATCGTATTTCAAGCTATACATGCCCGAACTGAAGGTGTTTAAACTCGAAGGGACATACCTCGTTTGGGTGGACATTACCGCCACGGGAATGATGTCCAACGACCTCGAAGCCTTATTATTGAAAAAGGGTAAAGTCTGGGTGAATAGTGGCACGATGTATGGCAAGGAGGCGGGCGAGGGATTTATCCGCATCAACATCGCCTGCCCGCGCAAGAGGTTGATGGAGGGATTGAAACGGATAAAAGATTGCCTGTCGTTTGCTACACATGTAGTAAATGTGCAAAGATAATATGGTATATTAGCCCCGACGGGGCAATAAGACTACAGGCGGGGGTGTAACCCCCGATAGAAAGAGTGTGGGAGAACAAACCCTAAAAGGGTGAAAGAATACTCTGTCGCCCCGTCAGGGCTATATTTGATAGCCTTCGCCTTCATTTACGGGGGTTACACCCCCGCCTGTAGTCTTACCAGCCTTTCAGGCTTTCTATGTAAAATATTGTTCGTTCATTTTGAATCGTTACTGAAGATGTTTAAGTGTTTTTATGAAATAATCATCTATATGACATGTGTTTTTTGTGTCATGTAAACGATTCATTTAATTTTTTTATGTAATTTTGCACACAACACTTCATGTATGTCAAAACAATTCACACATATAGACTGTTTCGCTGGACCTGGTGGAATCTGCACAGGTCTTCATGCTGCCAGATTCAAAACACTTGTGGCAATTGAATACATCAAAAGTTGTTGCGAAACTTACCAATATAACCATCCCGAAGTGCATGTCATTCACTCTGATATTAGGAATGTAAAGAAAGAGGATATTGAGAAATACATTCCCGAAGAGGGTGTGGACTTGGTAACATCAGGAATGCCTTGTGAGACTTTCAGCAATGCAGGAACAACTTCACGTTCTTTCTATGATGACCGACAATTCCTTTTCAGAGAGGGAATAAGGATTGCCAAATTGTCTAAAGCAAAAATGATTCTTTTTGAAAATGTGCCTGGTATTTTATCCAAGACCGTTGCTGTTGACGACTCGACTTTAATTATCGATGTGTTGAAACAAGAATTGGAAGATGCTGGATATGGGAACTATATTGAGGTAAAGTTGAGTGCAGTAGATTTTGGTGTGCCACAAAAACGTGTCCGTTATTTCATCTTGGCATCGAGATTTAACAAATGGGAACTGTCAGTTCCCACCCCAACACACCAGAAACCAGTAACCGTGGGCGATGCGTTAGCTGGATTACCAATCGTTGTTCCTAATTCGGACAGATATGGAACAGAGTATACCGACGAAGAATCGAATTATTCAAAACTTATGCGTAATCTACAATTCTGGAATCGTGAGGGCTTTGACGGAGAGAAAATTGTCAACCATTTTCCCATGCGCCATAAAAAGGAAACTTTAAAAAGGTTTGCTATGATTCGCCCAGGTGAAGGAGTTAAGAGCTTGTTTGAGCGTTTAAGCCCAAACGAAATATGCAAGTTACAAGAGAAGAAAGTATTACCGAAGAAAATATTTGCTAAAAGAAACATTAGGCTTGAAGAAGATAAGCCAGCATTGACCGTTACAAGTCATTGCCTTGACGAGAATATCCACCCCACACAAGATAGGGCTCTCACCGTAAGAGAATGCGCACGTTTGCAGTCTTTTCCCGACACATATTATTTTTGTGGTCCCTATTCTGTTTCGCATGACAATAGGAATGTACAAGATAAATACGAACAGATTGGCGATGCCGTACCTCCGCTTTTGGCTTATGCTTGGGGAATGAACATTAGCAACATTTTAAATAGATATTGCAATGAGTAAGGAAGAAAAAATCTTTGAATATAGCAAGACTCGTTATAATGAAGTGTTCAATCAGACAAGAGAGAGATTAGATATTGAGACCATCAAGAAGTCACAAAAGAACACTATATCCGAAAATAAAAGAAAAGACATTGAGAACATAGCCCAACTCGAAGCTATCAAAGTTACAATGACAGATGGTAGGTTGTTGTTTCCAAATGATATTCCTTTGTTGTGGAACTCTATTTACAAAGCACATCTATATCGCAAGTCTGGAATCAGCGATCCCGAAATTGTTGCGAATGCCATTTCGGCAGCACAAAGTTGGAAGGCTGCGTCTGGACATGCTTTTGAATATATGACAAAGGATATAGCTTCCCTCTCTTTCCACGGCACTTCCATCCGTTTCATTTTGCAGAAAGACCTCAACATATTATTGAAAGCGGGCGAGTTGTCGAATGAGGTGAGGGATATCAGTTGGTTAAAAGAGCAAGTGAATACTGACAACTTCGACCTTTTTGCTGTATGTGAGAACGATAGCAAGACCTATTGTTTCGGTTGCATCCAGTGCAAGACCAGCATCCGTGACAGGGTGTCGCGTGACCGGGAGATTTCATCGACTGCCATGAGTGCTTACTTCTGGAGCATATCAGTGGTTTTAGACGGCACATACCTAAACACCCCGAAATATTGCACGATGGTGAATGGTGGCGATACGCCCTTCATCGACAATGGTTGGCACGGCATGTACGACCTTTCAGGTAGCCATCCCATTGACCGAATCTATGCCCTGGACGTAGATTTCGCATTGCTTCGCAGCCATGCCATTCAGGCAAAGGAGGCTTGGTTTAAGCAACGCCAATGGTTTGACAAGACATGGAGGGCACAATTATAGAGAGGCATGGAGAAAAAAACGTTCCTTTTTGAGGTCTGCGCCAACAGCGTGGAGAGTTGCTTGGCGGCACAGGAGGGCGATGCCGACCGCGTGGAGCTATGCGCCGGCATCCCCGAGGGTGGCACAACGCCGTCGTATGGGGAGATTCGGCAAGCACGAAAGTTGCTCTCCTCCACCCTACTCCATGTCATCATCCGCCCGCGAGGTGGCGACTTCCTCTATTCTCCCCTTGAGTTGGAGCGGATGGAGACGGACATTGAGATGTGCAGACAAATGGGTGTTGACGGCGTGGTGCTGGGTTGCCTGACGGCAGATGGGGAGATTGACATGGAAAAGAATGCCCGTCTCTTGGCATCAGCCAAAGGGATGGGCGTGACATTCCACCGTGCCTTCGACCATTGCCAACATCCCGAAAGAGCCTTGGAGCAATTGATAGAATTGGGATTCGACCGCGTATTGACCTCTGGACAGCAGCCCAACGCCCTCGCGGGCGTTTCCTTGTTGCGGGATTTGGAGAGACAGGCAGACGGAAGGATTGCCATCATGGCAGGATGTGGGGTCAATGAAAACAATATCCTTGACATTTACCGCGCCACGGGAATACATGAATACCATTTCTCTGCCCGCATTCCCATCAAGAGTGAAATGCGAAACACCAATCACCATGTGTACATGGGAAAACAAGGAGCGGATGAGGATACCATCCTACGCACATCGGCAAGACGGGTAAAAGACACCATCAACACCTTATTGGACTCCCTCAACCAATAAGACCAATCAACTTCAATATCTTTTCTGTCACACCAACGAGGCTTTGCACATACCGCCCTGCCTCGCTACTGGCGTGGGCAAGGGCAGAAGGGTCGTTCATGAAAGAGGACATCACGCGACGGAAGTCATCCTCAGAGGCTATCTCAAAGCCCCCGCCAACCGCCTTCAACCGCTGCGCCTCTTGGAACCGCTGGTTGTTGGGTCCGAAGATGACGGGCATATCCCACACCGCCGCCTCCAACACATTGTGGATTCCCACGCCAAAGCCGCCGCCCACGTACGCCACCTCGCCATACTGGTAGACGCTCGAAAGGAGGCCGAAGCAATCGATGATGAGGCAATCGGCATCTTTCACGTTTTCTTGCGTTGCTTGGGTATAGCGCACAACCTTTCCTGCTACCTTCGACTCTATCTGCCGCAAGTGGTCTTCGCCAATTACATGAGGCGCAATAATCATTTTCCAATCCTTATGTTCGTTGAAGAACGGGATGAAGATGTCCTCATCGGGAGGCCAACTCGACCCCGCCACAAACACCTGTGCATCACCCTTGAACGCTGACACGAGCGGCAATTGCCTGGCAGCCTCCTTGATTTGTGCCACCCTATCGAAGCGGGTATCGCCCACCACATCGACATTCGTGATGCCAATCTTTGCCAACAATTCCTTGCTGTATTCGTTTTGCACGAAGAAGCGAGTAAAGCATTTCAAAACAAATGAATACTGCCGTCCATACCATCTAAAGAATATCTGGTCGGGACGGAAGATGCTCGAAACACTATACACGGGTACGTTGCGGTGCTTGAGGATATGCAGATAGTTGTACCAAAACTCATACTTGATGAAGAAAGCCATGCAAGGACGCACGGCACGAAGGAAGCGACGCGAGTTGCGGATGGTGTCAAGGGGGAGGTAACAAACGATGTCCGCTCCCTCGTAGTTCTTACGCACCTCATATCCCGATGGCGAAAAGAACGTCAAGAGGATCTTGTATTCGGGATGCACCTTCCTTAAACGTTCCATCAATGGCCGCCCTTGCTCAAACTCGCCAAGCGATGCGGCATGGAACCAGACATACTGGGCGTTAGGATTCACCTTCTCCTTGAGGATGCGAAGAGCCTGACGCTCGCCGCGCCACATCGTCCTTACCTTCTTATTGAAAAGGCTGGCGATGGCCACTCCACATAGATACAAGTAAATCGCTAACTGATACATTCCTTATTTCAATATTTCTATGGCACGTTGCAAACGGCGCAGGGTCTCCTCCTTGCCTAAGAATGCGGAGATGTCGAACATACCAGGCCCCTTGCCAATGCCCACAAGGGCAAGGCGGAAGGCATTCATCACGTCACCAAGCTTATAGCCCTTGCTTTCTACCCATTGCATGACGACTGGCTCTTGACCCTCCACCGTGAAGTCGTCGATACTGGAAAGCACCTCTGCCAGTTCCGACATCTGCTGGGCGGAATACTCCTTCCAACGTTTCTTGACGGTCTTCTCGTCATATTCGGTTGGCGGAATGAAAAAGAATGAGCAAAGAGGCCACAACTCCTTGACGAAGTTCACGCGGTCCTTCATCATCGCAACCACCTGTGTGACACGTTCCATCGACTCGTCAATGCCGTTGTTGGCAACGATAGGCGCAAACAACTTGGCTATCTCCGAACTGTCCTTACGAAGGATATACTCATGGTTGAACCAAATGCCCTTTTGATAATCAAACTTCGCACCAGCCTTGGAACAACGGCTGATGTCAAATGCCCCCACCAACTCATCGAGCGAAAACAGCTCTTGCTCGGTGCCGGGATTCCATCCCAACAACGCTAAGAAGTTGATGACAGCCTCGGGGAAATAGCCGCTCTCACGGAAACCGCTTGACACCTCGCCCGTCTTGGGGTCGTGCCATTCCAAGGGAAACACGGGGAACCCAAGCCTATCGCCGTCGCGCTTGCTCAATTTGCCCTTGCCCTCGGGCTTCAACAACAAGGGAAGATGAGCGAAAGCGGGCATGGTGTCTTGCCAGCCAAACGCCTCATAGAGCAACACATGCAACGGTGAGCTGGGCAGCCATTCCTCTCCACGGATGACATGGGTAATCTCCATGAGGTGGTCGTCCACGATGTTGGCAAGATGATAGGTGGGCAATTCGTCGGCACTCTTATAGAGAACCTTGTCGTCGATGATGTCACTCTTGATGAAGACATCGCCACGAATCAGGTCATGGACATGCACTTCCTGCCCCGGCATCACCATGAAACGCACCACATATTGTTCCCCATCGTTGATGCGACGCTGCACCTCTGCGGCATCCAAGGTCAAGGAATTGCTCATCTGCAACCTTGTACGGGCATCGTATTGGAAGTTCTGAATCTCATTGCGTTTCGCCTCCAACTCTTCGGGGGTGTCAAAGGCGATATATGCCTTGCCATCAGCCAAGAGCTGGTCCACATATTTCTTGTAAATAGCCCGTCGCTCGCTCTGACGATAGGGACCGTGCTTGCCGCCAAAGCTCACCCCCTCATCAAACTTGATTCCTAACCAACGGAACGACTCGATGATATAATCCTCTGCCCCGGGGACGAAGCGGTTGGAGTCAGTGTCTTCAACCCTGAACACAAAGTCGCCTCCATGTTGGCGGGCAAACAAGTAATTATAAAGTGCTGTGCGAACTCCTCCTATGTGCAAAGGCCCAGTAGGACTGGGTGCAAAGCGCACCCTTACTCTTCTCTCCTCCATAAATGTCAACTATTATATTGGAAGGACAAAACCAATGATAATCCTTCTCAAAACAAAAATTTTTGCAAAAATAATACTTTTTTTTGAGTTTTCTATCTTTTTTTGGTATTTTCGCAAAATGAAAGCTATAAACAGTGACTAAATGGATATACCCAACTCATCTAACAATCATTACTGGAGAAATGCCATCACGCAAATATCATTGGTATTCATCACCGTGGCACTCATCGTTTGGTTCCTTCCCAGGAATGAGGGTGGCATGTTTAGATACGACGTGGGAAAGCCATGGATGTATGGGTCACTGATAGCCAACTTCGACTTCCCCATCTTCAAGACCGACGAAGCCATCAAGGCGGAGCAGGACTCCTTGACAAAATCGTTTATACCTTATTATAATTATGACAAGGATGTGGAGAAGAAAGCCGTGCAGAAATTCTTTAACGACTTCGCAGACGGCATTCCAGACCTGCCCCCAGCCTATAAGGGAATCATCTATGAGCGGTTGCACCACTTCTACCAAACGGGCATCATGGACACGCCCGATTACAACAAGCTCTACAAGGACACTCTTAACATGATTCGCATCGTGACCGCCAAGCAAGCGGCTAACATGCGGATAAACCAAGTATATTCCGCACTTTCGGCTTACGAGCAATTGTTCCAAGACGAGAGACTCGCACCACAACGGCAGCTATTGCAACGATGCAACCTCAACAATTACATCGAACCCAACCTCATCTATGACAAGGAACGGAGCCAGACAGAGCTGAACGACATCCTCAGCGGCATATCCCAAGCCAGTGGACTGGTCCTCAGTGGGCAGAAAATCGTGGACCGAGGCGACATCGTTGACGAGCATACCTACTTGGTACTCAATTCCTGGGAACGGGAAACGAAAAGGTTGACCGACTCAAACCCCAAGATCAACAACACATTGAGTGGGCAGATTGTCTATGTATTGACTCTAATCCTGCTTTTCACCCTCTACCTCATCCTTTTCCATCGAGGCTATTTCAACAAGCTAAGGAGTATCTTGATGCTCTACTCGCTCATCATCATCTTCCCCATCCTCGTGTCATTGATGGTGTCGCACAACTTCTTCAGCATCTACATCCTGCCGTTTGCGATGGTTCCCATCTTCATCCATGTATTCCTTGACTCGCGCACGGCATTCGTCACCCATCTCGTGATGGTACTCATCTGCGCGGCAGCCGTCAAATACCAATATGAGTTTATCATCATCCAGTTGGTGGCAGGGTTGGTCGCCATCTATTCCCTGCGTGAACTGTCCAGCCGGGCGCAGTTGTTCAAGACGGCGATCCTCGTGACCATCGCCACCTCGGTGATTTATTTCGCCATCCAATTGATGCAGGGATATGACTGGGCGGACATCGACAAGGACACATTCTCATATTTCATAGTCAACGGCATCTTGCTCCTGCTGGCATACCCCCTGATGTACGTCATAGAAAAGGCATTCGGGTTTATCTCCAATGTCACGCTCTTTGAACTCGCCAATACCAACCGTGGCTTGCTGCGCAACCTGAGCGAGATAGCTCCGGGTACGTTCCAACACTCTTTTACCGTGGGCAACCTCGCGTCGGAAATCGCCAACAAGATCGGGGCAGACAGCCTCTTGGTACGTACAGGCGCCCTTTACCACGACATCGGGAAGATGGCAAACCCCGTCTTCTTCACCGAGAACCAAGCAGGGGTGAACCCCCATGACAACATCCCATACCAAGAGAGTGCGCGCATCATCATCAGCCACGTCACGGAAGGAATCAAAGTGGCAGAGAAAGCAAACCTACCCGATAACATCAAAAACTTCATCCTGACACACCACGGGAAGGGAATCGCCAAGTATTTCTATATCAAATACAAGAACGAACACCCTGAAGAGGAAGTAGACCTCGCTCCTTTTACCTATCCCGGACCCAACCCATTCACGCGCGAACAAGCCATCCTCATGATGGCGGACACCGTGGAGGCCGCATCGCGCTCGTTGCCAGAATACACGGAGGAGAGCATTAGCAACTTGGTGAACCGCCTCATCGACGGACAAGTGAATGAGGGGTTTTTCCGCGAATGCCCCATCACATTCCGCGACATCGCACAAGCCAAGACCGTCTTGATCGAGAAATTGAAATCCATTTACCACACCCGCATCAAATATCCCGACCCAAACGAAGGAAAAGGGGAAGAAACACCCAAACTGGAGAAAGCAAAGAAAAGAAGGAGAAGACGATTCTGACACTCGTCATGGATTCTTTTACAAAAAAACAAGCATGTAGTGCATTTTTATAAGAAATAATCCGTAACTTTGCGCCTGTTAACAATAAAATCAAATAGAATAACACTATGGCAAAGTACTTAGACCCCAAGGCAGACCTTACATTCAAGAAGATTTTCGGCGAACACCCCGACTTGGTGATGAGTCTGCTCAATGCGCTGTTGCCCTTGGACGAGGGCAAGGAGATCACCCACATCGA
>JAFRRN010000105.1 GCA_017428055.1 Prevotella sp.
CGGGCGGATACGCAGATCCGCCCCTACTTGAAACTTTAACTAAAGATGATTGCTAAAAACTTGACATGCTGGTCATTCATTGCCCTCATGCCATGGGGCTGCGTGGCATCGAAATAGATGGAGTCGCCCTCATTGAGTACCAATGGCTTGGAGCCAATGGTAAGTTCCATCGTACCCTCAAGCACCATGTTGAACTCCTGGCCCGAATGGGAATTCATCTCCTTCGGCGTGTCGGCGGACTTGGGCTCCACCGTCACGATGAACGGGTCTGCCTTGCGACCACGGAATCCACTTGCCAGGCTCTCATACTGGTAGGCTTTCCTTCGCTCCACGCTCTTGCCCTGCCCCTTGCGGGTGAGGAAGTAAGAACTCATCTTCGGCTCCTCGCCAAACATCAGCACGTCAAGCGACACGCCATACTTCTTGGCGATCTTCTGAAGGTTTGCCACGGAGAGTTCGCTCTCGCCGCTCTCCATCTTCTCGTAGCGGTCCACCGTGATGCCGCAGAGGGCTGCCACCTCCTCGGCAGAGATGTCAAGAACGTCGCGCAATCCACGCAACCGCTCACCGATTTGTTTCAATTGTTCGTCCATAATGATATGATTTTGTTACCTTTTTCCTGATATTCGTGACATTTTGCCGCAAAGGTACACAAAATAATTGACAAATCAAAAATGTTTCGTTTTTAGTGTTGTATTTGATTATTACTATCAATGATTTATGCTTACAGGGTATGAGCCATTATCGTGGTTATAGACAATTTCATTCGTGTTCGTTTTGAGAAAGGTAAAGTTCTATTACGGGGAAAAGATAAAGCATTGTAGTCGCTATATCATAGGGGGTATTCGGGTCTTTCATGCTTCGTTATTACTTTCAAGCTCGTCGATGTATGACATCACTTGTTGTTTCAACATAGGTAGGTCATTCTTATAGGTCTCCCATATAAAGGTTGCGTTTGTTGTAATATACCCATGGATAAGTAGGTTGCGCATGTCTACGATATCGCGCCAAGGTACTTCTGGGTGTTCGTTACGAAAATCTTTGGTCAGTAAGTTTGCCGCCTCACCGATAATCATCAGGTTGTACACTACTGCATGATAGCTCATCATGTTGGCTTTCATCCCTTCAAAAGTGTAGCCACGCAAATAATCATTGATGTGGTCAATACACTCGTCTATATGGCGCAGACGGTCGATGTCTCTAATATGCTCTCTCATAAATGATGATTTTGTCTTTGTTTGCTGTTTGTGAGGCGGCGGGGCGCAGAGTTCCCTCTTCCACTAAGTCCACTTTGCGACCAAGTAGTTCTTCCATCTCTCGGTGCATCCGTGCATAGCGGAAAAGTCCAATGGGAGAGCTATGGTCAAACTCCACCAATAGGTCTACATCGCTGGCCGGTGTCTCCTCGCCCCGTGCAAACGAGCCAAAGAGCCAGGCACGGTTTACTGGCTGTGTGGCAAGATACCTTGCTATGGCTTGTGTCATTTGTCGAGTATTCATGATAGTAGATAGTTATTAAATCCTGAGTTCATAGTGCATCGTTCATAATTGGAAGAACTATGAACTATGAACTTTGAACTATGAACTCTACTCTTATCCATGGATGCGCAAAGATAGCAAACATTTTGAATTTGACAAAATGTTTCACGACCTTTTTGCCGCATTCGGAATTTATTATCAACGATGTTTAAAAAATCGTACATACCCTGTTATCAGCGGAGAATGGAAAAACTCCTAAATGGAATGCTTTCATAAAACAGCCCGAACCTCATCCAATGAAGCTCGGGCTGTTTTCGTTTAATCTTCAATCTTTCAATACTTTCTGGGCTTTCGACCGCCTGCCCGTCACGATGTAGATGCCTTTCTTGGGAATGGCAGACTTCTCCACGCGACGGCCTTGCAAGTCGTAGTAGGTGTTGCCGTTGCCTCCCTTGTCAATCTCGGCAATCTCGATAGCGTTAGGGTCTGTCCTGTCAAGGACAAACTCCCTTGCGGGTTCTTTCTTCTCCACATTGCCGGCAGAGTCGGTCACCAAGACATAGAAGCCGTGGTTGATGCTGTCATAAACCCTCACGCTTGCCGTGGTATCGATAGGCACATTCTCGGCGGCTTTCCACCAGCCCGAGCCTTCTCCGTATTGCACGTACACGTCGTAACGCCAAGGACCAGACCCGTCATCGTTTGCCTCAATGCTCACGCTCGCCGTGGAGTCGTTGAGCAATTCCACGCCAATGACGCGGCTATCGGGCGTGATGTTGTCGATGACATTCGTCCAAGTGGGAGTCATGATGACATCGTTTGCATCGAACACGATGCCCACACGGTTGTCCACCTCTGTGCCATGCAATAGATTTGGCCTTAATGAAATATTGTATGATAGTTCGCCTATACCAGAGACTCTGCTATCATAATAATCATCCCACATGTTGTATTCCTTCGCCGTATAGTTAGGCGTACTCGTAGGCATATCTACATCATAGTCCCACATATAGTATGCCTTTGCGTCGTTCACGGGCAATACACCGTCCCAAATGTAGGTGGTCGGCTCCATCGTCAAGGGGTCGAGGCTGGAGATGTGGCACTGGAAGATGCCAGTCTGCTTATCCAACGAGCCCTCGATCTGCGCAATGGCGTTGATTTCCGGGCGCATGTCCATCGTTGTCACGAAGTCCTGCTCGCCCGTCAACTCCATCGCCCGTCTGCCAATCTTGATGCGGGTGGGCGCAAAGGTCGTGAGGTCAAACTTCTGCACGTCCAACGTATCGGTCAGGTAGATGTCATGGGCGGGAGCAGTGGCATACTCGGCATCGTTCTCAAACTCCACCGTGTAGTTCACGTCCAACAAGCTATCTCGCACCGCCTTGCTGCCCGACTCGGCAATGTAACCGAAGATGTCATTCGGGTCAAAGGAGTTGACAGGATGAGAGGGACCGCCTGGCTCGTAAGGATTTGGGCAAGGCATGGGATTAGGTTGGTAATCCATGCAATCTTCGGGTAGAGTAGGATATCCTGAAGATTTAGCATTAGCATTCCAATTGCAAATCAAATTATGAAATAAAGGAGTTTTACCACATTCATTTCTTCCATATCCTATTCTTTTTCCATTAATATGATGTTCTTCGGTATTTTCATCATCCCAAATTCTAGGATACCATATAAAGCAATATACAGGTTCTCTCAAGTTCATGGAAACAGTGATGTCTTTCGTCGTGTATGGTGGAATATCGGGAGTTACGAACACCTCATGTACGTGTGTCGCCCAGCCATCGATGATGTCCGTGCTGTCTGCTTCCAAGAAGAACACCCTGTCGCCCGACTTTTCCATCTTCTCATTAATGGCCGCATCCATCTTGGCAGTATAGTTATCACCATAGAGATCCATGACTTGTTTCTTCAGGTCATACCCCTCAATATCCACTCGTTTCAGGCTTTCCGCATTGCGTGTATAGATTCGTATCATGAGCGGAGCGTCGTAGGCGGTCATGTTGCTGTTGTTGCGGACAGAGAACTTATACTTAATTTTGCCCGTAGCCATCAGGAAGTTTCTGTCCCAAGTGCCTTTTACATCCAAGTCGATGTCCGTCGCCTGTTCTACGGTGACGCAATTCTCCACGGTCACGTCTTTCCCTGCGAAATGGAATACGGCGTTATATACACCGAGCCTTGCACGGCTGAAGTCAAACTTCACACTGCTCATGCCATTGCTCTCATGACCAATCTCAGCTGCCGTGAGTGTGTTCCTGCCCACCAAATCTACAGACCTCAATTCGTTAAAGCCATTGCCTTCAAAAGTAATAGTATTGAAACCGCCATTGCCCACCAACCGCACATCCTGCCGCAGCACGGCATACTTGTCGATGTGCAGATAGTCAATGTTGATTTCCGTGCCTTGCTGGGCGGTCACATCGTGTAGTGCCACGTAATACGTGCCGCTCTCATTCACATGTATGCCACTCCATTCCACCGACTCATAGCCAGAGACGTTGTGGATTTCCTTGCCCGTGGGCGAATAGAGTTGGATGGTGGCGGCACGGTCGAGCTGAAATCGTAGGCTGTCGCCCGGCTCTGCATCGAGTTGGTACCATTTGATGTTATCGCCTACTGGCTTCGGGGTCGTTGCCCGTACACCAGAAATCAGCCGCTCGATGTCTGTCACCTCCTGTCTCACGCTATAATCCACGAACTCCGCCGACGCGTCGGTAAACCTTCCGCTGGCATCGAAGAAGCGGATATGGAGGTTGTTCCTCGCATAAACCACGGGCTTGCCGTTTTCCATCTCTAATTGGAACAAGGCACTATTGATGGGATGTTTCGGCAGGGGCAGCATCGTGACGAGCTGATACGGCGTGACGTGATGGTCAAGTTGTACCCTGCTCACTTGCCCGGTGCTGTCGTTGAGCCAGTACTGGTATTCCGCGATGCCATTGCCGCCTATGGGTGTCTTGACGAAGAATTGCGTCTGCGTCCTTGTCTCCACGCCCTTGCCATTGCTCAACTTATATACGATACGGTGCAAGCCGTCGGATAGGTGAGCCACGTCGAGGTCGCAATGGAACACGCCATCGTTCATGCTTCCCGCCTCGGTGTGGTATTCTGCGCCGTCGATGGCATAGACAAGCTTCAGACTTGCCATTTCCTCCGTCGTGGGGATGCGCAGGAAGAAAGAGTCATAGTTGGAAGTCTCCGCCCCCGTGGGTGTCATCACCTTCACTTGGATGTGGTGGAAGCCGTAGGGCAACGTGCTCACGTCGAAGTTCCAATGCACAATGCCGCCATTGGCGGTAACATTCTCTTCCAAGAATGCTTGGTTATCCACGTAACAGTAACACCTCAGGTATTCCATCCCGTCGATTTGCGGCACCTTGATGAATGGTTTGCTCACCACAGACGATAGGTTTGCACCCTCTATCTGTGTCCTTAATACATGGAAACCCTCGCTCACGTCTGTGAGGTCTATCAAGATGGGCGACCCCGTGTGCCTGCCCGTGACCAATGTAGAGAGGTCATCGTCCACCCAGCAGCGATAGTTCATCGACGCGGGGACGGTCATCTTATAGAATGGGTGCGAGGCAACAGATGAGAGGGTGCCATCCTCGCCCACCATCTGGAAATAAATGGTATGGAATCCTTGTGGCAACGCCGATACGTCAATGCCAAACGCCCCTTGTATCTGCCCCATCAGCCTCCGCGCCTTGCCGTCGCTCTCAAACCAGTAATAGCCCTCGCGCACGTTGCGGCTACGGAGTTTCAGGAAATGGCGGGTAACGGGCGAACTCATGTTGCCCTTGCCGTCAATCACTTGGATGTGGACGGCATGGAGCGACTCGCTCAGCCCCGACAGGTCGATGTCCATCTGCCATTGCCCCGTATCGGAGTGGCCGGTGAGGACTCTCGACTCGTCGTTATCGTACCAATAACGGTAGTCGAAGCCCGTCTGCCCCCTCGCTATGCCATGAACGCAAAGGCACAAAAGGAATAATATATATTTTCGCATAGATCCTTATTTATATAATATTTCAGTATGTTGGTATTATGCCCATACAAATTGGTTTCATTCGATTCACTCGGCGGCACTCACTTCGATGTCAACACTCAACTTGCCGTCGGCGGTACTCTTCGACGCCACGTTGCATTTCGTGATTTGTGGATTGGTGGGCGTGGGGTCGAAAGGCAACGAGCCGCCATGAATGCCTACCTCAGTACCATCGCTACCTAAATATTTCGCCTTTGCCTCGTCGGTCAATTCAAAGGTTTCTTCATCAGTGTAATTTCCTGTATAAGTTTTAAACAATGTGTTGAGGTCTGTTGACAAATAGGAGTTGGAGGAATTGTTGGGAATATTGTTAAATAACATATTCTTTCCCTTAATATCTTTGAATAGACAATAATTTGCTGCACAGTCAGAATTAAGAGTGCGATCAGAATTAGTGTCAAACGTGCTAACACAATACATAATACAATTGTTAAATGTAGACTTTAATATTAGGGTTGCGTCTGCAAACCTAACAAAACAATTGGTGAATTCAGAATTACCGATATAATTATCTTCATAAGCACCGTTTGCAATATAGCAATTGATAAATGAAGCAGAATTAGTTACTGTAGAAGAATTCGCATAACCATTACTAAACGTAGAAATCTTACAATGAATGAAAGTTACATTGTTCCATTTACTATTAAAATTGCTGTTGAGAATACTAATTTTCACTATCCTATCTTTCAAGAAAGAAGCATTGTTTAATGAATAGACTGTGATGTTGTTATTGAAATACAGCCCCTCCACCGTCAATCTCTGTTTCACGCTATCAGGAATGTTAATGTTGAAATTGCCCGTGATGATTGTGGGATTGGTCTTGGCGATAGTGTCCACTTGCATCCCCGCACCACGGAGCGTAATCGCCTTGGTGATGTCTACTGATGTGAACGAGCCGCTTGATAGGGTGATGATGTCGCCATGCTGCGCTGCGGCGTGTGCCTCGCGCAATGCCGAATTGCCGTAGAAAGTGGAAATCTCACCGTCATGACTTAACGTGGCGATGAGCGAACTCTGTGCATAACTCATGGTTGCACACATTAGGGCAACCAACGAAAAGAATAATTGTTTCATAATAGTAAAAATGTTAGTGAATTAATAGAATATATTTACTGCAAAAATATGTAAAAGATAGCATTCCTACAACCCCCATTTTCCATGAAAAGGAATGAACGTTTTGTGGGATGGATTAAACGCATGAAAATTGTGACTATACGACATAAATTCATTCGACCTTTTTCGGTTGATAAGTGATTGTTGAAGAAACATTGGTAATAATTAAATGAACTCCCTCCTGTCTTGGGAATCCCGCGCCCCACTTTCGGGCAAAAGAAAAGCGCAGGCATTCACCATACGCTGCACAGGTTTGGAACTACCCCAAAACACTACGGTAATGCCTGCGTTATAAACGCAAGCTCCTACGTGTTTTGATTTTGCTCCTTTCACTTTCTGAGGTTCCAATTCGTGCAGCGATTGAGCAAATAAAAATGTCCGTGCATCGAAATGCACGGGACAAAGATAAGAATAATTTGGGAATGTGCAAAACAATAACCCAGAAAATCATTCACGGATTCGGAATTTATGCTTACCTTTGCAACGATAATCAAAATGTTCATGTCATGGAGGCAACCATCAATCTTAATTATAACCAGGTTTTACAGATTGTCCAGCAGATGCCTGTTCGCTCACAATTGCGATTGGGGAAGTACTTGGCCAAGTTGGCAAAAGGACAAAAAGACCCCACCCTTTTAAGCAAGGAAGAGTTTTTTGCCAAGATAGAACGTGCGGAGCAGCAGATGGCACGTGGTGAGGGAATGGAAATGTTGCCAGGAGAAGACTTGTCGGCTTTTTTAATACGAAACGGGTATGACATATAAGGTTATTATCATGCCTGAGGCGGCTCTGGATTTGCAACGCCTTGCCAGGAGTGAGCCTAAGGCTTTCGCTAAAGCGAGTCGTTTTATCAAGGAACTTGAAATTCATCCCAAGACGGGAACAGGCCATCCAGAACCGTTGAAAGGAAAACCAGAAGGGCGTTGGAGTCGCGAGATAACAAAAAAGCATCGGCTCATATATAGGATTTTTGAAACAGAGGTTCATGTCGATGTGCTTGCAGCATATGGACATTATGATGACAAATAGTTTCACGGATTCGGAATTTATGCTTACCTTTGCAGAGGAACAGCAAAACATTATGAGAAATGACACAGATTGTATTGAATGTTGAGGATGCAAGTCTTGTTTCGAGTCTGAAACATATTCTTGGAGCAATTAAAGGAGTGACCATTGACCGAATGATTACATCTTCTACAGATATTGAGGCAGAGAAGGCTTTTATTACTGAGTCTATCACGAAGGGTTTCATTGAAGCCCAAGAGGGACGGTTTGCAGGTAAGAATTTGAAATCTCTTGATGCTTTGGTTGAAGAGCTTAGAGTGGAAGCATAGTAGTCTATGGTCACTTTCAATTATACCGAAGAATTCTTGCGTCAAGCCAAGCGTCTTGCAAAACGTTATCGTTCCCTTGCCGATGACATTAACGCTCTTCAATTTGAACTGATGGAGAATCCTGATGCAGGGGTTTCATTGGGTAATGGCAAGCGCAAAATTCGTCTTGGTGTCAAAAGTAAGGGAGGAGGTAAACGTGGTGGTCTTCGGGTGATTACCTTGAATGTTGTCGTACAAACTACAGATACCTGTGTCAATCTGCTTACTATCTACGACAAGAAAGAAATCAAGAATGTGAGTGAAAAATATATAGATGAGATTATACGCAACCTTTAATAATAAGATAATGGAGTCTATGTATTTATACATATAAGCGGATGTCGAAAAGAAGATAGCATACGTTTATAAACAATACAGGGTATATTTACAGTTCGTAAAAGTATGGTTTGTGTCCTCTAAACGATAGGGTTATAGGGAGCGGATGCAGCCTTTGTCACTTTGCGGCTATAGCCGAAAGGCCTTACGCCTATAGCCGAAAGGGTGTGCGGCCTTGGCCGAAATGGAAGGGAAGTGAAGGGTTGGGGTCTTTAGACGACGAAGGGCTTGCCAATGACGGCAAGCCCTTTTCGTCGTTTGTCAGCCTATATAATATAATAAGGTGTCAGTTCTGGAATGTCAACCCCTGCCCATCTGCGTCAATGGTGATAGGCTTTTCGCGCAGCACCCTGTCGGCGAGGATTTGCATGGATAGCTCATTGAGCACGTGTTGCTGGATGGCACGCTTGACGGGACGTGCGCCAAACTCGGGGTCGTAGCCCACTTGTGCCAGGTAGTCGATGGCGGCGGGTGTCCAAGTGAGCGTGAAGCCCTGCGGCGCGAGCATGTCCTTCACCTTGTTCATCTGCAATTCCACCACCTTGGCAATCTCTTCCTGCGTCAGTTGGCTGAAGGTGATGATCTCGTCGATACGGTTGAGGAACTCCGGGCGCATGATTTGGTGCAGCATCTCCTTGCTGGCGTTGCTCGTCATGATGATGATGGTGTTCTTGAAGTTGGCGGTGCGCCCCTTGTTGTCGGTCAACCTGCCGTCGTCCAATACCTGCAACAGGATGTTGAACACATCGGGATGTGCCTTCTCGATCTCGTCGAAGAGCACCACGGAGTAGGGCTTGCGACGCACCGCCTCGGTGAGTTGTCCACCCTCGTCATATCCCACATATCCCGGGGGCGCGCCGATGAGTCGCGACACACTGTATTTCTCTTGGTACTCGCTCATGTCGATACGGGTCATCATCGTCTCGTCGTTGAAGAGGTATTCGGCGAGTGCCTTGGCGAGTTCGGTCTTTCCCACGCCCGTCGTGCCGAGGAAGATGAACGACGCGATGGGTCGTTTCGGGTCTTGCAAGCCCGCCCTGGAGCGGCGCACGGCATCGGAGATGGATGCGATGGCATCGTCTTGGCCGATGACCCTCTTATGCAACTCGTCCTCCAAATGCAGCAGTTTCTCGCGCTCACTCTGCATCATCCTTGCCACGGGAATGCCCGTCCAGCGGCTCACCACCTCGGCAATGTCGTCCTCGGTGACCTCCTCGCGCACCATCCCTGCGCCCCCTTGCGTGGCTTTCAGTTGCAGTTGGATGTTGTCGATGTCGCTTTGCAGGGCCTGGAGCTTGCCGTAACGGATCTCTGCCACCCGCTCATAGTGTCCCTCGCGTTCGGCACGGTCGGCCTCAAAACGCAGGTTTTCCATCTCTTGCTTGTCCTGTTGGATGCGGTTGACCAATGCTTTCTCGCTCTCCCATTTGGCCCGGAACTGCCGTTCCTTGTCTTTCAGTTCGGCAATATCCTTGTCGAGTTGCTCGATTTTCGGCTGGTCGTTCTCGCGCTTGATGGCCTCGCGCTCTATCTCCAGTTGCTTCAGTTGGCGGGTGATGTCGTCCAACTCCTCGGGTACGCTATCCCTCTCCATGCGCAACTTGGCGGCAGCCTCGTCCATGAGGTCAATCGCCTTGTCGGGGAGGAATCGGTCGGAGATGTACCGCTCTGACAGTTTGACGGCGGCGATACACGCGTCGTCCTGGATTCTCACCTTGTGGTGGTTCTCGTAACGTTCCTTTAACCCACGGAGAATCGAGATGGCAGACAACTCGTCTGGCTCATCCACCATGACCGTTTGGAATCGCCGCTCAAGGGCTTTGTCCTTCTCAAAATACTTTTGGTATTCGTTGAGCGTCGTCGCACCGATGGCCCGCAGTTCGCCCCTTGCCAGGGCGGGCTTGAGGATGTTGGCAGCGTCCATCGCTCCCTCGCCGCCTCCCGCTCCCACGAGGGTGTGTATCTCGTCAATGAAGAGGATGATGCCGCCGTTGGAGGATGTCACCTCCTTGACTACTCCCTTGAGTCGCTCCTCAAATTCGCCCTTGTATTTGGCACCGGCCAACAGGGCTCCCATGTCCAATGAATAGAGTTGCTTGTCCTTGAGGTTTTCCGGCACGTCGCCACGCACGATGCGCTGTGCCAAGCCTTCCACGATGGCGGTCTTTCCCGTACCGGGCTCGCCGATGA
>JAFRRN010000106.1 GCA_017428055.1 Prevotella sp.
ATCGCCTACCAATTGCCAGACACGCTCAAGGGCATCACCTATTGCGCCTCTTCATGGGCGGTAAAAGAGGGAAACAAGGAATTGGCCGACACGCTCAACCATTGGTATTCACCCCAATTAGCGTCGAAGGTGAAGGAAGAAGAGGCGTTCTTGCTCTCCACCCGTAGCATCTCGCGTCATGAGTATGCCTCTGTCCTTAACAAGAAGGGTGGGGTCATTTCACATTATGACGATTATTTCCGTCGATATGCACCTGTGGCGCGATGGGATTGGCGGTTGCTTGCCGCCCAGTGTTACCAAGAGTCTACCTTCGACCCACATGCCCAGTCGTTTGCCGGGGCTTGTGGCTTGATGCAATTGATGCCCCAGACGGCGAGCGACCTCGGTCTCTCTCCCGAACAGGTATGGGAGCCAGAGAAGAACATTGCCGCCGCCGCAAGGTATATCCACCAGTTGAACTATCATTTCAAGGACATCCGCAATTATAACGAGCGTACCAAGTTTGTGTTGGCGGCATACAATGGTGGCATGTTCCATGTGCGCGACGCCATGTCGTTGACCGAGAAGAACGGTGGCAACCCACACATCTGGAGCGAGGTGTCTGAGTATATACTGAAATTGGAAACGCCCGAGTTCTACAATGACTCGATTGTAAAATATGGGTATATGCGTGGGTCGGAAACGGCAGGATATGTCGCCCGCATCCAGAATATCTACAACAAATACCGTGGTGTCGCCAAGCCGGGAAACTCGAATGGTGGCTCATCGTCACAACCCAAGAAAGCTAAACGAAATAACAAATACCGAGTATAAAGAACTTTTTGCCATGAAGACAAATTTCAAGTTAAGGAAAAAATATACCATACCCGCCGTCTTGTGCGTGTTGGTCATCGTGGGGTTGCTGGGCTACTATTTCCTGTCGGCATTGTCCAACCAGGAAGATACCACATATTTATATATTGATAGGGACGATACCGTAGACTCCGTGTTTACGAAGATGGCACCCGTCTGCGCTAACCATGCCTTTGGGGGCTTCAAGACGCTGGTTCGTCATGGCAGCTATGCCGACCATATCCACACGGGACGCTATGCCATCGAGCCGGGGGAGAATGCCTATACCGTCTACAAACGTCTCAAGAACGGCTTACAGACACCCATCAACCTAACCGTGCCTTCCGTCCGCACCTTGGATAGGCTCAGCATGGAAGTTGGTAAAAAGTTGATGATTGATAGCGCGGAGATATACCAGGCACTGACCGACCCGTCGGTTTACCAGAAATATGGGTATGACTCGACGACAATCTGTTGCATGTTCATTCCCAATACATACGACATGTACTGGAACGTAGGCATTGACGCTTTCCTTGACCGCATGAAGAAAGAGAGCGAAAAGTTCTGGAATGCCGACCGCCTCGCCAAGGCAAAAGCCATGGAACTCACGCCCAACGAGGTCATTACTCTTGCCAGTATCGTGGAAGAGGAGACGGCTAACGATGGTGAGAAGCCAACCATCGCGGGCCTTTACTATAACCGCCTACGCAAGGGAATGCTCTTGCAATCCGACCCAACCGTGAAATATGCCCTGAAGCAGTTTGGCTTGCGCCGCATCTATAACTATCACCTGCAAGTGGACAATCCCTATAACACCTATCGCTATGCCGGACTCCCACCGGGCCCGATACGCATCCCGTCGGTGGTGGGTATCGATGCCGTGCTCAACTATGCACACCACGACTATCTCTATATGTGTGCCAAGGAGGACTTCAGCGGTACGCACAACTTTGCCCGTACCGTGGGTGAGCATCTCCAGAACGCTGCCAGATATTACGTGGCTTTGAATAAGAGAGGGATTCATTAGGTTTGAAGGGCTTATTCCATAGTCTTTCACAACCATCATTTCCATGATGCCGGCTCATCAAGTCGGCATTCTTTTTATCCCTTTCTTGACCATCAAAAATATTAAAGAAATACTTTAAAAAAGTTTGCTAAATACTTGTGTATATGAAATTTATTTTGTATTTTTGTAAAGTCAATAGGAGTTAACCCGCTGGCCTTGCGACAATGGGCCCAAACAAAGAGTTATCAGCGGAAAATTAAATTAACCACTAAATTTTTTTTATTTTATGCCTACATTTTATAAACTGTATCAAGACAAGCGCGAGGGAAGTAAGACCGAGGGTAAGTGGTATGCCAGGGCGAAGTGCCTGGGCTATTGGGACCTTGAGAAACTGGCCGACCACATCCAGGACAACGTGAGTGCGAAGAAGTCTGATGTCATCGCCGTGCTCAAGGAGTTGGTTGTGGTGATGGCGGAGGCCTTCGATGCCGGCTATGGCGTGAGGCTCAATGGTTTCGGACGCTTCAAGGTGGGGCTGAAGACGGAGGCCGCCAACAGTGCGAAGGAGTTCACCGCCGCGAAGAACATCGTGGGAAGCCGCATCAACTTCCAGCCCGAGACGCATTGGAGTGCTGCTGATGGCAACGTGCGCACCAACCCGTTCACCACTGGCCTCAAGGTGCAGGAGTACGGTAAGTACAGCGTCGAGGAGGAGGAAGAGGAAGGTGGAGATTGAAATGGAGAATGATGAATGAAGAATAAGGGCGCACTACGTGCGGAAATGATTCAAAATTGAATCAAAATGAAATCAAAATAAGCATTCAACATTCAACATTAGCATTTAAAAAAGGCGTGGCACAGAGATTGTGTCGCGCCTTTTTAGTGTGTATAAACCATTGGTTTTGATGTTATAAACCATAGGTTTTGACTTTATAAACCATTGGTTTGTGTGCTATAGACCAATGCTCTGTATGATGTAAACCATTGATTTGTACCAGATAGACCTATGCTCTATAGGTTATAAACCTATGGACTTTTGAATTTTTTTTGAGTTTTTCATTGCTTTCTGAAACCGTGTAAATGCTTGTGTCATAGCGAGTTAGCTGATTGTTTCGGAATTTTTAATGGGTTTTTCTCAAAAAAAAATAATTAAAAAGATTATATACATTTTTTTTCTCAGTTAGTAACAAAAAATTCCAAGCAATCTCTTGAAACGCCGTCTGACAGGGCGTTTCAGCGCATCAGACGGCAATTAAAAAATTCAAAATTTTTTCCAAAAACTTCAGAAATAACCATCCCAGTGTCTTAGAAAGGGATGGGGTGCTGCTGGGCGATGTAGTCGGCAATGTCGAACTTGGGTTGATTCTCTGGTGCCATTCGCTGACAGAAATCGCTGACGGTGAAATTCGCCAAGTCAGCCATGCCATTGATGATGGTCTTCCACTCACCAACCGCATCGCAGTCGGGGATGACGATGACATCGCGTCCCTTTAGGGGTTGCAGCACCTCGCGCTTGAGCATACACTTATTGCCCGCAGCCACCCATAGCAACTGAGGGTATGCCAATGCTCCGAAGAGCGCGTTCTTGGGACTCTCCACGAGAACCACCAAACAGTCAGGATAGCGAGTGAGCAGGTGTTCACCAAAGAGACATTCCGATCGGAACACGGCATCCCTCGGCAACTTGCCTTCTTTTGCCCACATACTTCCCAACCAATAGGCCCCTTGGTCGCTGTGTGCAAAACTTGGTGAGTCCGTATCTGTCTCGTAGTGCTGTACCTTCAGGTTGCACACTCTGCCTTGCATATCGATGTTGGGAAAGACGGTATAGTCATCCATGCCGTTCATCGAATAACATCCGATGCGATATTCCTCCGTGAGCCACTCTACGGCTTGATGTTGGAACATCTGCATGAGGCAGTGGCATAATGAGTTCTCTTTCGACACCAGTTCTTCTACCATCGCCATCGGGATATAGGTATAGGTGGGGTCTACTGGCTTCACAACGGGCTTTGACTTGGGGCGAGGTATGAAGTTCTGATGACTCTGCGTCGTACTGATGCCAAACTCGTTAGACAACCACTGGCAAGCCTCCTGAAACGACCACCCTTCGTGTTGCATCGTGAAGCTGATGACATCACCGCCCTTGCCACAGCTGAAGCAATGGCAATAGTTCTTGCCCGTACCCTCTACCAAGGATAGCGACGGGTGATGGTCGTCGTGCCAGGGACAGAGGGTGACATGGTTCACACCTGCCTTGCGCACTTTGTTACCCAACCGCCTTGCCACCTCCGAAATGGAGATGTTCCGAATGCGGTCTGTGTTGAATTGTTCCTGCTGTGTGTTCATTGCTCGATGAGTTTAAGTTTGAAATGCTTCAATTTGCCGATCAACTTAGGAGTGCCCACCAAAGTCTCTATACGGTCATAAAACTTGTTCTTACCCAAAGAATTCAGCGATGAACCTTTGCAATAATCAAGGTAGGCTTTATACAAGTCGTTGCCAACAGTTGTGTACTCCGATGGCTCACACATCTCATCGACAAAGAGCCTGACATTGTCCGATTGTAGGCGGTAATGGTCGAGAGCCTTCTCACAGCTCTCACTCGCCGTAAATTCCCCGCTGGTCATCAACCGAGGAAGCGACTCCAACACCCAGTTGAGGATGCCTGGCAGTTCCTGCTTGAGCTTATCGGTCAGTTGACGGTCAATCTCTTCTTTCGGAATCGTCACCAAATACGGCAAGATGATCAGACGACGGAAGTAGCCAAAGGTGTTTTCCGCCCTCGGCAAAACGTTGAATGCTGCAAAGAACTTGCCGTAATCATTGGTCTCACGCGGATCGACATACAGATGTTTGATAAGCACCCGCTCGCCCGATGTCAGTTGTTTCAGCACACTCGCATTGACATCCTTACCGCTCTCATGCGAGATATTGAGTAGTTTATGCTCAATGCCCGCACGTTTCACTTCATCGTTGGTTAGGTCGCTCAAGCTGAGGTAGCTTACGTTCATCGAACCCAACAACGCCTCGACAATTTCCAGCGTGACCGACTTGCCGTTCAAGCCCTCGCCATACAACCAGAGCATCTTCTCCAATGCGTGACTCTTCATCAGGCAATAGCCGATGAACTCCGCCAATACCCGCTGTGCCTCGACCTCGGGCAACACGCGGTCAAGAAACTTATGCCACAGGTCGCATCGCGCCTGAGCATCATAGACATACCCAAGCGTATAGGTGAACAGGTCTTCCTTGCGATGCTCGCGGAGCGTGACGCAACCGTCTCTCCTGACCACCAATGTACCGTTGTGCATGTTCAGCCATGCCTCATGGTCAGGTATCTGCTGTTTCCGACTTTGGCTCACGTTAAACGCAAGACCCTCGAATAGCATGTTCATGAACCGATGATCCATGCGCAGAGTCTCCGACACGCCACACCGCTCGGCACACAATCCCACGAAATCCTTCCATTTTTGCGGTTCAATGTTCTCCCAATGACTGCCCGTAAAGACCTTCACGTGCTGTTCGCCATTCAGTTTTTCCAAATATTCTGGACACCACAGCAACCCATCGGCAGCACGGATGGTTTCTCGCATGGCAATCTCCCTGATGCCTTGCTGCGAAACACCTTTACCACTCGACACGACCTTCATGATGTCAGCACTCTTTGACTCCACGCCCTCTGCTATCTTGCCAAGCGTGATGCCAACCATCTGCCTCTCGCGCATCCTGCGCTGGGCCTCCAACTCGCCGACCTTTTGCGTCAGCTCCTGCTCCAATGAGTAGGTATTAATACTTTCTTGCATCTTTATTATAGAAGTATTAATGTCCCATCACTTGCACACTGTCGGTCACTTAGTGAGGGCTCTGTTGTGAATCGTGCCGACAGTTTGACGGCCTGTGCTCGGTTATTACCGCCAAAATGTAATTACGCTCCAAAAATACATAATTCTTCCCAAGTTTCATCAGTAATAATTGACTCCATGATAATGTTAAAAATGACTGATTATCAGGTAATTATGTTTCATAAACCATGCAAAATTGACCATCAATAGAAAAGTTTGGAATAGAAGAATAGAAACTTTTGACCAAGAACAAGTTTGTGAAGATAATATTTTATCTAACTTTTGACCACGTTGTATAAAAAAACAGTCAAAAAGTAACAGGGATACCTCTCAAAAGAGATACCCCTGCAATGAGTTACGGAAGAAAAAAGTCAAAAGTTGACTACAATTTTTTCGTTTTCTTTTTTGACAGAAGTAACTTTTATGTATTTCTTAATCAATCTTTCAATATCATCGTTGAACTTTTTTATTTCATCAGCCCCAACTTTCCCTCTTGCCATTTTGCTCAACTCCATTTTTATCGCCCCTATCTTAACAGGTGTGAACACTCCTCCACTGGCTTTGTAGAAGTCAACGAAATAGGTGTGCCAATAATCCAGACCACGAGTTGGCAATGTTTCTGACCATTTATAGAGTAAAGCAAGGAAACAACCACCAATATGGTCTTTTTGCCCTTTTGGATTCAGCTCGTCGATATGAGCGTATGCCACCTTACATCGCATCATCTGTTCCTTGTTGTTACCCCATAGTGCACGATCCTGATTGGTAATACCATCCCGACGTGCAGCCATCACTTCTTCGCTGATAATCCAATCATTGTATTCGTTCTCGTCTAAGGTATGGTAAAGCATGGCGCTGATTTCTTCCACTGTCTTCTTATCTTGTATCCACTTTTCAACTTTAGCCATGAGCTCGTTTTCCATCTCTGCATTCATATCGATGAAACGCTTGATGATGGAACGATTATTCATCAATACCTCCTGACGGTTCTTGTTATGTTTTTCATGAGCCACCTTTGGGTGGGCCCGAATATATGCCACTTGCCTTGTTATGTAAAGACACAGCTCAATGCCTTCACTCAAATGTTCTTTGTATGAATTCAGCTCGTTATACAACACACGAACCGAATCCTTATATATTTCTAATCCCCAATATGACTGTGTATATGCATCTTTGCCTATTTTGGAATGATTAATGACCTTGCGTTTAGACTTAGTACCTCTGCGAGATCGTTTCTTTTCACAAAACATTTCCAGTGTTTTTATTCCTCGGCTAATGCTGCTGCTCATTTTGTTCATCAACATGTGGGTTGTGCTATAACGTTTATTATAATTCGTGGCAAATTTGTCAAGGAATCCTTCATCCCTGAGTCTTTTCAAACGACTATTTTCTAATTGCGTGAGACCATCGCTTACGCGTATATAGTTTGTAAATTTTATGACTTTCTCTTCATTATTTATTTGTCCTGCCAACAATCCGTCAAGAAATCGGTGCAAGTCGCTCTGTCCGTAAACATCTTTCAATTTACAGAGTTCCTCTTCAGTCTTATCAATATGTCTATCGTATACCATATTTTAGTCTTTTTAGTATAAGATTAAAAATAATTATATCGCCTTCAAAGTTACTAAATATCAAGGGGACAAACAAGCATTTTCAATGGAAATTGTAAATAAACAACCTTTTAAGCGTTTTTTATTGAAATTTCGCTTATTCCTGGGCTTTTGTCCGATGAATTGGACGAAGAATAGAGAAAAACAAAGAAAAAAACAAGATTATTTGGAAAATAAGAATAAAGTGCTTATTTTTGCTGTATCGAATGGATAAGACATGTCAAAAAAGGAATGTTTAGACATACTGGATGCTTGTAAGAACACGCTCCAAGTAAAATATGGTATTCTGTCACTTCGCCTTTTTGGCTCAACAGCAAGGGATGAGCAGAATGCTGATAGCGACGTGGATGTGTTTGTGGAAACGGAGACAGCCAATCCTTTCCTGCTGGTGGAGGCGAGAGATTTTCTCGAGGCATCAATGGGTCGGTCTGTTGACATCATCCGTAATCACCGTAATCTTAACCCAAGGCTTAGAAAACGTATAGAAAGGGATGGAATCACTGTCTTTTGAAAACAAAAGCCTTGCGCTTGACATTCTCTATGACATACAGTCCGCCATAGAGAGACTGCGAGAAAGATCAGAGCGAATACACAACGTGGATGACTTTCTCGACTCTCCAGAAGGAATGATTCTTTTAGATGCGACTTGCATGTTGCTGATTGCCATCGGAGAAAGTTTGAAGAAACTGGATAAAGTAACTAACGGAAAGCTGTTGTCCACTTATCCATCTATCCCATGGAAACAAGTAAAAGGCATGCGGGATGTCATTTCACATCATTACTTTGACGTAGACCCTGCCCAAGTGTTATGGATTGTGACAAAAGAAATCAATCCGTTGAGTGATGCAATCAATCATTTTATTGATGAGTTGCACAAATAAAAGAAACATCAAAAGTATCTTGGCAATAAAGACTTGTTGAACGTGCCCAAACGGCATTCATGGCAGCAAGCAACATTCCTCTGGATATGGTGCTGAAATGCTATGACTGGGCAGCTGGCTTCCAAGACCATCTAAACAAACGGCTTTTGAACGAAATAGATATGTTTGCGAACTGGCTGACAGCATTATCTTTGTTGGAGTAGCTCCTCAAAGTAGTTTGCAACCCCTTATGATAAGTATATAGAAAAGGACATTCAATTGTAACTTCGGTTTAATTAGACAAAAGTTACTATACCCCAAGTAGATAGGACCCTAAATCCTGAACATGTAAAAAGTTTTGATTGTACACCGAAAAAATGTACGCTCTCGTTTGAAGAATCGAAAAAGTATATTATCTTTGCACTTGAACACTGTTTCTTCGTGGCTTTGCGAAACTACGCACTCTGCCACAAATAGCTCTGGGCGCAGGGCGGCGGTGTGACTTTCGAGGGTAAAACAATAACGACATGAGCAGTTATTAGGAGAACATAGAAACGTCAGAAATTTCTAAATTTTTCAAACAACCGATAATTGTGATTGTTCGCGCCTATGGCGTGGACGTCACTTATCAGTTTGATGGGCTATTCTGACGGCCTCTATGTTCGATAAGGAGCGGACACGCTTCTTTCGTGCATAGGGGGTTCGTCATATTAAAGCCCAAAAGAATCCGATAAGTGCTTATTGTCCTAAAGCTATAAGCGCAAGAATGCCAAACAAAGATTTGAGTTCTTCTTGTATTGACATCAAGGAGGACGACCTGCTGGCATTGTCGGCTCCAGTGCTTGATGCTCTGCTGCGCGACCATACCACAGGACGAAACATCTTCTGGGCGACGCATGACTATGAAGCGCTCGGCTCAGAATATGACTACCATTCACAGATATTGCCTCATCTGATTACTGGCGAGAATGGGATGGTGGTCAGGCCTCGTGTGTTGAAGTCGAAGGAAGAACAAACTGACAGGGTGAAGGATATGGCAGAAGTATTCACGCCCTCATGGGTGGTAAAGAAGATGGTTGACTATGTGGACATCGGTGTCAACACACGCTGCTTGGAACTTACCTGTGGCGAAGCACCCTTCCTCGTCTCCCGCTATGATGCCACGACGGGCGAACCTATCGCCACGACAAAGCGTGTTGGGATTCTCGACAAAAAACTACAAATAGTCAACGACCTGCATTTAAGTGATGAGGAATGGCTTGCACAGGTGCGACTGGCATTCCAAAGTACATACGGTTACGAATGGCAGGGAGACAGCCTGCTACTGGCACGTGAAAACATACTCTATACTTTTGTGGATTACTATGAGGCTCGCTACGGCTCAACACCTGACGTTACACTTTTGCAAGAATTTGCCGAAATCATCTCATGGAACCTTTGGCAAATGGACGGTCTCACCTACAGAATACCACAAGAGCATAAGGAAGAATCCCAGATACAACTCACCTTTTTTGACAAAGCTCCAGCTAAGGTTCCCGCTCCTCTTTGCAAAATCAAGGATTGGCAAAGAGGAATAATCATCAAAGTAAACGACATCAAAAGAAGACAAACTAAAAACCAAGATAACATGAAATTCGACGTAATCATTGGAAATCCACCGTATCAGGAGGAATTGGAGGGTACGAGCGACTCTGCAATTTATAATTTTTTCATGGATGAGGCTTACAAAAATGGTCAAATCGTAGAGTTAATAACACCTGCACGATGGCTTTTTAATGCAGGAAAGACAAAAAAGGAGTGGAACAATAAAATGCTATCTGATAAAAACTTGAAAGTATTGGTATATGAAGGGGATAGTAGTGTTTTTTTCTCTAATACTGATATAAAAGGTGGTATCGCTATAACATACCATGACAACAATAGGATACTTGGTCCCATAGGTGTTTTTTCCCCCTATGGAGAACTAAAAACCATAACTGAGAAATTGAAAACTATAACGAAAAAAGAGAATATTATTTCTATAATTTATCTACAAAATAGGTTTAATTTGAAAAACTTATATTCAGATTATCCTAACGTCAAAACAGTAGTCAGCAGTAATGGAAAAGAACGTCGTATTGTCAGTAGTGCGTTTGAAAAAATTACTGCTTTTACAACGAGTGAAGAAAATGTGGATGATATTAAAATCCTTGGACTTATTGCAAATAAACGCTTATACAAATGGATTCGTAAACAATATATTGAGGATAATGGAAATTTAGATTCTTATAAGGTTTTGATTCCCAAATCTAATGGAAAAGGAGAATTAGGTGAACAGTTAAGTACACCAATAATTGCCCAACCAAAGACAGGTTATACTCAATCTTTTATAGGTTTTGGTGCTTTCGGTCATAAAAACGAAGCAGAAAACATGCTTAAATATATCAAGACTAAATTTGTTCGGACTGCTCTTAGTATTCTCAAAATCACCCAAGACAATCCGCCCGAACGTTGGAAATACGTCCCCCTCCAAGACTTCACTCCTTCCTCCGACATCGATTGGAGCAAATCCATTGCAGAGATAGACGAGCAACTGTTTGACAAATATGGTTTGGACGAGCAGGAGCGGGATTTTATTCGGACAAAAGTAAAGGAGATGAATTAGGATGAAGAAACTATCTATCCACCCAGTCAACACACTTTATTTCGGGTATCTTACTGAAATGCTTGGTGTTGTGTGTAACCATCGTCAACCCATGATAGCGGGCGGTAACAGCAATGAGAATATCAAGGTCACCAACCTTCAGGCCTTGGCAAGCGAGCGCATGGCGAATTTCTGCATAGTCGCGCACCCAGTCTTTGACTATTGGAAGGACTGTGAACGTTTTCTCAATCTCTTTCGGCTCTTTGAGGTGTTTCTCAACGGCATTACTGTGAAGTGCTCCGTATGTAAGTTCGGCAATGCTTACCTCCGAGGCATAAATTTGCTCTGTAGGTGTTTCGTCAATATGTTTATCTACCCCACCTCGATGGTGGAAGTATTCAATCCAAGTGTCAGTATCAAGGAGATAACCTTTCATAGTGGTCTAATCGTCAAGATTGATTTCACGATTAAGAGGGCGACCGTCGTTGCGATGTATCATCATCTGATAGTATTCCTCACCCTCAGCGTCCTCAGACCAAATGCCAGCCATTTTCAGGAATTCGTTTTTACGCTCATCCGCCGTAAGTTTAGGCGCATCCTCCTTGGGCATTATCAGCTTGCCAGCCAGCCACTCACGGTCGCTCTGCGAGAGTGAAAGCCCCTGCAAGTAGTTCCATAAATTGTTCAATGCAAATGTTGTCATAACCCAATTGTTGAATGATTTCGTTGCAAAGATAAATAATAACTCTAAATAAACAAAACAATTACAAATAAAAAAAGATGGCATGATGGACGCAACCAAGATACATAGTTTCAACTCTTTCGTCAGGATGATGTATGCCTACAGTACGCCAGAGATAGCCCGACACAATGGATGGTTGAAGATTGGCGATACGGAGCAGGGTGTGGATAAGCGTATCAAGCAACAAACACATACCGCCGACGTGCGCTTTGAACTGGAGTGGAAAGACATTGCCATGTATCGCGACGACTACACCTATTTCCGTGATTACGACTTTCACGATTACCTGACAGAATACAGAGGCATTGAGCGGAACGACCATACAGAATGGTTCCGCATAGACGGCCAGGAACTAAGACGGTGTTTCGAGGAGTTTGTCAGCCGTGATTATCAGCAGAAAGGCCTGCACTATAGTTATAAATTACGTAAAGAGCAGCAGGAAGCTGTAGATATGACGTTGGCATATCTTGAGTCTCACCATGGGGAAGGCAAGTTCCTGTGGAATGCCAAGCCCCGTTTCGGCAAAACACTCACAGCCTACGACCTGATAAGACAGATGAAGGCAAAGAATGTGCTGATTGTCACCAACCGACCATCGATAGCCAATTCTTGGTACGACGACTTTGAGAAATTCATGGCCGAGCAAACGGGCTACCGCTTTGTAAGTGACAATGAATCGTTGCGAGACCGACAGGGCGTGATGACAAGAGATATGTTTATCAAGTGGCTACCTAACCGTGATGAGAATTTCGCTGGGCAGATATGTTTTGAGAGTTTGCAAGGACTGAAAGGCTCTGTCTATTTCGGTGGCAACTACAATAAATTGGAATGGATAAAAAACCTCCGTTGGGACTTGCTGATAGTTGATGAAAGCCACGAAGGGGTGGACACAATGCGTACCGACCGTGCTTTCAACAATATCCAACGCCAATTCACCCTCTATCTCAGTGGCACACCATTCAAAGCCATTGCCTCGGGTGAGTTTGGCGACCGGCAAATCTTCAACTGGAGTTATGCTGACGAGCAGGAGGCAAAAGAGAACTGGAAAAGCGACAACCACAATCCCTATCAAGATCTTCCAAAATTGAATCTCTTTACTTACCGCATGAGTGATATTGTGCGCGAAAAAGTTAAGCAAGGCATGGATTTGGACGAGGAAGGGACGATAGATTATGCCTTCGACCTCAACGAGTTCTTCAAGACTAAAGAGGATGGCAGTTTTGTGCATGAGGCGGACGTGCGCAAATTCTTGCATGCACTGACCACACAGGAGAAGTTCCCCTTTGCCACGGAAGAACTGAGAGAAGAGATGGCACACACCTTCTGGCTGTTGAACCGAGTGGATAGTGCAAAGGCTCTGGCTAAATTACTGAAAGAAGAGGGAAGCGGATTTGAGGACTATAAGATTGTGCTGGCTGCAGGCGACGGAAGGATTGATGACAATGCCGAGACCGTCAAAGCATATAACAAGGTGAAAGATGCCATCAAGAACAACGACAAGACCATAACGCTGAGCGTGGGTCAGCTCACAACGGGTGTCACCATTCCTGAATGGAGCGGAGTACTGATGCTTAGCAATATGCAGAGTGCCCAGTTGTATATGCAGGCTGCTTTCAGAGTACAGAACCCCTACGAATATTCGGAAAGAGGAAAAATCAAAAGAAAAGACAATGCTTACGTCTTCGATTTTGACCCCGCAAGAACACTGATTCTTTACGATGAGTTTGCCAATAACCTCAAAAAGAGCACCGCAGGAGGCAACGGAACAACAGAAGAGCGTCAGCTGAACATACGTCAGCTGATGAACTTTTTCCCCGTCATAGCTGAAGACGAGGAAGGGCGGATGACACAGATAGACGAGCGTCAAGTGCTGAGCATCCCGAGGAAGATTAAATGCGAAGAAGTGGTAATACGTGGCTTCATGAGCAACCTCTTGTTCAGGAACATCGCCAATATATTCAGCGCACCAGCCATAGTGGGGGAAATTCTGAACAAGATGGATAAAGCGCATGAAGAGAGAGGACGTAGCACAAAGACAACTCTTGATGAAGCAGGAAACGTGAATGTTGACGAGAACGGCGATGTGATGATACCTGATAAAGTTATCATCGGTCAAGAACATCAGATCTTCGGCGACAAGATATATCAGGCCTTCGATGAAATAAAAGACACAAACGAGATACCGATGGTGGCAGAGAGCGCATACAATGTGCTAACAGCCATCGACAATGTGGGCAACAACTTGAAAACAGCTATTGAGCAGAACATCATAAATCCTGCATCTGAAAAATACGAACTTACGCAAACACAAACTAAACGACTGGTTAAAGAGTCAAAGAAAGAACTGGAAACCAAGATTGGGAAGATAAAAGGAGACTTCGACCAACAGCGTAAAATAGCTGAAGTGAAACACGAAGAGGCTCGTCTTCTGGCAACAAACGAGAAAGAGTTGGACGATGCAGAAAAAGCCTTCCGTGAGGAGATGGAAATGGCTTTGAAGGGTGTGAACGATGCCATAAAAGATGCAACCGATGACATCATCAACAACAAGCCCAAGGAAGTCATTGAGCGCATTGAGAAGGACAAAGAGGAACGAAGGAAAGACAGCGTGGAGGAAGAGGTGCGCGCCCACTTGCGCGGCTTTGCGCGAACCATTCCAAGCTTTATCATGGCCTACGATGAAGGGAGGCTTACACTCGACAATTTTGAGAAGAACATTGAGGATGAAGTCTTCAAGGAGGTCACCAGCATCACGCTTGACGAATTCCGATTCCTTAGGGATGGAGGGGATTACATCAATGCGACAACAGGTAAGAAAGAACATTTCGATGGACATCTTTTCGACGAGGTTGTCTTTGACGACTCAATAAGAGAGTTCCGAAAGAAACGGCTGGAATTGGCAAACTATTTCGACGAATCACAAACTGAGGATATCTTCGATTACATTCCCCCACAGAAAACCAACCAGATTTTTACTCCTAAATGGGTGGTTCGCAAGATGGTTGACCTACTTGAACAGGAGAATCCACATATTTTCGAAGACCCTCAGAAGACATTTGCCGACCTCTATATGAAATCCGGACTGTATATCACTGAGATTGTGCGACGGCTTTATAATAACGCGGAGATGTGCCGCCAAATCCCAGACGACCGCGAACGTATCCGGCACATCCTCCGCCATCAGGTCTATGGATTTGCGCCAACACGCATCATCTATCTCATCGCCACACGCTTCATCCTTGGCTTTGACCTCTCGCTCCAGCCCGAACACAGTAACTTCCGACAGGTGGACACTGTTCCTTACGCCAAGGAAGGCCGAATACAAGAACTCATAGAGAAGGAATTCTCCTCATCAAGCCAGTGATAAACCTTATGGGCGACGAATTGAAAGATGAATAAACTCCAAATTTCCGATTAAGCAGATTTAAACCCTTGGTGTTAGCGAGGAAGATGTATAAAAGACAATCTAAACATACGGCTTTTGAACGTAACAAATATGTTTGTGAACTGGCTGACAGCATCTTCTTTGTTGGAGTAAGCCCCCAAAGTAGTTTGCAACCTCTATATGATAAGTATATGGAAAAGGACATTCGGATAAATTAAAAAATGCTTCGCTCTTCACAGAGGGAAGCATTCATTCTCAATAGGTATTAGCTTTTTTAAGGTAAAAAGATTGTATTCAGGATAACAATGCAAAAGTAAGCATTTTCTGTGTTACGAGCAAATTTTTACCCAAGTAATTTTCCGAAAATTGTGTTTTTTGTGTGAAAAAAATGTTGTGTTCGCAAACATTTCACACTGCTGTCCCTTTTCCGTCATTCATTGATGTACGACTTGGTTGACATGTCGTAGTACAATGCTTCTAATTCCTGCAATGTCAGTCTTTGCAATGATTGCTCGATGAGGCGGATGAGTTCCTCCTTTCGGAATTCGTCAGAAGACTCGAATCTATTAGTAAATGCCATTTTTATTCTCCTATGATTGTTATTACCAGTTTTCTTGCCCCGCCATAGTTGCGATACTCGCAGAAATAGATGCCCTGCCAAGTGCCGAGGTTCAAGTGGCTGTCGGTGATGGGGATGGTGACGCTGACCCCGCTCAACGTGCATTTGGCATGGGCGGGCATGTCGTCGGCACCCTCCATCGTATGTAGGTAGTCGGGGTGGTTTTCCGGCACGAGGCGGTTGAAGATGGTTTCCATGTCGCCCCTGACGTCGGGGTCGCAATTCTCGTTGATGCTCAGTCCGCAACTCGTGTGCTTGGTGAAGATGTTGATAATGCCCGTCTTGGGCAGCTTGGGCAACTGGCGGATGATTTCGCCTGTCACGAGATGGAAGCCTCTCGGCATCGGTCTCAATGTTATCTCTATTTGTTGTACCATGGTTGTTTGATTGACGAATGCAAAGTTACACATTATTTATAATAATAAGACGCTTGGTGGAGACAATTTACGGTGTCATGGGAGTTTTCCCTATGAACGTTTAGGAAAAACACCCTTGCACATTAGGAATAATCCTTTTGCAAAGCCACGGATAATGCCGATATTTGCACCGTGATTCAACGACACATCGTCTCCACGCTAACCTTGGTGGCAAGAGCCGTTTCAGTGGACGCAGATAATTGCTATAACTCTATATATGCCTTGAAAAAGGATCTTGGTAGGGAATTTCAGTAATGAGGTTCCCTCCTTTTTTTCGTGTGTTTCGATGGATTCACAATTTGGGTAACAAAGAAATGAAATTATTATTCAAGACGATACGCCTCAAGGCAGCATTCGCCTTGGAATGAATAATTATTGACTATTGCTTGATTTGTTGAACTTCTATATGAATAGTCTACGGAAGTAAGGAGTTTTTGGTAATGATCTCCTTGATTCCGTAGACATTTTCATGTGTTATCAAGTTATATTCATCGTCCCGTTGCACTCGGGATAACCGCTATAGCTCCAAAATTCCTTACCAGAGTTGATGCCTTTCTTGGCCATACGCTTAATCATGGGCTTTCCACATCGGGGGCAAGTGGGGGAATCTGATTGGATGCTTTGTTGGGTGCGGTAGGCAAGACGCTCAGCAGTCAGCCCCTCCGTGAACCCTCCTTCCGCCTTGAATGATTCAAGTTGGCGTTCTATCTGGCGACCAAGCATGAGAATCAGGCGATTGCAAAGCACAAGTAGGCAGTTGGCAGTGATGAAAGAATCGCCACTATTGAGCCACTGGTCAAATTTATGCTTTTGGACAAGGATGTGGATGCTGCTCTTATGTTGCACGTCATCGCTATAGGTGGGGCGGTCAAGGTGGATTTGACTGACTGCTTGATACTCGGAGGAATGGATAGACCAAGGGATACGCTCCTGCCTCAGAAGCCAGTTAAGGTAGTAGTTGGCGAGTTCTGCAAGGCTGGCGCGAGCTACGTCTGTGAGTTTCATCTCTGTTTCCCTTGAAGTGGAATGGCGTGAGTTTCCTTCAGAGATATTGGCTGGCGCAGAACGTGCCGCCTGTGTCATCTGGTCGAATTGGCGTCCGCAAGGGTCATTCGCACGGTTTAGGTAATGGAGGCAAAAGTCTTGTGTCGCTAATTGAATCACATTGGCGAGAACCCATGTGTCTAACCAATAGAATCCAAATCGGTTTATTTCCATAGTTTTTGATTTATTATTTGGTCGTTATATCGTAATATCGTTATATCGTAATATCGTTGATTCCTTGTTTTCAAGTTGTTATTTGTATAGCATTAGGTATATCGTGTGCGAATATAGTGATTTCTTGGCAAATGGACAAACGAATGCCCTTATTTATGACCGTCCTGCGTTAATCTTCCAAAAAACGGTCTGTTATTACAGTCTTTTTTCGTACCTTTGCGTCCATTAATAACCATAACAGTGCAAAAGATGACGAAAGAGGAAAACATGAATGAGGAAAAGCGCAGCTTGAGCTTTGTGGAAGAGATGATAGAAGAGGACTTGGCGGAAGGAAAGAACGGCGGAAGGATACAGACACGATTTCCACCAGAGCCGAATGGGTATCTACATATCGGACATGCGAAGGCCATCGCCATGGATTTTGGTGTGGCAGAACGTCATGGGGGCATTTGTAACTTACGGTTTGACGACACCAACCCCACCAAGGAAGACACCGAATACATTGAAAGTATTGAACACGACATCAAGTGGCTGGGCTACAAATGGGCAAATGTCTATTATGCAAGCGACTATTTCCAAGAGTTATGGGACTTTGCCGTTTGGCTTATCAAACAAGGGCGTGCATACGTGGATGAACAGAGTTCTGAGCAGATTGCCCAGCAGAAAGGTACTACGACCAGCCCTGGCACGAATAGTCCGTTCCGCGACAGGCCTATAGAGGAGAATTTGCGCTTGTTTGAATTTATGAATAGTGGGGAGGCCACACCTGGTACACTTGTATTGCGTGCGAAGATTGACATGGCACATCCCAATATGCTGTTCCGCGACCCGCTTATCTACCGTGTGTTGAATATCCCTCACATTCGCACAGGCAACAAATGGAATGCGTACCCTATGTACGATTTCGCCCATGGGCAGAGTGATTACTTGGAGGGAGTTACCCATTCTCTCTGTACGCTTGAATTTGTGGAACACCGGCCTCTTTACGACTTGTTTGTTACATGGATGAAGGAATATAAGGGGGAGACCGATAATATAGAGGACAACCGTCCTCGTCAGACAGAGTTCAATAAGTTGAATCTCTCTTATACATTAATGTCAAAACGCAACCTGTTGGCTTTGGTCAATGAGAAGATGGTGTGTGGATGGGATGACCCTCGTATGCCGACATTGTGTGGGTTCCGTCGTCGTGGTTATAGTCCGGAAAGTATCGTTAAGTTTATTGATAGGATTGGTTATACAAAAATTGACGGACTCAATGACATTGCTCTCTTGGAGAGTGTAGTCCGTAATGATTTGAACAGCCGTTCAATCCGGGTCAGTGCCGTCATCGATCCTGTGAAAGTGATTATCACCAATTATCCCGAAGGGCAAACAGAACAACTCACAGCCATCAATAATCCTGAAAACGAGGCAGATGGTACCCATGTCATGAACTTCAGCCGTGAGATATGGATTGAGCGTGATGATTTCATGGAGGTTGCCGAGAAAAAATTCATGCGTCTGGCTCCTGGTAAAGAAGTGCGCCTGAAAAATGCGTATATTATCAAGTGCAATGAAGAGAATGCCTGTGAGAAAGACGAGAACGGCAATGTGACAACTATCTATTGCACATACGACCCGGAATCGCGTAGCGGACTCCCTGGCTCCAATCGCAAGATTAAGGGGAAGACATTGCATTGGGTTAGTTGCCAAGATGCCGTGAAAGCCGAAGTGAGACTGTATGACCGTTTGTGGAAAGTGGAAAATCCACGCGACGAGATGGCTCAGATTCGCGAGGAACAGAACTGTGATGCCGTGAGCGCGATGAGGCAGATTATCAACCCTGACTCCTTGAAGGTGTATACCGATTGTTATATAGAACCATTCGCTGCCACCATGAAACCTGGAGATTATTTGCAGTTCCAGCGCATTGGTTATTTCATGGTGGATTCCGACTCCACCCCCGGCAAACTCATTTTCAATAAGACGGTAGGACTTAAAGACACTTGGGCAAAGCAAAACAAATAACCCATGCCCCAAGATAACCGCTTCTTCAACAGCCAGGAATTCAAGGAGATGCTCCATGTATACGAGGAAGCCCAAAGAAATGGCGAGAGCGTATACATGGATTGTGACGACTTGGTGAGTGTCGCCGAATATTACAATCTCTTCGGGACATTGGACCAATCCGTCAAGGCTGTGGAATATGCCATGCAATTGTTTCCCTCTGCCACCGCACCCTTGGTGTTTCGGGCGCGTATCGCCTTCATGATAGAGAAAGACATCGACAAGGCAAAGCGTTATGTGGATATGATTGAAGACATTACCGACCTGGATTATTATTACATCAAGGCAGAAATACTGTTGGTGGAAAACCGTTTGGAAGATGCCGAGGCCTATCTCCATGACGTTTACGGACGGCTTGGCGACGAGCAGCGGGCAGACTTCGTGATTGACGTGGCTGCCCTCTATGTAGACTATTCCTTGTTCAACCAGGCGCAGCGATGGCTTGACCTGTCTGAGGAGTACGACGACGAGGACTATCAGGAATTGCGGGGGCAAATAGCCTTCGGGCATGGGGATTACGAGGAGTCGGAGCAGATGTTCAACCAGTTGTTGGACAAGGATGCTTTCAATATCACGTATTGGAACCAGTTGGCATCGGCACAATATATGCGTGACGACGCCACAGCATCCATGCAGAGCAGCGAGTTTGCCTTGGCTATCAACCCATACGACTATGATGCCCTTCTCAACAAGGCTAACTGCCTCTTTGCCCTTGGCAACTTCCAGGAGGCATTGGAGTATTACCGTCGATTCAACTATATCTCCCCGGATAGTGAGGTGGGGGAGTTGTACGAGGGAATGACATTGTTTAACCTGGGGCGTGTCGAAGAAGGAGTGGAGCATTTAAAGACGGCTGAGGAGCTGTCTCTCCATAATAATGATGAGTGCCTTCACCTCATCTATACGGAACTGGCATATTACCTTTCCGTCCTTGGCCAGTATGACGAGGCACTGGAATACTTGGAGGGAGCGACACTGTATGAGGAGGGCAATCCACAGGAACTGGTGGCTTTGAAGGGGAGTATCCTCTTGCTAAGCGGGAATGAAAACGAGGGGCTTGAGCTGTTCCATAAGGCCATAGAGGCATCTGGCCATTCGCCTGTCATCATCTTTCGCGTGGCAACCTACATCTTCGAGGCGGGCTATATCCCTCTGGCTTACCAGGTGCTTCATTCCTTGCTCGACCATGCCTCCGATGACTGGTGCGACGGGTGGTCGTATCTGGCCTATTGTTGTAAGTCCATGCACAAGCATGAAGAGTACCTACAGGCTCTTACCACGGCATGTGAGCGAAACCCTGTGGAAGTCAAGACCATCCTTGGCAATCTTTTCCCCGAGGGGCTGAATACCTCGGAATATGTGGAATACGCAAAACAACACTCATAAACACCCTATTCTTTTATGAACTGGATAACATCCCTCTTGGGAAACCTTAATTACACGACCATTTGGTTCTTGATGCTCTTGGAGAGTACTGTCATCCCCGTGCCGTCGGAGTTGGTGGTGGCACCCGGCGCGTATCATGCTGCCGCAGGCCATTTAGACATCTTCTTGGTGATATTGTTTGCAACGATTGGTGCCGACTGTGGCGCGACAGTCAATTACATAGCGGGCTATTATCTTGGGCGGCCATTGATATATCGTTTTGCCAACAGCAAGTGGGGCAAGCTCTGCCTCCTCAACCAGCAGAAGGTGGAGAAGAGCGAGCAGTACTTCAACGACCATGGCATGGTGGCAACCATCACGGGGCGTCTCATCCCGGGCATTCGCCACTTGATTTCCATCCCTGCGGGTCTGTCGAAAATGAATTATTGGAAGTTCCTCCTTTACACGACGCTTGGCGCGGGAGTGTGGAATTGCATCCTCGCCGCTATGGGATGGTATCTCCATTCATTCGTCGATGAGGAACATCTGGCGGGGAAAATCATCGAGTATGGCGATTACATCAAGTATGGCATCATTATCGTGGTGGTCCTTGCCCTGCTGTATGTCTTGGTAAGGCGGAAGAACAAAGCATAATTCATCATGATTTATTATATTCACGTGAGTTCTACCATCCCGACCACCTGGGCAGCTCCACGGTCATCACCAATGGGGACGGCAACGTGGTGCAGCATATCGAGTTCATGCCCTACGGCGAGGTGTTTATGGAGGAGGACAACGATACGTGGAACACGCCCTACAAGTTCAACGGCAAGGAGTACGACGAAGGAGGCTGGGCTGTATTACTATGGCGCGAGGTATCTTGACCCGAAACTCCGCCTTTGGTATGGGACAGACCCGAAGGAGAACGACTACCCTGGCATCAGCACGTATTGCAATACATAGGGGAATCCCGTGATATTCATAGTTTTTAAAGGATTAGAACTTGGTACTTCTGGGATTTGATTTGGGAAAAAATCTGGATCCCATTCCTATTCTTAGTCATGATTTGTATTGTCTTTGTCCTAGTATTCTGGTTGAACGAAAGAGAATATCGAATACTTAGATATTAAAGACATAATGCCATTAAAATGAATTTCTGTTTGGAATGTTTGCCTATTTATATTAAATAGTTACATTTTTCATCTATGATTCCGTGTTTTTTTTAAAAACTATTCGTAAATTCGCAGCCGATATGAGTAAGAACTTGTATATCATCAGCGGGTGTAACGGAGCAGGCAAGACAACGGCTTCGTACACGGTTTTACCCGAAATCCTTCATTGCAAGGAGTTCGTCAATGCTGATGAAATAGCACGTGGTCTTTCTCCCTTTAACCCTGAGGATGTTGCCATCGAAGCAGGAAGGCTGATGCTTCAAAGAATTGAAGCTTTATTAGAGCGAGGCGAAACATTCTCTATTGAAACAACGCTGGCCACAAAGTCGTATATTAACCTTGTTTGCAGAGCGAAGTCTAAAGGGTATAGTGTAAAAGTCGTGTTCTTCTGGCTAAACTCACCAGAACTGGCCATACAACGTGTAGCAGAACGGGTAGCCAAGGGAGGTCATAACATTCCTGTACCTGTCATCAGACGAAGATACATTGCAGGAATCAGCAATCTTTTCCATCTCTTTATGAAAGAGGTGGACTATTGGGATATATATGACAACAGCGAATACCCTCGAAAGCAAATAGCATGTGGAGGAAGAAACGCTGAGACTGTCGTTTGTGATGAGTCATTATTTAATCAGATACAGAACTATGTCAAATAAAGAGGTTAGGGATTTTTCAGAGAAATTGAAGCAAGGCTTGGAACTGGCAGAAAGAAGAATGCTACAAGAGAAGGCTTTGCGTGGAGAGGATATTATTGTTTCGTCCGACGGAAAAACTATTCAGCGTATAGCTGCCAAGGAACTGATTGCTGGGAATGTTCTTTAATGTGGCTGGCTAACGATAATAAAAGGTATCACGCCAAAATCACGCCAATTTAGAACATAAAAGAAATCCAAACTGCTGATAATCAGAAGTTTGGATTTTCTTTTGGTCGGGATTACTGGACTCGAACCAGCGACCTCGCGCCCCCCAGACGTGTGCGCTACCAACTGCGCTAAATCCCGAAACCATAGATAGTCTTTATTCAAAAGACTGTGCAAAGGTATGAAGTTTTTTTCTAACAAGCAAATAAAAGCCCAACAATTTTAAGATTTGTTGAAATAATAGGTATAATTCACAGCCATGTTCATCGATATGGACAGCCTGTTTCCGTCTCTAACTTCTCGATTTTCTTTCGGATGGACTTGAAGTCTGGCTCTTTCACTTTTCCTTCCTTGATACGGGAAAGGAAGTCTGGCATGTCCTTTGTATTCTTGCTGGGATAGGCACCCCTACCGTCAATCAATTCCAAGAAATGCTGTGTCTTGTAGGTATACTGTCCACTTTTCTCCAACACGATGGCATGTCGCCATTTCACTTTGCCGTTCTTATCACGAATGTTATAATGTGCAATACTTCCTTTCTTGGAAAGGATAGCTCCGATGGTCACTTCATACGTGCTATCTATGCCAAATGTCTCATCATCAGACCGATAATCATTTGGATAGGGAGTGTAACGTATATTGTTCGCTCCAAACCAATAATCATTGGGTACATCCGACCGTCCAAAGGCCGTCATGATGAGTTTGGCGAAGGTTTCAAGGTACATGTTTGATGGCACTTGCACTGTTCGCTCGACCGTCTCTTGTCCGTCCATCAATTCTAAACGAAGGATATACCGTTTGCAACTATCATCAACAGCGTAGTAAATATTCTCTTCTACCAAGTCATCCCAATTTTCATCTTCATCGTAATAAGGAAAAGCGTAGTTGTTCTCCTCCTCTGCCAACTCCTTCAAATAGGCGGTCAAGTTATCATGTTCGCAATTGAAAGGCTCGAATACATCATCCATCAGCTCCTCAATGTCCGCCAAGCCGCCCATTTCAATGTTCTTGATGCGTAGCTTCTTGTAGAGAATGCGTATGAGAGGCTTCAATTCCGTGACATGCCCGTATGCGAGGATCATGGCATACTGCTCGATATTAATGGTCAATGCTCCTTTTTGGCATATTTCTAAACAGTGTTTCAGGAACTTCGACAACATGCTTACAATCTTTAGCCGTTGCCGTGGTTGTTTGAGTAATGTCAGGACGATGGCCTTAAAGACAATGGGTTTGACCTGTGGGATAAGTCCTTGTTCGTAAAGGAACTTTTCCAATAGTTCTGTCTGCTCATTCCCAATCTGGTAGATGAGGGCTGTCATGGCATCTTCCATTCCCGTTAAGAAATGGGTGAAGAAGTGTGCATCCTGGCGCAAGGTTTCCAATACCAAGTCTATGCAGTCGGTCATCTGGTATTGTTCCATCATCCATAGCGCACCGAATAGTTTATAGTAATTATCTTGCTGTTCGGGGGAGAACCTGTAAAACAAGGCATTCATATACCCTCTCACCTCGGCCTTTTTCCCTTCCAAGGGCAATTGCGCCCATTCTTTGTCTACGAATTTGCACAACTCAATCTTGTCGTCGTTGTCTTGGGCATTCCAAAACGGACCAAGCCATCTGATTTCCCTCAATGCGTCTTTCTCGTAGTCTGGTCGTTTATACCAATAGAATTGGCTATTGATGCTGTCATCCATGAGTGATTCCCCTGTCATCAATTTCCCGAATTCTGTCAGTTCCTCTTCACTCATGTTGCGCATAAGGTCCTGCAACTTATCCATCATTTCCAGGAAATTATCTTTGTCCTTCTTCCTTCCCATATCAATTCCTTATTTATTTGTTCGCCTTGGTAAATCTAATCGTAGGTGTTTCCTCCTTTTTTAGGAAACACCTACAACGATTCGTATGCAAAGATAGCGATAATTATGGAAAACAAGAAACTATCTTGTATTTATTACATGAAGAGTCATAGTTTTCTTTCTTTCATTCTGCTAATTTGAGGTTCCTGATGGTGCAATATGGCGACCAAAGGGTGTCAAGGCGATGTTGGCGAGCTTGAAATGCTGCTTGCCGAAGGGAATGCCAATAATAGTGACGAAGAAGAATACGCCACAGATAGCATGGCCAAGTGCCAACCAAATGCCGCCGATGAAAATCCAGATCAGATTCATGACCGTACTCAAACAACCAGTTGCTCTGTTCCCATTTCGCACTTCCTTTCCAAAAGGCCATAATGCCAATCCTGCCAACTTGATGACCTGCAAACCGAAGGGGATTCCGATAATCGTTATCATCAAGACTATTCCTGATAATACATAGCCTAACGAGAGGAATAGACCGCCGAAGACTATCCAAATGATATTACCAATGAGTTTCATCAATTGTATAGATTAATTGTTATCAGTAATGCTAATCTCTCTAAACTGCAATTCTGTACCAGAATTGGATTCTGTTAAACTTAATGAGTTAATTGTTCTGTGAATTTTATCATCTAATATATAATAATAAAGTTCGAAATTTGTCACAACGTCTTTTTCCAATGTTATTGTTCCTGAGATGGAATGTTTGCCAGAATATATGTTAGGTCTTTCAACTTTGTTTCCATCTATTATGGCAACAGATTGTATGCCAATGCTATTGCCTAATTTTAGTCTTTGCTTATCTTGATGATTCACTACTTGAAAATATACTTTTACATATTTATATTCCACATTTGATTCACATTTCACAATTCTGTATATTGTTCCATTCTTGTCTTTTAGTTCTTGAATAGGTTTTACATTTAGTCTCATTTGCAAGTCCCTTACCTTTCCTTCCAACTCATCGATTCTCTTATTCAGAATTACAATCGAGTCTTTCAGTTGTGTTACTTCCTTATTGTTGGTGGAAGTCCTGACCGTTGTTGCCCTTGTGGCAGTTTTTCTCTGTTGTGCAAAGTCTGCACTTGTTAATGCGCTCAGCATTACCATCAATAGTAATCTTTTCATACTTTTATTTTTTATGTTATTAATGTTGTTAATCGTTTTATTATCGTAAGAATCATGTCAAGGTAAATCGAAGAAACATATTTTAACATTATGAGATGGAAATGTTCCTGAAATGGAGCATCGTGCCTTCCTTTTCTTTCATTTTCAAAATCTGTAAGAAGTCAGGTCGATTGGTCACGTTGTAGAAATGCAATTGTTTCTTGACAACCGTCCCCCTTTTTAGGACAAAACGTTCGGGACCATATCCATCTTTCGTGTCGCCGTAGGAGTCAACCAGTGAGATCTTTTCCAAATAGACGATGTCGTCATCGTCATCATTCGATATGGCGACAGTCACGGTTAGCGTGTTGCCGTTCATCCTCGCACCCTCTATGGCGTACCTTGTCCTATTTTCCCCGAAGTCTACCAATTGGGCATTGCCCACGGCCTGTACATGACTTGGCTCTTGTTCGTCTTGCTCCTCTTCATTGGGTTCGTCGTCCTCGATTTCCTCTACCTGTGACACCATTTCCTCCTCAGTATGGCTTTTGGTGACCTGTTTTTCCGGGGTACTCTCCGCCGCCTTCGGCTTCCCTGTGGACGGCGTGGCAATGTCTTCTTGTGTCGTAATGGTGTCAGTGGTAAATGTGGCATCATTTCCTTTCTCGTGGTTGTCAGTATCGAAGAAGGATTCCATTATCGGTTTCACGACATATTTATAAATAGGGATAGAGATGATGTCAGCAAAAGCCAATCCCATGATGAACAGGGCGGCAATGGTAGCCACATAGCGTCTATGGTCTGACTTGGATGAAGTGATGAGCCGTTGTAAGCGTTGATTATCTTCTTCCAGTCCCACTCGTTTGATGTCGTGGATGATATACGCAGTGATGCGAACGTCCTCCTTGAGCCTAGCATCCCGTTCCATTTCCTGCTCAAATGCCAGTCGCTCGTTAGGGGTCATCTCCCCAGCCAAGTATTGATCGATTATCTCTATTCTCATGATTCCATCGAATTGAGTTTCTCCTTGGCGAACACTCTGGCTTTGTTCAGGCATTTGTTCTTGGTGGTTTTTGCCACATCGGTATTGGCATAGCCCATTTCAATGGCTATTGTCTTCATGGAAGCCTGCTGGAAATAGAAGAGCTTAAGTATCTTCCTACATGGCTCTTTAATCCATCTTACTACATTCTCTACAATGACAAGTTTTGCATTTTTATCGTCATCATCATTCCAAAAGTCATCCGCCAAGGAATAGAAGTTGTCAATGGGTATCTCCACACTTCTGCCATGATATTCGCTACGCAATCTATCCACTGCTTTGTTTCTTCCAATGCGGCAAATATAGGTGGTGACAGAACAAGTCAGTTCTGTCAATTTTCCACTTGATGCTTGCTGATAGAATGTTAAGATAGAATCGTCCAGCAATTCGTCAATATCCTCTTGGGTCAAAGTCCTATACCGTTTCTCAAGGAAATCGCTGAATATAGGTTTCACTTCCTTGTATATCTTCTGCAATTCCCTATTGACTGCTGCCTTTCCCAAATGGCGCATTTGCCAAAGTACCCTGATCATGTCACAATAGGATTTTTTCTGTTCCCTGCTCCCTATGGCAGACATGTACCTCGATGCCAAACTTGTTGTGGATATGTTCCGCGAGATGTTGTGCGCAATAGACGGAACGGTGCTGTCCTCCCGTGCATCCGAATGAGAACATGAGCGAGGTGAATCCCCTTTGCATGTACCGGCGCACATGATGGTCAGCCAGTTCATACACATGGGAGAGGAATGCCAGGATCTCCCCGTCGTCTTCGAGGAAGCGGATGACAGGCTCATCCAATCCTGTCAGTTGCTTATAAGGCTCATACCGTCCGGGGTTGTGTGTGCTGCGGCAGTCGAACACATATCCTCCCCCGTTTCCACTCTCGTCCTCGGGGATGCCTTTGCGATAGGAAAAGCTAAAGACCTTCACCACCAATGGCCCTTTCCCGTCGTACTTGGAGAACGTGGCAGGGCCGTCTTGTGGGTGTGGCTTGTAGGGATTCCTCTCCGTCGTCTTATACCCATCTGTGCGAGGCACTTGCTCTTGCGGTGCCTTGGCGAACTGTGGCAACTCGGTGAGTTGGCGGAGGATGTCCATCAGGTAGGGGTAGGGGAACGTCCCATCTTTCATTCCGAGGAGGTCACGAAGGTTGTCCATCGCCATGGGGATGGAGTTGATGAAATGCTGCTTTCGCTCGAAATAGCCCCGGAAGCCATACGCGCCGAGCACTTGCAAGGTGCGGAACAGGACGAACAGGCTCATCCGTTGCACGAAATGCCGTATGGATGGCACTTCGACATAATTCTTCAACGAGTCATAATATTCAGAAACCAGTTCCCTTCTCAACTTATATGAATACCTTGCCGATGCCTGCCACAGGAAAGAGGCGAGGTCATAATAGTAAGGGCCTTTCCTTCCTCCTTGGTAATCGATGAAGAAAGGTTTGCCCTCGGCATCCAACATCACGTTGCGGGCTTGGCAATCACGATACATGAAACTCTCGTTCTGCTCCGCCGTCAGGTCTTTGGCGAACATGCGGAAGTTGGCTTCCAACTTCAATTCGTGGAAGTCTATCTCCGTCGCCTTCAGGAAACAATACTTGAAATAATTGAGGTCGAAGAGTACGTTGTCCACGTCAAACTCCGGCTGGGGATAGCATTGCGACCAGTCAAGACCTCGTGCGCCGCGCACTTGTACGTTGGGCAACTCGCGGATGGTGTTCACCAGCAATTGTTTTTCCTGTTGGTTGTATCTTCCCCCCGCCTCCCGTCCGCCACGGATGGCATCAAAGAGAGACATAGTGCCAAGGTCTGACTGCAAGTAACGCAACTCGTCGTCGGAGACCGCCAATACTTGGGGCACAGAGAGTTGCCGTTGCGTGAAATGGCGAGTGAGATAAATGAAGGCATGGTTCTCATCCCTGCTTGTCCCTACCACGCCGATAACGCTGCCACCATCGGGTGCCACCATTCGGTAATAGGCGCGGTTGCTCCCCGCCCCTTCCAACTTGGTGACTCTTTTCGGTTCACACCCAGCCCATGAGGCATAAAGTTTCACCAAGTCGTTCATTCCTCTTCCTCGTCTTTTTCGTATTGCTTGCGTTGTCTTTCGTCATACTTGGCGAGGAAATGGTCTATTACCAACAACACGAATAAGATGCCCAGGGTTATCCATTCGTTCTTGGTGAGTATATATAGTCCCGCAGCGACAAACGCCAACAATAGCAATCGTTTCCAGTTTAAAAAATCTTTCATGTGTTCTTTTGTTTATCTATTCGTTCTTATCCTTGTGTCTTGTCGTTTGGGAGATTACTGAAAAGGAAGGGGTTGCGTCTCAATCCCTCCACAAACTTGTCAATCTTTGCCAACTCCCGGGGTATTCGGATGTTTTGCGGGCAATGAGGTTCGCATTGCCCACATTGGATGCAATGGTCGGCTTGCCGGGCTTTCGACACCGCCCTGTTGAGACCGATGAGGTAATTACGCCGATGCTTCCTATATTCCTTATCCCCGTTGTTGTGTGGGAGTGTCCCCTCGTTCTTGCATTTGTTGTAATGCACGAAGATGGCGGGGATGTCTATGCCGTAGGGGCAGGGCATACAATACTTGCAGTCGTTGCATGGAATCGTCTCCATCCCCGCAATCTCCTTGGCGATGTCATAGAGGAAAACCTTTTCCTCTTCACTCACAGGATTCAATGGGGAATAGGTGAGGAGGTTGTCCTTGAGGTGTTCCATGTAGGTCATGCCACTGAGGACGGTCAACACGCCCTCTGGCGACCCCGCATAGCGGAAAGCCCATGATGCCACGCTATGTTCAGGATCGCGTTTCTTCATTTCCGTGACAACGTATTGCGGCAAGTTAGACAGTCTGCCACCCAATAGCGGCTCCATGATGACGGCGGGAATGCCCCGTTTCTCTAATTCCCCATAGAGATATACCGCGTCGGTGTTGCGGTCGTTGATTTCGTTGGCGTATTCCCAGTCGAGGTAGTTCAACTCGATTTGCACGAAGTCCCAATGATACTTGTCTTGTTCCGAGAGCAGGTAGTCAAACACTTCCACGTCGCCATGGTAGGAGAATCCTAAATTACGAATACGCCCCGCCTTGCGTTCTGCCAACAGGTAGTCCATGATGCCATTGTCAAGGTAACGGTTGCGAAGTGCCTCCATGCCCCCCATGCCGATGCCGTGGAGGAGGTAGTAGTCAATGTAGTCCACTTGCAAGAACCGCATGGAGTCGTGATACATCTTGATGGAAGCCTCGCGCGACCATGTGTCCGGACTGAAATTGGAGAGTTTGGTCGCCACGTAATAACTGTCACGGGGGTATTTATGTAGGGCAATGCCCGTCGATTCCTCGGAGTGTCCTTGGCAATAGGCTGGTGATGTGTCGAAATAGTTGACCCCATGCTCCATGGCATAGTCCACCAGGCGGTTCACCTGTTCTTGGTCTATCACGTCGGGAGCGTCTTCTTTTTCCTTCGCCTTGTTGGGCAGCCGCATCATGCCGTAGCCCAAGATGGACACCTTGTCGTTGGTGTTGGGGTTGGTGCGATAGGTCATCTTGCCCTTGGGAGGGTCTACCTGTTTGCGGTATTCATCCTGCGCGGCATCTTGTTTCTTGTCCTTACATCCCACAAGGGCGGCTGCCGTGGCGGTCGTTCCTGCCCCAAACACTTTCAGGAACTGTCGCCGTGTTATCTGGTTGTTATGATTGTCATTCATTTCGTTATTCTTTTTTTCGTATGATTCATGTTTGTTCTATGTCTTTGCTGACGTTACACCATTCGATGCTCCTCGTGTCCTTCCACATAGATGGCTGAGAAAGGACGGGCAGGACATAGGTTCTCACAGGCACCACAACCGATGCAACGGGTCTCGTTGACGGCAGGGACGAGGGCGGATGTCTCGTCGTCGGGGTCGAGGGGTACCATCTCTATCGCCCCCGCAGGGCAATGGCGAGCGCAGTTGCCGCAATTGATGCCCTCGCTGACGGGGATGCAATACTTCTTGACCCACACGGCATGGCCAATCTGTATGGATGATTTCTCATCATGGCCGATGGGGCGGATGGCTCCCGTGGGGCAAACCTCGGAACAGCGGTTGCATTCCGGGCGGCAATAGCCGCGCTCGTAGGAGCTGGTGGGTTGCATGAACGTGGAGAAGTCGGTGGAGGGTCGCAACACGTCGTTGGGACACTCGGAGACGCACAACTGGCAACCCGTGCAATGTTTCGCCATGTTCCTCGCGCTCAATGAGCCTGGGGGGGTGATAGGAGTACGCCTGTCAGGGGCAACCTTGTCCTCAATGACCGCCAATCCGCCATCCACTTTCTTTCCCTCTTGTGCCAAGGCGGCGGTAGCGACCATGGTCGTGGCGAGCAGGAAGGAGCGTTTTCCCTTGTCAGGAGTGCCCCCCTCGCCAGTTGCCCCATCTGTTCCGTTTGTTGTGGCATTGCCACGACCTACAGGACTGCCGGCTTGGTGGGAATATGACAATGCCCCGAACTTGCATTTCTCGATGCAGTTGCCACAGCTCACGCAGCGGCTATGGTCTACGGTGTGTGTCTTGTAGTCGATGCACGACGACTTGCAGTTCTTGGAACAGAGGCTGCAATTGCGGCATTTGCTCTCGTCGAAATGGATTTTGAACCACGAGAAGCGGGAGAAGAATCCCAGGATGGTACCCACAGGGCAGATGGTGTTGCAATAAGTCCTGCCATTTCGCCAAGCCAATATGAAGATGACGACAAATGTCAACAGCGCGACAAGAAAGACCGGAAGGCTGCGAATCCAAATATCTGAGTGGTAAAAGGCGTAGCTGTCCATGCCCTCGGCAACAGATGCCAATAGGTTGTTGCCCCATTGGTAGACGGGTTGGAACAGGTTTTGGGCAATCCTTCCATAAGAGCTATACGGTGAGAGTATGCCAAAGATGGCGGGGATGCCCGCCAACAATGCGGCAACGAATATGCCCAACATCGTATAGCGTAGCCAATGGATTGCCTTGGAATAGCTGTATTTGTTCTTCTTGCGGCGCAAGCGGGCGATGACATCCTGGAACACGCCCATCGGGCAAATCACGCTGCAATATACCCTTCCGAACACCAAGGTCAATATCAGGAGAAGGGCTATCACCAAGAGGTTGAGGGAGAGCAGGGCGGGGATGAGTTGCAACTTCGCCATCCATGCCACGTAATGGTGCATCGTTCCCGTGAAATCGACGAATAGCAGTGTGATCAAGATGAAAAACACCGCACCGAGAGTCATTCTAATCTTTCGTAACATAAATTGATATGGTCTATAATGTTTTGTATAATCTTATTTCTTTCCTACAATGAGGACGCTCAATTCATACAACAGCCAAATCGGGACAGACACGATGGTCAGCGTGAAGATGTCCGTGGTGGGCGTGATGATGGCGGCAATGACCATGATGACGACGATGGCATGGCGGCGGTAGCGGCGCATCGTTTCCTTGGAGATGATCCCCATCTTGCCTAAAAGCCACGATACGACTGGTAATTCAAACACTACGCCCATCATCAGGCTCATGATGACCAATGTGTCAATGTACGATTGCAACGTCAGCATGTTGTCAACATCGCCGCGCACCTGGTAGGTACCCAAGAAATTCAAGGTGAATGGGAACACCAGGAAATAATTGACCAACGTCCCCAGGATGAACATGACGTATGCGCCTCCCACAATCGCTATCGCGTAATGACGCTCATTGGCATACAAGGCGGGCGAGACGAACCTGAAAAGCTGGTACAACACGAATGGGGAGGCAAGCAACAGCCCCGCATACAAGGCAATCTTGAGGTGAACCATGAATTGCTCCGTCAGCCCCGTATTCATGAGATGGATGTCGAAATAGTCGGCATTCATCAGGCGGTAGGTGATGAAACTACTTGACTTGGGAGCCAGCACGACATCGAACAATGTCTCCTTGAACAAGAATGCGGCGACTCCGAAGAATGCCGTCACCCCCAATATGCGAAACAAGCAAGCCCGCAACTCGTCTAAATGATCCCAGAATGTTCCAACACTCCCGTCCCCAACAGGCATCCTCTTACTCCTTCTTTTGGTCTTCGGGCGTGATGTCCTTCTTCAACTCATCGGTCATCTCGTTCATCCCGTCCTTGAAACTCTTGACTCCCTTGCCCAATCCTTTCATCAATTCGGGGATCTTCTTCCCCCCGAAAAGCAGTAAAACTACCAACGCGATAAGGAGAACCTCGGGCATTCCTAATCCAAACATAACTTATTTCATTTATATGATTTGCCTACAAATATAAACATTTTTTCCAATAAAACAATCATCATGGTTTTTTTTCCTCATTGTTGTTGCTTTTTGTTGTTAGAGAGAATGGGATGGATGGGATGAAATGGGGTTCTTGGGGGGCTGTGGTGTCAGAAGACGATGGCCTCGTAGACATACAACTCGGCATCACGCCAGCCGTCCCATCCTATTCCAGCCTTGTCGCGCGAACAATGGCCGACAAATTCCTCCTTTGTCCAGTTCACCTCATCAGCCACTTGTGGGAGGAAAGTGCCGCTACGCCAGCCTTTCTTGATGAAGATGCCGTGGCGATGCAGTTGAAATTCGTCTAAGCTATAGATGCGTCTCATCGGCGTGAGTACCGATATTTGGATGTCTATCTCATCCAGTTCGTGACGGCGCAATTGTGGGAATCGGGGGTCTTCAAATGCTGCCATCTGCGCCATTTCATAGACCGCCTCGTGCAGAGGCATGTCTTCCCCGAAATGTCCCATGCACCCGCGCAAAGCACCCTGCTTGGTAAGCGTGACAAACGCCCCGCATTTCTGGTTGAGGGCAGGGCTTTGGCGGTCGGAAGTGGCGAAAGTGGGGGTCGTTACGTTAAAAGCGCCCGCGATGCTGTTGCGGGCTATCTCCTTCAACTGCATCTTGTCTTGTTCGGAGAGGGTGAACTGCTTGGTGTCCTTTCCCGCCTTCCGCAAGATGGCAAAAGCATGATACCCCACAACCCTGCTATGGTCATGGTTGTCAATGTCGCCGGAGTTTTGGTAGAGCAAATGCTTTATTTCATGGTCATTGTTGAGCATGAGCATCAACGTGATGATGGGAAACTCGCCGCAAGCACTCGTTGACAGGTTGCGGATGCCGCTTCGGGCATTGGCCTCAATGGTGGCAATGAATTTCTCCACGTCACCACTCGCGACGGCCTTGCCCGTCTTTTCATCCACCTTGTATGCGTCGTGATAAGAGGGATAATGGGAGAAGTCGCTGCTGATGATGAAAAGGTTGTCGTCAGTGAAGTATGGCTTGAGGACTTCCGCCATCCTTTTCAGCTTGGAGAAGTCGTTGGTGGAGATGATGATAGGCACAATGGGAGGCACCTTGCCCATTCGCCGTTGGAGGAAGGGCAACTGCACTTCAAGGCAATGCTCACGGTCATGGGCTTTTGCTTGGTATTCAAACACGTTGTCTGCGCTGATGAGTTGGCAGGCTGTCTCGCGATCCACCTCCACATTCCCCAAAGGGGTGGAGTAGTAGTCTGCCTCGATGTTGACGGACGCCCCGTCGAGCCATTCATAGTGGCTGGGTCCTAAAAGGAAGATTCGCTTGTAATGCCTCTCGGGGTCTATCGACATGTATGCTGCCGCCGCCACATTGCCTGAGAATACATGTCCTGCGTGGGGCACGATGAGGGCTGCCACGTCGTGATAGGTGCCGTCTTCGGCATGGCGGGCAAGGAAACTGTCCACCTCATTGCTCAATTGTTTGGGGTCGCTCTCATAGAAACGTCCCGCTTGTGTCGCTGGTCTAACCAATGGTTCGGGTGTCATAAGCTCTATAGGTTTCTTGGTTGTTAATGCGATAAGTATCGCCGCGCAAAAACAGACGGCTGGTATGACGATCAACAGTTGGGTCTTCAAGGTCATGGGTCATGTCTTTATACGGTTTCCCTTGATCGGTTATTGGCCGTCCAAAGGCTTTGGACGACCCGTCCAAGCATCTTGGACGAGGTGTCCAAGCCGCTTGGACGGGATAGGATGATTACGGTCATAGGTCTGCAAAAGGGTATTATTGTTCCAAGATGGAGAACTCCGCGCCCGTGGCGAAGTCCTGTCCGTCTTGCGAACTCAATGCGTTGAAACGGAGGAAACGGGTCTTGACGGGTTTCTCAAAGAGCACCCGCTTCTCTTTCTGGTTGTTCTCGAAAGTTCCTTTGTGGATTATCTCGCTCCACGTCTTGCCGTCATTGCTCACCTGGATGGTGTATTCCTTGATGTTTCCGTTGCGGCTGTCTTGCCGTGGTAGATAGGCAAATCCTTTCAAAGTCTTCATCCCACCACAATCGAAGTCAACCCAATGGGGATAATTGGCAACGGTCACGCTCCACATCGTATGCCAATAGGTGTTGGGGTTGCCGTCTACGAGGTGTTCGGCGTCGCCTTCACCGCTCTCCACGCTTGATGCAAAGCTTACCGTTACGGGGATATGGTCGATTCTTTCAAATTCCTTGCTGATGCCCATCCATTCGTTTCCTTGCTCGTAAGCCTTCACAAGACCGCCATTACGCAGGTTGAAAGGACCGTTATAGCGTTGCGCCTTGGATGCTTTCTTCTTGCTTTTGTCATCGATGGTATAATAGATGGGTTGATGATTGGCTTTCATGGAGGAAATCGTCACATTGCCTTCCGCATCGCGTTGCATCATGAGCGGGGCGGGCCCCGACGGCTTCACGAGTTGCACCTGTGAGGTCGTGGCAGGACGAATGATGAAGGCGAAGGTGTGGGGTGTTGCCTTCACGCGGTCTTGTTCCAATGGAGGCCCTTGCCCACAACTATTTCCGCCCAATCCGGTGGTGGAGATGTCGAGGTGAAGGATATTTCCCGTGCTTACGGGTAGTTGATATGGATGTTTCGCCTTTGCCAGTTCTTGCGAAGTCCAAGGCAATGCGGAGAACGACATGTTATCCTCCGCAACGAACAACAACCCCTTTCCCTGTGCGTTGGTCAGTTGGCAATAGCGGGTGTCTTGGTGGTTCCCCATGTCTTGGGGCTTGGGGAAGTTCTCAAATTCGTTCTCTACCTTATTATTATATATACCGATGTTCTGTCCCGTCTTGCGGTCGGGATAGTTGTCAATGGGGCCTCGGCCATAGTAAGTGAGATGATTCAGCGACTTCGGCAATTTCATGGCATATCCCAAACGTGGCAATACCAGTGTGGGCTTGTTGGAAGTAATGGCTGACTGCACCTCAATGGAGCCGTCAGCATAAACGGTATAGACCACGTTGTCTTGGAATGAAAACTCACAACCCTCTGCTTGCGACTCCGTAACAAACGCGATGCTCACCGAGCCATTATCGTTGATGTGTTTGTTCCATGATAAACTCTTGTGCTGCATACGGTCAAGCCCGTGTTCATACCAAGACGATTGTCCCCAGTTGTCATTGTTCACGGGAGCGCGGAAGGCGTCAAGTTGGGGTCCGAACCCTCCCTCGATCATGTTTTCATGGTCGTATATAAGGTTGGAAATGCAGCCTCTTTGCAAGTCAAACGTCACCTGGAACTTGTTTCCTTGTGAAATAGTCAGTTTGCCATTGGTCGTTTCATCCACTTGCAAGGCTCCATTTACCGCCAACAAGGGTCGTTCTCCTGTTTCTTTCACGGGCAGTTGTTCTTCTGCTTGGATAAATCCCTTCTTTGCCCAAGGCTTGTCACTCTTCAGTCGGAACTCAATCCTCACAAAATATTCGCGGTTGTCGTTCAAGGCATTAGGATTCAAGCCGGGGATTTGTATGGCCTTGTGTGTGCGTGGGGCAATGCTTCCCACGTCAATCTTGCCGTTCTTGATGCTCTTCCCGTCGGCTTCCAGGGTGTAGAAACAATCATAGTCGGAGAGGTCATCCGTGTAATAGTTCTTATTGAAGATGTCAATGGTGCCCGACGGCTTGTCTTTCCATTTCACACCGATGTATTGATACACTTTCTTCACCTCATAGTATTGAGGCTTGGGTTCCATATCGCCAAAGATGATGCCATTCATCACAAATTCCCGGTCGTTGGGTGTGTCGCCAAAATCACCACCGTAAGCGAGGTAGCGTGTGCCATCCTTCGTGTAGTTATACATCGATTGGTCAATCCAATCCCAAATGGCACCGCCACAGAAGTAGTTGGTGGATTCGATAGCTTCCCAATAATCAATCAAATTGCCAACAGCATTTCCCATGGAATGTGCGTATTCGGAAATGTGGAAGGGGTATTTGATGTTCATTTTCCCCTTTACGGCGGAGCGAACCCAACCAATAGACGGGTATTGGTTGCTTCCCATATCCACAATATCGTTGTTGCGCTCGTATTGTACGGGGCGACTTGGGTCAAAGGCTTTCACGGCTGCGTAGGATGCCTTGAAGTTGTCGCCGGGCCCTGCCTCATTTCCCAGACTCCAGATCACGATACATGGGTCGTTGACACGTGAATGAGCCAGTTCCATCATTCGTGCCACATGGGCGGCTCGCCATTCGATGGGGTGGGAGAGGGATGCCTCTCCGTAATAATACTCATGGCTTTCCAAATTGGCTTCTGCCTCCAAGTAAATGCCGTATTTGTTGCACAAATAGTAGAAATAGGGGTCGCAGGAATAGTGGGATGTGCGGACGTGGTTGATGTTGGCGCGTTTCATCATCATCACCTCTTCTTCCATCTGTTCACGGGTAATGGCGTGACCTGTCTCGGGATTGGTTTCATGGCGGTTCACGCCTTTCAACTTTAGGGGTTTCCCATTGACATAGAAGTATCTACCAGCCATTCCAAACTCATCGTCCTCGGCTTTGGTGTCCTTGATCTCTACGGTACGGAATCCTACTTGCATGGAGACTGACTCCAGGGCTTTGCCTTTCTTGTCTACTAACGATGCCACCAATATATATATATATGGTGATTCGGCTGTCCATTTCTTGGCTTTCGCCGCTTTTATCTTTGCGTTTCCATCGCCTTCCTTATTGATGGAAATGGGAACTTCCGTATTCTCATCGGAATAGAGTTGGTTTTCGTAGAGACGGTAAGAGACGCTCAATCCTTTCGCCTTCTTCTTGTTCAGGTCTTCTATCTGGCATGTTATGTCAAGGATACCGTCGTTTCCTTCAAACGAGGGAATGGCAACAAGGTCTTGGATATGTGCCTTCGGCGTGGCATAGACACTCACCGTGCGGAAGATGCCGGGCAAGCGGAACATGTCTTGCGCCTCCAAGAAAGAGCCGTCGGAGTTGCGATACACCTCCACCGCCACTTGGTTCTCGCCCACGTTGACATATCGGGTGATGTCGAAACGGGCAGCGTCGCGCGAGTTCTTGGAGAATCCCACGTATTGGCCATTGACCCAAAGATAGAAGAAAGAGTCAACTCCATCAAACGAGATGAAGATTTCCTGCCCCTTCCATTCCTTGGGGATGGAGAAGGAGCGCTTGTATGATCCCACCTCGTTGCGGTATTCATACGTCGTCCAGTGGTGGGGAGGCTCGCGCATCACGCCATTTTTCCAGTCATCCTTCTTCACCTCGTGGTAGAAGATGACGGGTTGGTTGACGTAGATGGGAGTGCCATATCTCTGGGTGCCGTCGGGTTGGAGGCCGACGATGTTCCAGTTGGAGGGAACGGCAATGCCGTCCCATACGGAACAGTCATAGTCTGTGCGATAGAAATCCTTGGGGCGTTTATCGGGGGTCTTGGCGAAGTGGAACTTCCATGTTCCGTTAAGCGACAGCCAACGTGAACTATATTCAGGCAAAACCTTCCGTGCTTCTTCCTCCGTGGCAAAGGATGTGAAACAAGCACGTGGCTGCAACTTGTTGTAACCCAACAGTTCAGGACTCTGCCATTCCTCGCCCGTGGGGGCGGTGGCGTTGCCATATTGGAATCCCTCTAACTGACCGTTTGCGCAAATGTGGGCGGCAACCATGGAGAGTGCCATTGACAATAAAAAGATAAGCTTTTTCTTCATGATGATATAGGTTAGTTAATAATCTTTACAAAGATAGGATAAAACGAGTAATTCTGTTTCATTTTTTCACTTCTTTTAAGAATCCTTTATCGTTTAGGCCGTTCAAATGATGATTTCGCCTATGATAAGCCAATTTATTTGGTGAATATAAAAAATGATTGTGAAATAAATGGTTTGTTTCGTTTTTTTCGTACTTTTGTGGCATTGAATCAATATAGGGGGCATGAAGTCCGGGCAATAGTCTTTCTATCGAATGATGCCAGTGTCTGTATTTCTATACTTCTTGTGACTTCTGAACTCCCACCTGTTTTGGAGATAGACCTAAAAGCAATTAATTGAGCAACCATAATGAAACGTTTCTTTTTTTTCTCAATGATGCTATATGTTGCCATGGTGGCATTGGCACAGACCAAACAGCTCTTTGATGATGGCTGGCTGTTTACACGTGATGGCAAAACCATAACGGTTGACCTCCCCCACGACTGGGATATTTACGATGCACCCGACCCAGAGACGGGTGCGACGGGAACGGGCGGAGGATGGTTTCATGGTGGCAAGGGCGAGTATCGCAAGAAGTTTAAGACACCCAAGGGAGAGATGGTCAAGCTGCACTTTGAGGGTGTCTACCAAAAGGCGGAGGTTTTCGTCAACGGCAGGAAGGTTGGTCAGCATGGTTATGGCTATACGCCATTCACCGTTGACGTAACATCCTGTTTGTATAAGGATAAACGAGAAAACGAGGTGATTGTCAAGGTGGACAATAGTGAGCAGCCCAATTGCCGTTGGTATTCAGGCTCCGGTATCTATCGCCATGTATGGATCGAGACGATGCCCACCCTGCATATTGCCGAGAACGGCGTGTTTGTGACTACGCCCGAGGTATCGACAGACAAAGCCACTGTCATGGTGGAAGTGACTGTGCAAAACGAAGCGGACGTGGAACAGCAAGGCATCGTTGAAGTTGAAGGTCAACAACAAGAGGTGTCGTTGAATGCAGGTGAGCGCAAGGTCGCCACGTTCGTCTATTCCATAGACCATCCGCAATTATGGTCGCCAGACTCACCGTTTCTATACACCGCCCATATACAACTTTTTTGCAAGAAACCCATACAGCATCAAAAAGCCCAACTCATATCGTATACCCCCCAACTCTCAACGAAGTTTGGCATCCGTAAGTTCTCATTCGATGCAGAACGTGGGTTTATACTCAATGGCAAACCGCTGCTTATCAACGGTGCCTGTGTGCATCACGACGACGGCATCCTTGGAGCAATGGCATTTGACGATGCTGAGATACGGAAAGTGAGACAGATGAAAGAGGCTGGCTTTAACCTCATCCGCACATCGCACAACCCTACCACACGTGCTTTCCTCGATGCCTGTGACTCCATCGGTATGCTCGTCATCGGCGAGGCTTTCGATGGATGGCGCACCCAAAAGAATCCCTACGATTACTCTACGCTCATTGATTCATGTTACCGTGAAGACATACACGCCATGGTGATGCGCGACCGTAACCATCCGAGCATCATCAGTTGGAGTATCGGGAATGAAGTCATAGAGCGTAAGGAGATTCGCGTCATCACCACAGCCCGTCTACTGAAGCAAGCTGTGTTGGAGTGTGACACGACACGTCCCATTACCGAGGCTCTTTGTGCATGGGACAGCGACTGGGAAATTTATGACCCACATGCTGAGGAGTTGGACGTGGTGGGTTACAACTACATGATTTTCAAGCATGATGCAGACCATCAACGCGACCCTAAGCGTGTAATGTGGCAGACGGAGAGCTATCCACGTGATGCTTTTAAGAACTGGGTCTTCGCTCACGACAACCCTTACATCGTGGGAGACATCGTATGGACAGGGCTTGATTACATGGGTGAGTCGGGCATTGGAAGGTATTATTACGAGGGCGAGCGGCCGGGAGAACACTATGCTTCAGGAGGACAGCCCGAGTGGCATGGTGCCTATTGTGGCGATGTGGACGTGACGGGCTGGCGCAAGCCTATCAGCCACTATCGTGAAATGCTCTGGAGCGACAGCCCCAGTCTTTATATGGCCGTGAAAGAGCCCGATGGCTATCATGGAACGATTAAGGAGACATCATGGAGCGTATGGCCCACATGGGAATCATGGAATTGGCCAGGATGGGAAGGCAAGCCCATAGAAGTGGAGATTTATACGAAAGCCCCAGAGGTGAAACTCTTTTTAAACGACAAACTCATTGGCACTAAACCCGTTAGCCGTTCCACGGAATTCAAGGCGGTGTTTAGTGTCCCTTACGAAGCGGGTAAACTTGAGGCGGTCGCTTATTCTAATCAAGATGGTTCCAAGACAGCTGCTTGCAAAATAGAAACAGCCAGTTCCCCTGCCTACGTGCGACTGACAACCGACAGACAGTATCTGAATGCCGACGGCCAGTCGTTGGCATTCATCACTCTTGAGGTAGTCGATAAAGATGGACGTGTCTGTTCCGATGCGGCCATACCGTGTAATGTTAGCGTCAAGGGACAGGCTCTTTTGATGGCTGCCGCCTCTGCAGACCTCAAGGATCGAGAACCCTCCACGTCGCCGCATGTCACTACATGGAAAGGCCGCGCCATGATTGTCGTAAGAAGCACACAGAAGAGAGGCAAGGCGCAAGTATGTGTCAAGAGTGAACTTCCAACTGCCATCATCGATGTAAATACCAAATAACCAATACCGTCATGCGTAAAAACAGATTGGCAACCATCCAAGCTGGGCAGAAGAAACAGACATTACGACTATGAATCCCGTTGCTATCCGATTGCTCAACCAACAGCTTATGGCGTCACAGTTCAGTGACCCCGCTGATGTGGTCTGCTATATGGGAGCCATGCAGGCACAGGAATACCGCATGATGCGATGGGCTGTGGCGATGCGGACACGTAGGCCTTCATACAAAGCTTTCAAAGAGGCATTCGACAGTGGTCGTGTTATCCGTCTGCATCTGATGCGAGGCACATGGCAGTTGGTTTCTGCCGATGATTATTGGATGATGATAGACCTTTGCGCACCCAAGGCCATTGCAGTCACCAAAGGGTGGATGAATAGCAACAAGATTTCCATCCCAGACGATGAATTAATGCGTGTCAGGGACATTCTTGCACAAACGGCATCCGACAAGGGGAGTGCCACGAAAGAAGACTTCATCCAAGTATTGGAAGACCATGGCATTCAGATGGATGACCATCGACTTTCGTACCATATTCGCATGGCTGAGATGTCAGGAACGCTCTGTAGTGGAGAGTTGTTGCCCAACAAGGCGACATACACACTCACAGACCAAAAGATAGGCCATAGGGATAGTATAGACAGAGACGAAGCATTGATGCACTTGACCCACAAATACTTCCGAAGCCGTCAACCTGCCACTTTGGAGGATTTCGTCTGGTGGTCAGGATTGAATATCAGCGATTGCCGAAGAGGGATTGCCCTTTTGGGCGACACCGTTTATCTGGAGAAGTGGAAAGGGCGCGAGTTCTATATGACAGATGACTGCCGCACGCGGGGATTCCGACGCGGCAAGTTTCTCTTGATTCCTCCCTATGATGAATACCTCATTAGTTACAAGAGCCGAGACATCGTGCTTCTTCCAGAACACAGACATCATGCCCACAACAATAGTGGTATCTTCCAACCGGTCATTGCCTACGATGGTATGATTTGCGGCAATTGGGCACCCTTCAAGATTGGTTTGCAAGTGAAATGTTTTAATGGGGATTTTGGCATAGAGGATGTTAAAGATGCCTGGCAATCATATCAAACCTTTTATACCATATAAGATGTTACCGAATTAATACCAATTGGAATAACAAGAGATTTCGTATTCAAAGTAAAATAACCATAACATTTATGAAATATATATTCATATCATCCGTATTGATAGTCTTGCTTTTATGTTCATGCCGAAAAGGTAAAACGGATTTGGTATTGTCCTCGCAAGTGGAAATGCAAGACTCTTTGAGATATGGTAAGGAACCACCAACAGTTATTGATAGCATCAACGCCCCGGAGAGTAGTATTACGGCTGAAATGGCATACGAGGCGGTAAGCGACTATTGCCATAGCGCGTATGACTGGAGCATTGCAGAAGGCAATCCTTCCATGATGTATGTAACGATGGGAGAAGAGACGGAATCTGAATATAAGGTCATATTCCGTAGTTATACAGGAGCGTTTGTGTATTTCTATGTAGATAAAGTGAGTGGCGTTACAAGGATGGTAGAGCATGTCCCTGCTATTGGTGTCGAAAACGAGATAGGCAACATAGATTTGTTTGGAACCCATGGGAACAGCCATTGACATCCTTCGTGTGATGACTATAATATCAGGTAGTATTAGGTTGATACTGAAGGCTGGAGGATATGATAGTATAGAGAAACGAGGATGTGCCATTTTTGACACATCCTCGGGTATCCCATATTCCTGCATCAAGCAAGAGGCACACTTTTGTTAGATCTCTTTTGTGCTGATTTCCGCAGAATTGTAGTTTAATGCTGATTGGTGAATGACCGATTTGGTTTAAAGGGCTATTGGCTGTTATTTTGCGAAATAAAAATCGGTAAACCAAATGGTGCTGTGCCCAGCTCTCACGCTGATGTTCCCAATGGCACTTAGGTCGATGTCTTCCACCGATGCCGAGAGGTAGTTCCACTTGCCATTTTGGATAGGCATGACCACATCGGCCAACTTCTCTGAACTGTCCTCATTCATGATTTCAATGGTGACTTGGGTGGCATCTGGGGAGAAGACCGTCAGATACACCTTTTTAGCCCCATTTGCCAAGGTGCTTCCAGCGACCTGCCAGAATCCTGCCTGCCCTGTCCATTGGTCGGTAGCGTCCTCGTCATAAACAGCCTTGGCAACGGTTGTGCCGTCTATTTCCAGGTTTTCCACCGTGCAACGATACCATCCACCGGGATATTTGTACTCACCGTATGGTATGGGGAATCCATACTTGTCGCTGAAAATGGATAGCAACACGTCTGTCTCAGCTGTCGTAGGGGTATTGGGCGCCCCCGTGGGTTCGTTGGTTAATTCCTCAGTTGACCCATACAGAATAATATTAACGATGCAGACGACATCGGTCACGTTGATGGCTCCGTCTTCGTTGACATCAGCCAAGTCCAATCTAATCTGTCCACCATTCAAGACATAGTTGACGAGCAGCACGACATCTGATATGTTCACGCTGCCATCCTCGTTGACATCGCCTTTTATCCTTGCCGTGTAGTCGAAGCTGTCGCCATAGAATCCCTTGGTGATGGAGCTTACGAGGTCGGGTTGGGTGAACTGTGGCACGGTACGGTCCTCGCCGTCAGAGAGTCCCATCCAATACAAAGTGCAGAACCCATATTGCTTTGCCTTACTTACGAAATACTTGGCAAACTCGAGCAAGTTGCTCCTATAGTCGTTGTAATAGTCATTTCCGTCATCAGACGCACCCCATTCCCCGAAGATGACCGGGGCTTTGCTTCCGAGGTAGGTGTTGAGGTCTGTCATCATCTGGTCAATTTCGTTCTTGGTGTTGTTGATGTTCTCCACATTGAGATAGCTGTGGATTTCAAACATGATATGTCCATCCACTTGGTCTGTGGGCAGGTTCATGTATTTTAGGGGATCCTGCAAATGAGAGTTCCACGTACCCGACCCGCTGCAAGCGGCATAGGTACACACTGCCAAGTTGCGCTGCGCGTTATTTCCACCCGTGGCACGCACGGTGTTGACGAAAGATTGTGCGTAACTGTTCACTGCATTGTAGGCATCGGTAGCCACATTGCTGTCATATCCATTGGATGTTCCCATGGAGGAGAAGCACCAAGAGTTGTAACTGTCGAGCATCTCGTTGTACCCCTCGAAAATGAGTTTCTCGCCATAGTCTTTGAACTGGTTGGCAATTTGTGTCCATATTGCCTCAAAGGTGTCCTTGTTCTTGTTGTAGTTGGACATGTTGGCTTTAATCCAAGAGGTGTCGTTTGTACCCGTGTCATGATGTACGTTGAGGATGCAATACATTCCCTCGTCAATGACATAGTCCACTACTTCCTTCACCCTTGCCATCCATACCGGGTCAATTTCCGTTCCGATAGGGTCAGCTTCGGGGTCCCAGGTAAGGTCGTCATTGCTCGATGAGAATTGCATCTTTGCCTCCATGTGAGGATACCATGTCACTGGCACCCGAATGGCATTGAATCCCGCCATCTTCATCATGTGGATGAGTTCTCGCGTTGTGACCTTCTGCCCCCATGCCGTCTCGTATGCCGTGGGGCTTCTGTCGGTCCATTTCTCTATCCACATATTCGTCAAAGAGCCAGAGTTGGATTCTAAGGTGTTTCCCAGATTCCAACCCACTTTCATGTTTGCCACGGCATTCGTGGCTGTTTCAAAATCGGCGGCTACGGCTATGTTAGCATACAAAGCCATCACAGCCATCAAAAAAGTAAGTCGTAAGCTTTTCATCATGTCGTTTGATAGAAGTGTTTGTTTAGGCTACAAAATTACAAATAAAAAACGATAAGTGGGGAAAAACAGCAAGAAAGTTGGGCAACAATGACTTTTCTGGCAAGCTTGGGATAACCCAAGTCAGGGGATTGTTTGTTGCCTTCAATCGTAGAAATCCCTTGTTTCGGGATATTGCTTTCTGGCTTAGGCATTAGAATGGCAGTCCCACGGCAAAGTGGAACGAGAAGTCGCGCGACAAGACGGGGTGTACCACTGCCCAGTGCTCGTGTTCGTTCTCGTATGCGGGGTTGATGGCCTTCATGCCCATGTCGAAGCGCAGGATGAAATAGTCGAAGTTGAGTCGGAACCCCAGGCCGTAAGCCACGGCAATCTGCTTATAAAACTCATCGACCTTGAATTGCCCGCCGGGCTGGTCGGCATAGTTTCGCAACGTCCAGATGTTTCCCGCGTCGATGAATGCCGCCCCGTTGATTTTCCAGAAGAGCTTTGTCCGGTATTCCAAGTTGAGGTCCAGCTTCACGTCTCCCGTCTGGTTGATGAAGTCTATAACGCCGTGGGAGCCTCGGAACTTGCCGGGTCCCAGCCCCCTCACGCTCCATCCCCTGACGGAGTTGGCTCCCCCGGAGAAGTATCTTTTCTCAAAGGGAAGGATGGTGCTGTTGCCGTAAGGGTAGGCGACGCCGACCCCGCCATGTATGGCCAACTGGTTGTTTTGGTCAAACGCCACGAGCCGTGTATAGTCGAAGTCGAACTTCACGTATTGTGCGTAGGCTATATTAAATAAGGTGTATTGCCCCTTGCTGTTCCTGCCCTGCCCCAAGAGATACGAGGCACCGTTCAAAAAGTTGCCGGAGGTCTCGATGCTGCTGCGCAAGGCATGTTTGCCGTCGTTGTATGTGACGCTGAATCCTGCTTTCATGATAAACAAGTCCTCATAGTTATAACGGAGGATGGCATTGCGGTTGCTCATGCTGTCGAGGTAGTCGTGCTTGAAGGTACCGCTGATCCATGGCATATACACATAGCTCAAGTCGGGCAGGTCCACGCGGTAGTTGAGGTGTCGTTGCGGGTCGCTCCACCTGTAACGCCACGCAAGCGAGAACACGCGGCGGTGGAACTCGGGGCGGTTCTGTAAGTCGTATGCCAGCGAGAGCTCCGTCGAGGCCGTGCTGCGCCTACGGAAATCCTTAGACAGGAATGGCACGAGAAACCGTGGGAACAGCAGTTTTGTCTCCACGCTGTATTCCTCGAAGTTGGCATTCTGGTATCCTTCCAACTTCGTGATGGCCTCAAAGGCGGCGCGGAGCTGTACACTCAGCACCTCCGACCCGTGGAAGAGGTTGCGGTTCTCGTAGGTCAGCGATGCCGCTGCGCCAAGGTCTCCTGCCGTGTTGGTGCCCTCGGGCTGGAAAGAGAGCGTGGAGGGCTTGTTCAGTGTCACCTGTATGTCGCAGTCGAGCTGGTTGGAATCGGGTATTTCCCTGAATCGGATGTTGGTGTATTTGACGGCCTGTAGCCGTGCGAAGTTATTGTAGGTCTTTTGTAGGTCGGCGCTGCTGAATAGTTTTCCCCCTTGTATGGCGGTGTTGTTCTCCAGCACCTTGCGGCGCAGGTGTATCTTCTCCCCGTCGCCGCTGGTGAAGTCCACCCGCCTCACCCAATATTGGGGATGGCTTGTCGGGGGCGAGTCGTTGTTGGCGCGATAGGGTCTGACGTGAAGGGTGACATCCACGCCGTGTCCCTGCCGCGTCGTGTCAGCAGAATACTGGATAAACTCCTTGTGGAAATGGTAATAGCCGTTGCTTGTCAACAAGGACGTAACGCGCTTCCGTTCTTGGTCGAGGCGGTCCACGGAGAATTGTCCGCCCTCTTCCAATGTGGCTCCCTCGGGGCTTGTCGCCTCCTCTGCTTCCAAGAGATGCAGGATGTTCGCGTCAGGGATGTCCCTCTTGACGCTGTGGATGAAATAGGGCTTCCCGGGATGGAGGATATAGTCCACCTTGACCTTCTTCCCCTTCACCTGCGTTTGGATGTCGGTATGGGCTTGCAGGAAGCCGCGGTTGCGCATCGCCGTGGTGAGGTCGAGCATGGTGAGCTGTGCAAGGCGGGCATCGTAGATCACGGGTGCCTCCCCAACTCCTTGCAAGAAGCGGTTTATCCGCTTCGTCGTATCCGTGCCGGCGAGGGAGTAGACACCGAGCGGTATCTTCAGCAAAGAAAACCACTTGGAATTGGCCGACTGGCGGATATAGGGTTGCAACGAGCCGGCGTTGACATCCTTTGAGGTGGAAATGATGGAGGTCTTAGTCAACATATATTCGCCGTCATCGACGAATTTGGTGGCTGAACAGCCAGACAATATCCACGACACGGCGCACAAGGCTATGGACCAAAGGCAGCGTAAAACACATTTCATCGATGCAAAAGTACATAAAAAAACACAAACTCATTCATCATTGCGGCAAAATTGTTGCATGGAAACGACAGCCCGCCAATGAAAACAGGCTATATCTCACATGTAGTGCATCGCTTGGTGGATGAAACAATAAAAGACGGCGATATAATAGACCCACATGCGTATATTGTCCTCGAAGACCTAAACTCCGAAATGAAACGTGGTTGTCAGAAAACGAAATGACAAATGGTTAGGGTAAGCATCTCCCTAACCATTTTTCTTATCCATCCGTATAAGTCAAGATGACAGAACTAAAGACTTGTCTTTCTTGAGATAACCCTTACATTTGCATTCCTCGCAAGGCACATGCAAATGATACGGCATGTTATCACCATATAGCCAACCACAGACATGGCATTTCCGCCTATCCATTGCCAACATACAAGAATAAACATACTGCTTAACCGTCCCCTTACCTTCGCATTTAGGGCAAACGATGACCTTCGTGCTATCTATCACGACATCCGCTTTCCGCCTCTCTTGCAGGGCAACCGTCATGGATGTGTCCTTTCGCATGGTCTGTTGGGCATATAGGCCATGCGAAAGAAGAACACAAACTATCAATAGAAAAGGCCTTTTACACATTTTATTATAATGACTTTATTACCTATATACCGTATAGTATCGACCACCTTGACCAGAGCAACTCGAACACTTTCCTCTTCCGCCGCAACGCCAGCAGCTTTTCAGACTATTACCTATGTATTTCGTTCCAGACCCAGCACAATCCGGACATGTACCTGATCCCCAACAAACGGTACATTGTACCCACTCCTGTACAGGCACAGGGTCACGATGATGCTCCACGACAACCGTTGTCGTCTTGTTTTCCGATTGTTTGTTGGATGAAGAAGACGATGTCGTGTTTGTTGTGGTTGTTGATTTACCAGAGGAAGTTGATGATGCTGTTGTTGACGTGCTTGATGCAATTTTTATCTTCGACACTTGTTGCCCTAATTGGTTGCATTCTCCCTTATAGCCATCCATCTCGTATGGGAATCGCTTGGTGAATGACACATAGTCGCCAATTTTGATATAACCACGATCTGTTGGAATGATGACCTTGCCAGCATAGTTCATCACTCCCCAGAATCCATTGATCTTAAAGCGAAGAAATCCTGCACCCGCTTGCTCCAATGCATCCATCTCAGGAGCGATAATCTGTTTGCCCTCTGCATCCGTCAAGCCATAGCGCCCACCTTTACTCACCTTGAAATATTTTGTTCCATTATTAGTTATTTCCGCGACATCAGAGTAGCCACCATCACTTTTGATGTCATATTGTGTAGGAGGTCGTTTTGTCATAGATCGTTCACGTCCCTGCATGTCGCAGATACCATGATATCTGCCTTTAGTAACATAAAATGATTTAGTGTTCTTGTCGTAATTGCCAATTGACGAATATCCTCGACTTGGAGAAATGACTTCTTTACCATTGGCAGTAATGATGCCATAACTATAATTCTCCTGACTTCGTCGATGCGTCACCCAAAACGCCTCACCAGTTTTTCTAAGTCGAAAAGTGGCTGTATAATCTTCTGCTCATCTGTCAGGAATAATGTTCTTCTCTCAGTTCCTGTAACTCCTTCAGTTTTTATGTCAATGCTGATGATGGTCTTAGCGATGTCAATAACCTTGTCAACACTCAGTCCAATACCGCTGAGCTTGATGATCCGTTCCAGTTCCTTATAGACTTTGTATGCCACGAAACAGATACAGATGTGAGCTTCAATCCTCCGCTCCGTGAAGTGGAACATCGGGCGCATCTCCAGGTTGCCTTTGCTGATTCTGAATGCCCGCTCCACAACCCACAGACCGTGATACTGGGTGATAACCTCATCAGCCGCAAGCTCCGTGTTGGTGATGTATCCCTTGAGCCCGTCCCACCGCTCATCCTCTGCAATCTTCTCCGGATTGATGCGTACCTGTACGTCCTTGCTGATTTCAAGGAACTTGTTGTACCCTCGTCTGTTGACGTTTGCCTTGGTGAGAATTCCGGATTTGTACGATTTCTCCAGTCTCTCCACGCCCTTGTCCCTGTTCTTCGCATCGTTGGAAGCCCTGCTGGAAGAATAGCCCACAATGAGTCTGTCGCCATTTGATCGCAGACACTCGTATTCCACACCGTCCTTCTTCTCCAGAGATAATATCCAATCTTTTGTGGCCGAGTCTTCAGACTTTATCCTTGCTCCTATGATATACTTGTAACCAGCCGAACGGAGCAGCTTCACGTTCTTCCCGCTCATCAGTCCGGAATCGGCAACGACGACAAAGTCCTTCAGGGAGAAGCGGTGCACGAAGTCATCAATGATTGGTATCATCGTATAGCCCTCATACTGGCTGCCGTTGAAAATAGAATAGGACAGCGGGTAGCCGTCCTGGCTGACCAGCAGCCCTAGCACTACCTGGGCCTCACTCGTCTTGCCGTCCTTCGAGAATCCTGCCTGGCGCATGTCATCCTTAGGAGCCGTCTCAAAGTACAGCGTAGTCACGTCATAGAACAACAGGCCGATGCTGCCGCCAAGGATCTGCCGTGTATGGGCGATGCTTATCTGCTGCACACGCTCCATCTGACGATTATAAAGCTTGTCCATGTAGCGATAGATACGGCTCAGATGGACATCCTCCTTATAATATGAGCGGAGATAGGCCGTCGTGGCAAGTTTACTTGCCGGCTGACAAATGCGGGCTATCACCAGATGGCGGAGAATCTCATCCTGAATCTGGCTGAAACCTACAAGGTCATAGACTTGTGACAGCAGCATATATGTGCCGTTGATGGAGGCACTCTCTATCCGGCCTACAAACTGATCAATGTCCGACTCTTGGCTGACAGACTCGCCATCAAAGTCTATCTGCCTCTGGCCCGCGTATCGACGTATCCAGCCATTAGCCTGACGCACCAGGGCATTTAACTCTGCTTCTGTATGAGCGACGCCGAACTGCCTGATTTCCCAAAAGCGGCCTCTGCTCTTGTCGACAACGGCAACACTGACAGAGCCTGAGCGATTCTTCTTTTTGCGTACAAACATGCTGCAAAGGTACACAAAAAATGCTTGCGTCACCCAAATCACCCTAAAATCTAATCATAACTGTCTGATTATCAATTACCTATTTTTTTAATATGAAAAATCGACGAAGTCAGGA
>JAFRRN010000012.1 GCA_017428055.1 Prevotella sp.
AATGCCACCTTAATGACACCGCTTAATGAGTTGTCCAGCAATGAGTTAAGAGAGGTGTGGCAACGTTGCAACAAAAAATCAAAATTCACAGTTAAACATCAATTAGGGTGATTAATCGATGAAGATGCCGCCTACGGCGGGAAATGCCTTTAAAATCTGATTCAAAATGAAACAAAATGTTGATGGCATGAGTGTATTTTGAAAAATTTTGAGAATGATTTTGTGGAATTTCTGCGCATAGCGCATCCCATCAATAGATATATTGGTCAGTGCATCCTTTCCTTTTGTTTCATGATTTGGCTGCGGGCAGATACGCTGATCTGCCCCTACAAGTTGCTGTTTCGATGTGTGAGGATTATATATGGAAAAGGGCTGAAAGCCTATATGACCACAGACGGGGGTAACGACCTCCGTCTGTAATTTTGAGAGCCTTTCAGGTATTTGCTTGAAAAGACACTCGTCAATTTTGAAAGAATTGTAGCAAAGAAAAACAGGCATGTGGCTATGGGTTTTAGTTTCATATGCTGAAACTGTTATTCATAAAATCTTCGACAATTTACTAAAATATCCATTCGTACCCATCAATGATGACAGGGGCACGAGCCGTTTGGCGAAGTCAAATATAAAAGATGACTGACACTTAGGGTAAATTCAATTTTTGGGTCAAAAAGCAAATCAGAGATATTTCTGCATCACAAGGGCATCAGTATAAGTCGTTCCGTCAAAGGTCCATTCCTTTAGGCATGTGGTTTGCGAGAATCCTAATGATTCGAAGAGGTTGATGGAGATGTCGTTGGTCGCCTCGATGATGGCATAGAGTTGGTGGAGATGCAACACATCGTGGGCGTATGTGTTGATTTGGCGCAGCGCGGCGTTGGCATAACCAAGGTTACGATAGCAATTCTTGATGACAATACCCACCTCTGCCCGCAAGTGTTGGGGTGAGAAGTTCACCAAGTCAACGATACCCACCGCCTCGCCTTGTTCGTTTTCTATCATGAGCCTCACCTGCTTGTCGGTATAAATGTCGCCCGAAGCGTGTGCGATGTAGTCGTGTAGGGCATAGCGGGAATAGGGAACGTTGTTCGTCCCGACGTGCCAGATGCTTGTGTCGTTCTCGATGTGATACAAGAGATCCAGGTCTTCCGGCTCCATTGCCCTCAATTTGACGGTGTGTTGTTGGCTCATCTGATGATTTCCTCCTCCGTGATGATGGTTTTCGTGTGGTCGTTGTAAGTGGCAAGTGTCACGCCATCATGTTGGCGGGCGGAGAACAGTTCGAATATCTGCGTGAACGAATAGGCATGGATGTCGTAGACGATATAGGTTTTCTTGCCGTCGGTAGTAGGCATATCGATGCCTTGATGGCCATTTGGCAACGTCGTTTCGTCGCCCTCGATGAATGTGGCATCAAGCCCTTTGGCTTGTGATAAGGCCTTGGCGTGTTCCAACGCCGCCTTTTGTCCGATGAATATATAATAAGGTGTGGGTCGTTTCCGCCCTCGCAATCCGAGTGCTTTCTTGGCTTTGGCTACTTGCATCTTCACCAGTTCCGATAGGGCTTTCATGTAGATAGCAGCCTTGATGGGTATGCTGATTAACAGGCTCGCATGGGCATAGTGCTTTCGGAAGAAGATGAGCATGGCATCATAGAACACATGCACGTATCGGAAAGACGACTTCTGTGTGCTCTCGCCCTTGTAGTGGAGGATGCTCAGGGGCATGTACCAATTCTCATACCCACCCTTGAGGATACGGTAAGAGAGGTCGATGTCCTCACCGTACATGAAGAAGTCCTCGTCCAATAGCCCCACCTCGTCCAATGCCTTGCGGCGGAGGAGGCAGAAGGCACCGCTCACCACCTCAATCTGTGACGGCGTGTCCCAAGGCAACCATCCCATGTAATAATGCCCGAAACGTCTGTTGTTCGGATAACGGTTGCACAATCCCGTCATCTTATAGAACGCCACCCACGGCGTGGGCAACCCGCGGCGCGACTCACGGGCGGGTGTGCCGTCGGTCTTGAGCATCCTTGCCGCCGCCGCTCCCGCCTTGGGGTGGGCATCCATGAATGCGACGGCTTCCGCCAACGTATGCTCCGCCACGATGGTATCGGGATTGAGGAGCAACACATATTCGCTCTCGCTCTGTCGGATGGCGATGTTGTTGGCACGGGCAAAGCCTAAGTTGTGGTTGCTCTCGATGAATTGCACCCAATGAAAATGTGGCTTCAGATAGGCTATTGACCCGTCGGATGAGTGGTTGTCTACGACAAAGACGAACGCATCGACCTCCTTCAATGCCCTTTCCAATGAGAGGAGGCATTGTTCAACGTAATGCTTGACGTTGTAGTTGACGATGACGATGGTCAGTTTGTTCATCCTTCGATTTCAGAAAGGCATCTGTCCTTGGTCGGCACGATGAAGAAGAGGCAAAGGAACAGGATAATCGCCAGATAGCCAAATGCCACGTGCATGAACAGATAATATAATAAGGTGTTGACCTCCATAGGCAGGCAGAGCATCCTCATGCGCATCATTCCCCACGTCTTGAGTGCTTCCTCTTTCTCATAGACCAGCTTCGTATGTATCTTCTTAAACTTAAAAAGGCGCAGGGCCAAAGGGATGGAGACAAGGGTAACCAGTTCCATGATGCCCAGCGACATGTATTCCCAAGAACTCTTCTCCGCCCAAATGCCAGTCGGTAGGATGTTTGTCTCGAATAATAGTACCATCAACAGGCACAATGCGATGCTTGTGCAAAAGAGAACCATCAAGGTCTTCTGCACCTTTTCCATGTCATTATTTGGCTTAAACTCTTCATTCTTCATGTTTCATTCTTCATTTAAAGGGTGTCCGGTTGAGGATGGAACGCCCTAATGTCACCTCATCGGTGTATTCCAACTCATCCCCGACGGAGATGCCACGGGCGATGACGCTCAGCGCAACACCCGTATGGGCCAGTTTGCGGGAGATATAGAAATTGGTGGTGTCGCCCTCCATGGTCGAACTCAATGCCAGGATGACCTCCTCGACGTCGCCTTTCTCGACTCGCTCGACCAACGACGCTATCTCGATGTCATTGGGTCCGATGCCGTCCATGGGCGAGATGATGCCGCCCAGGACATGGTATAGGCCATTGTATTGCTGGGTATTCTCCACCGCCATCACGTCTTGCACGTTCTCCACCACGCAGATGGTCTTGGCATCGCGCTTGCCATTGGAACAAATAGGACAAACGTCCGTATCGCTGATGTTATGGCACACAGTGCAATATTTCACCTCGTGAGCCATGTGCGACAATGCCTCGGCAAACATGTCTACCTCCTCCTTGGGCTGGCGCAATAGGTGCAAGACCAGGCGGAGAGCCGTCTTGCGCCCGATGCCCGGCAGCTTGGAAAACTCTGCCACCGCCTTTTCCAACAGCATGGAGGGATATTCGCGATTCATGTCGTCTTAACCCTTCGTCGCTTTACGATACCAACTAAAGAACCAAACCAGCGCGATGACCAGCACCACGGCACTTCCCGTGTACGATATGTTGGCACTCAGGCCGAATGCCTGGTTGGAAATGAGCAGGAAGGTGGAGCAAACGACGGTCATGAAGAGGGCGGGGATGAGGGTGATATAGAAGTTCTTTTTCTCTTGTACGAGGTAAACGGTGATTGTCCAGAGGGTGAACACGCTCAATGTCTGGTTGGCCCAGCCGAAATATTGCCATATCACGTTGAAGCCATTGGGGTTGGCCATCTGCCATACCAACAAGGCTACGGCGCAACCGAACATCGGGATGCTGATGGCAAGGCGCTTGCTGATGGTGCGTTGCTCCATGCCTAAGGCATCGGCAATGATAAGGCGGGCACTGCGGAAGGCGGTGTCGCCGCTCGTGATGGGTGCAGCCACCACGCCGAGCATGGCGAGGATTCCGCCGAGGATGCCTAACCAGCCGTTGCACACATGGCTCACCACAGAGGGTGCATCGAAGAATTGGAGTAAACTCTTGCCGCCATCGGCCTGGCTGATGAATTGCTGTGCCACATCTTCGCTGACCACTTCTCGCCATCCGCCGTAGTAGAAGAAGTACATCGAGACAGTAGCCCAGATCAATGCCACGATGCCTTCGGTAATCATGGCACCGTAGAAGATGGGGCGTCCTTGCCGCTCGCTCTTCATGCAACGCGCCATCAACGGGCTCTGTGTGGCGTGGAAGCCACTGATGGCCCCACAGGCGATGGTGATGAAGAGGCATGGGAAGATGGGGTTGTTGCCGATAAACGTGCCATTGCCCAACCATGCGGGGTTCTCGTTGAGATTGGATTGCGACAGGTCTGACCATAATTCGGGAATGTTGGGCATCTTGATGAACAGCCCGATGAGCAATGCCAACGCCATGAAAAGCAACGAGAAGGCGAACAGGGGGTATATCTTGCCGATGATCTTGTCGATGGGCATCATCGTGGCGATGATGTAATAAACAAAGATGACAATAATCCACACCATCTTCGTGCTCCATATATTCGACAGGATGATGGCAGGACTGTACACGAATACAACGCCGACCATCATCAACAACAATACGGAGAAGACGAGCATGATGTTCTTGGTAGTCTTGCCCAAGTAATGACCCACGAGGGCTGGCTGCCCACATCCGTCATGTCGTACGCTAAGCATCCCGGAGAGATAGTCGTGGGTGGCACCCGCAAAGATACATCCCAAGACAATCCACAGGTAAGCCACCGGGCCATACCAGGCACCCATGATGGCACCGAAGATAGGACCCGTCCCCGCGATGTTGAGGAATTGGATCATAAAAATCTTCCATCCGGGAAGAACCAAATAGTCTACGCCGTCGGCCATGGCAACGGCTGGGGTGGGGCGGTCGTCGGGGTTGACGATGCGTTCCACATAACTTCCATAGAGCCAATAGCCGATAACAAGTGCCAATAAGGCAATGCTGAATGTAATCATCTTATTATATTTTTATCGAAATCGATGACAAAATTACATGAAAAGACGCAAATACGCAAGATTAATGGATAGTTTTTGAGGATAAGGTGTACATAATGACGCGACGGGAACGGCGTTTGGCTATGGTTACCCATAGTGTTGTCGTCCGTCCAAGCATCTTGGACGATGTGTCCAAGCCCTTTGGACGACCCGTCCAAGCCGCTTGGACGGCAGACAAACCATGCCTTTACGGATAATGGGGCATCATATTGATTGGCTTACCACCATAAACGAATTGCCGCAACTTTTTCCTTGTCTCGTTTTTTTTCATTACCTTTGCATCATGAATGAGCAGTTTTACGAGATTTTGCGTTCCGAGTTGTGGCAACAACCCTTGACATCCATCACCCTTTCGCCCGCCGAGGTGGGTGCTTATATTGACGAGGCGAAGAAACAATCCGTGGCGGGATTGTTTTGTAACAGCTTGGTAAGCAATGATATACATATAGGCAAGGAACTCACGCTGAAGGCATTGGCCATTGTCAACAAGGTCTCCAAGGGCAACAGGAAACGCAATTTCGACGTGGGGAAGTTCAGTAGCTTCCTCAAACGTCATGACATTCCTTTCGTCATCGTGAAAGGGCAGTCGGTGGCAGCCCTCTATCCTCATCCGGAGTTGCGGCAGTCGGGCGACATCGATGTGTATTGCGGCGAGGCGCATTTCATTGAGGCGCGTGATGAGATAGCCAAGAAGACCGACTTGCATTTTGACCCTGCCATCCCCGTCAAGCATCTCGCCTTCAGCATTGACGGCTCCAAATATGAGCTGCATCGCATCTTGTCCATCTTCAGTTATCCCAAGCACCAGCGTTTCTTCAACGAGAAGATGGAGAAGGCATTGGTCAATCACGACGAGATTGTGATCAATGGGGTGGGGGTTCCCGTGTTGGCACCCACCGATAGCGTGTTTTTCCAGACGGTGCATATCTTCTACCATGTCATCAAGGAGGGCATCGGCTTGAGGCAGTTGTGCGACCTTGCCGTCTTCATGGATAAGACCCAAGAGCGTATTGACTTTAGTTTGTTGCTCTCAGACCTAAAAAAAATAGGCCTGGAAGAGTTCTTCCAAGCCATCGTCCATATCTTGACAACCCAATTGGGATGGCAGATACGTGTTTCCACATTCATTCCCCGCTATACAAAACTTGCCGAAAAGATCCTCAATGATGTCAATGATGGAGGAAATTTCGGCAAAGCGTTGGAGGAAAACCGTGTTTGGGTTATCCTAAGGCATTATCTGAAGTATTTTTCTTACGCTCCCAAGGAGATTCTGTGCATCCCTTTGGAGAAGTTTAGCCGTCGTTGGAGGGGGGTTGTTTCTTGATTTTCCCCGATAGGTTGTATTTTTTTTGGTATTTCTTGATGTAGAAATAATGCACGTAGAGGTCGTGGAAGGGCATCCATACCGCATTCTGGGGATAATGTGCCAATAAGCGGAGCTTGAATTTCTCCAACTCGATGAATTTCTTGATGCCTTTTGCCTTGTGCATCTTCGACAGGCGGGTGTCGTATCTGCCCATGTCGCCGCTCTTCATCATCTCTTCCAAGAGGAATTTTCCCTCTTTCTCGTTGGGTTCTGCCAACAGGCACTCCTTGTCGATGCGCAATATGTTGTGCATGATGTACATCACCGCCCCCGTGAATTTCCCCAACCGAAACTCTTTGATGTCGTGCCGAATGGCTTGTATTTGTTGGTCGGAGGGATTTGACTCATGATATTTGCGAAGGAGGTAATAATAGTCAACCAGTTGCCTGAGCCCGATTCCCTCGGTGCGGAGATGCTTGTCGAGGTGCAGGAGTTGGTAGATGAGGTTGAACTCAAGCGTGGGGGCGTGGAAGGAACCGATGCCATCGGGTGCCTGCACCTCGTTGCTGAATTGTTCCTCGGCGTGTGTGGATATGTACCTCTGTAGCTTTTTGTTCAGGAAAGGGTTTTCCAAATAGGCGGGAATGAAATGGGCCTCGGTGTTGATGTCATCGAAATAGGGGAAGTCAATGTCGTGGTAGACCACCTCCTGCGGGTGACTGGTGCGGCAGATGAAGTCCACTACCTTGTCGCGACCGCCCTCCACCCAGATGTCTATGTCGCCGGGATTACGTGTGTAAGGGTCGGGATAGTGCAGGGCGTTGCCTTGCCCCTTGAGGATGCATGTGCGGAATCCCTCCTTCTTGAAATACTCTGAGAGTTCCACGCATTGCTGGTACACCTTCTTGCTGGCACGTGGGATGCGCACCGCCGATGACATCCAGTCGAGCACGACGTTGTCCTTGAGCTTCAAGTGCTTTTGCATGGCGTACCAATATACATAGACAATCCTCTGTTTCTTGGCAAAAAGCTTTAGCTCGTGCCAGTCCATGTCGTCAATGATGTCATCGACATGACCATCGTCTGTTGGGTTGAGACACCAGGCGAGGAATGCGAGGTAGTGAGTTATTTGAGGCGAATCCATTCCTTGGTAATGTTGTAAAGGAACAATGGGATGCCGATAATGGATCGTCTCCACATCCTTTTTGGCTCTTTCATGAGACGGTAGACCCATTCCAGGGAATGGTCTAACCACCATTGAGGCGCACGTTTGATCGTGCCGGCAAAGAAATCGAAGACTGCGCCAACGCATCCTACATGACAATTGATGTGAAGTTCATCCCAATGTTGGTATGCCCATTTTTCTTGTTTTGGGGCAGTCATGCCAATCCATAGCAGGTCAGGGTTGGCGGCATTGATGGCATTGACCATAGCCTTGTTGTCTTCCTCTGAAAAAGTTGACTTGAATGGTGGGGAATAAGTCGTCACGTCAATATCAGGATACTTCTCCTTCATGTTCTTTCGAATAAGCATGAGGGTGCTTTCTGATGCACCCATGAACATGACGAGGGGGCGTTTTCGCGCAGGGTGTTCATATATGTTTTTGTGAGCTATGGCATGGAGTCGTTGCATCTCATAGGTGAACAAGTCCCATCCCACGATACGGTTTGTTGGTTTAGATTTGGCTTTCAACCACTTACATGCCATAACAATGCTGATGCCGTCGGGAATCAAATAGTCGCTGTTATTCAACACCTCTGCAAATAGAGTATCCCTTTGTGCGATGTTGTATGAGAAGGCATTAATGCAATTGATGACAACTTTCCCTTTCGGGATATTATCCAAGTCGTTATAATTCTCTATGATTTGTAAGTTCTTTAGATGTAAGGCCATTAGTGGTTGTCTTGATTGATTTTGAGTTTTCCCCGTCTGAATATTTGCTTGGCAAAACGCGGGATAAAAGAGATGATAAAAGATTGCCATGATGTTCCCTTACTACCCAGGAGTTTATTGACTCCGAAATCATAAAGGATATGTTTGTCTGTCATTAAATGATGATGGAGGGTCATCTTCACGTCGTTGTCAATGTTTCCCTTGTGTATGGTTTCTATCCATCGTGGCGTGTTCTTGTTATCGACCAGTTCTATGGCGATATGTGGATATTTATAGATGGAGTAGTGCCAGAAATCCCAAACCGTCCGCAAATGGTCGCTAAACCTTTCATAATATGTAAGGAAATGATTGTTTTTATAGGGAATGCGGACAGCGATATTCATTTCCTCATAATATTGAATGCCATATTGATAGGATATGATGGTGTTATATTGGAGTTTTTTCGCCCTTTCTTGCACGTCTTTGATAAAGTCTATATGCAGGGCATCGTCATTGTCAAGGTATGTAGTGAGCAAGGATTCTTGTTCTTTGTCACTATTGGAATAGACCAAATACTTGAAATAACGTTGGAATTGTTTGGTTTCTTTCTCTCCACAATAATACGGGAGGAAAGAATCCCATTGGTGTTGAAGTAGTTGGATTTGCTCTTTGTATGAATCGGGAGTATCCTTGTCAAAGAGGCAAATCCATTTGAAGTCTTGGTTGGTTTGTGCCTTCAAAGAAGGCCAAGTGTATGTTTGGAATAAGCGGAAGCGCTCTTTCAACCATTCTTCCGTTTGTATGGGTTGGTGGTTCTTGTCCTCGTTCCACCATAGACGGAGGTTGAATCGTGTCAAGATAAAATGGTTCAACGCTTACTCTCTCTTTGTTTGAGGCATTGGTTATACACATCGCATACTTGGTTGGCGATATGGTCCCAATTGTATTTGCCCATATCGTATTCCACGTGATGGTATTCTGACTCGATGTTCCTTTGAATCTGTCTTGCCAGTTCGTTGATGTCGCCCAAGTGGAAGTAACAACTCTCGTCAAGCCCCATCTCTTGATGTGGTGGGATGTCGCTCACAATAACTGGAAGTTCATAACTCATTGCCTCCAACAACCCTATGGGTAAACCCTCATGAGAGGATGGAAGCACATAACAGCGGGCGTGTGTCAGTAAGGATTGCAATTTGGCTCCCTTGATAAACCCCGTCAAGACGATGCCATTTTCCTTCGCCTTTTTTTTCAGACTTGTGGAATATTCATCTTCAAAATCAGAGTCGCCAGCAATCACAAGTTGAATGTCTGCTACTTGGTTTTGGGCTTTCAACAATTTGTAAGCCTCTATCAGATGGTGTAAATTCTTCTCTGGAACAAAGCGGCACATAGCCAAGATAAACTTCTTCCTCTCGATACCCAATGTCTTGAAGTAATCATCATCATTATAGTGAATAGGCTGGGACACACCATTTGGGATGACATGACAATCGTTTCTGTGGTATTTACTTCTCATTAGATGGTCTATCTCATGGGAAATGACTATCACCTCGTTGGCACAACAGGCTCCACAACGCTCGCCAAGTTTTAACATCGCCTTTGCTCCTTTTCCCCATTTCTCTCTATTGTAATCAGATCCATGTGACGTGAAGACCACTTTCATACCCAACAAACGGGCAAATGGAACGAGCAATGCAGGACCGATGGCATGGATGTGAATGATGTCTGCATGTAATCTCTTAGCTTTCAGTATCGCCAAAAAGGTATGGATAATCGCCTCGAATGCCTTGCGTTTAGGGGAATGGATGTCTACCAGCCCCACGCCTTTCCATTCCTTCAATCCATCATTGACGTAACTTTTCCTTCGGATGACATCCACATTGAAACCACGTTCCGCCACACGGGGATATAATTCCTCGCAATGAGTCTCAACTCCCCCCATGACATTGGGGATGCCTCGTGTTCCAGTAACGACAATGTGCATGATGAATGATTTATCGTTTTTTTAAATCCCCTTGGCGCGGGTCTTGTCCTACATCGCACCATTTGGGCTCGATGCAAACGCATTTGCCCATGATCGACCTACATTTGTTCCTCAATGCCCATTTCATGGGGTATTTGATATACTTGTGCATCACGGGCGAGGCGGTGCCTACCATCCAACAGTTCTTGGGACAACTCCTGACTTGTGTTCTGACGGCTTGTGCCTTTTCGCTCTCCCATATCTCGGTAAAACTCTTGTCATGGATGTTGCCCATGGATTTCTTCCAATACTTTTCCTCCAAGCCATTACAAGGGTAAACCTCTCCCCAAGGGTCGATGAAGAAGTTGGCACTGCCAGCCTCGCAGGGCAACATCCGTCGGTTTCCTTCGATATAATTGATTAGCCCCATGTTGAACCAAGCCCTAAACCAACTTTTCGGGTGTTTCTCTTTCAGTTGCCATTCAATGAGTTGCTTGAAGTCGTCGCATACTTCCTGTTTGTTCGTGATGACATTATCGTCCTTATGGAAATAATAGGAGTTATGGAAGGCGGCGGTTGCAAACTCCATGTTCATTGTCTTTGACAATTGGTAGAGGGCGAGCATGTCCTTGGAATTGTGGTTGGAGACGGTGCAGCCGAAACCAATGTCCTTTAGTCCCATATCCTTGAGTCTTAACAAGGTACGCAATCCCTTGTCGAAGCCGCCCGCATGACCTCTTAGTTCGTCATTCTTTTCGCTCAATCCCTCAATGGAAATACGTATGCCGACGTGGGGGAATTTCTTTGCCAAGGCGATAACCCTATCCTCAAACCAGCCCGATGTGGAAATGACGATGCGTTTCGTGTGTTTATAGCATTCTTCAACGATGTCAGACAAGTCCTCTCGAATGAAAGGCTCGCCACCTGTCAGGTTGATGAATTTCAGTTTTGGCAGTGTTTGCAGGTCTTGTGCTTTTATCTCTTCCGACTTGTTCGTGGGATTTTTCCAGATGTTGCACATCTGGCATCGCATGGGACAGCGGTAGGTTAAGATGATACTGGCATCAGTGGGTGCGGGAATGGTAAAACTTTCCATATTCGATGATTGGTTTTGAGCTTTTGGTTTCTTTGTCTTTGAGAAGGATTGCAAGAATCATCATCATGACCAGGCCCCTGTTTTGTGTGAATGTACTGTCCGCAACAGACTCGATGACAAAAAAGATGATGACCAACAAAATCAATTTATATACGATGGTATCATTATTTTGTTGGAATATATGTTTGGCCTCATAGAAACGCTTTCTCCAAAACAGGAAGAAAAGGGAAATGCCCAACAGTCCAAATTCAACAAATTCAGGGTAAAAGGCATCTGAGATAAACAGGTTGTGGCCAATTTCATAGTTACTGTCCATGCCATATTTAAGATAGATGGGAGAATAGAATACAGAAGAAGCGTATGTACCATAAGTGCCTAATCCTGTTCCGAAGATAGGATAGTCATGCAAGATTCGCCATGCCATTTGATACATAAAAGGACGTGCCATCATGTCAACATTGTCTGAGCCTTCCACAAAATAGAACATAATCTTTTCAAATGCGAAATATAACGCCAATGCAGAAAAAATTCCAAAAAAGAAGATGTTTTTAATCGTGAAGATCTTGTATTTCTTGTTGGGATTCCAAAACAGCATCACTCCCGCATAGACGGCAAAAAAGCCAAACATCTTTGAACGTAAGGATAATAGTCCAACCGCAATGATCATAATTGAGATAATGACATCTCTTCTTGTGCGGTTAGAATAGAAAAGGTATGTGATTCCCAAAATCTCCATCATTGTGGCATAACGGGAGTGTATACATAGGTTTCCCATGTTGGGACCACCTGGATTCTGAATGCCTATGGGAAGAATCAAGATGGTTGCGATGAGACAAATATACCTGATATTCTTCTTTTGGCTCTCATCCAAGGAAAAATCCATGTTGTAGACAGCATAGAAAGCAAGAAATGGCTTGATTTGTACAAAGAAGTCGCTCCAAATTGCTTGTTCCACATTGTTTGGGTAAGTTAGGCTATACCCCAAATAGAACAATGCTATACAAATGAAAATGAAGAACTCCCTATTGAAATGTGACTTGGGATTGAACATCCAATAAACCACCAACAATAATGCCAACAGCTCATCCGTAAGGGAAAAGTTGTAAAAATTATCCAGTACATCATAAAAGATTACCCCCAGAATGAGGGCAAATATAATGATGAGAAAATTGATGGCTCTAATAATCATGCGTTCTTTGCGGAACTCACCTTCTCCCATTGCTGGGTGGTGAAGTTGTATCTCTTGATGACCTTAGCAGGGATTCCCACGGCGATACTATAGTCGGGGATGTCCTTTGTAACGACGGAATTGGAACCGATGACACAATGCTTACCGATATGTACTTTTCCTAACACGGTAACTTTTGTTCCAATCCATGAGCCTTCGTCTATAATGATGTGTGCATCAGGTTTCATGTCAATTCCTTGCCCTTTGATGGGGCATGACACATCTTCAAATTTGTGGTTGTGGTCACAAAGGAACACGTATGGAGCGATAATGACATGCGACTTAATTTCCACAAGTCTGGCGCAGTTAATTTGGAAATGATGATGAATGCTGATATTATCGTGAAGAATGATTTGACTGTCGGGGAGTAATGTTAGGAAAGTAGTGTCATGGGAAATCTCTACGTCGTTGCCGATTACAACTACGCCAGCTTCCCTTACATTATGCTTAAAGCGTCTGCCGATGTAAACACGTTTCCCTATCTTAACATCACTCAGCCATGCGTTGATGATGCCGTAAGCATACTTGACACTCCATTTAATCCTCTTCTTCCAGTTCTTCTTCACAGATAAGGCTTTTTATCACTTTCACATAATTCTTCTCAGAGCATTCCTCTCGTAAGAATTTCTGTAGATTCTTTGCAAATTTTCTCCGATGGTAGGTGTCGCCTAAAAAGTGGTCGATACATCCCTTCCATTGGATAATGTCGTTTTTCAATACCATGCCACGCCCATTGCTGATATACTCACGAGTGACGACAGTGTCGGTCGTGATAGTCATCACTTCATTTGCTGCGGCATGGAACATGACCAACAGCCCGGCTGGGGCTTCCGTATCTAATGGTAAGCATAAAAGGGAAGACTCACACATGAGCTGATAAAATTGGTCGGCACTAATACTTGTATATAGGCTCACGTTTTGGGGGATGGTTTCATTGAGCTTCTCCTTAACGCCTTTATGCATAACCAAGTTGAATGGGACGTCTGGCATCTCCCTTGCCACTTCAAGCATGAACTTCCAGTCACGCCCATTCCATCCCCCACAAAATACAGCATTGTTGTACAAGCCATCAAAGTCCGTATGGTAATGTTCGTGAAAAACGTCACGAAGAAGAGTGAAATCTACGTTTGTCCTTAATTTCTTGTTCAACCATCTCCCGTATTCCGTGGAAGTGACAGTGGCGAAGAACTGGTCTTGAGTAAAAGCTTTCCTATACAACTTTGAAACCATTTTGTTCTTAAATGTTTTCTTGTCTTTCAGCATGACATTGATGCAAATGATTTTCCGTTGAAGGTGAAACCATGAACACAACAACGAACAAATGACAGCCTGGAAATCAAACACGCAAATGATGGTGTCGTTTCGGGAACTCAGACGTAAAACCCTCAAGCACCCAGCCAACCAACACAATTGTTTCCTTTTAAGGAATGATGGTGGTCTCACCGTGATGAGCGGGATTCCAATCTGCTGCTCGATGAAATCATAGTTGTGATTACGGAAGATGTCTATGAGCAAATAGTTCTTTTTCATTGTTTATTTATCTCATTCACCATCTGTTCTATGCCCATAATGTATTGTCTCTCTGAACAATACATGTTAAGGAAAGACAACAAATGATTAGCCCGTTTCTCTCGGATGGTATGATTGTTCATGTAAAACAGGATGGACTCATTCCATTGTTGGATATGGTTTGGTAGGATAACACCACGATTCTCGCCTATGTATTCACGTGTCACAACGGTATCTGTGGTTATCACCATCTTCTTGTTCGCGGCGGCGTGGAAAATGACAAGCAATCCTGCCGGGGCATCGGTGTCCAATGGAAGGCAAACCATAAGCGATTCGCACATCAGTTGGTAGAATCGGTCATAATTGACATTACTATATATTTTGGCGTTGGGGGGAATTGGCTCTTGGAAGGATTCCTCAACACCTTCGGAGACAACAAGGTTGAATCTAACATCGGGAAGAGAGCGTGCTACTTTTAACATGAAATTCCAGTCCCTGCCGTTGCGCCCTCCGCAGAAGATGGATTTTCCCGGTTTCTGTTGGTGTTGTTTTTCATAATATGGATGGAAGACATCGTGTTGGAGGAAAAACTTCACATTCGTTCCTAATTTTTCATTGAGCCAATGGCCATATTCCGAGGATGTCACCGATGCCATCACATTATTCCTCGTAATGGCTTTTTTGTAAAGAAAAGAGACAACCCTGTTTTTGATGGTATCTTTGTCTTTCAAAAGAATATTGACACAAACAATCTTTCTTTTGATGAAAAATAATGTGCATATCCACGAACAAATAATGGCTTGAATGTCCAATGTGCAAATGATGGTGTCACCCTTGGATGTCTCCTTAATGACCTTAAAACATCCGTCCACCCATGCCAATTGCTTCTTTTTATAGTTGCGGGATGGCCTGACAACATTCAAGGGGATACTTGACAGTTCTGCAACAAAGTCGTAATAATGGTCATGGAATTCATCGATGAGCAGAAAAGCCTTCATCTACCGTTTTCCTAAAAACTCCACGATTCTTTGGCAAGCATGGCCATCCCCGTATGGATTCACAGCCTTGCTCATCTTATCATATTCGTTGGGGTCGTCCAACAACAAAGATACATTGCCTACTATCTGATTAAAGTCAGTCCCCACCAATTTCACAGTCCCAGCATCCAATGCTTCTGGGCGTTCTGTTGTGTCTCGCATCACAAGAACCGGTTTTCCTAATCCTGGTGCTTCCTCCTGTATGCCTCCACTGTCCGTCAAGACAATGCTTGACTTCTCCATGAGGAACACGAAACTCAAATATTCCAATGGCTCGATGAAGAACATATTTCCCAAATTATTAAGATCTTCACCAAACACCTCATGAATTGGCCTTCTAACATTAGGGTTCAAGTGCATGGGATAGACAAAGTCCACATTGGGGTATTTCTGAGTCAAATGCTTGATGGCTCGACACATGTTGATGAAACCGCCACCAAAATTCTCACGCCTATGACCGGTAATTAATACCAATTTCTTTCCTTGGCTCAGTCTTTCCACATCGTAACCCGCTTTCTTCAATTCACGTTTCAGCTCGCTTTGTAAGCTTAGGTTATTCTTGATCTTGTCAACTACCCAATAAAGGGCATCAATGACAGTATTGCCCGTAACGACAATGGACCTGTCGTTTACATGCTCGTTTATCAAGTTTTGACGACTAAGAGGGGTGGGGGAGAAATTGAAAGTGGCGATGCGTCCCGTGATTTGCCTATTCATCTCCTCTGGCCAAGGACTATATATATTATAGGTTCGTAAGCCCGCTTCCACATGGCCAACGGGAATCTGCTGGTAGAAAGCAGCCAATGCCGAGACGGTGGATGTGGTGGTGTCGCCATGCACAAGCACGACATCGGGTTGCACTTCTTTTAAGATGTCCCTCATTCCCAATAACACCCGACTTGTCACATCGTATAAATCCTGCCCATGCTGCATGATGTCCAAGTCATAGTTTGGGTGGATGTCGAAAATATGGAGTACTTGGTCAAGCATCTCGCGGTGTTGACCTGTGACACAAACGATGGTCTCAAATTGATTCGAATGGCTTTCCAATTTCTTCACCAAAGGTGCCATCTTGATGGCTTCTGGCCGAGTGCCGAAAACGAGCAGGATTTTTTTCATGTGTATTATAGTTTACCTAACTTCATTTTTAAATAAAACTTCAAACAATAAAGTTGATTCTTGAATCTTCTTGGTTGTTTCAGGAAACGATAAAAGAATTCCAAATTATGGTCTATCCACCATTTTGGAGCTCTTTTCACCCTGCCAGTATATGCGTCAAAACTTCCACCGAGTCCTTGATAAATAGCAGGATGTCTCTTTATCATATCTGCCATCAACAATTCTTGTTTTGGTGACCCCATTGCCACGAATATCACATTTGGTTTTTTCTTTTCAATGTCTTCAATCAAGGCATTCCGTTCTTCATCTGTTTTTATATAACCATTACGGTGTCCAACAATAGATATTCTAGGGAAGTTTTTCCTTAGTTTTTCAACGGTTTCATCAACGACCTCTTGTTTTCCGCCTACTAAATAAAAAGAGTATTCATTCTGGTACTTCTTGATAATTTCAAGCCACAAGTCACAACCTGCAATCTTGACTGCATCCTTGAATCCCTTTTTTCTCAATGCCTTTAGTACTCCTACACCATCTACGTAACCAACACTATTATTAATGATGTTTCGTGTATAATCATTGGCAGTAATTACTTTAACGGCATTAACGGCAACTAAAATGCCACTTCTTTCTTTAAAAAACTCCAACAAATGTTCAACAGAGGTAAATGGATATATCTTTACTCCATTCAATTCACCCCTGACAAAATCACCCATAAATATTATTTTCTAAATAATCCACAGAAATCTAAAATCACTTTATCATTTTTCCATTCAAGTGATTTAAATGGATCGTGAGCTGTGAGGAACACAACGATGTCTGCTTGTTGATAGGCCTCCTGATAATTGGTCAGTTTGAAAACTTTATGCTCTTTGATGTTGGGCTCACATACCAAAAAGTCAGCATTGTTGCAACTTTGCATAACCTTAGTTGTGATAAATTTTGCGGGCGATTCTCTCAAATCATCGATGTTGGGCTTGAATGCCAATCCCATCATGGCAACGATAGGCTTACGGCCATTCTTAAGTTCAAATTCCAACATGGCACTTTTTACTTTTTCTGCACACCATAGGGCTTTGTAGTTGTTTACTTCCCTTGCTTTTGCTATCATTTTTGCCTCATCAGGAAACTCTGCGGTGATAAAGTATGGGTCAACGGCAATGCAATGACCACCTACGCCACATCCTGGTTGGAGGATATTTACGCGAGGATGTTTATTGGCAAGATCAATCAACTCCCAGACGTTGATGCCTGCTTTGTCGCAAATGATAGACAATTCGTTGGCAAAGGCAATCTGAGAGTCACGACATGAGTTTTCTGTTAGTTTGCACATCTCGGCAGTCTTGCAATTTGTAGAATGCAAAGTTCCTTTCACAAATTGTCCATAAAACTCCTGTGCTTTCTTGGTAGAAGCCTCATTCATGCCACCGATTACGCGGTCATTGTGAACAAGTTCATGAATGACGTTACCAGGCAAGACTCGTTCAGGACAATAGGCAATGTAGATTTTCTCTTTTAGCTCTGGTCGTTTCTCAAAAATCAATTCCGCCATTTTATCCGTTGTTCCAACTGGAGATGTAGATTCGATGACGAACAAATCGCCCTCTTTCAAATAAGGAATAACCGTTTTCGTTGCAGCTTCCACAAATGAAATGTCAGGTTGATGGTCTCCTTTGAAAGGAGTGGGAACAACAATAAAATATGCATCACACACTTCTGGTTTTGTGGAAGCGTGTAGTTGTCCATTGTTAATCACTTCTTGCAACATCTCTTCCATTCCAGGCTCAATGATGTGCAATTTTCCTTGATTGGTCATTTCCACCACCTTGGGATTAATATCTACCCCCGTAATTTGAATCCCGTGTTTTGCTGCAATAATAGCAGTAGGCAAACCTATGTAGCCTAATCCCATGAAACATGCTTTCATATATTTAAAATTTTATGTTATTCAAAAAATAATAACTCATTGCATAGAACATAAAGGCGTTGCTCCAACGCATATATGATATTTTCGAACTAATTCCTTTTTTCAATTGATAATAGAAATACCCTTTTTTGTCCTGCATATTATCTATAGTCCACGTCAATACAATATTTGCCAGATTATGATTACTTTCATATTGATGTAATCGATGAAGTGTAACTAACAACTGTGCAGGACAATGTATATCAATTGGATATTGTTTGTTGTCATAGTATTTAGGACTACCGTCATCCATAAAGAAATGATGAATATAATAATCAAATCCCTTTTCAATATTATTCTGAAACGACAAGTCTCCTGTTAATTCTTGGTATGCAATCAAACCATCAAGATTATATCCTGTATGAAAGCTATCTACCCAAGATTGAACAGGAAGCATTCCATATACCCATGCTCCATCTTTTCTTTGGTTATTACAACAAGCGATAACGGATTGTCTGGCTGCTATTTTGTATTCTTCTTTTTTCGTGTAATGGTAACAATAACTCAATAGCTTACTGCCAAGTAATGATGCATTATAAACAGTATTGTTTCCTTCTAATGGACTATAAGAAAAGAGAAATCCTTCATTACACTCTTTCCTGTTCAGGTCATTAAGAACAAAATTCGCGGAACTCAAAGCAACATCTAAATATTCTTCGTTTCTTGTTATTTCATACGCATTCATAAGAGCCGTAGCGCAAAATGTTGTTGCAACTACAGTTGGAGTGTTTTTTGGAAACAAGAATAATCTTCGTGCTTGCCAATCAAAATTATATCCCCAACATGCGCCGCTATAACCTTTTGATTGAATGTCGATTAATAAGTTTGCAATGAAGTTGATATGATTTAATATCGTTTCTTTTGAATACAAACCATTTGAAAAAGCTGGATTCATTTCAATTATTTGATGTAAATTGCAATAACCTTGCAATAAAAGACCAATACCTTTTGCATTGTATTCCTTGTCGATTAAAGCTATTCTTCTCAAGTTGATAGGACATCGTTTGAATCCTTGTATGACGCAAAGTCTTGCTATTGCTGATTTTGGTAAAAAAGGAATAGCCTGAAATACTTTAGAGTTAAGACCGTCGTAAGGATCCCAACCTTTAAAATGTTCCTTTTCGCAATAGCTTTGTAAAGATATAAATGATGCTTTGAATTTATCTTTCATTTTTCTGAGTATTCAGGAATTCTGTTATAGTAATAAAACTATAGTCTTTTGAAAGTTGTTTCAAAAGGTATGTCAATCCTTTACCATTTACAAAGCTTTTGGGATGTCCCACAATAGAAAAAATGAATCTTTGAGGTTGTTTTGATATTTTCGATATATATTCTTTGTGAAGTGATTTTGAAAATAGACAAAAATCCCAAGTCATATATTCTTTTTGAAAAAAATATGCAATCTTGGAAAACAAACTTCTTTTGTTATCTTGTTCTTGTGTTTTCGCATTAAATGTGTTTATTGCGGATTTTCTGTTATTCATAATGGCAAAAAATCTCTCTCTTGAAAAGTATTTTTTCCATCGTATAATAGGAAATGTAACAATTGGTATTTCGATAATTCCTAATTTTCCTTCATGCTCAAGCTGATTACCGCACTCCCAAAATCCTTTGTCTAATGGAATTGTTGAAAAATCATATTGTGAAAGGCTTCCTTTTTCTATGGCTCCAGGCACGATAGAGCAATCAGCTTTCATGCCCAAACCTTTCACCGTTTTGACAATCTCATCAGATGGCTGAATATTATAACCTCCTGCTCTCAATGTGGAACAAACATAATTGGAATCAACAGATTTAATTATTTCTTCAATGGTCTCTTTTCCTTTCTTAATGAGGTTATATAATTCTATAGAGTTATTCTTCCTATATCCTCCTAATCGCCAATCTTCGTTGTTTACCACCCATTCTCCATGAATCCATTTGGCATCTACCCATTGTGGATGTAAATGCAATTGAACATCATGCCCTTTTTTGTAGGCTTCTTGCAATTGGTTTTCCATCGCTTTGGTAGGGTTCATGCCATATCCCATCATATTACCTCTTTCCCATTCCTCTTTCAATCTTAAATATTCAATGACTTCAAAGAATATCGTAATCTTTGCATTGTAAGTATTGCAAATATGAAGAATCCTTTGGGTTGGCTCAATGATATGTTTGAAAACATCTCCTGAACCATTTCCATATAGTTCATAATCAAGTGTAAGAAGAATGTTTTTTTTCATAATAACGCTAATCGTTCTTTTAGCAAACTACCTTCGATTTTGTTTTTCTTTTTTCCGAAGATTATTTTTGTGTTGATACAACCAATTTGTCTGAATCCATATCTTACATTGCTTCGAATAGATGGAATGTTCTTTTCGTTGATGGATGTAAATATAATAGAGTTATTTGGTAAATGATTTAATTGAAATAGTTTTTGATTTTTGTTTATGCCACGACCACGTAAAGTGTGGTATACAAAAGTAGGTCCCGACCAATATTCATTTTTATTTAATATAAAAGTACCCAAATCATGTATATAATAATTGTTTTGATGAGTCCATACAAAACCAACGGGATTTCCTTTTAAAAAACTAACATATAAATGACTCCCATTATTTAACCATTTTTCATAGTCTAATAATTTTAAACGAGGAAAGTCCAACGATGCTACCTCTTCAACGTTTAATTCTCTTACTATTAAATCATCAGAGTTATTCTCATTCTGGAATCTTTTATCTTTTTTTTCCATTACGTAGAAATTTGTACAAGTCTGATAGTATATCTTATAAAGAATAGACTTGATAATCATTCGTATAGAATTCTTCCATCCATCAGATTTGATATATATTAGGATTTTTTTCATCTAAATATCTGTTTGTAAAATGGTTTCAAATCATGAATGTCAAATATATCGAATTTAGAATGAAATATATCCAATGGGGACTTAAACTCTTTTTTTTCAATTCTAACTCTAATGTCTCTAATAATATTCATCCATTTTAAACTTTCTGTTTTTGTTTCTAATGTTGGTGCATCGTATGGATTTAAAATAACATCAATAATATTATTGAATTTATGACTCATTGAACTTTGTAAACCACAGGTTCTTGTATTTACTTCTATAAAATACAGATCTTTTGTTGTTTTATCGTACATAAATTCAAACTCAGCGAATCCTGTATAATTCAAATCTTTCATAAAAGTAGAGCATAGATTTTCCACTTTGTTTCTTAAAATACTATCCTCTAATTCTTCAATATATGATGTGATACCTTTTTTTAATCTTCGTTTTTGATTACATGTCAAGAAACCTTTAGCTACTCCTTTTGAAAAAAATGATTGAGATGATATTTCTATAAGGTTTTGGCTCGATATATGAATTAATTCTTGAACAATTATGTCTTTTCTTTCTATAGGCTTAATCTTATTGTAATAAGTATTAAATGTTTCTTTGTTTAGGATAATTTCTGTTTTAAAGAATAGTGGAATTTCATAGTTACGTTTAATAAATAATGGGAAGCTAAACTCGACTTCTTTAAATTTATCAAGAGTGCAATATTTTGCCACTTTAAAACCTTTCTGTATTGCGATGTTATACATTAAATCTTTATGAGCCAGTTTTTCAACAACACTATAGGGTGCAGAGATAACATCGCATTCTTCATAGATTTCTTGGTATTCTCTCAAAATAGTTGCAAGCAATTCCCCTGATGTAATGTAGCATAAAGGCTTATAATCCAGTTTTGATAATAATTGTCTTATTTGTTTTTTAAAATCTTGAATGCTTTTGATAAAATGTTTCTCTCCATATTTACTATACACTCCAACTTGATGTTTTTTTGTATAATATGCATGTGTGTTTATTCCTGCTTTTCCCAACTCTCTTAATAAGGAGAGACCTTGAGGAGTTAAACCTAATATAATAACTATTTGTTTATTCATTAAATTATCGTAAGACATTCATTGAGATATTGTTCCATTTTAGGAGCGACTTTTGATGCCAAAAATCTTTCAGTGGCATATTTGTGATTATAGGTGGAAATTCTACTCACATTCTCTTTATCGTTAATAAGGACATCAAATGCTTTTATAAAGTCTTGAGCTTTATCACTATTTATTAAGTACCCCATTTTCTCATCTTCAAAAAAATCAACTAAACCGCCTACAGGACGTGTTATAATTGGTAGACCAAATGCCATCGCTTCGAGAACTGATGTTGGCATACCTTCATGATAAGATGTAAATAAATACAAATCAGCATTCTTGTATGCTTCAACAACATCTTTACCTTTTAAACCACCCATAAACTGTATTTGGGGAATATTAAGTTTGTTGGCATAATCAATAGCATTATCTAAATCTTCACCTTTGCCAACAACAAAATAGTTTAGTTGTGGATATTTATCTGAGAGTTTTTTAAAAATATCTAATGCAATAAAAATGCCTTTCGCTTTGGTAACTCGTGCTAAATATAATATGTTTTTTATTTCCCCGTTTCTGTTGTTTATATTAAAATTTTCAATCAATTTGTCATTAACTTGGGTCGTTGTGGTTTCAATAGGTGTCTTTACGCCCCATGAAACTAATGTTTCTTTAAAACTATTTGCCAAAACAAAAATGATTTCACAACTATTCAATAGTTTTGTTATTTGGATTTCTTTTCCTTTTATTGATTCAACGTGAAATCCATGGAACATTATTGCAATTTTACATTTCAACAATTTTCCAATTTTTAAATACAAAGAATCTCTAAATATGGCCTTTTTTGCCATAGAAGGATTGAGCAAAATGATGTCAGGTTTAAATGTAAGAATACAAATTATATATTTTGCTAAGTAAATAAAAAGGAAAATGGTTCTCCATTTTGGTGGACCAATGAAAAAATATTTAACATCTTTGCTCCAAAATGGTTGTAATCCGCTATAATGACTAGATACACCTCCCATTCTATTTAACAGAGTAGTTGTTATGAGTATTTTCATTATTTAATAACTTCTTTTCTTGATAAACTTGGCAGGATTGCCAGCCCAAACCTCATTAGCGGGTATGTTTTTGGTCACAATAGACCCTGCACCTACAATTGCATTTTCACCAATTGTAACAGGTTTGCAAATTATTGTATTCACGCCAATATGAGCACCTTTTTTTATTATTACTCTATCCCAAAGATATTTACCAGTGGAAGAATCATTAAAATGGGTAAGGATTATACATCTTGCAGTAATTCTAACACCTTCTTCTATTGTTATATATTCTGGACGATTTGTGTCAAAAATCACATCTTCTCCGATAAATGTATTGGTAGGTGAAATGACATTGACACCTCCCCATTTTACAATAGTTGGTCTCCATTTTCTTGATTTCATGGGAAAATGAGCAAGATGTAAAAAAATGATTTTTTTAAGTCTTTCTATTTTCATTTTCAGCTGATTAGTAGAGGGAGTTGTTTATCATCTCCTTATATAAAAAAATATATTTATCAGTGTTTGTTTTAAGTTCAAATTTATCAACAATGCAATTTTTACTTTCAATAGAAAGTTTATATAAAAGTGATTTGTTTTCTATGATTCTATCAACTTTTTCGGCTATTTCATTACAACTATTGTTTGTTATCAAATAGCCATTTTCTTCATCTTTAATTATTTCTGGGGTTCCTCCCCCATAAGTGGCGATAACAGGAACGCCTAATGCCATTGATTCCATAATGGAGTTCGATATTCCCTCTCCATGTGTTTGATAATTTGTTAGTAATAGGGTAATGGTTGAAATCTTGATTATTTCGTCCACATCATTCCTAAAGCCTAAAAATCTAATTAGGCTTTTATCTTCTTTTGGAATTTGATTAATATAATAATTTAATAGATTTCCTTTACCAACAGCGAGAAATGTAATGTCTTTTCTTTGTGACAGTAATTGGTGTGCACAGTTGATAAATGTTTGGTAGTCTTTGTTTTTGTCAATACGAGCTATCATGCTAACAACGTATGGAGTTGTAATATTGAGTTCCTTCTTTTTCTTATTAACATCTAAAGTTCTAACTTTTTCTGCTCTTTCAAAATTATAACCGTTATATATACAAACCCTTTTCTTTTTTGGTACAGAGTATGCTTTTAATCCTGCTATCGAATTGCCAATTACTTTGTCTGCCAAAAAGAGACTTAGCTTGTTAATGAAAAAATCTTTGGTCTTCCAATTTGGTGTATTACAATCTGCTACGTATGCAACGATATATCTGAAACTCTGTCTGTATCTTAATTTGACGATATCAACGAAGTAGGCAGACATCCTATTCCATACTTGAACAATGTCAGGTTTAAATTCTTGCAGATGGTCATTTAAGTCTCTTATCGTTTGGTTGTTTGACTTCTTTAGCTGTTTCCTATCCATAACTATCACTTCTGCGGTGGTAGAATAAATTTCAGGATAATCAATTCCATTGTTTACAATGATAAGTTGAATATCGTTAATCCCTGCCTTGTTCAATCCTTGAATAATTTGAAGGCATCTTCTTTCCTTACCACCACCATTGAAGGCATCTATGACAAAAGATATTTTCATTTTATTCTTGATTTAATGGAAGTTGAAGCCAACTTCCAAGTATGGTATCCCATTCTTCTGGATGGAATGGGACCAAGCCAGAATAATGAAAGAATGTGTACTCTCCAAAATAGATTTGACCATTAATGTCATAAAAATCTATTCTCACATGAGGAAACCCTTGGGATAATATAGAGGCCAACTTTTTCATTTCCGCGAATCCTTTTGGCTTTTCAATGGGTTTTGTAGCTTGAGGGTGTCCTTGTCGGATCGGAAGATGGTTGAAATCCATATCAAAGAAATCAAATCGGGTATCAATAGGGCGATCTGTGGCGACAAACATCATTTTAGGTACACCGTCAAAACAGAAAAACTTATAATCTTTCAACCCTTTTCCGGAATCATCAATCATAAATGGTTCTGCAATAACTCTCCGTTTGACATTTTTATATGGGTATTCACGATGTATTCGAAAATAATTTCTTTTGAGACTTTTAGCCATTTTTGCCCTTATCTCATTTTCGTTCATTTGACTTTTGTCTTTGCAGATATAGAGACCACCAGAGTCATGGGTCGTTTTTAAAACGAATTGATTGGGAAGTTGGTTGAAATCAATATCCTCTGCCCGTTCCCAAACTCCTATCGTTGGAATGATATGTTCCTTTCCTATGATATGAGCAACATGGTCTTTTACTTTGTACTTATCAACCAACTTTGTATATTCAGGTCTTTTATCGTATAGTTTAAGCCATTGCAATTTCTCATTATATGTACTTGGATTCTTTAAGTTTAATCTTTTGTGTAATCTACAATAATAGATTAAACGTACAAATGTTTTGTCGTCTTTTATAAGAAAAGAAAGCCTTTTTACAATAGCATATAGTAATTGATATGGATCTGATAGTCCCTTTTTACTCATTTCTTTGTTTAATTAATTGGTCGTGTCTATGTATTTAATAACCTTGCATGGATTCCCAGCTGCAATACAATGGGCTGGTATGCCTTTTGTGATTAAACTATTTGCACCAATAATTGAATGTTCTCCAATAGTGACACCTTTTAATACAGTCACATTCATGCCTAACCATACATAATCTTTAATAATAATAGGTTTTGGAGAAGATGGATATCTGTCACTATGATCATCTCTGTCACCGATTATACAGTTTGCTCCAATTGAAAACAGCCTTAAAATCCCTTGCTGTCAATTATTTTATTTAATAATATAGAAAGATTATCATAATGAGATTCGCAGCATATTTTATTTTTTATCCTAATAAGATCCTTTTCGTTATAGGGTAGGTGTATAATCCCTCTCCTAATGAGTGCGTAAAGATATTTATTATGAATTGGTAAAAGATCTAAAAGTAAAGTTTTTTTTCTATTCTTTATAAAGTGAAAATAATCCTCTTCCAAAGCTTGGTCATTTTGAATAACTTCATTCAGTATGTTTATTCTATCATTATATAGAGTGGTTGGGCAGATTGCTACACAAGGGTTATCGTTGCATTGTGTATAGGGAAGTAGGTCAAATGTAAGGGTGTTATCAAATGTTAACCTGATGGCAATGCCTTCATTCCAAATACTATTAATTCTTCCTTCCCAATCAAAACAGAAATTACCCAATCCGTAAAAGATAGGTTTCTTTTTATAGAGTTCATATCCAGAAAAACAATGTTGGTGATGATTTACCACAGCATCTGCCCCTAAATCAATCAAATGACGATATGTGCGTTTCATTCTTGGGGTAGGCAATTGATAGCCTTCTATTCCCCCATGAATGATGACCAATACATAATTCGCTTGTTTTTTTGCAGTATTTATATCTTCATAAAGATTGATCAAGTCCAATGGATTAGAGCCGCCATATTCCTCAGTCGCAATAGAAAATTCGTGTTCGCATACGTTAATGATAGCTATGGTTTCATCCTTAATTCTTTTATATAATATCTTTCGGGCTTCTAGAAGAGTTGCTCCACCACCCACAAAATCAATTGAATTCTCTTTTGCGTATTGTATTGTACATTCAATACCCTGCTGTCCTTGGTCTCTGAAATGGTTGTTGGCTAATGTGATGGTATTGAATCCCGCTTCTTTGATAACCTCCATGGTTTCTTTCGGAGCATGAAGGCATAGACCCGACTTTTTGATGGGCGTGGGATTGCCATCAATGATGGGAGCTTCCAAGTTTCCAATACTGATATCTGCATCTTTGATATGTGGAATGAAATCATGGAACAAATCATCTGTCCTTTTTTGTTTAAACAAATCTATTGTTCTGTTTCTTGGAACAATATCTCCAGCAATAAAAATCGAAATCATAAATTACTGATTGATTGTTTGAAAGAAATGTTGAAGTTCTTTGCCATATTGCCGATAGTCAAAGGATGTTTGACATACTCTTTGACCATTTTCTCCAATCCTTTTTCTTGTTTCAGAATTATTAAATGCGTCAGCAATTGCATTGACTAAAATATTTGTGTTGTTCGGTTCTATGATAAAAGCAGAATCGCCATCTTTTAACCAATTCATGGCTTCGCCAACCTTTGTGATGATAACAGGTTTTCCTGCTGCTAAATATTCACCTAATTTGGTGGAAAAACAATAGGTGTTTTGTTGGTTGGGATATTTGTTTATAATGACAAGGGATGCTTTTGATAAATAGTCTTTTAACTGCTCATTATTTAAATATCCTGTAAATGTCACTTTGTCTTCTAAGTGATATTCTTTAATTATTCTCTCAATATCATGATAATGTGGTGACTTGTTAGGTGTTCCTGTTGAAATGAAATGAATATTATTTTCTAATTTCTGGGTAGCTTTGCCAAATGCTTCTAACATCCCAAGAATCCCGTCTTTTTGCTCGTACAGTGTTCCAGAATGGAAAATATATGGAATAGTGACCTCTGACGAACGATCTTCCAAATAATAATGGTCGAAATCTACTAAAATGGGTATTTTGATAATATGACAATTGTTTGAGGCATGTTTTTTTGCCAATGTCATCAATGTGTCTGAGATGGCAATGATACCATCACACATTGGGAACTGTTTATTAAGTGTATAATATTTCTTTTTGATAGTTGTTGGTGTTTCTTTTCCAGTTCCGTATGGTAGTTCACAGAGTTCCCTGACAAATTTTGCTTTTTTAAAATGGGTTAGCCGAATAATACAATTGATATATTTTACATCTCGTCCAATGAAGCTAATGACGACATCATTTCTTTTCAAATGTTTTTTTAAATATAGGATGAGGCTTGCCATATCAAGCCAATCGTTTATCTTTCTGAGAAAGGGATTCTTTGATCTCAATGGTGTTTTCCCCATATATTCATATTCAACTCCCTCATAAATTCCCTTCTTTTTCGTGTTTTTAGGGGGCTTACCGTATATTTCCGTTCGTGTAAAAATCAACACCTTACAATCTATGCCTTGTGATACAATGGCTTTTGCATAACAGATAATCCTGTTTGTAGCTGCCATTCCATTGGGAAAAGGTTGTTTTGTAATGATATAAACGGTCATAAAATGTGTGTTATTCAACAATCCAATCTTCAATGTTCTTACTCTCTGTAGAGAATCTGATTCCCACTTTCACCACATACTTGTCCTCTGTCTGGTAAGGGATGGCGTAGCCATGGCTATTGATTTGGTCGAGTGCCTGCTGTGCCGTGCCATTGATTTTCAGTTCAAGGACGTATGTGGTGTTGGGCATGTGTACCACCATATCAGCCCGTCCGCCACTGCATTTCACCTGTGTACGGACATAGACATTGAGCATGGAGAAAATGAGATACATGGTATATTCGTAGAAACCCTCTACCGTCGCCACCTCTTGCAGTTTCTTCTTGAATCCCTCGATATATGGCAACCCGGCGAAGTAGGCTTTCATCTCCGTCAATGCCAATTCGATGTCGTCTTTCTTCAATGCCCGCCAGAATTTGAGGGCAAAACCAGTCTGAACGCCACCTCCATCAATCCCAACATATGAAGGCAATAAACCATCAGCATAGCCAATACGAACTTCGGTATTAGGAAACCCCAATGTGTATATATTGTCTTCCCGATGGTAGTCTTTAATCGTCAGATATCCTGATTGGTATAATAAAGGAACGATGTCATTCATTGACTCTGTGGGTCTTGAAAAAGCCGTGTCAGGTGCTTCAATTCCATCCAATGCCGTAATGTCCGTATGGACTTGTTGCATTTGTTTGATGAGAAATGTTGGAGTTCCACTTTCAAACCAATAGTTTCCTATGATTTTTAATGTGAAGGCATTCAAGATGCTATACGGATTATATACTCCTGCATCCCGATGCGAGAAATGGTATCCATCATATTTTGCCTTTAAGATATCATACATGTTTTCTACCGAACATCGTTCCTCATGAGCCAAGGAATTGATGCCTTCTGAAAGATATCCCCGTAAATCTGCATCTGTAAATCCACAAATGGTCGCAAATTCTGGAGACATGGATATGTTAATCAAGTTGTTCAACGTAGAGAAAATGTTCATGTGACTCAACTTCGTGATGCCTGTCAAGAAACAGAAACGTATTATTGGATCACTGGCTTTTAGTGGTTGATACAATTCTTGAATAATCCTTTGGTATTCTTTCGACAGACATACATCATGAAGAACGTCAAGCATGGGAGAGTCATATTCGTCGATAATGACAACGACTTTTTTACCTGTTTGTTGGGATGCCCGTTGGATAATACCAGCTAAACGTGCACCAGGAGTATTTTCATATTTGCCGGTTCCATATAGAGAGTCGTAGGGGAGTAGCAACCTGAAAAGTTGTTCTTCTAATTTTTCAGGCGATGCTTGTCCTTTTGTTGTACTCATATCTAAATGAATGACGGGATATGCGTCCCATTCTTTTTCCAGCTCCATGATTTTCAGTCCCTTAAATAAATCCTTACGACCTTCAAAGAAAGAATGAAGGGTTGAGGATAAAAGAGACTTTCCAAAACGGCGTGGGCGACTGAGGAAGACAAAGGGGCTGACATTTTGTAACCTCCATACCAAATCCGTCTTGTCTACATAGACATAACCCCCATCTATGATTCTTTCAAATGTCTGTATGCCTACGGGGTATCGTCGTTCCATGATTCTGTATTATTGATCAAGAATGAGAAACTTAGAGAATAAACTGAAATTCAGGATAATAACCGTTATGAATATAATGTCAATGGATTATATAAAAGAACACGAATCTATCTAATGGCACGACTCATTCGTTTTATCCGTGTTCGTTCTCATCATGTGTTTCATGATATTCGTGTTCGTTCTACGGGCAGATTTACCCCTACAGGATGTCTCATTTATGATTGCTCAACAACCCAATCCTCGATGTTCTTACTCTCTGTGGAGAATCTTATTCCCACTTTCACCACATACTTGTCCTCTGTCTGGTAAGGGATGGCGTAGCCATGGCTATTGATTTGGTCGAGTGCCTGCTGTGCCGTGCCATTGATTTTCAGTTCAAGAACGTATGTGGTGTTGGGCATGTGTACCACCATGTCAGCCCGTCCGCCACTGCATTTCACCTGTGTACGGACAAAGACGTTGAGCATGGAGAAAATGAGGTACATTGTATATTCGTAAAAACCTTCTACCGTCGCCACCTCTTGCAGTTTTTTCTTGAATCCCTCAATATATGGCAACCCAGCGAAGTAGGCTTTCATTTCCGTCAATGCCAATTCGATGTTGTCTTTCTTTAATGCTCGCCAGAATTTGAGGGCAAAGCCAATATGCACATCACTGCCCCTAATCCCTGTATACGCAGGCATAAGCCCGTCTGTAAGTCCCACCCTCACCTCTTGGTTGGGTATTGATAAGGTATAGACATCTTCTTCGGGGTCATACTCCTTGATGGTCAGGTAACCACTCTGGTAGAGAAGGGGTAGGGCATCGGTCATCCCTTCCGTTGGGCAATCAAACGCTGTTGCCGCAGTCTCTATGTGTTCCATGGAGGTGATGTCTGTATAGAAATATTGCATTTGACGGATGAGGAAGGTTGGCGTTCCCGTCTCAAACCAATAGTTTGCCACTTTACGATGGAGAAAGGCCTTCATCAAACTGAGAGGGTTATATATTTCTGGGGATGATTCGGAAAAATGATACCCGTCATATTTTTGTTTGAGTATTTCATGCATTCTATCTGCTGAAAACCCGTATGAGTCAGCCAGTGTTTTGATGTCTTCAGACAATGTCGTTGTCAATTCTTTCTCGGTAATTCCGCATATAGCGGAGAAACGAGGATCCATCGATACATTGGTCAAGTTATTGATGGTAGAAAAGATGCTGAGTTGGGAGAATTTGGTGATGCCAGTGATGAAACAGAATCGTATCATGCTTTCATACGGTTTTAGCGTTTGGTAAAACTCTTGCATCACTTGGCGAAAATCATGGATGTCCTCTTTGTGCATCACGTCAAGAAGAGGTGCATCATATTCATCTATGATAACAACCACTTGTTTTCCAGTTTGTTCAAATGCTCGCCTAATAAGTCCTGCTAATCTTTTCCCAGGAAGGTCTTCTTCTGGGTCGATTCCATATAATGAAGAATAAGGTTTGAGGATATACATGAGTTGGCTTCTCAACATTTCCATTGTGGTCATGTTTTTCGCCATGCTCAAGTCAAGATGAATGACAGGGTATGTATTCCATTCTTTTTCCAACTCCATGACTTTTAATCCCTTAAATAAGTCCTTTCTGCCCTCAAAGAAAGAATGAAGGGTTGAGGATAAAAGGGATTTTCCAAAACGGCGTGGACGACTGAGGAAAATGTATTTGCTTACTTGTTGCATTTTCCACATTAAATCCGTTTTGTCTACGTATATATACCTTTCTCTGATGATTTCAGAGAAAGTCTGTATGCCTACGGGGTATCGTCGTTCCATGATTTTGTGTTTTTGATCAAGAATGAGAAACTTAGAGAATAAAACTGAAATTCAGAATGATGGTTGATGTGTTTCTCATTCATTCTTCGTCCTTCATCCTTCAACCATCAAGATGATGCCCTACGGGCAGAAATTTTAAATAATGAAATATAAAATCTTTCAAAATCTGTTTTTTTGAATACATTTTGAAACAATTTTCGTTTCATTTCTCGCCGATAGGCGATTCTAAATGTTAAATGATGCAGGTGTCACATCAGTTGCGCTTTAGATATTGATTAAATCCTCTTCTTTCACTCCAGTCATCTTGGAAATGACAGAATTGTCCATACCAGACTCTTTCATCTTTTTGGCTATATCCATCATCTTTTTATGTTCTCCTTCAGCTCTTCCTTCGGCTCTTCCCTGTTTGCGACCCTCTTCTAATCCTTCAAGCACTTTCGTCTCTAAGATGTCTTTCTCCACGCGGATGTTGTCTATATGTCTGTCGTATGCCAGCCTTTCTTCCCTGTTCATCTTGAGATATTGCAACTTCTCTTTAGCCTCTTGAAGCCCTGGGGCGGTAGTGTCTTCCTTGATGGTCCCGCTCTTGAGGTACTCTATCCATTCCTCCAAAGGTGTTGTTGCCACCTTGTTGAACTCGTTTACCCTAATCAAGTAATATTCTGGGAAGATTGTTTCGGGTGTAGTCATCACGATGCTGTCCTTCTCTCGGGTGTTGATTTTGAGTTCATCCTTTGTGTGTACCCCTAAAAATTTTGTCTGTCCGTGATAGAGGTAGTCGGCACCTTTTCCCAAGTCGAAGTAGAGGATGTTGATGGAATACACTTTCTTGACATTGGCATAACTTTCGCCAGACGAAATATGCTCACTTACCGCCTTTGCCACGCCATACAAGATCCTTTGCAGGTAATACAACTCGCGTGTCTGCTGTATTTCCACCAGGATAATCTCGTCCTTGCTGTTTCTTGCCTTGATGTCGACGCGGTTGAACTTGTCCTCCATGTCTTCTTGGTTCGACTCGCTTTCCAACAATTCGACGATTTTCACCTTTTCATTCAACAAGACCGTAATCAAGCCTTCAAAGACCCCGAAGTTCGCCTTGTCCCTGAGCATCCGCTTCGCCGCCCAGTCAAACCTGATAATATTGTCCATCATAGTATTTAAAGAATTAATTCAACATTTATTATCAACATAATAGCTTTTTGTAAAGGGCATGGTATTGGTTAGCGCAACCCTCAATGGAAAAAGTTGTATTATACAATTCTTTCAACTGGTTCTTGTCAATGTCTTGATAATGAGTTGCAAACCTTTCCAAGGCTTCGATGTAAGACCCCTTCTTGAAATCCCTTGCGAGGAATCCGTTTTTCCCGTCTTGAATATAGTCTGTCGCCCCACAGACAGGGGTAGAGATGGGAATGCAGCCATAGGCGAAAGCCTCTATTAAGGTGATGGGCATACCCTCGAAGATGGAAGAGAGGCAGAAGCCGTCGCTGTTCATCAAATAATCTTGTACGTCGTGTTGTTCGCCCAAGAAATGAATACTGTCACATGCATGGGCTTGGTAGTCCTTCCCTTGTGGGGAGTCAAAGCCGTTTCCGATGATGAGAAGGATGGCATCGTTCCCTCTGTGGACAAAGTTGTTGAATGCGGTGATTAATAGCTTTTGGTTCTTCGCTTTCGTGAATCTCCCAATATGTGTAAACACCATGGTGTTTGGTGAATGCTTATAGCTTTCTATCTCTTTCTTTCTGATGTCAAACAGAGGACTTGGTGCTGCTGCTTTGCGCCCATTAACGATGGTTGCGGCGCAATCACGCCTATAATATTCCTTGAATGCCTCTCCATTAGAAGGGGTAATGGTGCAAACCTTCACCAATCCTTTCTTGAAAACAAACGACTTAATCCACCGATCTCTTTTTGTGATGCCTATGATTGCCCGGATGTCGCTATGGATGGTTTCGATATATGTTGGTTTTCGGTACAATAAGATGGTTAATAGCATCAAGTTCAATGTTCCTGCCAGGTGATAGTGTACGATGTCGGGCTTTTCCCTCTTGACCGCTTGATAGATTCTCCATAAATCATAGATTCGTACCTTTTGGATTCCCATACTCTTGAAAGTCACCTTTTCAGACAACTCATCTCTATAGAAGATGTTTTCCGCAACTTGGTCAGACTTCATGATGAGCAATGTCAATTGGCAGTCATCATACTTTGTCAACTCATTGGTTAAGTCAGTGACAAACCGTTCGGCACCGCCAGATGAGAGGGTGGGGAGGACATGGAGGATCTTCATGCGGATTGGAAAAAATCCATCAGCCTTTTGGCTTGTATGTCGCAGTTGAATATGGTTAGTGCCAACTTCTGTCCCTCCAAACCTATTATCCTTGCCTTGTCAGGATGATCAATGATTTCCAAGATCTTCTCCGCCATCAAGTCTGTGTTTTTGGGTGGGATGATGTAAGCATTCTTCCCGTCTTCCAAATAGTGATTTGCCTCTCCCACGTTTGTCGTGATGACGGGACGAGCCATTGCCAAGTATTCCCCGAGCTTATTGGAAAAACAATATTTGTTTTGCTGGTTGTCGTATTTATAGACGATGCAAAGTGAGCAATGACGTAAATATCGGTAAAGGTCGTTTTTCTCTAAATACCCTAAGAAGCATAACTTATCTTCGAGATGATATTTGATGATGAGTTCTTGGATGATGGCTTTTTGGGGAGAGTCCTCTAATCTCCCTGTCATGAGGAACTTGATGGACTTGTCTGTTTTCTGGCAGGCCTTCCCAAATGCCTCCACCATACCCAAGATGCCATCCTTGTTGTGTGTCAAAGAACCAGCATGGAAGATATATGGTTCTTGGATGGGGCTTTCATCTTGTGTGTCATACGCCAATTCGTCCATATCTACCATGATAGGAACCTTAATGACCTTTGCTTTGGGGGCATAATGTTGTACGATTTCTTTCAACGACTCGGAAATGACAATAAACTGATCATATCGAGGAAAAGCGAGCCTTAACATACATTGACGATGAAATACCCTCCTCCTCGTTTGTTTCTTGGTAACGTATGGCAGTTCATTCAATTCCATCGTAACTTTTGCGCCTTTCAGATGGACAACCATCGCACATACCATCATCCATAGCACACCACCCTCGTAAACAATCACATGGTCATCCTTCCAGATGTGCCTATATATATATAATAAGGTGTGGAGGTAACCATAGGTGTCCTTGGCATGTCGCCTAAAAAAGTGCTTGCTTCGAATAGGACCGCCTGACATGTATTGATAATGCACTCCAATCTCGTCGATTCCTTCTCTCTCCATGTTCTTCTGTTCAGAATCCTGCTTTTCTAACGAGATGGGAAGGATAACGTATGTCTCTATCCCTTGGTCAACAAATCCCTTGCCGTAGCAATGTACCCTTGCGGTGCTTGCCAATCCGTTGGGGTAGGTGTTTTTAAGAAGGAAGAATACCCTCATTGCTTGTCGCTGCCATTTCAGTAGTTGTAGCTTCCTCAGTATCTTTAGGGTTATTCTTTTCTGTTATGATTATTAAGTCTTCCTCCTTCCGGAATATGCCATATAGCCAAAATGCGGTAATTACAGGTACAGTAAATAATGAGTAAGAAATACTAAAGATTAGAAAGAGAACAAATAAAGTTGCTTTCCGAACCTTGAAATCGTTACCTAATGCGACAGAGGATTTATACAAAAAGAAATAAAGAAGGAGGCTTAATGGAATTCCTAATTGTCCTATCAATTTAAGAATGCCACCTGTAAGAACATAATTTCCAGAAATTCTTTGAGAAAAATAACTATGATGAGTATTCCATCCATATCCAAGAATAGGGTCTTTTTGTATATTTATCAATTCAAAATACATTGCCTGGAATCGTCCCAAAGACCCTACATATTCGTTGGATTCACGGACTTTATTAACGTAGTCTATTCTCTCATTTATTTTACTTATTTCAGAATCTAAATCCAATTGATTCGTAATTTTTTCTTGCATAAATTCGAGTCTTGCAAGTTGGAAAGAAATAGGGATGATGATGAGTGAAAAAACTAAAATCCCTTTTAGGCTTAATATCCTGATTGCAAAAAAACTATATAATACAATGGCTGCTATATATCCTGTTGTTGAAAATGTAGATGCTAATGCAATTAATAGGATAATTCCACCCGCATTCCCTTTAAATTTGATTCCATTACGGATTAAATTGCTATAAAGTGCTAATAATATCATGACGGAAAAACGACCTGGCTCCCAAGTGCAACCTGAATTTCTTAGAAATCCATATATTACAAATCCCTCTAATTTTTCTAATCGCGAGGGGTCAAACCATTTATATAAATAGAAAATATGATTTCCATTTCCTGCTTCAGGAAAACTTCGGAAAAAAGCAGCTGTTCCTGGATAGATGATATAAATTCCCCATAAGATTAATGATAATAAACTAAGCCTTATCATGATATGTTCATATATAGGGAGCATCTTTTTTCCAAATACTTGCACGTGAATATAAGCGATAATTATGCTATAGAAAATAAAAAAGTGATATGAATAATCTGATCCTCCATAGTATGGTTTGTGGTTAAATAACAATATCATCCAAATGGCAAAAAGCAATAATAACCTTAATAACTTTTTGTTGTCGAATTTAACTTTGTGCCTATCTAATAAGATGATAGTTAGTATGATGGGAAATAAAAAAGGAAAATAGGGACTGGAAAGACCAGAAATCATTCGAGTGGTATTTCCATTCATCTGTGCCATGTAAATCACCATGATGAAAAAATAAAAGTACTCGAAAGTTTTAATTTTATCTTGATTAAATAGAGATACCATGTTGTGGTTGTTTTTTTATAAAATTTTTATAGTATAAAACCATAATGGAAAAATATATAAATGAACTAAGAATGCGTGTTGTAATAGCTCCATTGATATTCCATAAATAGATACCTAATGTAAATCCGATGATTTGAATTCCCCCTGAAATGAATGCGGTGTTTCTAATACTTTTTCCTTGACCATGAGCACCAAGGAAACGGTTAAATATATCTCCAAGTCCTTGGAAAGTGGTTCCTAATGCTAAGAAAGATGCATATAAAGCTACAATATTGTATGATTCGTTGTATAGTATATTTACTATGGGATAAATTAAAATAATATATGCAATAAGTGTAATTGCTGCGAGTAGTAGTGAAAAACGTATAACTTTAGTTGGAATGTAGTTTTGTGTAGCAAATTGTTTAAAATATGTCGTTCCTATTACTTGGGGTAATGTTTGTAGTGGCATGGAAATTGTTAGAGCTAATGTGTAAAAGGCTACATTTGTGTTGTCTTTATTAAGTAATCCTAATGTCATACCTGCTACGTATGCAACTGACACATTTGTCAATGCCCCATAATATACTTGTAATCCATATTTCTTGTTTTCCTCATGAAGTTTCTTAAATGTTTGTCTTAGATTATTAAAAGATGGTTTGTTCAGGTAAATGATGATAGCTAAGACTAAAAAATGGATTCCATTGTTTAATAGCAGCATTCTTTCACGAGTTGCTCCAAATTGAAAATAAATGAGAGATGCGATTGCTAAATATGCCAATGAGGGTAATAGCCTGGCACATGCTATCGTGTAAATACTATTGTCTCCTTGAGAGGAGGTGTTGACGTAGTTTAATAACAAAGCGACGCCACCACATACGGGGATCGTCAAATAAAACAGATAATAGAATTCCTTAGCTAAGAAGAAATGATGAATCAGACCGCAGATAAAAAGAATGACCATCAAGATGATATTTGTAATCATCAGGATGGTCACCAATAGTCCTTTTATCTCGCGAGTTTCTTTTTCGCTCTGGGATAATGCCAATAACCTACTGCCAGATATGAAATATCCGAACAACAGTAACCCAGAGAAAAAGGAGATGATGTTGTTGACATATCGCACGTCTCCATATTCGGCTGGTGCCAAGTTGCGGGTGTTGAGGATAGATACCAAGACACCCACTACAATTCCAATCATGGAACTTGCATAAAGGACGGAGACTTGTTTTTTTGTCTTTGTCAGTTTCATTTTAGGCTATTTCTCTACCGATTTACCAATAACTTGACTATGATGCACACTTTCTCTCCTCGTTTTTGCGTAAAACGAGTGAATGTTTTTCAATCATGTCAATGCTATTGGAAACCGCTGTAGAGAGCATTTCTCGCAGCCCCAAGGCTTATGTTTATTTAATGGGTACAAAATTACAAATAATTATTGATTTAACAAAATTTATGGTGCAATTGTTTCTCGATATTCTAATTTGCCTCCAAACCATACTCATATATCCCGAATGATAGAATTGCAGAATACATGTATCAGAAGGATTAATAATCATATATCGATTATTCTTGAATGTCTATAGATTTCCTGTGTGTTGTTCTCATAAATCAGAGCATAACTCTGATGATTCAGTTGACAACACTGATGATTCAGAGCATAGAACTGGTGATTCAGTTCACAACTCTGATGGCTCAAATTGAAGTGGGATGAGATGCTGACGGAAAATATGTCTCTGTGCCTGTGAATAGGGAAATCATTCTTTAATGTTTAATCTTTTATTTTTCATTTCCCTTTCGTGTTATTCGTTTCATTCGTGTTCGTTGGTGTGTGAAAAACAATTGTTCATAGTCTTATTTGTAGGGAGTGCGCATGTGTTCGTCTGCCCATGCCGATACTTTTTGCTCATTTAATGTGTCGTTATCCCAAAGGCGATGTATTTCCTTCTGAAGACGTGAGTTTAGGAACCGCACAATGATAGATTTCAATTCTGCTACATCCTCTTCTTTGTCAACACACGAGAGAATGTTAAGCAATTCATATTGAGCCTGATTTATTCTTGATGGTAGTTGCATATTGATAGCTTTATATTTATTATTGATGATTTATGAGATTAAATGCTGTAGGGCTTGTCGTTGAATATTACAATTATGATAGTCAATATATATTGCTTGCAAAATTAAAAATAATCTGAATAAAAGTACAAGCAAACATTAAAAAAAGCAGGAAACAAGGTAAAGAATCCCGTTTCCTGCTTGAATGAAGACAAGAATGATTACTTCTTGTTCAAGGCAAGGTCTACCTCCACGGCGATGGAAACGGTGGCTCCCACCATGGGGTTGTTGCCGATACCGAGGAATCCCATCATCTCCACATGGGCGGGAACAGACGATGAGCCGGCAAACTGGGCATCGCTGTGCATACGTCCGAGCGTGTCGGTCATGCCGTATGAGGCGGGACCGGCAGCCATGTTGTCGGGATGGAGGGTACGACCCGTGCCGCCGCCCGATGCCACGCTGAAGTAAGGCTTCCCTGCCAACACGCGCTCTTTCTTGTATGTGCCAGCCACGGGGTGCTGGAAGCGGGTGGGGTTGGTGGAGTTACCCGTGATGGAAACATCGACATTCTCCTTCCAGAGGATAGCGACACCCTCGCGCACGTCGTCTGCGCCATAGCATTTCACCTTGGCACGTGGACCGTCGGAGTATGGGGTCTCCTTCACAACTTTCACCTCGCCCGTAAAATAGTCAAACTGTGTCTGCACGTAGGTGAAGCCATTGATGCGGCTGATGATCATGGCTGCATCCTTGCCAAGGCCATTGAGGATGACGCGCAGCGGTTTCTGGCGTACCTTGTTGGCTTTCTCGGCAATCTTGATGGCACCCTCTGCGGCGGCGAAGCTCTCATGTCCGGCGAGGAAGGCAAAACATTCCGTCTCGTCGCGGAGCAGGCGGGCTGCCAAGTTACCGTGGCCGATGCCCACCTTGCGGTCGTCTGCCACCGACCCGGGGATGCAGAAACTCTGCAAGCCGATGCCGATGGCCTCTGCTGCCTCTGCCGCATTCTTCACGCCCTTCTTGATGGCGATGGCGGCGCCGCATACGTATGCCCACTTGGCATTCTCGAAACAGATGCCTTGGGTCTCCTCACACATCTTGTAGGGGTCTACACCCACGCTCTCGCATATCTCGTTAGCCTCCTCGATATCCTTGATACCGTTCTCGTTCAAAGCGGCAAGTACCTGCTTGATACGACGCTCATAGCTTTCAAAACTCACTTTACGAATCATAATCTCTCCTCCTATTCTTTACGTGGGTCAATGGATTTAACTACTCCCTGCTCGGCGGTGGTGCGTCCGTAGGAACCCGTAAACTTCTTCACGGCCTCGTTGGCATCCATGCCGTTCTTGATGGCTTCCATCATCTTGCCGAGGTGAACATACTCATAACCACACACCTGGTCGTCCTTGTCGAGGAACATCTTGGTGATGTAACCCTCGGTCAGCTCCAGGTAACGTGTGCCCTTGGCAACCGTGCCATAGAGTGTACCCGTCTGTGAACGGAGGCCCTTGCCGAGGTCTTCGAGGCCTGCGCCGATGACGAGGCCGCCCTCTGAGAAGGCACTCTGCGTACGTCCGTACACCACTTGCAGGAACAACTCGCGCATAGCGGTGTTGATGGCATCGCAGACGAGGTCGGTGTTCAACGCCTCAAGGATGGTCTTGCCCGGGAGGATCTCACTTGCCATGGCGGCGGAGTGTGTCATTCCCGTGCATCCGATGGTCTCCACGAGACATTCCTGGATGATGCCGTCCTTGATGTTGAGCGACAGCTTACAAGCTCCTTGCTGGGGTGCGCACCATCCAATGCCATGGGTGTAGCCGGAGATGTCCTTGATCTCCTTGGCTTGGATCCACTTCCCCTCCTCGGGGATGGGTGCGGGTCCGTGGTTAGGACCTTTAGCGACAACGCACATGTTGTCAACTTCTTTTGAATAAATCATGTTTGCTAAAATTTATAATGATAAATGAATATGCTTTTTCATCTGTTTGCAAAATTATAAAAAAAAACTTAAAAACAGACAATTGCCAATCAGATGTTATAAAACTTTAACGCTCATAGCGCGTTAGGCAGTTCGCGGCGGCATGTCTTTCGCCCATCTCGCCCTCATTGGCCGATGTTTTTGCGGCGGTGAGAAAAGCCTTTTCCGATGCCTTGTCGATGGTATATCCTTTCAGGAACAAGCGAGACAGGATGTGAAACCCACAAATCCGCTCGTTCACATGGGCAGAACGGATGGCACGAAGGGCTATGGGGGCTATCCCCTCGACATATTGAAACAGGTGGAACGCCGCCCATTCCGCCATTTCCTGCGTCGGCATCTCCGCAAGCCATTGCTCCGTCAAGGTCGGGGACATCTGTTCGGGTGGCATGATGAGTGTGGCAAGGATCTTGCATTCGCGCACGTTTTCCACCCATAGTGCCTCGGCGAGGTCTTTGTCTTTCCCATATTCGCTTGCCAGGCATTGTAGGTCTGCCATGCTGACGCCCCAGTTGATATGATAAGCCGCACCCTTCTCTCGCATGGAAGATGCCGTCACGCCATTCATCAGGGGGCGGAAGGAGCGTTTGATTTCCTTGATTTTTTCTGCTGTGGGCATGGGGTAGATGGGATGAATGGGGTTAATGGAATGAATGGGGTGGTGGATTAAAGGAAACCATAGTCGCGGCTGTAGCGGAGCATCTGGTGGGTGTAGCTCTCCGTGTAGTCGATTTCGATGTCCGTGATGTTGCCTTGCTCGTCGATGACGGGCTTGAGCCAGGGGTTGATGAAGCCCTTATAGGGAGCTATATTGAGCTTTCGGTATCTCTCGATGACCTCTTGGTGGAGGACTTGGTCGATATTGACGGCATATTTCTCCACCAATTCCCTTGCTGCATCATAGTCGCCCTCGCTCTTGATTCGCTGGATTTCGGCGAGCAACTGTGCGAATAGTTCCCGCACTTTCTCGTAATTGTGGACGCGGAGATAGGTCTTGCCGTTGTGTCTCACCAAAGACACGATGCCCCGAGAATGTTCATACACCCAATGGGCGATCAATGCGCGGTTGCGCATGTGTGCCTCCTCAATCATATTGCCGAGGGTGATGCGCGTCAGTTGCGTCATCAGGCCATTCAATAGGTAGGTGTAATAATGCGACTTGTAGGCTTGCATGTCGGGCAACAGCCCCAATTCCACCATCTTCTTGTCGGCTATGTAATACAAACCAAACAGGTCTGCCCGTGCCTCTTCAATGGTATTGCCATACGATTTCAGTGCGTTGGGGTCTGTGTTAGGCAACAATTGCCCGCTGCCATGCCCCAGGCATTCATGCAGGTCGGTGTGCAGGTCATCGCAGAGGTCGCCATATCGCATGATGAGTTGACGTGTCCGCTCCTCGTCGATGAACTCTTCCTTGAATCCGTTGCCTTTCGCCGCCTTGTTATATGCCTCGGTGATGTTGGAGATGGTGACGCTCTTCGACCCATACCGTGCCCTGATCCAGTCGGCATTAGGCAGGTTGATGCCGATGGCGGTCGATGGATATTCCTCGCCACCGAGCATGGCGGCGCAGATGGCATTGGCGGTAACGCCTTTCACGGTGGGCTTACGGAATCGTGGGTCGATGGGGGAATGGTCTTCAAACCATTGCGCGTTCTCGCTTATCGCCTTCGTGCGGCGTGTCGCTACATGGTCTTTGTATTCCACGAGACCCTCCCAAGTGCCTTTGATGCCTAACGGGTCGCCATAAACCTCAATGAACCCGTTGATGAAATCCACCTCTCCGTCTTGTTCCTTGAGCCATTCGATGGAGTATTGGTCAAACAGGGAGAGGTCGCCCGTGCGGTAATAGTCACAGAGAAGGAGTATCACCTTCCGCTGCTGTTCATTCTCTGCCACCCCGGCAGCCTTGTTCAGCCAATATATAATATGGTGTATCGCCTCGCCATATCGCCCGCCTTCTTTCCATGTGAGTTCCTTGACTTGCCCGTCTTCCTTGACAAGGGTCGAGTTCAAGCCCCACGATGGCGGTTCCTCATCGGCAGGGTTTGCCTTGGCAGCGTAATAGTCCTCCACCTCTTGTTGCGTCACCCCCTCGTAGAAATGGCAAGCGGAGGTGAGGATGAGGTCGTCGCCATCAGCCTTGTTCACCCGCTTGGGCATGAACGAGGGGTCGAAGATGGCGGGGAAAATCGTCTCCATCAGTTCCTCCCGTGTCTCCCCTTGACCGAGGGGAAGGCTCTCTTCGGGAGTGGAGAGGATGGCATTGCGCAGGAAGGATTCCGTAAACCCTGGGGTAAATTTCTCGCATCCGTAGTGGTGGTAGATTCCATTCGAGAACCATATCCGCTTGAGATAAGTCTCCAAGGCAGCCCATTCTGGGCTTTCGGTCAATTTGTCGTGGTGAGAACAGATTGCCTCCAAGGTCTTGCGAATGCGAAGATTGTACTTTCCGTATTGGTCTGTGGTGATGTCACGACCGCAGAGAGCCGCCTCCGTGAGATAATATGCCAGTACCTTTTGACGCAAGGAAAGCTCCTCAAAGCCATTCAGGCGGTAGCGAAGGAGCTGCAAATCGGCAAACCGCTCATCGGTATAGTTGAACGCTGCCATCATCCTTTCGGGGTGTTTTTGGTGGATTTTTTCTTGCTACCGGGCTTGCGTCCCCTTTTCTTGGGCTTTTCCGCCAATGACGGGTGTTGTGCCAGGCTGCGCAACTTATATTCGCGAGGCGTGATGCCGTTCACCTTGAAGAATGCCGCATAGAACGACTGTCGGTTGGAGAAGCCCACCATGTCGGAAATATCTTCCATATTCAGTTCCTGGTAACGCCTGTCTGTGAGCAGACTCATGGCCTCCTCCACGCGGTATTTATTGATAAAAGAGGTGTAGTTCATGTGAAACCTCACGTTCACGACGGCAGAGATATACCTTGTGTTTGTCGCTAAGTCCATGGCAAGTTGCTTGGCAGAATAGTCCTTGATCTTGTATTTTTTCTGGATGATGACGGCATCTAGGATTTTCTCCTTTAGCTCGTCCATCAGTTTGGGGTTGACCAAAGTCCTATACGTTGCCTCTTTTTCCTTCTTCTCGGTGATATTATACTTTGCCATACATGTAAAGAATAATGAATAGTTTTTGTCTGTATGCAAAATTAGGGAATTAATTTGAAAAAATCTTGATATTTTCACTTTTTTTGCGAAAAAACCGTAACTTTGTTCAAAAAATGAATGTATGGACGCTCTGACAGCCCTAAAGAAGTACTTTGGCTATGACCAGTTTCGTGCCAACCAACAGGAAATCATCCGTGATGCCATCGGGGGCAAGGACAGCTTGGTACTGATGCCCACGGGGGGAGGCAAAAGCATCTGTTACCAGATACCCGCCCTTCTCTTGCCAGGGATAACAGTCGTCGTCTCGCCGCTTATCAGCTTGATGCAAGACCAGGTGGAGACGCTTCAGGCAAACGGCATCCCCGCCGATGCCCTCAACAGTGGGAACGACACGACGCATGATGTCATTGTCCGCCGACGATGTGTCAGCGGCGAGTTGAAACTGGTTTACGTGTCGCCGGAGCGGCTGATGGTGGAGCTGCCTCACCTCTTCAGCCAGGTCGAGGTGAGCCTCTTCGCCATCGACGAGGCGCATTGCATCAGCCAGTGGGGGCATGACTTCCGCCCCGAGTATTCACAGTTGGGCATCCTCCGCGAGCATTTCCCCGCCGTACCCATCATGGCATTGACCGCCACGGCAGATGCCATCACGCGCCAGGACATCATCAAGCAGTTGCATCTCCACGGCAGGGAGTACATTTCCAGCTTTGACCGCCCCAACATCTCCCTCTCCGTCATGTCCGAATCGCAGAAGGCAGACAAGATGAGGGTCATCCTCCGCTTCCTCCAGCAGCACCCTCATGAGCCCGGCATCATCTATTGCCTCAGCAGGAAAAACACCGAGACGCTCGCCCGTGACCTCGTTGCCAAGGGCTATGCGGCATTGCCCTACCACGCCGGGATGCCCTCCGACAAGCGGAAGGCGGTGCAGGAGCGTTTCAAAAACGACCATGCGCAGATTGTCTGTGCCACGATTGCCTTTGGCATGGGCATTGACAAGGGCAATGTACGATGGGTCATCCACTACAACATGCCCAAGAGCATCGAGAGCTTCTATCAGGAAATCGGTCGCGCGGGGCGAGACGGCGCACCGTCAGACACCATCTTGTTCTATTCGCTGAACGACATCATCCAGCTCGAAAGGTTCGCCAACGATAGCGGGCAGCGGGAGGTGAACAGGCAGAAGTTGCGCCGCATGAGGGAGTATGCGGAGAGCAATGTGTGCCGAAGGCGTATCCTCCTCAACTATTTCAACGAACAACGAGACTACGATTGCGGTAACTGCGATGTGTGCCGCCATCCCCGGCAGCAGTTTGATGGCACCATCATCGTGCAGAAGGCGTTGAGTGCCATTGCGCGAACAGAAGAGCAAATCCCCACGGGAACCGTCATCGAGGTGCTTCGCGGCATGAATTCCCCTGCCGTCATCAAGCACAAGTACTTCCTGCTCAAGACCTTCGGCGTGGGCGCAGACATCTCCACGCGCCATTGGCAGGGCTATCTGTTGCAGATGTTGCAGATGGGTTTCATCGACATCGCATACGACCATGACAATGTGTTGAGGCTGACGGAGAGCGGGAAGGACGTGCTATACGGGCGCAAACGCGCCATGCTCAACGAGATAAAGCCCGAATTGCGATACGCGAGGCAGGGGCGAGGGCGGAAGACCTCCAACACCGATGCCGGGGAGCCTTCGAGACAATTGGCACAAGGGGTGTTTTTCCCCGAGGCGCGTCTGTCGATGGTGGAAGACAAGAGGCTCTTCGAGACATTGCGGCAGTATCGCCTTGCCCTTGCCAATGAGCAAGGAGTCCCCGCCTATATCGTCCTTTCAGACAAGGTGTTGCATTCCCTTGCCACCGTCAGGCCTACGACGATAGAGGCTTTTGGCGCCATTTCCGGCATCGGAGAGTTCAAGAAAAACAAATATGGTGACGGGTTCGTCAAGGTCATCCTCAACCATGTCCATAAATAGTATACATTTTTTTTGACAAAATATTGTTTATTATCCTTATTCCATTCAACGCAAATTGTAAATGAAAACGAAAATTATTTCCTTCCTTCTTATCCTCTGCGGATTGACACAGGTCAATGCAAGGCACACCACGGTCATCGTATCGCTCGATGGCTTCCGATGGGACTATCCTTCGTTTTATGACACACCCATGCTCGACTACATGGCGGAGCATGGCGTAGAGTCGGGACTCATCCCCTCGTTCCCGTCAAAGACGTTCCCCAACCATTACACCATTGCCACGGGACTATATCCCGACCACCACGGCATCATTGCCAATACCTTCCTCGACACGCAGACGGGCGAGGAGTTCTCCCTGAAAAATACGGAGCAGAAAATGAATCCGGTGTTTTATGGCGGCGAGCCGATATGGATTACCGCCAAGAAACAGGGGCTGAAGACCGCCGTTTTCTATTGGCCGGGGTCGGATGTGAAGATCATGGGGATGTACCCCGACATCTACCATGTCTACGACCAGAAGCCACGACTCACGTTCAAGGAGCGGATGGATGGCGTGTTGGCATTGCTCCGCAAGCCCGAGGGCGAGCGCCCGGAGTTGGTGATGGCATACATGAACGAGCCCGACCACAGCGGCCATCTCCACGGTCCGCAGAGCCGTGAGACACGTCAGGCGGTGATGCAAGTAGACTCGCTTCTGAAGTACCTGTACGAAGGGATTCAGTTTCTCGGACTTGCCGGCGAGGTCAACCTCATCGTCCTCTCCGACCATGGCATGGCTTGGGTGGAGAAGACGCACGTGGTGAACGTGGCGAGTTACCTGAGAAAAGAGTGGTATCTTGGCATAGAGGGCAACACGCCCGCCAATGTCTATGTCAAGAAAGGGTGTGTAAAGAAGGTCTACCAAGCGTTGCGCAACGTCGACCATGCCAAGGTATGGCTGAAAGGCGATGTTCCTGAATACCTCCATTATGGCACAAACGCGCGGATAGGCGACGTGGTGGTGATGCCCGACGTGGGGTATGTCGTCTACGACGGCGACATCACGGAGGGCGGGACTCATGGCTACGACCCCACGTTGCAGGACATGCACGCCCTCTTTAGGGCAATAGGTCCCGACATCCCACATCTCCGCCTACCCCATTTCCCCAATGTTAACGTCTATACCTTGCTTTGTCAGTTGCTTGGGATTACGCCCGCGCCTAATGACGGTGCCGTTCCCTTTGCCCTCATGCCTCCCTCGCCATGATTTTCCCCATCATTTGATGGGACTATTAGGGTATTACTTGCCTTCTATCTGTGCCAGGTAATCGGATTATCTGTATCATATAATCCGATTATCCGATAGGTATAAAGGGTTTATATGATACATATAATCCGATTACTCGATTCATGTAGGGAGCGTGGAATATGCCATCGCCGCCTTCATTGACATGCTTTCGTCGGTGTCTTTTGCCTTTTTTTAACGTTCATCCCACACCATTCTCGTTTAAATATTGTATTTTTGCATAAATTTTAATCAATACATTATTTATAATATAGTACAAGAGATATGGAACGGACATGGAGATGGTTTGGGAAGAATGACAAGATCACCCTTGGCATGTTGCGACAGATTGGCGTGGAAGGCATCGTGACAGCCCTGCACGACGTACCCAACGGCGAGGTGTGGAGCCGCGAGCGCATCCGCGACTTGCGTGAATACATCGAGAGTTATGGCATGAGATGGAGCGTGGTGGAGAGCCTCCCCGTCTCGGAAAGCATCAAATATGGCGGCGCAGACCGTGACCGGTTGATTGAGAACTATAAGGAAAGCCTCAAGAACCTGTCTTTGGAAGGCATCCATACAATATGCTACAACTTCATGCCCGTATTGGACTGGGCGCGTACAGACCTGTTGCACCCCAATCCCAATGGCTCTTCCAACCTCTATTTCAGCTTTGCGGAGTTTGCCTATTTCGACATCCATATCCTTAAAAGAGAAGGGGCGGAGCAAGACTGGGCGGCATTCGGCAAGAAACTGGACCGCGACATCTTGGGTGAAGTAGCCCAGTTGAAAGAACGTTTCACCGCCGATGACGACCGCAAGTTGGTGGAAAACATCATCGTGAAGACACAGGGATTCGTGAGCGGCAACATCAAGGAGGACGAGGAAAAGCCCGTCGAACTGTTCCGCGAGTTGTTGGCATTGTATAAAGGTGTGACCAAGGAGCAGCTCCGAGAGAACATGCGCTACTTCCTTTCCGCCATCATGCCGACGTGCGAGGAGTATGGCATGTTTATGTGCGTACACCCCGACGACCCCCCATTCCCCATCCTGGGCTTGCCGAGGATAGTGACATGCGACGAGGACATAGACTGGTTCCTCCATGCCGTGGACAATCCGCACAACGGACTGACATTCTGCGCCGGCTCGTTGTCGGCAGGGGGGCACAACGACCTTATCTCCCTTGCAGACAAATACGCCACCCGCACATGGTTTGTGCATCTGCGCTCGTGCCACATCTTCCCCAATGGCGACTTCACGGAGGCGAGTCACCTCGGCGGACGTGCCGACATCATCGAACTGGCACGTATCTTCGAGCGTGTCAACCCCCAACTCCCCATGCGCGTAGACCATGGCATGACGATGCTCGGTGACGAGGAGCGCGGCTATAATGCTGGCTATAGTTTCCTCGGGAGGATGTTTGCCTTGGGGCAGGTGCAGGGCATCCTTGCCACTGTGGACCGCGAATTGGGCATTGAATACCATCAACCTGGATTTTTTGATTAATACAATAGATATGAAAGACTTATTCGATATTAAGGACAACGTCGTTGTCATCACGGGCGGAACGGGTGTGCTGGGTCGCGCCATCGCCAAGTATTTAGCCCTCAACAGTGCCAAGGTGGTCATCCTCGGACGTAAGGAAGAGGTGGGAAAGGCCATCGTGGAGAGCATCATCAAGGCAGGAGGCTCCTGCAAGTTTTATAAGACAGACGTGATGGACCGCGCCTCCGTGCAGCGCACCTGCGACCTCATCGTCGAGAAATACGAGCGGGTGGACACGCTGCTCAATGCCGCTGGCGGCAACATGAAGGGGGCAACCATCGGCCCGGACCAAAACTTCTTCGACCTCGAGCCCGATGAGTTCCAGAAAGTGTTGTCGCTCAACCTCACGGGAACGGTCATCCCGACGCAGATTTTCCTCAAACCCATGGTGGCGCAGGGTAAGGGTAGCATCATCAATTTCTCGTCGATGGCGGCGTTCAGGCCGATGACGAGGGTCTGCGGGTATGCCGCCGCCAAGGCTGGCATCTCCAATTTCACCGCCTATATGGCAACGGAATGCGCCAAGAAGTTTGGCGAGGGCATCCGCGTGAACGCCATCGCCCCCGGTTTCTTCATCACGGAACAGAACCGCGCCTTGCTTACTAACCCCGATGGGTCGTACACCGAGCGGGGAAAGGATGTGATTCGGCAGACACCCTTTGGTCGTATGGGCGACCCCGAGGAGCTCTGCGGCACCATCCATTACCTGATGAGCGACGCGTCGAAGTTTGTCACGGGAACGGTTGCCGTGGTGGATGGCGGATTTAATTGCTTCGCCATGTAGCAATATCAGTCAGGCATGAAGTTAATCAACTGGGGATTCATCGGATGCGGTGAGGTGACAGAACGCAAGTCGGGACCTGCCTTCAACGAGGTGGAAGGCTCGCATATCGAGGCGGTAATGAGCCGGACAGAGGGTCGGGTGCGCTCGTATGCCGAGCGGCATGGCGTGAAAAAGTGGTACACCGACGCGCAAAAGCTCATTGATGACCCCGAAGTGAATGCCATCTACGTGGCAACGCCGCCGAGCAGCCATGCCACGTTTGCCATCATGGCGATGAGGGCGGGCAAGCCCGTCTATGTGGAGAAGCCCTTGGCGGCGACCTACGACGACTGTATTCGCGTGAATTACGTCAGCGAACAGACGGGTGTACCGTGCTATGTCGCCTACTATCGTCGCTACCTCCCTTATTTCCAGAAAGTCAAGGACATCATCGACCGTGGCACGCTGGGGACTATCACGAATGTGAATATCCGCTTTTCCGTCCCCCCACGCGACGAAGACCTCAACCACGAGCACCTGCCGTGGAGGGTTAAGCCCGACATTGCGGGAGGTGGTTATTTCTATGACCTCGCCGCACACCAATTAGACTTGCTCCAATATTTCTTTGGCATCATCGTCAAGGCACATGGCTATTGCACCAACCGCGCCCATCTGTATGAGGCGGAGGACACGGTGGGAGCCTGTTTCCGTTTTGAGGACGGACTGGTGGGGAGTGGCAGTTGGTGTTTCGTGGGACACAAGAGCGCGCAGGAAGACATCATCGAGATCGTGGGAGACAAGGGGATGGTGGTGTTTTCCGTATTCAATTACGACCCCATCCTGCTGATGACATCGGAGGGAACCACCTCCATCGTGGTGAAAAACCCCTCTTTCGTCCAGCTTCCCTTGATACGGTCGGTCATCGAGGACTTGCAGGGATTTGGCCTTTGTACATGCAATAGCGTGACAGCCACGCCTGTCAACTGGGTGATGGACCGCATCCTTGGTAAGATATAATGGCCAGTGGGTGTTTGCGCATGATGTCCAAGGGTGGTAAGGCATGGGTGTTAGTCGTGATGACGTGGCTGTCTGTTGCCTTTGTGGGACATGCCCAGGAGCCGTCTGACACCGTTCCGCTCCTCAAGACAGACTCCGTAGCGGTCGCCCCTGCCCCCAAGGACTCGACATGGTTTGACAAGTTATATGAGTTCGTGAAGGAATTTAGCCGCATCGACCATCGTTACATCGAGCGACAGAAGTATAATTTCACGTTCCTGGTGCAAAACACCAACACCTACGAGTCGTATTGGATGCGTGATGCCAATGGCCATTCCATCCGCCTGTCGCCCGGTCCGAGCTATAAGGTTGGTCCTTACGTGGGGTGGAGGTGGTTTTTCCTTGGCTATACCATCGACATTATCCACCCTTTTGATGCGAAAAAGCGACAGGATTTCAGCCTGAGCCTGTACAGCAACCAGGTAGGCGTCGACATCTTCTACCGCAAGACGGGTAATGAATACAAGATTAAATCGTTTTTCCTAAGCGATAAAATCGACACCGAGAAGATGCGGAACGTCGCCTTTGACGGCTTTTACGCAAGCATCAAGGGGTTTAATGTCTATTACATCTTCAACCATAAGAAGTTCTCATACCCCGCCGCATTCGCCCAAAGCACGTGCCAACGCAAGAATGCCGCCTCATTCCTGTTGGGATTGAACTATACGAAACATGAATTGACCTTGGACGCCCAAAAACTTGAGAAAGTCATCGATGAGCGGTTAGGCGATGAGTTGGATGGGGCTTTTGGTACCAGTCTCAACGTGGCAAAAGTCAACTACACGGATATTTCGGCATCGGCGGGGTGGGCATACAACTGGGTTTTCGCCAAGGATTGGCTTGCTGCGGCATCTCTTTCCTTGGCATTGGGGTTCAAGCGAAGTACGGGTGAGAAGAACTACCAGCGGTTCTCATTTCGCGACTTCTCGTTCAACAACCTTAACGTGGACGGCATCGGCCGTTTTGGTTTGGTGTGGAACAATACGAAATATTTTGCGGGAATGAGTCTCATCCTGCACACATATAATTACAGCAAGAGCAACTTTTCGACCAATAGCACCTTTGGCAGCTTGAATTTTTATACGGGATTTAACTTCTAATACCGTCAATTATCGGTGGTCAAATCCCATCATCTTCATGCTTATATATTCTACGTTCCACGCTTTAGAGAGGCCTAATGATGCGGATGCCTGTTTGTGTGGGGTGTTTTAGCATGTATTCATAGAGCGTCATCGACTCATTCACCACCTTTTTGTGAATCTGCGAGGCATTGATGAGATGCAAGCCATCCTTGCGCCAGACGGCAAAGCCGATGTGCGAAGTGTCAAGCCCCTTCTTATTGGTGACAATGGCGATGATGTCGCCGTCGTGGATGACTTGTCGGAATGCCTTGGTATTGGCGATTTCACCTTTGGGAATGAAGCGGTATTTCTTGCCATTGAGGGCTTTCTCTATGTCTGAGATTTCCTTTGTCCATGATGGGTTCTTCACCAGCATGGGGTATTTGCCCACATGTTGGCTCATGTAGTCAATCGCCAAAGTCTGTGTCTGGGTGAAAATGGTGTCGGGTTGTTGCACCTCGAAGACGAATCCTAATGTGGTGTTGTCGGCAATCCAACTCGTGAAATAATGCAAGCGGGTGGGGTAGGAGACCATGCCGCCACGGTAACGGAGCATCCTCAAGAAACGGCAATAGTCGTCAAAACGTGTCTGCTTGTTCTTGGCGCAGAGGGAAAGGGCCATCACCGTCTCGACGAAGGTGGTGCAGTCGAGTTGCTGGAGGTTGATGACGAGCCGCTCCTTGTCGTTTTTCTCCAGGGTCTTGGCGACGTAGGGGATGCCCTCCAAGCGTTTGGAGAAAAATAAGACCCAATTCGTTGCCTTGTCCGCCTTGGCGGCTTCTGCCAACAGGCTTACCACTTTCAACGAGTCGCCTTTGGCATATTGTGGCGTTTGCGCTTTGCTGGTGCAAATGCCAACTGACAGGAACACACCTATTATATATATATATATACGTGCCATCATCAGATTCGAGTTACTTGTTTAACACCTTTTACTGTCCGTAGCTTCTTGATTAACGCCTCCATTTTCGACGTGGCATCGACCATCACCACGAGGTTGCCGCTAAACAACCCATCGTGGGAGTCGATGTTGATGCTGCGCATCATGATCTTCTCCTCCTTGGAAATGATGCTTGTGATGTTGTTCACGATGCCGATATCATCGTTGCCGATGATACGGAGCGTGATGGAATATTGCGATGCACCCTTGCCACTCCAACGGGCTTTCACGACTCGGTAGCCGAAACGCTTGCGCAATTCAGGGGCGTTGGGGCATTCCGTGCGGTGGATCTTGATGCCGCCACCCGTGGTGACAAACCCGAAGATGGGGTCTCCATAGATGGGATGGCAGCATTTCGCCAATGAATAGTCTACGCCCTTGAGGTCTTTGTCAATGACCAACACGTCGTCATTTCCTTTCGCGATCGCGGCATCGGGATTCTCATAGTTGAACTCTTCGGCACTCCGCACGGGTACAGGTGTGTTGTTGTTGTGTTCTTGGTTGTATACCTCCTGGTATTTCTCGATGACCGTGTTCACGTCAATTTGCTCCTCTGCGATTGCTTGGTAAAAGTCGCTCGCCAACTTGAACCCCAGTTTCTTGATGGTATGTGCCATCGTTCCCTCGTCAACGTCAACCTTCTTGTTCTTGAAACGCCGCTCCAGGGTCTCCTTTGCCAGGAAGCCATCCTTCACTTGCAACTCCTTGAGAGCCAGCCGAATCTTCGACTTCGCACGCGATGTGAACACGATATTGAGCCAGTCGCGCTTGGGTTTCTGGTTGTTGTGGGTGAGTATTTCCACCTGGTCGCCCGAATGAAGCACCTCGCGGATGGGAACGGCACGACCGTTGATGCGCCCTCCCACGCAGCTATTGCCCACCCCCGTGTGGATATGATAGGCGAAATCAAGTACTGTGGCACCTTTCGGGAACTTGAACAAATCACCTTTAGGCGTGAAAACGAACACCTCATCCTCATACAACCCCAGCTTAAACTGATCCATCACCTCTAAGCTGTCGCCCGCCTCGAGGGCCGTGCGGATGTTGTTGAGCCATTCGTCGATGCCCCCGCCGTCGCCCTTGATGCCCTTGTATCGCCAGTGGGCGGCCAGTCCTCGCTCGGCGATGGCATCCATCCGCTCCGTCCGGATTTGCACTTCCACCCATTTGTTTTCCGGGCCAAGCACGGTGATGTGCAAGCTCTCATAGCCGTTAGACTTGGGTACGCTGAGCCAGTCGCGTAGTCGTTTGGGGTTGGGTTGGTACATATCTGTCACGATGGAATAGGCTTGCCAGCACTCCATCACCTCCCGGGTGTGTGTCGCCCGCTCATCATTGCCCGTTGGCTCCGTCTCTATGATGATGCGGATGGCGAAGAGGTCGTAGATCCCCTCAAACTCGCAATGCTGTTTCTTCATCTTCTGCCAGATGGAATGGATAGACTTGGTACGCCCCTTGATATGGAATTGCAACCCCGCCTTCTCCAACTGCTTGCGCACAGGGCCGATGAAACGCTCGATGTAGGCATCGCGTGATTGTTTCGTGGCATTTAGTTTCTCGCGGATCATGTAATACGCATCATGTTCGAGGTATTTGAGCGAAAGGTCTTCCAGTTCGCTTTTCAATTGGTAAAGGCCCAGTTTGTGTGCAAGAGGGGCGTAGAGATAACTTGCCTCCTCGCTCACCCGTCGTTTTGCCTCCACCTCTTTTGTGTCGCGGATTTGCCGCATGAGGTTCACGCGGTCGGCTATCATGATGAGGATCACGCGCATGTCCTCGGCAAAAGAGAGGAGGAGGTTGCGGAAATTCTCGCTTTCCACAACAGGGCTTTTCTGATATAAAATATGTATTCTTACCAATCCACGGACGATATGGGCGGTAGCCTCGCCAAACTCCTCGCGCAAATGCGCCAGTTTCCTGTCCATGGCCTCCTCCGCATCCATATTGTCGTGGGCAAGAGTGGCATAAAGCATGATGGCAATGAGTCCGTCGCGCCGCAGCCCAATCTCCTCCACGGCAATCTTCGCCGTCTGCAAAGCACAGAGGATGGGGTTCAGTCCGAATACGTCTCTTTGCACTTGGCCTTCATCCATCGCCTCATTGGCCAGTCTCTCAAGTCTCTTTATGTCTTCTTTAGGGAGGTCGTCGCCCATTCTCGCCGTTATATTGGTGAGGAGGGAGCGGGTCTCCTGCCATTCCTCCTTGGTAAACCTGAATCTTTCCATCTGCCCTTTATCGTTGGTTATCCTTTATCTTTCATCGTGTCACAATGCTTCAGATTCTCGTAATCTGCTTGCAAATATACGGCATTTTTCTCAAAAAACGTTTCGAATCCTTTTCCTTTTCGGATTTTCTGAGTATATTTGCACATAATTACCACATTCATGGTATACGCAAGAAGATAACTATTAACATTTAATCTACCATAACATGACAGAGCAAGACCTCAAACAAATCGCTGCACGTGGCATTACCGAGCAGCAAGTGGAACACCAACTCGAACAGTTTAAGACAGGATTCCCCTTCCTCAAGTTGGAAGCGGCGGCAGCCATCGGCAATGGCATCATGGCTCCCAATGCGGAACAACGAGAGGAATACATCAAGGCATGGGAAGACTATAAGGCATCGGGTCGCAAGATCGTGAAGTTCGTGCCCGCCAGTGGTGCCGCCTCACGTATGTTCAAGAACATGTTTGCCTTCGTCGATGCACCTTACGATGAGCCGACAACTGACTTCGAGAAGGAGTATTTCGACAACATCAAAAAGTTCGCCTTCCGCGAAGCCCTCTGCGACCAGTGTAAGAAAAACGAGGGGAAGAACATCAAGACGCTCATTGAAGAGGGCAACTACAAGGCAATAGCCCGTAACATGCTAGCCAAGGATGGCCTCAATTACGGCAACTTGCCCAAGGGCTTGCTCCTTTTCCACAACTATGAGGACGGTCCGCGTACCCCGATGGAGGAGCACTTGGTTGAGGCTGCCCTCTATGCCAGCAGCAATGGAGAGGCAAATGTGCATTTTACCGTCAGCCACGACCATATCGAACTCTTCAAGCAAAAGGTGGCAGAGAGCGCGGAGAAGTATGCCGAGCGTTACGGCGTGAAATTCAATATCTCCTTCTCTGAGCAGAAACCGAGTACCGACACCATCGCCGCGAACCCTGACAATACGCCGTTCCGTGATGAGGATGGGTCGCTTCTGTTCCGTCCGGGAGGTCATGGCGCACTCATCCAGAACCTCAATGACATTGATGCAGACGTGGTATTCATCAAGAACATCGACAATGTAGTCCCCGACCGATTGAAAGATGACACCGTGGAATACAAGCAGGTCATCGCGGGCATCCTCGTGGAATTGCAGCAGCGGGCATTCAATTACCTTCGCTTATTAGACACGGGGATGTACTCACATGCCCAGTTGGAGGAGATTATCCGTTTCTTGAAACGTGAGTTGTGTTGCATCCGCACAGACGTGAAGGAGTTGGAAGATGCCGACCTCGTTATTTATCTCCGCCAGAAGCTCAACCGCCCCATGCGTGTCTGTGGCGTGGTGAAGAATGTGGGAGAGCCCGGTGGCGGTCCGTTCCTTACTTATAACCAAGACGGGACCATCAGCTTGCAGATTCTCGAGTCGTCGCAAATCGATAAGAGCAACAAGGAATACATGAAGATGTTTACCGAGGGAACGCACTTCAACCCCGTAGACCTCGTCTGCGCCATCAAGGATTACCAAGGCAATGCTTTCAACCTGCCCGATTTCGTTGATCCCTCAACAGGCTTCATCAGCTCGAAGAGCAAGGGCGGACGCGAGTTGAAAGCCCTTGAGTTGCCCGGTTTGTGGAACGGTGCTATGAGCGATTGGAATACTGTCTTCGTGGAAGTGCCGCTCTCGACCTTCAATCCCGTGAAGACGGTTAACGATCTATTGAGACCGCAACATCAATAAAGCATTATATATTGAGTGGTAAATTTGTAAAGCCTTTTGTTTATAGCCTTAAGTCGTTATGGCTATAAGCAAAAGGCTTTAATCATGGCTTCTTTTTATTTTATTCTATAGAAAACGCCTATCGTGCCATAGATGGGATATAGGGTCTGTTCCACGGTCTTGAAACTGCTCTTGAAGATGCCTGTGAGACCCCAATTGAGGTCTGCCGAAACACCCAGTTGCTTGCACACTTGCCAGTCAACGCCAGCCCCCAACCCGAATTGGAAATTACGCATGTCATCACTGAAGTCGTATGTAGCCCATTCGCCTTCCTTGTCGCCCATGATGATTTTCGGACCGGTAGGGTCGCCTTGGCGCAAGTAACCATCTGAGGCGATGCCGCTGAAATCCTTGGAGAACAATAGGGAGAAATACGGTCCCGCCTTTAGTTGCACGTTGCTGCCCAATTGGCAAGTTGCCATAATGGGCAGGGTAAACATCCATTCCTTCACTTTTTGTTGAATATGGCCAGTGAAGAGACCCTCAATCAGCTCACTGCCCTTGCGCAGTTCCATGCGATATGCCTTGGTGGTGACATTGGCATCCATTGCCTTGTTCTCAATGTGTAGGCCTGTCAGCACGCCCCACTTGTCATGCAAGGGAAGTGTTACGTCTAATCCTGCCATGAACGAGGGTGTCAGTCGGTAGGAGTCAAGGCTGCGAATCGTGGCGGGTATGCCAAGGGGAGCGGTACCCCCGATGCTATATCCCATGCGGGCTTTCATTTGCAGGGCATCTAAAAAGTCGCCAGCTGTTACCGTGCATGGTATCAATGTCGCTATTGAAAATATGATAAAAGCTATTTTCTTTTTCATGTTTGTTCCCTCCTTAACTTATTCTTCTTCGTTATCAAAAAACACTTCCACTTCATCGATATGCAAGATGCTGCCAATCGCTCCCTCAAAGTTTGCACCCTCCTTGCTTGAAGAGAACACAAGAGTCATATTGTAGCCTTGGGATGCCAATATCTGGGGGTCGGCATCTTTCCCTTCAAAGAACATCTCAAAGTGTGTCCACTCATCGGTGGCAGGTAACGTCTTCACTTGGGCAATCTTTAAAATGTTCGGGTTGGTGAACACATCGTCGCCATAGAGCTTCACATCCTTTCCCTCTTCATCCATGTTACGATAGAACACGGCGTATATGCTTGCCTCGTCGATACGATTTTTATCTACTTCCATCTTGGCATTTGTAAACTCTTTGCCAGGTTGGTATTTGTAATAGCCTGTCACACGGATGGGTTCTTTGTCGATGGGAATGCCAAATTCTGTCGTTTTCAAGGGGTTGAATAGGACGTTATCGAGGATAAACTTACCTAAAAACAGGTTACCGGCGGCGATGGGCTTATTCATCATCCTACCCAAGCTACCAGCGTCTTGTGTGCTGAGGCATACACCAAGCCCCCGATAACCGTCGTTGATAGACCTTGTGGGATATTCGTCGGGAGTGGATGCATATTTCGTGAGTGCCACCCCTTCATTGCCAGACACCCAGATGTTGCGGTGGTTTCCCGACTGGTCTAACTCGTAAAATTTATGATATTGGTTTCTGTTGCTGCCCTCAACGACTTCCACATTCTCGAAACTGAACTTGAAACTCGGTAGGCTCGCCTCGCGAAACTCCACCTTATACTCACGCTTCCAAGCACCGTCGGCGGAAGTGACGGTATAGATGACAGGACCTGCCGTAAAGTCTTGCACCGACCCATTGTCGGGTACGATGGTGGCACCGGGTGTAAGTGTGAATTGGATGGGTATCTTCGTGGGCAACGCATAGAGTGAACGTACGGTAAATATGATTTCTTTCTCTGAAGAAGAGATGTTCTCGTGGCGCATTTGTGCTTCATGATAAAAGTTCGTTGCATAATCCTCACCCTCTACCCATGCACTTAGGATGTCGCATTCCTTGTTGGCTTCCTCGTCTTTGATACACGACGACAGCAATAATGCAAATGCCAAGAGCAATGCCGATAATAAATTCTTGTGTAGTGATTTGTTCATCGTTTTTATGTTTTAATGATAGTTTTTTCTCAAATGAGTGTGCAAAATTAGGTAAAAAAAATGAAAAAGCCCTCTTTTTTGAATGTATTTATTACATTTGTGCTATTCGCCCTCCATCTAATTATGATGCCATATACACTAAAAGCGTTTCCCTTCTCGTAAGTGAGGCATATCCTTGATTTATATGAAAAAGTTGTTTGTTTGTGAAAAAAGTATTTCAAACTGTTAAAGTAATTGTGAAGTAATTTGTATCTTTGCATTTTTAAAGTATTAGACGGATAGAGGTATGAGGAAGAGAGAAAATCACTTGGTCATTATGGCGGGGGGCGTAGGCAGCAGGATTTGGCCTATGAGTACCGTTGACACCCCCAAACAGTTTATCGATGTGCTTGGTGTAGGGCGGTCGCTCCTACAATTGACTTTTGACAGGTTTGGTGATTTGTGCAAGCCTGAAAACACTTGGGTGGTGACCAACCGCAAATATGCCGACATCGTAAGGCAGCAGCTCCCAGATATTCCCGATGAAAACATCCTCATGGAGCCTTGTCGGCGCAACACCGCACCGTGCATCGCATGGGTCAGTTGGCGCATCAAGGCAAAAAATCCAAAGGCAAACGTGGTGGTGACGCCCAGCGACCATGTCGTCACCAATGACGTGGAGTTCCGCCGAGTTGTATCTTCTTGCCTCGCATTCTCGGGCGAGAGCGACGCGATTGTCACCTTGGGCATGAAGCCCACTCGCCCCGAAGTGGGATATGGCTATATTCAGGCAGACCTTGGTACCAGTTCCGCCCGCAATAAGGAGATTTACCGGGTAGACCAGTTCCGTGAGAAGCCTGACTTGGAGACCGCCAAGAAATACATCCAGCAAAACAATTTCTTCTGGAATGCGGGCATTTTCATCTGGAATGTCAGCACCATCGTCAATGCCTTCCGCGTATACCAACCCTCGATGAGCAGGTTTTTCGAGACTTTGCTTCCTTTGTATGGCACACCTCAAGAGCAAGTGCTGATAGACGAAGGATTCCCTCGTCTGGAGAGTATTTCCGTTGACTATGCCATCATGGAGAAGGTTTCCGAGATTTTTGTCTGTCCCGCCAGTTTCGGATGGAGCGACTTGGGTACTTGGGGGTCGTTGCTCACGCAAGTCCGTCGCGACCTTTACGGCAACGCTTGTATCGGCAAGGACATCTCGATGTACGACTCCCATAATTGCATTGTTCACACCACGCAAGAGAGGAAGGTTGTCATACAGGGTCTTGACGATTATATCGTGGCAGAGAAAGACGGCACACTGCTCATCTGTAAGCTATCAGAAGAGCAGCGTATCAAGCAATTCAGTGGGGAGAGTTGAATATAAGAAAGAAGAGGGAATAATAAAACATCCCTTCCTTTACACTTTCATAAAAACGGAATAATAAGTACACAATATATGAAGAATGTAGCTTTAATCACAGGTATCACAGGGCAGGACGGTTCGTTCCTTGCCGAGTTTTTGATAGAGAAAGGGTATGAGGTGCATGGATTGTTGCGCCGCTCATCCTCATTCAATACGGGTAGGATAGAGCATCTGTATTTGGACGAGTGGGTGAGGGATATGAAGAAGCAACGTCTCGTGAACCTCCATTGGGCAGACATGACCGACTCCTCGTCGCTGATTCGTATCATTGCCGAGGTGATGCCTACGGAAATCTATAATTTGGCGGCACAAAGCCACGTCAAGGTGAGTTTCGACGTGCCGGAGTATACGGCAGACACCGATGCCATCGGTGTGTTGCGCCTCTTGGAAGCCGTGCGTATCGTCGGCATCGACAAGCAATGCCGCATCTACCAAGCATCCACGTCCGAGCTGTATGGCAAGGTGCAGGAGGTGCCACAGAGGGAGACGACGCCATTCTATCCCCGTTCCCCATACGCCGTAGCCAAGCTCTACGGTTTCTGGATCATGAAAAACTATAGGGAGTCATACGGGATGTATTGTTGCAATGGCATCCTTTTCAACCATGAGAGTGAGCGTAGGGGCGAGAATTTCGTCACGAGGAAGATTACGCTTGCCGCTGCCCGCATTGCCCAGGGATTCCAGGACAAGCTTTATCTCGGTAACATGAACTCGTTGCGTGATTGGGGTTACGCGAAGGACTATATCGAGTGCATGTGGCTCATCATGCAACAGCCAGAGCCAGACGACTTCGTCATTGCCACGGGAGAGTACCATACGGTGCGCGAGTTTGCCACGTTGGCATTCCACCATGTTGGCATCGAACTGGAATGGAAGGGCGAGGGAGTTGACGAGCAGGGCATCGACAAGGCGACAGGACGTGTCTTGGTGGAGGTGGATCCTAAGTATTTCCGTCCCGCAGAGGTAGACCAGTTGCTTGGCGACCCCTCGAAAGCCAAGGAGAAATTGGGGTGGAACCCACAGAAAACATCATTCGACACGCTTGTGAAAATCATGGTTGACCATGATATGAGGTTTGTCAAGAAACTGCATCTCAAATCGCAATTATAAAAAAAGAATAGCAAAATAGATCATCATGCTCAGTCAACAATCGAAAATATACGTAGCGGGACACCACGGACTTGTGGGTTCCGCTATTTGGAATAACCTCAAGGCAAGGGGATATACCAACCTCGTAGGGAGGTCACACCGTGAGTTGGACCTGACAGACCAAGTGGCTGTCAAGGCTTTCTTTGACGAGGAACGACCCGATGCCGTCGTGTTGGCGGCGGCATTTGTGGGTGGCATCATGGCCAACTCATTGTACCGTGCCGACTTCATCATGCAGAACATGAAGATACAATGCAATGTCATCAGCGAGGCTTATGCTCATGGCGTGAAGAAACTCCTCTTTCTTGGCAGCACATGTATCTATCCCAAGAATGCGCCCCAGCCCATGAAGGAAGACGCACTTCTCACTTCCCCCCTCGAATACACCAATGAGGAATATGCCATTGCCAAGATTGCGGGACTGAAGATGTGCGAGAGTTACAACCTGCAATATGGCACGAACTACATCGCCGTGATGCCAACCAACCTTTACGGTCCCAATGACAACTTCCATTTGGAGAATTCCCATGTCATGCCAGCCATCATCCGCAAGGTCTATCTTGCTAAACTCATCCACGATGGCGACTGGGAGGCGATACGCAAGGACATCGGCAAGCGTCCCGTGGAGGGAGTTACTGCTACGAATGGCAATGACGAAATCCTCCAAGTGCTTGCTAAATATGGTATATACAATAATAAGGTGGTACTCTGGGGTACGGGTACACCCTTGAGAGAGTTCCTTTGGAGCGAGGACATGGCAGATGCCTGTGTCCACCTTTTGCTCCATGTGAACTTCAGCGACATCATTGGCATCGAGAAATATTCGAGTGTGTTCTATGGAACGAGCGCATCGGGTGTCGTTGACCGCAACCATAGTGAGGGACGCGGAGGTGCCATCCCATCCTTGGGGGAGATACGCAACTGCCATATCAACGTCGGTACGGGCAAGGAACTCACCATTCGCCAATTGACCGAGTTGATTGTCACTACGTTGGGATTTGAGGGAGAAGTCGAGTTTGATGCCTCTAAACCAGATGGTACGCCTCGAAAACTCATTGACGTGAGCAAGTTGCATTCTTTGGGATGGACGCATCGAGTTGAGATTGAAGATGGTGTGAGGAAACTTTTTGAATGGTATCGTGGCACGTTAGAGGAATAGGAGGCTTTTATTTTGAATCAGTTCTTAATTATATTATTATTTGTTTTTTCCTTTTTTAGCGTCCAAGCTCAAGACAGGCAAGTGACATGGGACAGCAGGAGCATGATGGTTGACGGCAAGCGTGTCGTGCCTGTCATGGGTGAAATCCATTATTCCCGCCTGCCCGAGAATGAATGGCAAACTGAATTGAAGAAAATGAAGGAGGGTGGAGTGACGATTATCGCCACCTATATCTTCTGGAATCACATTGAGGAGACGGAGGGTATCTTCAACTGGAGTGGGCAGCGCAATCTCCGTCATTTTATAGAATTATGCAAAGAGCAAGACCTTCCCGTGGTATTACGGTTAGGTCCGTTCTGCCACGGAGAGGTAAGAAATGGCGGTATTCCTGACTGGCTTTTCTCGAAAGGGTGCAGAATGCGGACGGAGGATAGCACGTTCCTGTTTTATACAGAGCGACTCTATCGGCAGATATTTACGCAAGTACAAGGCTTGCAATGGAAAGATGGTGGTCCTGTCATTGCTTGTCAATTCGATAATGAATATCGCGGACATGGCTCATACTTGATGGCGTTGAAGAAAATTGCCCAGCGCATTGGCTTCGACCTGCCATTCTACACCCGCACGGGATGGCCGGAACTGCGCACACCCGTGCCTTTCGGGGAGATGCTCCCCCTCTATGGCGATTATGCCGACGGCTTTTGGGACAAGGAAACAACCGAGGGGGCGGGCAGTTATTGGAAGGCTTTCCATTTCAAGGCATTCCGTAGTTCCACGGCTATTGGCACAGACCTCTTGGGCAAACAAGAGGAACGGATTGCCAAAGGCGACAATGATTATCCCTATTTCACTTGTGAGTTGGGCGGCGGTATGGTGACAAGCTACCATCGCCGCGTCTATCTCTATCCTGAAGACGCCCTGTCGATGGCGGTCGTCAAGCTGGGTTCGGGCAGCAACCTGTTAGGTTATTATATGTATCATGGTGGTACGAATCCCGTGGGAAAAACGACGCTGAACGAGAATCAACGCACTTTTGGCACTGCTAACAATGACTTGCCCGTGAAAAGCTATGAGTTTCAAGCCCCTTTGGGTGAGTTTGGGCAAGTAAATCCCACCTATTACACGTTGCGTCCTTTGCACCTCTTCATGCACGACTATGGTGAATTGCTCGCGCCGATGGATGCCCATTTCCCTTGCGCCGACAAGGAGGCGAAAAAGCATGATGACTCCTATTTGCGCTGGAGCTATCGTACGGATGGAAAGAGCGGCTTTGTCTTCGTCAACAATTACGAGCGTTTTGCCAACCTATCAGAAAAACGGAATGTACAATTCGATGTCTGTGGGGTAAAGTTCCCAAGCAAGCCCACGACCATTCCTGCCTCATGCGTTGCCATTTTCCCTGTCAATGTGGAGGGCATCACGTATGCCACGGCACAATTGGTAGGCAAGCGAGAGGGGAAGATCTATCTCATGCAGGTAAAAGGTGTGCCTACGGAAATCAAGATAGGTGATAAGTTATTGAGGAATGTCAAACCAAAGGGAACGGTAAAGCCCGTCTATAAGAATGTTTACTTGCTCACAGAAGAGGAGGCGCAATGGCTGTTCTTGGAAGAGACGCATACGGAAACAGTTGCCCAGGATGTGCCTTGGAAGAAGTTGCATGATGCCGGCCAGCAGCGTACCATCGTGAAAGGCCCCGCCATGGTGGCAGAGGCTCCCACGGATGACGACTTCCGTCAAGCCGCCGTCTACCAAATAGATTTACCTACCGATGGCAATGGCTTGCTGGAGATACAATACCAAGGCGATTGTGCCCGTCTCTATACGGGGGAAGGCAGACTCATTGCCGACAATTTCTATAACGGCAGGAATTTCTATTACGCCCTTTGGCGTTTGCCAGAAGGTGTCAAGACATTGGAACTCCGTATTCTTCCCATGCAACCTAATGCCCTCATTTATTTCCCCAAAGAGGCAGACACGACGGCAGGGGAGAGGGTTACGGCTATTAAACATATCATTTACCCTCGATAAACCATATCATGAGGTCGTTCAAACATATCCTTTCCTTTGCTTGTCTCATTCTTCCCTTGCAAGCACAAGCGCAAACCGCCATTGACCTCCAAGGACAATGGGAGTTCCAACAAGGTGAGTCATCGCCCACGGCTGTATATGATGACCACATCCAATTGCCTGGTTCGATGTTGACGAATGGCAAGGGGGATGCCGTTTCGGTACGGACTCAATGGACGGGTTCACTTTATGACTCGTCATTCTACTTCAATCCCTACATGGAACGCTATCGGGTAGAGGGGCAGATGAAGTTCCCCTTCTTCCTTACCCCATCCAAACACTATGTGGGAACGGCATGGTATCGGAAGACGGTGAATATTCCCAAGACATGGAAAAACAAACGAGTCATCCTATATCTGGAGCGTCCGCACATCGAGACCACTATATATATAAATAATGTGGAGGTGGGTCATCAGATGTCTTTGAGTGTTCCACACGAGTTTGACATCACACCATACGTCAAGATAGGGACAGAAAACAGTATTGCCATCAAGGTTTACAACGGCATAGAGAATGTCTGCGTGGGACAGGACTCCCATAGCGTGACCGACCAGACACAGGGTAACTGGAACGGAATGATAGGAAAAATGGAATTGCAAGCGAGGCCCAAATGCTTCATTGAGCGTATCAACGTCTACCCCGATGTTATCAACCATAAGGCTTTCATCCGTCTGCATGTCAATGATTACGCTCCCAAGACTGGGCAACGCAAGATTAAAGGTCGCTCATATACGCAAACGTACATGATAGCGGAATTGATGAATAGCGACAAACAGCATGTTGTGAGGCATGAAGGAGCCATGTTTTTCGGGAAAAAGGATAATAGTGGCTACATTGATATGGAACTTGACATGACCGACAGTTGCCATCTGTGGAGCGAATTCAATCCCGAATACTATCAATTGACGGTAGTATATGACAAAGATACTGTCCGTACCACCTTCGGGATGCGTGACATCTCCATCCAAGGGAGGCAATTCTACCTCAATGGCGACCCCATCTGGATGCGCGGGACGGTGGAAAACTGTTGTTTCCCCGCCACGGGCTACCCGCCAACCGATGTGGAGTCGTGGCTTCGCGTGTTCAGGAAATGCAAGGAATATGGACTGAACCATGTGCGTTTCCATTCCTATTGTCCGCCAGAGGCGGCATTTGTCGCTGCCGACCAGGTGGGAATCTACCTCCAACCCGAGGGACCGTCGTGGCCCAACCACGGGGTAAGGCTTCGCCGAGGCATGGTCATCGACCAATATCTGATAGACGAGGGTAGGGCGATACTTGACCTATACGGCAACCATCCGTCGTTTGTGATGATGGCGGCGGGCAACGAACCCGCTGGCGATTGGGTGCCTTACTGCCGCGACTGGGTGAAGGCGATGCACGAATACGACCCCACGAAGGTCTATTGCGGCGCATCCGTCGGTGGCGGATGGGCATGGGACTTCGGCTCAGAATATCATGTGAAAGGTGGGGCGCGAGGCCTCGACTGGGACCGATATGCCCCTTCCTCGTCGGATGACTATTATTCGGGGATAGAATTTCCACGCAACTATAAGGACTCGTTGCCCAACCAAACGCCCATCATTGCCCATGAACAGGGACAGTGGTGCGCCTTTCCCGATTTCAAGGAGATAAGTCAATATGAGGGTTGCGCCTACCAACCTGGCAATTTTGAGATTTTTCGTGACCTTCTTCATGACAATGGGATGATATCACAAGCAGAGAAGTTTCTCCATGCCAGTGGAAAGTTGCAAGTGTTGGCATACAAATACGAAATGGAACGCAACTTGAGAACCAAGGATTATGCGGGCTTCCAACTTCTTGGCTTGAATGATTATAGCGGTCAAGGCACCGCCTTGGTGGGACCTTTGAATGTATTTTGGCGGGAAAAGGGATATGTCACCGCCGAGGAATGGCGCGAGTCGTGCGCACCGACGGTTATCCTTGCCCGTTTTCCCAAGTTTGTTTTTGCCAACAAGGAGCAACTATCCATTCCCATTGAGCTATATCAAACCATAACGCACCATCCATCTTCCACCTTCCGCCTACAATATTCCATCGAGGGGTTGGACAAACAGGGGACGATATGGCAAGGCAATCTGCCCACTGGAAAGAACATCCGTCTTGGCGAGGTGAATGTGTCACTCGCTATGGTAAATCGCCCCACCAAGCTCACCCTCCACCTCAGTCTGTGTCAAGAGGGCGTTTCCCAGGCCATCACCAATCACTACGACTTCTGGGTTTACCCAGATGTTCCTGATAATTTGGATTGTCCGAATGTTCCTGGGGCAATATACATCACCGACACCCTTGACAGCAAGGCACTCAATGTGTTGGCACAGGGCGGCAAGGTGCTGATTACCGCTGCGGGCAAGGTGCGCTATGGCAATGACGTGCGCCACACCTATCTGCCCGTGTTTTGGAATACGAGTTGGTTTAAGATGCGACCGCCACACACCACAGGGGCATACATCCAAAAGGAGCATCCCCTTTTTAAGGATTTCCCAACCGATGATTGGCAAAATATGAATTGGTGGGAGTTGGTCAACAAGGCCCAGGTGATGAACCTTGCCGAGTTCCCGACGGATTACCAGCCCGTTGTGCAACCCATCGACACGTGGCATGTGAGCCGCAAACTCGGTATGCTCATCGAGGCTAATGTGCTGAAAGGCAAACTGTTGATGACCACCATGGACATCACCAACAACCTCGACCGCCGCCTCGTGGCGCGTCAGATGCGCTATGCAATACTTCGCTATATGTCAAGCGATGAATTCCAACCTTCCGTTACCTTGCAACCCGAGGTTATCACACATCTTTTTGAGCATGAGGCAACCAAGGTGGACATGTTCACCAATGATTCCCCGGATGAATTGAAGCCCAAACTCGCCCCGTGATATGCGCTTTGTTTTTTGACAATTTACACAAAAAAATGCTTAAAATGCACCTATAAGAATGGTAGATATTGCTTATTTTAAATAAAATTTATATTTTTGCAACGATTATGACCTAAATAATGAATAGAACAAACGATTATTATATCTTTTTATTAACTAAACAAAAATCTTTATGAAGAAACGATTACTCTTATCGTTAGTAGCACTCATGGGCGTAGGCGCATCGTTTGCCGCCAATGTCGGCGACTATGTGTACACCACGGATGCTAAGTTTAAGGTTATCGGCGACAACATCATCAACAATGGATCATTCGCCGCTAACTATGAATCATGGACAGACGCAGCCGGGATGGGCATCGACCCAGAGTTCTGGTCTATCGAAGAAGGACAAGGACCCGAAGGTCAAAATGTCATCATGAGCTTGTCTAATGCCGACGAGCAGTCCGCAGCTTACTTGTTCCAAGCCATTCCCTTTGAGCCAAGCAAGTCGTACATCATCACCCTGAAGGTGAAAGGTGTAGAGGGAACGACCTCTTCTGTCACCTACGGTGGCGCAAACTACATCGATGTCTACGCCAATGGCGACGGCACATTGAACAACAAGGATGCCGAGAACCGCTACCAACAGGTTGCTACCACGCAAGCTGTGCGCGAGGAGTGGACAGAATACAACTTCTCGTTCACCGACACCGTGTCGGGCGGATCCAATGGTTACATCATCGTTGCCGTGGGTCGTCTCGCCCCTCAGTCACAGGTGACAGCAGTGGAGGTACGCGAGGTTACACAGGTGTATGACACCCGCATCGCCGAGCGCAAGCTGGCATGGGCAAAGGAGATGTATGAGATTGAGGACTTCACGAACAAGAAGGGCTACCTTGCCGACTTGATCCCCGGCCTCGAAATGTGCTTGGCTTCAGGCAGTGGCGAGCCTTTGGGTCTCGACCTTGACGACTTCTCTGCGATGGAAGGTTTTATGACAGAGTTTGACGGACAAGTCAATGAGTATTTGAACCAAAACTCTTACGACCTCATTGAGGGTGGCAACATCAGCAATGGTAAGTTCACCGCCATGCCAGACCTGCGCAACGGCTCGACAGGCTCGGGCGACTGGCATTGGGGAGGCAGCGGTCGCTGGTTCCATCGTACGGGTTCGGGCTATGATCCTACTAAACTCTATGACTACATCCAGGCCTCTTACGACCTTGGCGAGGGCTTTGCTTACATCGAGAAGGCCGTACCCGCCGGCAAGTACATGTTCAAGATTGATGTGCGTGGTTATGTGATGGCAGGTACAAGTTCCGCTCTTCGCTATACACCAAACTATGATTCCAAGGTCGAGGGATGTAAGTTGTTCTTCGGCGAGGACTCTGTGGAGATTGGTACACTTGACACCCGCAACTACCAGTCATACTACATCCTCCGCGAGTTGAAGGAAGGCGAGACATTGAAAGTGGGCTTCTACCACCCACAACTCTCCAACGGCACCAAGCTGGGTGGTCAAATCGACCTCACCGAGCCATTCCTCCGCAAGGTGGGAGCAGATGCCAAGGGCGACATCGATGCCTTCATCCTCAACAACACCATCCTGACCAATGCCAACGCCGCCCGCGTGATGATCGACTCCGCTATCGTCATTAAGCCCAAGGCAGAGTTCCCATGGGGTAAGGAAGAGTTGCAGACCGCCATCGACAAGAACGAGGCTGACTATGCTGCCATGATGGCTGCCGAGCAGTCGCAGGAGGTGGCAGACTCGCTTACCGAGATCATGCGCAACATGCGTGGCGACATCCAGGCTTACTATGCTTACAACAAGCCGTACACAGACCTCGTTGCCGTGATGCCCGACGCACAGGCTTCTTACGACAACCCCGCCAATGCAGGTGCCGACCCAACGGCAAAGGCTGCTTTCAAGGCTGCCATCGACCGTGCCAATGCCTTGATCAATGGTGTGACAGCTACCCGTTCTGATGAGGATGTGACCAACTTCGAGGAGGCTCTTGCCAATATTACCGCAACGAAGAAGGACTTTGAGTTCTCCACCGCCACATATACCAATGCCGCTCCAGTTGAGATTGTCAACCCGAACTTCACATCTTATAGCGGCGGTAACACCAAGAATTTCTCCGCAACAGGATGGGATGTGGTGAATCATGCAGAAACAAAGGGATGCTTCAGCTATGGTGCTTCTGACAAATTTGAGGGTGGCACACGTATCACCTCTTGGCGTGGCTACACTGGAAATGCGAAGAATAAGATTTCACAAAAGATTACTTTGTCAACCCCAGGTGCATACGAGTTCATCTGCCAGGCATTCGGTTACAACGAGAATGGTAGCCGCGACACGGGCTATGAAGTACCCTCTGGCATCAAGTATTTCGCAAAGGCTGTTGAGACTGCTGACTCTTTGGGCTCACGTGACATTCACACTTATCGTGTCTTTGTTGACACATTGGGCTATGGACTTGATACTCCTGAGTGGTTTGTCGTTACTTTGAACAAGACCGATAATGTACCTACGGAATATGAGTTTGGTATGGATGCCTTGAATCATGATGGTTACTGCAACTACTATGGTTATGGTAGCAACCAAATCAAATATTATGGTAACTACAACAACTATGTTGCAAGTGTAAGCTCTCTCTTGCAGACAGCCGTAAACGACGCACAAAGCAAGCTCGGACAATTGGCAGAGGAGGTCATCCTTGCCAACAATGAGCCACAACAGGTGCGCAATGCTGCCAACAAGGCCGCAGAGGCATTGGCTGGCGGTGACCCCGCCCAGCAGACCCGTTGGTTGAAGATGCTCAACCGTGCCGCCGCCAACTTCGATGTCTTCATCACTGGCGTGAAGGGTGTGGTTGCCGAAGACCTCGTTCCTGCCAAGCCGACGATGGAAGGTGTCTATAATATTTCCGGCGTGAAGGTTGGCAACTCGTTGCAAGACCTGCCGAAGGGCATCTACATCTACAACGGCAAGAAGTATATCGTAAGATAACATCCTTTTATTAGTTCATTGTAGGGGCGAAACAGCGTTTCCCTTCGCAATCTGATTGCGGGCGACACGCGGGTTCGCCCCTACAATGGTTTTTCATCTTGATTATGACGGTTAAGAAGCAGAACACTATCACAAAGAATTTTCCCAAGGACACTAAGCACATCTACACCGTGCTGTTTGTCCTCTTTTCCCTTTATGTCCTGTTGGGTTGCTTGTCTTCATCGTTCCTGCGAGAGACGGCTGATGTGACTCCCTTTTATACGGACGGCTTCTTTGCCAAGGAGATGTTGTGCAGGGTAGGGGGCATGGTGTTTTACCTATCCTCAGCGATGCAAAACTGTCTCTACCATCCTTGGTTAGGAGCCATGTTGCTGACAGCGGTGTTGGTGGCATTGGCCTACGCCGTGAAATGGGCGTTCCGTGTCGCCGACGGATGGTTTGGATGGTGCTGGCTGCCCACCCTGCTCCTCTTGCTCAATTATTCCCAAATGGGTTATTTCATCTATCTGCTCAAGGTGCCAGCCGTGGCGTTCACGTTGCCTGTGGGTGTTTTGATGGCGGTAGGTATTTCTGGGTTGATGGGGAGAATGGGGCTGATGGGGTTCATGGGATCGATGGGGAGTGGTGGAAAACGAAAGGGTCATTCGTTGGTGGTGCTGGCGTGTGCCATCGTGTTGCTCTCCACCGTGGGTTATTGGCTGATGGGTGTTTATGCCGAGTTGACGCTATTGCTGTTCTTATTATTGATGGTGCGTGATGGCAGACTTTCTCTTGGGTGGAAAACCGGGCTGTCACTTTTGTCCCTGCTCATGGTGGTGATGCCGCAGGTGCTTTATGGCATGGGATATATCATGGCATTGCGCTCGACTGTTTACACCATCGGTTTGCCCGACTTCCGTTTCCCCGCCGAGTGGCGATGGATGTTGCCGTGGATGCTTGCCTTTGCCATCCTTATCATCTTGGCGATTGTGCCGAGAGGTAAAGATGCCAAACGCTCATGGATGGTGACATCCGTGGTATTTGCCTTGGGCTGTGTGGGAACGTGGGTTATGACTCACCGTGATGCCAACCTCCGTGCCATCGTGGAGATGAAACAAGCTATTGAGGCAGAAGACTATCAGCGTGTCCTCGATATCGCCACAGCCAACCCGCAGGAGCCAACCCGCCTGCAAGTGATGTTTACCCGTTTGGCATTGTTGAGGATGGGGAAGCTCGCCGATGAGGCATTCCAATATCCCGACGGCGAGGCGCGGTATGACTGCCCGCGTGATGAGCAATTCCTTCAATTGATAGGCGGGAGAACGATTTATTACCATTTCGGAATGCCCAACTATGCCTATCGCTGGGGCATGGAAGGGATGGTGGAATATGGCTTGCGCCCTGAATATGTGCGCTGGATGTATCGTTGTGCCATGCTCAATGGCGAGAAGCAACTTGCTGAGAAATATGCCAACCTACTCAGGCATACATGGTTTTACGAACCCATCCCACCTTCTGAGGCAGAGATGGATGCCGTGCGCGGCTTGATGGGATATGAGAATAGCCTTGATTATGACCAAGGAGTGGTGGAAGGGTTTGTATTAAAAACCTTTTCCTCTTTGGAAGAAGGGACAAAAGATACACAGGAATTGTCGCTCGTCTGTAACATGATACGCAAGGATGGCGATGCCTTCTGGCCGCATTTCTCCCAATGGTGGGAGAGCATTGGCGAGGAGGGTCAAGGACAGGTGTTACCCCTTCATTTCCAGGAGGCGGCCTTGCTGTTTGGTCAGATGTACCAGGTGGACATTGAGGGGTTGCCCATCGACCCTTATACCGTCCAGCGTTACCAGGATTTCTTCGCCCAAGTCAGGCAAAACGCCAATGATGACTACAGCCGCACGGCGTTGAAACCCCAGTTTGGCAACACCTATTGGTATTATTATTTCTATACGAATGATCTCACGACGTATTAAAACCTTCGCGTTTACGAGCCGAATGATGGATAATGAAGAATGATAGTTTTATGAAGAAGACACAAAGGATATTGTTCGCCTTGTCGCTCTTGGGGGCTTTTGCGCTTGGCGGTTGCACCCCAACCGTCCCGGCAGATGCCACGAAGGAGGCGCGAATGGCACGTGTGTTGCCCGACAACCACGACGCGGTGCTTCCTCCCAATGTTGCCCCAATGAACTTCATGGTGCAAGAGGAGGGCGATGCCTATATAACACACATCTATTCTGATGCCAATAGGGAGGGGATTGTCTGCGAAGGAAAAGACGTCGACATCCCCATGAAAGAGTGGAAAGACTTGCTTTTCGCCACCAAGGGGAAGACGCTTTACACCGATGTCTTTGTCAAACATGATGGGCAATGGCATCAATATCAGACTATTGCCAACCCCATAGCCACCGAAGACATCGACCCATACATTACTTACCGTCTGATCCCGCCCTCTTACGAGGGCTATGGAACGTTGGCCTTGTGCCAGCGGGACATGACTTCATTCGACGAAAGGGTGTTGTATGACAACCGCCTCTATGACAGAGAGGGAAATGGGCAGTGTGTCAACTGCCATGTGTCGCAAGACTATAATCTCCATGGACGTTCCCAATTCCACGTCAGGCAGGAACTCGGAGGCACCGTGCTGATACATGGAGGCCAAGTGACCAAGGTGGACTTGAAGACTGACAGCACCCTCTCCGCCGGCGTTTATCCTGCTTGGCATCCCACGCTGCCCCTTATCGCCTATTCCGTCAACAAGACCTACCAGGTGTTTCATACCAAGGACGTGCAGAAAATCGAGGTGATGGACTTTGCGAGCGACTTGATTCTATACGATGTCGTTACCAACCGCGTGTTTGACATTGGCCGCCAGGCCGATGAGCTTGAGTCGTTTCCCGCTTGGACCCCCGATGGTAAGACACTTTATTATGTGTCTGCCCATGTCGATGAGGATGCAGACAGCCTTGTGGACAGGCTGGTGGGAGGCTACAACCAATTGCACTACGACATCTATCGACGTTCCTTTGACTTGCCAACCCTGACATTCGGCGAGCGAGAGTTGGTCTTCGATGCCTCGGCAGTGGGCAAGAGCGCGGCGTTTCCACGTGTGTCGCCCGATGGAAAATACCTGTTGTTTGCCCTGTCAGACTATGGTCAGTTTCATATCTGGCATCGCTCGTCCGACCTTTATGTGAAAGACTTGGCATCGGGAGAGGTCTACGCCCTCGACCAAGCCAACAGCCCCAATACGGAGAGTTATCATTCGTGGTCGTCGAATGGGCGGTGGATTCTCTTTTCCTCGCGCCGCGACGATGGCAGTTACACCCGTCTGTACGTTTCCTATTATGACAAGAAGGGGAAGGCACACACACCCTTCCTCATCCCGCAACGCCATGGCGACACCTACCAGCGGCAATTTGTCAGCTACAACGTGCCGGAGTGGTTGATACAACCCGTAGAACCCTCGCTCCGCGAGGTCGCCCATGCCATCGGCAAGCCCGCCACGCCCGCCCAATATGCCGGCTCTGCTCTCCATAACGATGCCACCGTGCAGGGGAAGAGGGTAGGAGAGGCCGCCACTGATGCCGTGAAGATGCTGCCTTATTGATATTGTTCACATCAATTCTATCCGCTTAATCGTCGTAAACATTTACACGCACACATACTCGATTTGTCAATTTTTTATCACAAAAACGCCTCAAATCCTTGCCGTTTTTGCCAACGAACTTTGTTTTAGCTGGAAAGAGGCGGCTTTTTGGGCGTTTTCCTATTTCATTGAAAATCAGCATTTTATCAATTTACCCATACGGAAAGGATGGATAAATGCCGTGTTTTAACATTATTTGGGTGGCATCCGTGCCTGAAAAATGCCCTGTTTGCCACCGATAACTGCCACAGTTATCGGTGACGGATGCCGCCCAAAAAATGTTAAACGGATGCTTTCGTTCCCTTTTTCCCAATTTTCCGGCAGTTTTGAAGCATGAAGCCATCTCTCTTGATCCTATTTCACGACTTTCCGTGAACATCATTTTGTCAGAATCTTTCATCATCATTCTTTCGCCCGAAGGGGTGGGGGAAATGTTTTTTTATGCCAAGTGGCAAAACAAAGGTTTATCTATTCAATCGAACGCGAATTACTCGAATCCAACAAATATCCGATTTGTTTGTGTTATTCGTGTTCGTCCCTCATGATGTTTTTCTTCAGAATAGAAATTTCAAAATGCATAACAATTGTCAAAGAACATCAGTTTTATCTGGGATTCTGCACGAAATCCAATAAAAATATCTAACTTTGCGTCAAAATGAAAAATGTTTAAGATCGATGGTTATGATAAATCGCTTAAAAGTAGTGCTTGTCGAAAGAGAGAAGAGTGGCAAGTGGTTGGCAGGCCAATTAGGGAAGTCAACATGTACTGTCAGCAAGTGGTGTAGTAACACTACGCAGCCTGACCTGAATACGCTGGATAAGATAGCAAAACTCCTTAACGTTGACATAAAGGAACTTTTAAACGACACTGAAAAATCAGTATAGTATGGAAAACAGGAGTTTTATCCAACTTCATCTGTTGGCAACCAATGAATATGAGTTCTATGGGGTGTCAGCTGCCTTGTATGACACTCATTATTCAAAATGATTTCGCAGAAATCGGTAAACAATTATTTCAGCAAATGTGGCGATGCTCCAAAGATGTATTGAAATGCTGTATGCGAGAGTAGAAAGGTAGATATACATACCAAAGAGAGTAATAGAGGAAGGAAAACCATCTTAAGATGCTATAGATATGAACGTTATGAAGCAAAGAGAATACGATATTACATCAGCCCAGTCAATAGTTGACTATGGAATGAGACTGCTGGGGCATTCTTTGAGAGAATTGCACCCTGATGCTAAGATATTTAATGGTAAAGGGGGCTTAGGTACTTCTGTGGAGTATTATCATTATGATTATGAACCAAATTCAGAGTCAAGACCTGACTTTTCAGAGGCAGGTCTTGAGTTAAAGTGTACCCCATTAAAACTGTTGGTCGACAACAGTATGGGCTCGAAAGAGCGGCTGGTTTTGAATATCATCAATTTCATTGAAGAAGCCGACAAGACTTTTGAAACAAGTAGTTTCTGGAACAAGAACAAGTTCCTCCTCCTTATGTTTTATCTACATGAATCAGGCGTAGACCCTGTGGATATGTTTTTCAAACTGATAAGAACTTGGACTTTTCCTGAAGAAGACTTGAAAATTATAAGGGATGATTGGAATATAATACATTCGATGATATTGGATGGCAAGGCTGACGAATTGACAGAAGGACTCACTTTCTACCTTGCGGCCTGTATGAAAGGAAGCAAGGCTGGAAAAGAATTAAGAGAGCAACCCTTTTCTGACAAGCTTGCCCAGCAAAGAGCCTATTCGTTGAAGTCCGGCTATATTAATAGAATCATACTCGCTTCATATCTTGACGATAATTTGCGCCAACAACTAAATATTTCCTCTAAAAGAATGCTCGGCCTTCAAAAGAAGTATTCTGCGGAAAACGTAGTCAAGAGTGTAAAAGCATACAAACAAGGCGAGACTTTTGAGGGACTGATTGAGCGGAAAATGAAACCGTACTATGGAAAGACGGTAGCACAAATCATCAAGAAACTTAAAGTAGAACTCAATCCAGCCTCAAAGGATTTTGCCTACCACGTATGCAGGGGCATTTTAGGGGTTAAGACAAAGAAAATTCAGGAATTTGAAAATGCAGGTGTTTCGTTGAAGACCATCGCACTTGAAGCTAATCGTGATTATATTGTTGAATCAATGTCTTTCCCATATATTAGGTTCGTTGATATTGTGAATCAAGACTGGGAAGATTCTGATTGGTACAATTTGCTGTCATCAAGATTCTTCTTTGTAGTATTTCGTAAATCTACCGACGATGTTAAGCATAATATGACTTTAGAAAAGGTATTCTTCTGGAACATGCCTCGCACAGACTTGAATGTGGCTGAAGAATTGTGGAATGATACCAAACAGAAAGTCATTGATGGCGACTATGAGCACTTTATCACAACAAAGTTTCATCCCATTTGTCATGTTCGTCCTCATGGTACAAAGGGACAGACAGTTGGCACGCCGCAAGGAATTAGGGTACAGCCAAAGTGCTTTTGGCTGAACAACGACTATATCCTTGAAATCGTAAAAACAAAGATATATTCGAAAAAGAATGGCTAAACATAAAATCAAAGTAGTAGAACTGTTTGCCGGTGTGGGTGGCTTCCGCATTGGGCTTGAAGGAGCATCGGATGCCTACGAGACCGTCTGGAACAACCAGTGGGAGCCTTCGACGCAGCATCAAGACGCATCGTTGGTTTATCGTGCAAGATTTGGTTCAAAGGGACATAGCAACAAGGACATCAACGCCGTGCAGACATCTGAGATACCCGACCACGATTTGTTAGTGGGTGGCTTCCCCTGTCAAGACTATTCTGTAGCAGCGTCGCTCAGTCGCTCTGGCGGTATCGAGGGAAAGAAAGGCGTGCTGTGGTGGCAGATTTATCGCATCTTGAACGAGAAAGGTGACAAGCGTCCGCAATACATATTCTTCGAGAATGTTGACCGACTGCTGAATTCTCCAGCTACTCAGCGTGGACGTGACTTCGCAATCATCTTGGCTTCGTTGGCAGACCTTGGATATGTCGTTGAGTGGCGTATCATCAATGCCGCAGAATACGGTATGCCGCAACGTCGCCGAAGGACTTACATCGTAGGCTATCAGAAAAGTTCTGTTATCGCCAAGAAGATTGAACGGATGGAGGATTGGTTGGAGTTCGATGGCGTGATGGCAAAGGCTTTCGAGTTCAGACCTAAAGACAATTCTGTTTCTGAGTTTGACATTGTTGGTTCAATTCAAGAAGTTTCGGCAGGCTTCAATAAAGGCAAGAAAGAAAGTCCTTTCGGCAATGCCGGCATGATGATGGACCGTCACGTTTATTCCGTTGTTGCAGAGGCTGTCTATGACGGGCCACGTCAGACGCTTGGCGATAATCTGATTGATGAGAACTTGGTTCCTGAAGACTTCTTTATTCCTGAGGACGAGCTGCCCAAGTGGGAATATGAGAAGGGCGCAAAGAAAATCGAGCGTGTTTCTAAGGAAGGATTCAAGTACACCTTCTCTGAGGGTGGTATGACCTTCCCTGACTATCTCGACCAGCCGTCACGCACCATCATTACTGGTGAAGGTGGTACAGCTCCATCGCGTTTTAAGCATGTAGTGAAAACCAAGTCGGATCGTTTTCGCCGTCTGCTCCCGATAGAGTTGGAACGCTTGAATATGTTTCCCGACAATCACACTTTGCATCCAGAAGTATCTGAGGGCAGACGTGCTTTCTTGATGGGAAATGCGTTGGTGTGCGGCATTGTGCAGGAGATTGGCAAGAGCTTGTATCAGTTCATCTATGATGAGGCGGCTGTCTCAACAAAGCCTATCTTCACCTATCGAGATGCAAGACCGATGCTTGACTTGGGATTGTTTGCTGACGAAGAAAAGCCTTTGGTGGTGAATCGTCCGAAAAAGCAATATACACTCGACCCAGCAAAGCACCTTCTGATTGGATTGGTGAAGAAGGACAACGAGAAATACTTCTTGACGGAAGAGCCGACAAAAGTCTATTACACAGGTAAGACAAAGACGTTTCCATCGACTGTCGCAATCAACAAGCTCTACTATTTCATGCCATATATCAAAGGCAAGGGAGTACGCGATTTGTATTTGATTCGTGTGGCTCGCATCGGCAACAAAGCCGAGATTCATCCAGAGTCGAGCGACGAAGAACCACGTTTGGTGTTCGAATTGGAGTTCTTGGAGAGCCTACCTGAATACGAAATGGTATCGCTGACAAAGTATTATTACAAGGATACGTTGTTGGGGAGAGTATTAACCAGATAATACAACAGTGTTAAAATGAGCGAATACATCATTTATACGACAGAAGGGTTTACCCAAGACCCTAATGGCAATGACATTGAGAACTGTCAAATGTTTGGAATTGCCAAAGGAAAGGACAAAGTGGAAGCCAAAGAAAATCTCATAAAGGAGAATCCTTGGATAATAGAGGCTGGTTTCGCCCCTGCTGAATTTATTGTAAGACAATTGGCAGATGTTTAATGATGAAAACGTCAAATGTTATTTTTGGAATAAAGGGCGAGCCTGCTATAGGCATTATCTTTCAAGACCGAAAGGAAGGCGTAAAACTCACCTACGACCCAAACTGGCAAGTCATCAGTTTCTGGAACGAAGAAGATGTGTTGTATGACCATCTTGACTGCGCCATCTTCAGAGATTGGGAAAATGTGCGTCGTGAACTTAAAACGGAATATGGGATTGTCTTATCTCTTTAACTACGACCTGATGAAACAACTCAATGGTGACAAGCAGATGACGGACGTATGGCAACTGCCGGCTATTGGCCGTTGGGAGAAATCATGTGGCAAGCATCCTACGCAAAAACCTTTAGGGGTGTTGGCAAGATTGATACAAGCCAGCACCAAACCAGGGGCATGGATTCTTGACCCATTTAGCGGAAGTGCCACAACTGGCATTGCCGCAAATCTGTTGGACAGATGTTACTTGGGCTTGGAAATGGAAATTGATTTTTTGGCTATGGGCAAAGCACGAAGAGAAGAAATTGAGAATGCAGACATTCGAAGTAACTATCTTGAACGATTAGCCAAAGCGAAAATTATTCTGCCTCCTGACAACTTCTTTGTAGCGGACGAGACAGAAAATGATTATAATGTACCTTGGTTATAAACGCCATCATTTATCTTATCAAGATTGATTCCACTTCAACGAATCCCACTGATTTTCAGCAACTATGCTGATAGTTAGTGGGTTAATTGTTCCCAAACTGTGTCTCGGAAACCATGATGGGAACATTTGATGATGTCAAGACCAGCCTTGCCATTTGCCAACAATCATGACTATTGCGTAAATGGACAACGAGAATCCCAAAACGAAGAAGAACCAGAAGAACCACTGGGCATAACGCGCAAGATAACAGCCATCATACTCCTTGTATCACTTCATGAAAAGGGAATGAAGCATTGGTTGTAAGATGTTTGTGACATTTCACCTTTGATTTTTGGGAATAGCCTAATTTTCGTATCGTATCGTTTTGCAATTTGATTTTTTTAGCGTAAATTTGCACCATTAAACCTAATTGATGATTTTTATTCGTCTTGATAAAACAAATTATTAACTTTATAGGAACATGAAAAAATTCTTCATTTGTGTCAGTCTCGTATGTATGGGGCTGATGACTTCCTGTGTGGATAAGAATGAGGAAGTAGATGCTGAGGTCAAGCCCGAGTGGCTCGGCGGCAGCATCTATGAGGAATTGCAGAAGGCCGACCAGGCACGGCTGACGGGTACGTTTGACACGTACCTGCGGTTGGTGAACGACCTCGACTATGCAAGCACTCTGTCACGCACGGGAAGTAAGACGGTGTTTCCTGCCAACGACGAAGCCTTTGCGCGTTTCTTCCAAGACAATCCTTGGGGGGTGCGCAGCTATGAAGGCCTCTCCGAGGCACAGAAGAAACTGTTGCTCTATTCGTCGATGATCGACAACGCCCTGTTGGTTGACATGCTCTCCAATGTCAGCAACGGCAGCGGAGTCACCAAGGGACTGGCGGTGAAACACGCCACGTCGGTCAGCGTCATCGACTCCATCACCCATCTCTACGGCCCTGCCGACATGCCCAAGAACAACAACTGGTGGACCAAGTATTACAAGGGCATTGACGTGGTGAGCGACAACACGCGCCCGATGATGGTGCATTTCACCCGTGAGCAGATGGTGAACAACTCTATTACCACCGAAGGTGACGAGAGCGATTTCTATATCTTGACGGGCGAGGCTTACAATGAGGACACCAAGCCCGCGTACGTGTTCAACGACCGTATCATCAACCGCGACGTGACATGTATGAACGGCTACATCCAGCAGTTGCAAGATGTCCTCGTACCGCCGGGAAACATGGCGCAAGTGCTACGCTCCACCGAGGAGACGAGCATCTTCAGCCGTGTCCTTGACTATTTCGCCGCACCCTATTTCGACCAGCAGACGACCAACAACTACAACGACTGGGCCGTCGCCAATGGCAAGAGCACCATCGACTCCATCTTCCAGGTGAGATATGTGAGCTCGCGGTCGCAGAACGGTACATTGGTAGTGGACCCCAACGGGCGCACCCTCGGCCAGGGACGTTACCTGGCATACGACCCCGGATGGAACCAATATTATCCCTCCCATGCCAACGTGTCGTCGATAGACTATACCATCACCGACATCGGTGCGATGTTCGTGCCAGATGACGCTGCCTTTAAGACCTATTTCCTGAAGGGTGGCAATGGCGCATTCCTCATCGACATCTATGGTGACAAGGACAATACCGAGGAAAACCTGATGGAGAACCTCGACTCGCTCCATGCCCGCAACCCGCAGGTGTTGACGGCTTTCATCAAGAACTTGCAGAAAAACTCCTTCGTGGAGACCGTCCCAAGCAAGTTCACCACCATCATCAACGACGCCTCTGAGAACATGGGCATGAATATCGGCTACCTGAAAAAGAAGGAAGATGGCAAGTATGACATCAAGATTGCAAACAACGGCGTGATTTACATCCTGAAAGACATGCTCGCCCCCGATGAGTACCAGGCCGTGTTGGCCCCCGCCTCGTCCTATCCCGATATGCGCGTGATGAACTGGGCGATACAAGACCGCAGTTACCTCGGCGTGGACTTCCGCTTCTACCTGTTGGCAATGAGTGCCAACTATGCGTTCTTCATCCCCGACGACGAGGCATTTGACCAATACTATATTGACCCCACGTCGCTGGGACATACTCGTCCGGAAGTGCTCCATTTCTACTACGACTCCAACCGCACACCCAATATCCGTTGCGAACGCTTCTACTACAACAAGGCCGACAACACCATTGGCGAGCGCATTGGCGAGGTGTCGGACATCACGCAGCGCTCGTCGCAGCTGGTGGACATCCTGAACTATCACACCGTCTTGTTAGGCGATGGCGAGACATTAGGCAGAAACCATTATTACCAGACCAAGCACGGTGGTGCTATCTATGTGAGCAGCTCCGAACAAGGTGGGTATGTCATGAGCGGAGCGCAAATCGAAAACGAGAATATCGGCACCCCGCAGATTGAGGAGGTGTACAATGAGAAGAACGGTAAGGCTTACCGCATCGACCATATCATACAGGCGCCTCAGCGCAGCGTGTCGCGGGTGTTGCGAGACAACAGCCAATTCTCGGAGTTTTATGAGGCATGTTCGGGCTTCTCCGCCGACAACGTCCTCTCTTGGGCGGGCATCTCTGCCGACAAGAACTCGTTTGGCACGACCGAGCAAGACCAGTACATCGTGTTCACTTCCACATACGGCACGGGCAACAACTCCGTGTCGAATGCTTGCCTTGACGAAAACGTCAAGATGTTCAACACCTATAACTATACGCTCTATGCGCCCGACAACGATGCCATGCAGAAGGCATACGCCGCCGGGCTGCCCCGTTGGAGCGAGATACAGGCTCTTTTCGATGAGTATGGCGATGAGGCAAGTGCCGAGGTTCGCGCCAATGCCAAGAAGATGATCAACGCCATCCGTAAGTTTGTGAGGTATCATTTCCAGAGCATCTCCCTCTATGCCGATAACGTCGTGGAGGGTGGGGAGTACCAGACGTTGGCGACGGATGAGTTAGGATTGGCACGTAAACTGGAAATCTCTGGCGGAAGCGGCATCATCAACATTGTTGACGAAGCTGGTATAAGCCACTCCGTCAATGCTAACAACGCCGAGACGGTAACCAACCAGATGGCTCGCGACTATTGGTTTAATTCCTCGCGCACGTCGGCTACGGCCATCACGACCTCTTCATTCTGCTCCGTGCATGAGATTACAGAACCTTTCTATCTTTATAAGGATTCTTCTGGCAAGCCGACATGGGATCCTTCGTATGTCGATTAAATAGGAGGAATGAAAATGAATAACCTAATGAGAAAGATATTTATCATCGCTTTGCTCTGCTCCATCACGCAAGTGATGATGGCACAGAAGCGTATCTCGGGAACGGTGAGCGACAATATGGGACCGATCATGATGGCAAACGTCGTGGAACGTGATGCCAACAACCGTATTGTCTCCGCCGCCCAGACGGATGTCAACGGTAACTTCTCGATGGAAGTGAAGAGTGACAAGAACAAACTGGTGGTCTCCTTCGTGGGCGACAAGACCAAAACGATTCCCATCGGCAACCAAGAGAGCTTTGACATCGTGCTTGAGCCAGAGTCTACGACCCTGCAAGAGGTGACGGTCAAGGCAACGCGCACCGGCTCCGGCGGCCTGTTTATTCCCAAGAGGGAGATTTCCGTTGCCCAGCAGACATTCAACATGGAGTCTGTTGAAGGCCTATCGTTCACCTCTGCCGATGAGGCGTTGCAAGGTGAGATTGCCGGTCTTGACATTGTGAGCAATTCCGGAAACCTCGGTGCCGGTACAACGATGCGCCTCCGTGGTGTCACCACCATCAACGGAAATGCCGAGCCTCTGATTGTTGTCGATGACAAGATTTTTGACAACCCCGATGAAACCTTTGACTTCGCCAATGCAAACGAGGAGCAATATGCCTCGCTCTTGTCGGTGAACGTGGAGGACATCGCGTCTATCACGGTGTTGAAAGATGCCGCTGCTACGGCAGTGTGGGGTGTGAATGGTGCCAATGGTGTCATCCAGATTACCACCAAGCGTGGTGCGAGGGGCAAGACGCGCGTGAACTTCTCCTATAAGTTCACGGGTACTTGGCAACCCGATGGCTACGAACTGTTGAATGGCGACGACTATACGATGTTGATGAAGGAGGAGTTTTATAATCCCTCCCAGGCATCCAATGCCACTACCAGCATCGCGGAGTTGAACTATGACCCCAGTTGGGCGGAGTATGAGAATTGGAACAATAACACCGACTGGGTGAAGGCCGTGAAGCAGTTTGGACAGATGCACTCGTACAACATGAACCTCAGCGGTGGCGGCCAGAAGGCACGTTTCCGTATATCCGCGGGATATGACCACCAGACAGGCTCCATCATCAAGCAGAAGCTCGACCGTTTCTCCACCCGCCTCGTGTTGGACTACAATGTCAGCGACCGCATCCTGTTCTCCACCAACTTTGCATTGACCTATACCAATAATTTCCAGAATTATAGCGGGTTGTTAGGCATCGCGCAGAAGTTGGCTCCCAACATGAGCATCTACCGACAGAATGCCGATGGCACAGACACAGACGAATACTACTTGATGAACCCCACGGCTCCCACGGGAAGGACACCTTATTCTGGAAACTACTCTTCGAGCCAATTGGAGTCTATACGTAGCTTGGGTAACCCTATCGCCATTGCCAACCTGGCGTGGAAGAAGGACCAGACCTACCGCATCACACCCGACTTCGCCGTGAAGTATGAGTTGCTCGGGACGGGCGAGGGGCAACACCGCCTGACATTCAACGGACGTGTGGACTTCGACATCTACGCGCGGAGCGTACCAACCTATCATCCTGCAGCCATGTCTACCGATAACTGGACGACGACGGGCTACAACGCCAGCAGCAATTCCGAGTCTAACCGCCTGAAGATTGGGGCAAGGGCAGAGTTGCAATACACTCCATATTTCAAGAATGCAGACCTAACTGCCACGATGCTTTTGCGCTATGAGTTGAGTACGTCGAAGAGCAACTCGCAGTATATCTCGCAATATGACCTGCCCGATGGCATCACATCACCAACGATTGACGGTGTGCTTCCTACAAGTAAGGACGTGAACGGCAGCGCGGGAATGTCGAGTGGCAATAGCCGTTCCAACTCTCAGAACTGGCTTTACAACGGCCACTTCTCCTACAAGGGAATCTATAATGTCGGCTTATCCGTCCGCGCCGATGGCAATTCCAAGTTTGGCCCGAAAAACAAATGGGCTTATTTCCCCGGCGTGAGTTTGAGATACAATATCATTGACGAGCCATTCATGAAGAAGATTAAGGGCAAGACCCTTTCTATGTTGGGACTCCGTGCCTCATGGGGTATCAATGGTAAGGCTCCCGATGCCGACTACCTGTTCTATTCCACTTACAACACCAGCGCAGGGTCGTATGGTGTAGGTACCACAGCTCTCACCACGGCTTCCATCGATGGATTGAAGCTTGATGACTTGCGTTGGGAGAAGACTACATCCTACAACCTTGGTGCCAACTTTGGATTCCTTAATGACATGCTCGAAGTGGAGTTTGACTACTACCACAAGGAGACGAAAGACCTATTGATGTCAAGCGTCCGCATCCCTTCGACGACGGGTTATTCCAAGGTGTCATACGCCAACGTGGGACAGATGAACAACGACGGTTGGGAAATGAACATCAATGGCCGCCGCTTCATTAAGATTGGGAAGTTCTCGATGGATGCAGGCATCAATGTCGCCCAAAACTTCAACGAGATTAAGGAGATGGACCAACGTGTGCTGGATGCCATCAACTCGGAATGGAGTGCCACGACAAGGCCCACCAACAAGAACACTACGGGCTACCTGAACCGTGTGCAGGTGGGAAATGCCCTTGGGTCTATCTATGGATTCCGCTACAAGGGCGTTTACCAATACAGCTATGACTATTTGGAGAACTACCAAAAGGAACATAACCTCAATGCCACCGAATACGAGGCATGGATTAACAGCGAGTTGGCAAGCGGCAAGACGTTCCCCATTGTGCTGGGGTCTGATGGCAAGGTGCTTATGACCAGCCAAGGTCATCCCCAACACCTTGTATATAATTATGACGGCAACAGCGCCACGTATACTTTCCAAGGAGGTGATGCCATGTATGAGGACATCAACAACGACGGACAGATCAACGCCCTTGACATCGTATACCTTGGCAATTCACAGCCCAAGGTGCAAGGTGGTTTCAACTTCTCCTTCCGTTATGGACGATGGAGTTTGAAGACCCGTTTTGCCTATCGCTTTGGTAACAAGGTCGTCAACCTCGCCCGTCTCAACTTGCAGGAGATGTTTAATACCTATAACCAATGTGCCACAGTCAACTATCGTTGGCGCAAGGATGGCGACATCACGCCGATGCCGCGTGCCATGTACAACTCTGGTTACAACTTCCAGGCTTCCGACCGCTACGTGGAGAATGGCTCATTCGTGCGTTTCAACAACTTGCAGCTGGCTTATACGTTTGACAAGAAATTGATTAAGAAATGGGGACTGAACCAATTGCAGCTCTATCTCTCAGTCAATAACCTCTATTGCTGGACGAAGTATAGCGGCACCGACCCAGAGATCTCCACCAGCGGCTGGGGATTGGCGGTCGATGACTCGCAGACCCCGCGTTCCAAGTCGTTTACGGCAAGTATCAATATCGGATTCTAAGAAAGGAGGACAAGATGAAAAAGTATTTATATATAATATGTGCGACCATGATGATGGTATCGTGTATCGATACCGTGATCTTGCCCGATGACAAGACAGTGGATGAGGACTTCTGGAAGACCAAGTCGGATGTGTCGTTGATGGTGGAGGGTGCCTACAAGTCGATGGTTTCATCGGATGTCATCAGCCGACTCATCGTCTGGGGCGACTTCCGCTCCGATGAGCTGTTGCCCGTCAGTTCCATCTCGTCGAATGCCACGGTCAATGCCCTCAATGAGATTGATGCCCAGAACACGCAGACAGACAACACCTTTGCGTCATGGGCATGCCTCTATTCTGTGATAAACAATTGCAACATTGTACTTGACAAGGCGGAGGGCGTGATGTCTATCGACCCCTCGTACACCGAGGGCGACTACCAGACCGACCGCTCACAGATGTTGGCGTTGCGGGCGTTGTGCTACTTCTACTTGGTGCGCAACTTCCGCGACATCCCCTATAACGCACATGCTTACATGACGAGCAGCGAGGAGATGAATATCCCGCAGTCGAACCCCGACTCCGTATTGCAATGCTGCATCAACGATCTCGTGGAAGCAGAGAAATCAGCCCTTGACCCGACCGCGTTCTCCGACTGGAAGAGGGTGGGGCATATCAACCGCGATGCCATCGACGCCATGTTGGCGGACATCTATCTCTGGAGAGGCTCGGTGATGCACAGCGATGCGGATTACATGAAGTGTGTTGAGTATTGCGACAAGGTGATTGAGTCGAAGAAACTGCAACATGTCCCTGGCCGCAACGAGGTGGTCGTGAAGGAGTATCCCCTTGCTGACGGCACCCAGGCTTTTACCAATATCTTCATTGACCAGAATGCTGAAGAGAGTATCTTTGAGCTGCAATTCGACGGAAGGAACAATTCCAATGTCGCTCTTTGCCAGTATCTCTATAAGTATCGTAATACCAACTCACCGAATGGCTACATGAAAGCCTCCGCCATCTTCGGCACGGTAGGCAGTGGCGCAGCCGTCTACACTCAGACGGGCGACTATCGCTATTTGCAGAACTGCTATGCTGTCGGTACGGGAGCGGACGCTTACGATGTGCGCAAGATGGTGACGCAGATGGAATGGAACATCAACAACCCCGTCGGTATGTCGGGACAGTCAAGGCAAGCAGACCGTGCGTATGACAACTTCGCACAGAATTATATCTTCTACCGCCTGTCAGACGTGATGCTGATGAAAGCAGAGGCAGAGACTGCGCTGGCGTCAGACAACAACGACCCGCAGCTGCGTGACGCTTTCAACCTCGTGCAATATGTCAATAGCAGGAGCATCTATAGCGGTAGTTTAGGCAATGACTCTTTGAAATGGAGCTATTACAACACCAAGGCTTCCATGGAGACATTGGTCTTGCAAGAGAGACTGCGCGAGCTATGCTTTGAGGGAAAGCGTTGGTATGACCTCCTACGCTATAACTTCCGCCATGTGGACGGCATCGACTATACAACAATCCTCGCCGCACAGGAGGATGCCGGCAAAACATTCGTGCGCAACGATGCCAACATGTTGAACTGGGCAACGCGCAAATACACCTCGGGAGCCGCCGCTGCGGCATCGAAGATGCGTACCGAGCCTTATCTCTACATGCCCATCAACCAAAGCGACATTGATGTGAACGCTTTGTTGCGTCAGAATCCTGCATATAGTGATGCCGATGAGTATAAAAAGAACTATTAACAGAAGGTTGTGAATTATGAATAAGACGATATTTAAATCAGGATTAGCGTTGCTTGTTGCTTCCTTGGCTTTCGGCTCATGCAACAAGGAACCCGACGAGTCAAACCTATATACCTTTACGGGGGAGACGGTGGAGTCTTTCATCCAGAAGGATAGCGACTTGACATCTTTCAATTATATCCTCTCCCGGGTGAGGCTTGACCGCATGATGGCATCGTATGGTCAATATACATGCTATGCGCCCACCAATGAGGGTGTGAGGTTGTATCTTGACAGTTTATGGAATGACCCCGAGGCAGTGGTGCCGCACAACAGCATGACGGAGAATTCCCTTGAGGGGCTTTCCGATTCTCTCTGCAATGACATTGCCCGTTACCATCTCACCAATGGCTTATACAGCATCATCGAGATGGGAGGTAGTGGCGCAACGATTTCCACGATGCTGGGTCGCCCCATCTCTTCCAAAGTGGACTCCTTGGGACAAACGGTACTCAATGAGGTGTCGGTCATTATCAGCGAGGACAACGAGGTGACCAATGGCCTGGTACACAAGGTCAACAGGGTTGTGCCACGCTCCTCGCGTCTGCTCGGCGACACCTTTGAGCGGTTGGAGGAGTTCTCCATCTTCAGCGAGGCATTGCAACGCACGGGCTTGGCAGACTCTGTCGCACAATCGTCCAAGAACATCGTTTACACGAAACCCGCCGACTGTACTGATACCAATGGTAGCGAGTTGTATTGCCCGACGGAATGTAAGGTTGGATATACCATCTTCGCCGAGAGCGACGAGGTGTTCCGTGCCAATGGCATCAATAGTTTCGATGACCTGGTGCAATATGCCAACAATGTGTATGCCAACGCCCCGCAATGGTACGACTACATGCGGGAGTTAGGACTGACGGTCAGCACGGGGAACGATTACACCAACCGTTTTAATGCCCTCAACATGTTCGTGGCATACCATATCCTATATGCGTCGATGGCACAAGATCAATTGGTCTTTGAGGACAAGGCGGGTGTCCCCGCTGGCACGGACAAGTGGAACTATGTCAACGGTGCCGACCCCTACGACTATTATGAGACGATGCTCCCCAATACTTTGATGAAGATATGGGAGCCGCAGCCTGGCAAGACCCTGTACATCAACCGCTATCGCACATTTAACACGTTGACCGACGAGGTGGGCACGCAAGGCAACAACCACCAAGTCATCGAGCATGGTGTTGTCATTGAGCGTCGTGACATCTCGGCTTACAATGGTTATATCCATCCCATTAGCAAGCCGTTGGTGTACAATGCACAGGTTCCCAATGGCGTGTTAAATGAGCGTCTGCGTTTCGAGGCGACAACCTTCCTGCCCGAGTTCATCAACAATGGATTCCGCTATCTCTATATGAACGAGGTGTCTGCCATGAATGGTGGTGGCAGTGGGGCGCGTCTGGCATTCCCCACGGATTTCTTTGACGGTGTGGTTTGCTACAATGGGGAGCAATCAAAACTGAGATACAATATCAAGGGTGACTATCGCGCCTACCAAGCCGATGCCTTCCAAGGATGGGGACAGTATGACCTCGCCGTTAAGTTGCCCCCAGTGCCGTCAGGCATCTATGAGTTCCGCTTGTTCTATTCACCGATGGGCCATGGCGGCATGATGCAGTTCTATTATGGCACTTCCAAGGATGTGCAGAAAATGATTGCGCTCAGCATACCTCTCGACGTGCGTATCCAAGAGACCGACCCGCGTATCGGCTGGACATCCTTCTACGAGGAGGATGATTTGGGTATTGCCACCGACGAGGCCATGCGCAACCGTGGGTATATGCGCGGTCCGTACTCTTTCTGCGGACACCCCGGCGATGACGGCGATACCAAGACCACGAAGAACTGCCGTGGCGATGGTGTGGTGACACTCCGCCGTATCTTGGGCCGTGTCAACATCAAGCAGAGCGAGGACTTCTGGTTCCGTTACAAGAACGTTATCAATGATGATTCTGACCTCAAGTGGCAGCTCGACTTCGTAGAGTTCGTGCCTATCAGTGTCTTGGATAACGACCAATATTCTGAGGACTGGTATTAATCAATAGACAGTAAATCACTAATGATTGACAAGGATATGAAAGTGAATAAATATATAGGTGTGATGATGGCAGCTACCATGCTTGCTGCCTCATCATGTACCGACTTCGATGATTACAATGAGGTGCCGATGGATGTCAATGCCACAGCCGACAATACCCTTTGGGAGAACATCTCGCAGAACGGAAGCCTTTCCAATTTCCAGAGCATCATCAAGAAGGTCGGCTTTGATGCGGCATTGCAACAGTCGCATTTCTATACCGTGTGGGCACCATTAGATGGCACGTATGATGCCAATGCCCTCCTTAACCAGGATGATGCGACCGTGCTCTATCGGTTTGTGAAAAGCCATGTGGCGGAATACAACCACCTCGTGTCTGGTTCCATTGACGAGCGTGTTCATGCGCTCAACGACAAGAGTTTCCTCTTTGAGGGGAATGGCACATACAAATATGCCGATGTGGATGTGGCGCAAACAAATCTCCCGAGCATCAATGGTGTCGTCCACACCCTGCAAGGTGCCGCTACGTTCTATCCCAACATCTATGAGTATATCTTCCAGCGTGAGGGTATCGACTCCTTGGAGCAGTATTTCAAGAAGTATGAGAATGTTTACCTTGATGAAAGCAACAGCGTCGTAGGACCTACGGTGAATGGTAAGCAGACCTACATTGACTCCGTGATGATTACCACCAACTCACTGTATGGCTCGCTCAATGCCCGTATTGCCCATGAGGACTCCTCGTATACGATGATTATGCCTACCAATGAGGCATGGGTGAAAGCGTATGATAAGATTAAGCCATATTATAATTATATACAGACAACCATCGCCCAAGATGTAGATGCCGCCGTATCGGCGACTTCTGTTCCTTCAACGACGGTAACGATTGACAATGTCTACATGGCTGACTCGCTGACTAAGCGGTCTATCATCAATAACCTGGTATTCAATAACAACAATGAATACAACCGATGGGTGGAAGACCCCACTGCCATATATACAGACACGCTGCGCACGACCACCCGTAACAAGCTTTCCAACCCACAGGAAATCCTGGCACAGACCAAGGACAAGGAGAGGATGAGCAATGGTTATGCGCGCATCGTTGACTCGCTCGCCATTTTGCCTTGGGAGGGTTGGGCGCCCGAACTTGTCATCTCTCCCATCGGAAGGTCTGTCACTTGGAATGGGTCTAACCACATTGTGCAGGTCAATAATCCAGACCCCACCAAGGGAACGTTTGAATATGGATACATCAGTTATCTCTGGGTAGAACCCACCAGCAATTATTCAAAGCCCGAGCTTGACATCAAGTTGCCCGGTGTGTTGTCGACGACCTACAATCTTTATTGTGTCATTGTTCCACCCAATGTGGATTCTACCGATACCTTGACGGAGGTTCGTCCCAACCAGCTTAACTTCGACTTGAGCTATTGTAACGAGAAAGGCGCATTGCAACAGACATGGACAGGAACTAACCACACCACGACCACCAGTGCGCATTTCGCCAAGCAATTGGTCAACGACACATCGAAGGTTGATACTATGTTTGTCGGTACGATTAAGTTTCCCATTGCCTATCTTGGCTTGGGGGAGAAAATGTATCCTAACTTGAAGATTACCACGGACTTTAGCGTATTTAGTCCCTTGATGAAAACATACACTCGTGATTTGCGCATCGCCGCAATTATCTTAAAGCCCGTGGAAAAGGACGAATATCAAGCAACTAAGGAGGAATGACCATGAAAAGTATCATTTATCATATAGGGCAGAGTAAAGGCTTCAGGCTCATCCTCTGCATTCTCGCAATCAGCTTATCCGCCCCCGTATTGGCGCAAGACGACGAAACGGAAGAGGTGGAGACTTCCATCAAGCAGCCCGTCCGTAAGAAAGTCAACACGACGAGCTATCCCATGATGACACTCAAGGGCGAAGTACTTGACCAAGCCAGCAAGAAGCCTCTCGCCGGTATCCAGCTTCGCACGCTCGGCAACGAGATGTATACCGCCATGACAAAGGCCGATGGGTCGTTTGTCATCAAGGTACCCACGTTCACCACCAGTCTCTTTGTGCATTCACCTTCGTTCCTGTCGCAACAGGTTGCCGTTAATGCCAACGACTCGTTGCAGCACATTCGCATTTTCATGTTGCCCGACGCTTATGGTAAGATGTATGACGATGCTACCGAGTATACCGCTACCAATGGCTTTGTTGTTGATGGGCATTCCGTGACTATCGACAATGAGATTGCCAACAATATGGGGGCGGACATTCATAGCATCATCCGTTCTGCCGCCCCCGATGCTGGTGCCTCCATGTTCATTCGTGGCTTCAACTCTTTGAATGCCAATGCACAGCCACTTATCGTGATTGATGGCATCGAGCAAGACATGCAGCAAAATCGCGCCTCATTGCATAGCGGGCAATTCAACAACATCCTTGCCAATATCTCCCCAGAAGACATCGACGAGGTGAAAGTGCTGAAGAATGCCACCGCACTCTATGGTGCCCGTGGTGCCAATGGCGTGATATTGATTTCCACGAAGCGTGGACATTCCATGGCGACACGTATCGATGCCAACATCTATGCTGGCGTGAGCCTCGTTCCACAGCTCCCCACAATGATGAATGCGCGGCAATATCGCACATACGCAACGGAGATGTTGGGAACGGTTAAGGCCAATACCGACCGCAACACCCCTATCCAATATCGTTTCCTCAACGATGACCCCGCAGGATATTACTATCATACGTATCACAACGATACAGACTGGTCTGACTATGTATACCGCACAGCCATCAGTCAGAATTACAGCATCAACGTACAAGGAGGCGATGACATCGGCATGTACAACCTTTCCGTTGGTTACATGGATGCACAGTCTACGGCCAAGAAGAATGACTTTAACCGTATGAATGTGCGTTTCAACACCGACATCAATATCTTGTGGAACTTGAAGACAAAGTTTGACATCTCCATCAGCAGGACAAACAACAACGTCTTCGATGATGGCGCACCAGCCGATTTCGATGCTGCTGCCATCACCTCTCCCACATTCCTGTCGTTGATCAAGTCGCCATTGGTGAGTCCATACCAGTATAATGCCATCATTGGAGGATTCTCATCGTTGTTGAGCGACTATGATGACATCTTTAGCCAGTTGGGCGATGATTATTCGTTGGCCAACCCGGTTGCCATCCTCGCCAATTCAAAAGGCGATAACAAGAACAAGGCAGAAAATACCTACTTCAATGTGCGGGTGGAGCCCACCTTCACTTTCAATGACAACCTGAGCATCACCACGATGTTCAGCTATAACCTCGACCGCAACTCCCAGCGCTATTACCGGCCATATACGGGAATGCCGCCGTTTGAGATTAGCGACCTGGGACGTGTCACGAGTATGACGGCATCACTCTTCTCCAAGGAAATCAATGTGGTGAGCGATACCCACCTTGACTGGAATCGTAAATTTGGCCGCCATACCCTTGGGGCTTTCGCTGGTTTCCGTTACACTTATTTCTCATTCGATGACAATGACCTCAAGACGGAGTACACGGGATATACCAATGACAAGAACCCCGCTTTGAGTTCCACGACGGGCTATCAACACATCTCTGGCTCCAATGACGTGTGGAAGAACATGCGCTGGTATGGCAATGTGGATTACAATTACATGAACCGCTACTTTGCAACAGTGTCATTGTCTGCTGAGGCAAACAGCCGCTTCGGAGAGAATGCGGGTGGCCTGAGCCTTGCGGGAGTCCGTTGGGCCTTGTTCCCCAGTGTTCAACTTGGATGGGTATTGACGAATGAGAAGTGGTTTCCCAAACATGCTGGCATTAACTACCTCCGCCTACAAGGAGGCTTTGACATGAGTGGCAATGATGACATCAGCAATTATGCTGCCCGTACAAGCCTTTCCGCCGTGCGTTACAATTATATCGCAACAGGTCTACAGCTTACCAATATCGGCAACGATGAAATCAAGTGGGAGACCAGCAAGAAGTTCAACATCGGCTTCAAGAGCTACCTGTTGAACAACCGTGTGGGCATTGACTTCAACTATTACATCAGCCGCACGTCCGACTTGCTGACGATGATGACATTCGAGAACCCCATCGGAGGTATCAACACCTATTGGACCAACGGGGGTGAATTGGAGAACCAAGGCTTTGAACTCGCAGTCACTGGCAAGCCCATCGTCAGCAAAGACTGGCATGTAGAGGTTGGCGCAAGCATGGGTCATTATGTCAATAAGGTGAAGAAACTGCCCAATGGCGATTATACCACGTCGGTCTATGGCGACAACAACATCCTTACATCCGTGGGAAATCCGGTGGGATTGTTCTATGGATATAAGACAGAGGGCGTGTTTGCCACTGATGCCGAGGCACGCGCCGCCGGCAAGAACGGTTATCTCTATATGGAGGATGCCGCTGGCAACCCCAATAACTTCGTAGCTGGTGATGTCCATTTCACCGATACCAACAATGATGGCATCATCAACGAGGGCGACAAGGTCATTATTGGCAACCCCAACCCAGACATCTTTGGCAACATCTTCGCCTCTGTCAATTGGAAAAACTTCACTTTGGGCCTTTCATTCAATTACAGCCTCGGCAATGATGTGTATAATTACCAACGCTCTGTTCTCAATAGCGGCAGCACATTCTACAACCAGCAGGTTGCAGAAGTGGGACACTGGCGTTATGAGGGACAGCAGACAGACCTACCACGCCTCGCCTTTGATGACCCAATCGGGAACAATCGTTTCAGCGACCGATGGATAGAGGATGGTAGCTATCTGCGCCTGAAGACCCTCAAGCTTACTTACCGTGTGCCAATACCAGGCAGTTGGACAATGTTGCAAGGACTCTCCATCTGGGCACAAGCCAACAACTTGTTGACTTTCACCAAGTATTTGGGAAGTGATCCGGAGTTCAGTATCGGAAACTCCGTACTCTACCAAGGCATTGACTGTGGCAACCTCGCACAGGGTCGTTCTTTCCAGTTTGGAGTCAATATCAACTTGTAAAGATTAAAAGGTTAAAAAATTAAATGATTAAAGAACTAAAAGATAAGACAATTATGCGACGAATCAGAATTTTAATATTTGCATTTTTTAATGTTTTAATTTTCTCCTCTTGCTCCGACATGCTCGATACAGATAGCACTCGCCAGCTCTTTGACAAGGAACTTAATAGCAAGACCGACTCCGTGTTCTTCGGCTTTGGCGTGATGCAAGCCATGCAACAGCTGGCTGACCAGTATGTCTTCCAAGGGGAAATGCAAGGTGACTTGGTGAAAACAACGTTCTACACCGACAACAACCTACGACAGCTCGCCAACTTCTCGGCAACGACAGCCAACAAGTACGATAGCGCATACGTCTACTATCGTGTCATCAACAACTGCAACTATTACATTGCACACCGCGACACGACGCTCCGCACGGGAAGCACCAATGTGGTCATCAATGAGTATGCAGCCATTAAGGCGTTCCGCGCCTGGGCTTATCTGCAACTGGCAAGGGTATATGGTAAGGTGCCGTTCTTCACGGAACCCTTGGTCACCATCTCGCAAATCAACAACAGCAACTATCCACAGCTTGACATTCAGGGTATCGTGGCGCAGTTGGCTCCAGACTTAGAGGAATATTCCGGGCTCCCCGTACCTAACTACGGCGTGACTTCTGGCAACATCGGGTCTACCAACTGGGGACAAACCAAGCGTATGTATCCCACCCTTTGCTTCATCCCCGTGGATGTCATCCTCGGCGAGATGTATCTTGAGGCGGGCGATTACGACAAGGCGGCACGTCATTACACCACTTACCTCACGGATGTGGCTCCCGATCCTGACCGTCGGTATGCGCAGTCGATGACTTCTGGTCTGCGTCTCCGTACCCGCAACGATATGGACATGTTGCCGTCCGACTATGACGGCTCGGTGGCCGGTATATCCTGGAGTTCTGTCTTCAATAACAACTCCGTGACCGACATCATCTCTTACATCCCCATGGCGGTGAATAGTCTGCGTGGTGTTACCACCAATGTGCCGTTGGCATTTGGCTACAATTATTATTCGACGTCGAATGCCATTGACAGTTTGCGAGTCGATGAGATACAGATTGCGCCATCCGATGCCTATACGACGCTTTCTGACAGTTCTGAGTATTATTATTATAAGCAAGTGACGGGAGGTTTGCGCCAGCAGTATGTCAACAATGCCAAACTCGGTGACATGCGGTTGCGTAGTACCATCACGCAAGGGGAGGGTGAGGACTCTACAAAACAATGGATTACAAAGTTCAATAATGGCAACATTATCCTGTACCGCACCTCGACAGTCTACCTCCATCTTGCCGAGGCATTCAACCGCCTGGGATATATTGATGCAGCCTTTGCCATTCTGAAAGACGGCATCACGGCATCGTTGCTTGACTCGGCACGTACCTATATCACCGATGATACACGTCGGCTCCTACAGACAACTTACCCGTTCCTGTCAGACGAGAACATCTCAAAGTTCCCAGTCCAGACCACCAACAATTACACTTCCACCAACTATGGTATTCACCAGCATGGTGCGGGAGTGGTAGGCGATGGCAACTATCCGGGACGTTCCGCATACCAGCTTGATAGCATCGTAGGCCTGAAGATGAAGGAAATTGCCAACATCTATGGTGTCAATGTGGGTACTACCAAGCAAGACAGCATCAATGCCTTGGAGGATATTCTCTGTGATGAGTATGCCTTGGAGTTCGCATTCGAGGGAAACCGCTACTATGACCTGTGCCGTATGGCACGGCACAAGAATGGGACGGGAACACCTTATGGCGACAATTTCGGCAGCATCTGGCTCGCAAGGAAGTTGCAATACAAGAATCCACAGAAGTCGTTGCTCATCCCTGACAACTGGTATCTGCCATTCCAGTGACATCATTATTAGCAATATGCCATTACAAGCCAAAGCCTCTTGCGCATCAAAGCGCGAGGGGCTTTGCTATTTAAACTCGTACCGGGTAATCCTAATAAATAGGTATTATGCAAAAACCCTATTTTTAGGTATTGTGTAATTGGTAGATTGCAAGTAATTTTGCATCCGAAAAGAAGACTATTGGAAAATCTTGTTCGCTAAGATAAAATTCATAATGTTTTTGTATAATTCAAATCGGGTTGTCGTGAGACAGCCCATTTTGATTATCCCCTTTCTCTCCTTATATGTATGGAATTAGAGGAAATAAATCAGGATTGTTGGTTTTTCAATGTTGAATTGGTTTAATGATGTCTTCTGTTGTCAAGTTTTTTTGTATTTTTGCAATCGAAAACAATAAACAAATCAAATAATGCAAACAATCAAATCGATTACCTTTCTAATGGCACTACAAATGGTGTCACTCTTAGCATGGGCACAAAGCAATGTCACAGCAACACTCAACGGGCGTGAGGCAACGTTGTCGAATGGCATTGTCAAGTTGCATATTGGTAGCAACGGACGTGCCGACCAACTAACATACAAGGGGTTGAACCTCCTTGGCAGTTCGGGAATCTACTTCGATTACACCGCCAAGGGTCTCGGTAACAAAGCACTAAACCCCTCGAAGGCAGAAATCGTGCGACAGGATGACGATTACGTGGAGGTGCTTTATTCCAATACGACCGATGATCTACAATGGCAACAAGGCTACATCCTGCGCAAGGGCGTGAGTGGCGTGTATGTCTATGTCATCGCCAATGGCACCAGCACGTCAGGTAACGTGCAATTGCAAGAGGCTCGTGTCTGTACCCGCACGGCATCGTCGATGCTCAATGGCTATGTGGACGATACGATGCGAGGCATGATTCCATCTAATAGTGAGATGGCTGCCGTGGAGAAAGACGGCACTTCCAATCCCGCCTACGTGCAGGATGCCACGTATCAGATGGCGGACGGTAGCATCTACACCAAATATAATTGGGCGCAATATGTGGTGCGCGATAGTGTCCATGGCTTGATGCACACCAATAAGTTGGTGGGATTGTGGAATATCCATTGCTCTCCAGAATGGTACCCTGGCGGTCCCATGAAACAAGAGCTGACCGTTCATGCCACGGGAAAGTCGCCTATTACCATCCAGATGTTGCAAGGCGAACACCTTGGCACAGCCTCTCAGTATTACCAACAAGGGGAAAGGAAACTCTATGGTCCTTTTTTCATCTATTGCAATTTCAATTCCAGCAAAGACACGGAGTGGCTCATCGCCGATGCCAAGCGCGAGGCACACGAGCAAGAGCGGCAATGGCCATTCGTCTGGTTTGAGAATGAGTTGTATCCCTTGGACCGTGCTACGGTGTCTGGGCATATTCACGTAACGACAGGACAGTCACAAGACTCCATCCAAGTGGTGCTTGCAGAGCCAGACACTGACCTCTTTGACCAAGGCAAGAAGTATATGTTTTGGGCTTTGACCGATGACCATGGCCGTTTCAACATCAAGAATGTGAGGAAAGGAACTTACGCCTTGCGGGCATACGCCACAAAGGGAGACAACACCGATGAGTTGCAAGTGAAGGATATTGTCGTGGATAATGCCGAGGTGGAGTTGGGTACCATCGACTGGACTCCCGCTTGTTACGAGAACAAACTGTTTCAGGTTGGCGAGAACAACCGCATGAGCGACGGCTATCGGTTGAGTGACCATGTCCGTGCTTATGGTCTATGGGATGAGGTACCTGCCAACCTGACCTACACGGTGGGAGAGAGCGATCCCGCACAAGATTGGTATTATGCACAGACGAAGAACGGCAAGTGGACGGTCAAGTTCGATTGTCCACAATCTTATACGGGAACAGCACATCTTACCATCTCGGCGGCTGGGGTTACCAACTCGCCTAAACTCGCTATTGGCATCAATGGAACAACCGTTGCCAACTGGTCGCC
>JAFRRN010000013.1 GCA_017428055.1 Prevotella sp.
GTCGGGTCGAATATTCCCACAGTTAATTCAATGAAGTCATCGGCCTTTTGAGTCAAAAGACATTCACTCGCCATCACGAATGATGGCACTTGAAAGAACAGGAAAAGAATTAAATGTTTTAACATACTGTTATTGTTTAGGCTGGTTACTTTTGCAAAAATACGCAATAACAATACTTTTCCCAACTATTTACCCTTGTTTGAGTAAATCAAAAGTAAATCATTTAAGTCGTGAGGGTTCATAAAGGGTTGGGAATCAACACCTTAAATTTGAGTTCACCAACAGTTAAACCCCATTAGAAATATGGAAACAAGTTTTCTTTTAACGTTTTGGCATCCCTTATACCAAAAAGTTTCTCGTTTGCTTGCGACTTGGCGTTTGTAATTGACTGCTTATGCCTCTTCCCCATGAGCAACATCATTTCGCTTTCGCTGAAATCAAGACGCAATAACACGCAGACACGAAGCTGGTCTTTAGTCAGCCTTTTCCCATTGGTGACAAAGAGGAAAAAACGTGAAAAACATTTGCGAAACAGGGAAAGTAAGCCGCTCCAATCATCCTCTGTAGGCGGTTTGTAGCCTTTCGTAAACTGCCTGAGACCATTAATCCTCTGGTATACCTGAGAATCGTAAAAGATCTGCCGGTCATTAATGTTTGAGTCTTTTCGTAATTGCCTGGTAAGTTTTCCGACCTCTTCCTCAAGGATTCTAATGGTGGCATCCTTGCCATTCAATAAGTCCTCATATGCTTCCGTGGTATGTAAAATCTCCGCTTGAATATCAGCCAATTTCTGGATGTATTCTTGGTGTTCACACTCTCTTTCATCTTTCTCCCTCTTATAAAATTCGATGCGTTTCAACAGTTTGTCCCCTTCTTGCCGTTTTGCATCCAACAAGCTTGAATACTCCACGATAATGGATTCCTTGTCAGCCTTGTATTTCTGGATCTCGAATTGCAGGTTCACGATTTCCCCCATCAAGGCGGTTGTCCTTTTAGCGGCAATCCTCTTCTTTTGGAGATGGTATAGAATGAGGATTGAAACGAAGGCTATCGCCAATGTAACAAGATATGCAAGCATCCTTTTTGACTTTTCAAGAGCCACCGCTTCTTGCTCTGCATTTCTCTGATGTCGGTTGAAATTATAAAAGGCACTTATCTGGTGAATCCTTTCTTGGTTGACATGGAGATATGAGGAGTCATTAGACGTTGCGAATAGCTTGGCGTACTTAGCGATTGAGTCTGGGTCATGCCTCTTTTCATACACAGCCAATATCCCCTTGTACGCTCCCTCCATGAGTCCGTGTTCCAGTGCATTTTGGAAATAGACCAAGGCGGAGTCCACCTTTCCACAAGATAGTAGGTAGTTCCCCTTGATGACATAGTATGTCTCGCGCCCTTTGGCGACATTCCCTTTTTTGTCATATACCCCTGATTCTTTTTCGTATATGGATATGAGTTTCCCGGCTTCATCCATCATGTGACGTTCCGTCAATAGGTATATGGCGGTATTGCAAACCCATGCGGCATGTTTCCTGTAACCATATTTCAGGTACAATTGCCTGGCCTGGCTCGTGACGGAGAGGACACTGTCAGTGTCGCCTTTTAGGAAGAAAGGCCTTATCCTCAACTCGAATGCACGAAGGGCATTAAAGACATCTTTTTCCTTCCATGCGATTCTTTCGGAATTTCGTAGGGCTTCCATCTCGTCATCGGGCAGGAACTGCATGTGGAAGAGCAACGCCATTTGACCATAAACAGAATATAATGTGCGGAGGTCGCAGTCTCTTCTTGTCGTATCTGCCATTTCCGTCGCCTTTTGGTAGCACTCCAAGGCAATCGGTGCCTCGCCCATGTCATGGTGTACGCACCCTTGTAGGTAGTGCGCCATCATCCGCTCGTTGGCGTTGCCGTGGAGGTCGAAGAAGCGTACCAGCGAGTCCACCGTGGGCAGCCACGCCTCGGTGAACACCGTGTCGGCGCGGTTGCATTGGCTCACGTAGTCCAACCGCTCCCGCATTTCGTCCCTGTCTTGGGAGCATGAAGCCAGTGCCAATAAGATGGATATGACCACAAGGAATCGTTTCATGCCAGCAAAGATAATCCTTTTTCCGCAAAGCGCAAAGGATTTGACCCTCAACTGTGCCAACTCGTTTGGTTTTCCTTCCCTTTCTTCCCTTTTCCACGGAATAGCCTGGTCTTGAGTCGTGTCTATGTAGGGAGAAAAGCTTGCGCGTAATTGGGATGGATCGACAAGAGGGAAATACAATCCTTAGATGGGAACGGGGAGTCGTGGGAAACCGATTTCCCCTCTTGCCATCCTTTTTGGAACAAGGCCTGCAGGGTTAACGCATCAACGACATGCAAACCGCAAAACCAAGGATAAAGGCGGCGACGGCGATTGCCAAACAGTACCCTTTCACCAGCCTGTGAAACTTTTTAATATATATATCAGTTCCCTCTTTCATTCCCTCGACGACTGCAATCTTGACCTTTTCAGGCAAGGTTTCCATCAGGTTCCCATGGGCTTCGATGGATTTTCTGTCCTCCTCTGAGACGACAAGGGGCATTTCCGAAGGAATTTCCCTGACGACAGTCTCCAGCCTCTCCACGAGAGACTGTAATTCGTTGATGCTATCCTTTACTTTCTTATGGGGGACGGGGGATGCCTTGGATCCCTTGCCGCTATTTACTGGAAATTGGTTCATTTTCATCATTATTGGGTATTACATGGATAGGCCTTTTCTCCGTTTTCTCTCCCATTCCTCATCGTCAAGTCGCTTGTCGTTGCTGCCTGCGGATTGGCCGCCAATTCGGGAGGGCGCGATAGTGACATGTCCGTTGATAGGAGGAAGGGGGGAGCTTCCTGCACCATGGCCTTTCCCCACACTTGAAATGGACTTTGGCTGTTTCGTAGACGTTTTACAAGTGGCTGGACGGGAAGCCTGGCTATAATGAGCGTCTTTCGCTTTAAGCCTTAGGCAAGTGTCCTTAATATGTACAAGGGTCAGGTCCCTGTCAATCTCACTTGCCTTATACTCCGTGCCGGAACTTGCGGCAACATAATACCCTTGCAGTTTCCCCGATTTGGAGTATGCCTCACGGATGGGATGCCCGGCTTCCGTCATCCTCCGCTTAAATGCACCAAAGGAAAATTCCGGCATTGAACCCAAGACCCTGAATGCCGCATCCCGAATCTCCTGCCTGTTCCTACGTGATATGGCTTCCGCGTCGCTAAGGCCGTACCTACAGCTCATGTACTTGGCTACGCTTGCCGCCTTCCTGCCAACATTAGAGTCGGGGATGACGGTACCGTCAGGCAAGACCCTGTTCACCAGGATGTGCCAATGGGGCAACTTCTGGTTGTTGTCGGTCCGCCCATGCTCGTAGGCAATCCATTGCATTTGCATGAATTGCCTTTTGGCAAGCCCCAGTCGTTCGACCATCAATTTGAGCATGAACTCCTCGATTAATTGCTGGCGGTCTTCCAATGAACGCACCTTGTCCGCATCGGGCTCAGACAAGGAGACCACGATGTCGAGGAAGCATCTCGATAGGTTGGGATGGTAGGCTTGCTGGATGTCACGCATCTCCGCCGTCATCTCCAATGGCGACTCACCATATAGGTTTTGGCGGTAGGCCTCCTTAGACACGGGAATGCCGTCTATAAGCTTGGACGCGTCGTATTTAAGCTTTGCCGCCCCGTAACTAATCGCCTTTGCCGTTGACACCATATAATATGACTTTTAGCCTTGCCACCACCAATTGGACTTCGCGTATGACCGCCTCATACTTTTTTCCCTTGAAGTAGTTGGCGATGCGCTGCAGGTCATGGGTCTCTTTCCTCACCTCGCGCAACATCTCCAGCTCCTCATCGGTAAGCCGCTTCTTCGGACGGAAGTTAAGGACAACCCTCCGGCAATAATCGGACACGGAAAGCCCGCATTCCCTCGCAGTCCTCCTTATGACTACAGATTCCTCTTCCGTGCAACGGAAATTTATTTTTTCGTTCTTTGTCATATTATTTATTTTATAATAATGTGTATTATCGACCAGCGGGAGTGGATTGCAAGGTGGTTGAGGTACGACAAAAACACTTCTTGCACTCAAAAACACTATGTATTATTATTGTTAATCAAGAATCTTACGACGGCCATGAACACGTCATCCTCACCGCTTCCCTGCCCCAAGGAACTGTCGACTTCCAGAAGGGTATCCAACATCGCCCTCGAATCGCTGAACAGGGACAACAATTGGAAGAACTGCCTCTCTGTCGGTTGATGTGCGAGGGTTGCCAGACGGGGGCATCGTTGCCTTACCACCGACCTAAACCTCTTGAATCGTTCACTCTCGTTACTGTTTCTTCCCTTGTCGGCCAACACCCTATTCACCTCGTCCACGGAGTAGAGGACTTTTCGTCCCACCTTGGTGGGACGGAGGTAATCCGCCTTCTCCCAGTTCCAGACAGTCGTCGTCCCGATGCCGAACATCTCCATGACCTCCTTCTTGGTGAAGTAGGGACGCTGGGGGGTGCTGGCATTCTTCCTTTCCTCGTACTCGGCCATGGCCTCGTCCAGTGCCTCCTTGACGATGGCGTGGATGTCGGCCCTGGAACACAGGAGCAGTTGGGCGGGATTAGGGGATTCGACCTTCATATATACAAGAATTTAAAAATCCGACATCGCAATGCGATATCGGAGGCAAAAATATGGGAAAAAACCATATCCTATGGTGGCAAGACATCCCTTAAATAGCGATGGGAAGTGGGGCTATGTATTTTCGGGACGTTTATCCATGGGTTTTGTGGTCTTGTCACGGATCGACAGGAGCTGATTCCACACATTCTCTATCTTGGCCATCACAGTGTTGCCATCCTCCTTGGTTATCTTCCCACCCCTTTTCTTAAGACCACGGTAATCCTCCTTGTTTGACGTGTAGTCTTTCTTCATGCTGTCATACTTGGGCTTTTTAATATCCCTCAATGACCCTTCCAACTCCAGGGAACGGCAAAATGTCGGCATGTCCACCTCATGTTTGATGATGCCGTTGCCCTGCAAGGCGATTAGTAGGTATTGGTTTTTCTTCGGTGACGGGTTCTTCCCCATAAACTCTGCTATTGTCCGTATCCAGGCATCGGCATCTTCATGCTGGGGGAAAAGGTCCCTCATGTACAAGACCTTGCAACCCCTTCCCACAGTCCTTATTTCATTGAGCCTTTTCACCAGGTCCAACCCCTCCACCTTTTTATTGACGGCCATGGATAAAAGCTGGTCCTTGGTGCGGATGCCCATCCGCAAGGTGTTTTCCAACAGCCTTTCCATGTCCTGGGCTACGAGGGCCACATCGGGCTGCCCCGTCTCCGCGTCCTTGCGGATGGAGTCATAAAGGCGGTCGACGAGGTCGCCCTTCAGCAACCATGTCATGGTCATGTAGCGGACGTCCCTGTTCAACACCATAAGGTTCTTGCCCGATGCATACAGGAATTTCAGCAATCCCAGCAGTCCCAGATATTGACGGCCGGCATACAAGGCGAGGATCCGAACTCGGTTAACATAGTAATATTCCCTTTTCCTGGCGTTTCCCCTACCCCGGAAAAAATCCCCAGGCGAGAAAACATGCAGCCTGCTCAATTCCATCTTTCTTATTTCATCCCCTTTCTTGTCCTTGTAGATGCTTTTAATAGCGTAGTTGTACACGTTAATCAAGGCATCGGGCTGGTTACCGTACCCCTCTATCGAACTCTTGAGCCTGGCGCAGGGATTGTCATCTTCCCCGTAATGGCCGTCGAACTCACTTTGCAACTGACTAAACTCACTTTTCATGTCGTTTTATGTTATTTGGTTTTACGTTCATTCGAGCTCGGACACAAGCTCCCTCTTGATGTCCATGTCTATGACCCTGTAACGGGCAAAAGCCTTGGAACCCTCAACATGCCCTGACAGCGAGCCGACGAGGTTGGGATCCTTCACTTTCTTGTAAAGGTTGCCTATAAAAGTGCGGCGAGCCATGTGGCTGCTGGCAATGTCGCAAATGGCACGCTGCTCCTCCTCGCCCGTAGTGGGGTTCAGGGTCGTCACTGGCCTGTTGATGCCACATTCCCTCAGGACATCCTTGATGGAATCGTTGTATTTCTGAACGGATATGAAGGGAAACAGCCTACCTAATGGGTCTTTCCCCTCGTATTTCTTGGCGATGGCCCTGGCCCTTTCGTTCAAGGGAACCTTCAAGACGACGGGATTCTCACCCCTGGTCTTATGCGGGATGTATTCCAGGATGCCGTCGATGACATTGGCTGGGGTCAACTTCATCAGGTCGCCAACACGGCAACCGATGAGGCATTGGAAAATGAAGATGTCGCGCTGTGTTTCAAGGTGCCTGTTACCCGAGAAGTCATGCCCGGCGACCATGTTCCGTTCAGCCAAGGACAGGAAATACGGCGTCCCGTATTTCTCGGAGCCAATCTTGATGCCGTCGAACGGGCGGTTCTTGGTATACCCGTTCTCGTTCATCCAGTTGAAAAACGCCTTCAGGGCTTTTTTCCTTGTCACCATGATGTTATTCCCGCGTTCTTCAAGCTTGTAGGACTTCCTGCCGGTCACGATGGCGGCTGGGTACTCCGACAGCAACTTCTTGAACAATTCAGGGTGCTTTTCCGATATGGCCCTCTCGTTCCGCATATATGAGAAGAACTCCTCAATGCCCTCCCTGTCTATCTTGTCGACATCAAACACGAAATTTCTCCGTTTACGGTCCGTGGACCTTACATATCCCTGAAAACGGGAGATGACCCTGGCCAGAACCCTGTAACTGCGCTTCCTGCCTATGGAAAGGTCCTTCTGCGAGAGAAACTGCTCCAAGAGTCCATATATGTCTTCGGGGCCCTTGCGAAGGGCCTTTTGCATCCGTTCCTCTTTACGTTTGGCCCTTATGTCCATGATGGATTCATAAGACACGTCACTAGCACGAAAGTTCATTGTCAACGTTAGGGCTTCCTCTATAAAGTTGCGCGTTAGCAAGTCCCCGTGCTCAAGGGAAAGCTTGTTGCACAAATTAGTCAAGCGGTTGGAAAAGTCATCAAGCTCATCTTTTGCACGGAAAGCCTCTTCAACCTCATGGACATTCAGCTTACCCCTCTTGGGTGGGACGATGCCATAGACATTCCCCTTTTCGGTGACCTTTACGACCTTGAAATAATCGGGCTTGACAAATACGCCCGAATTAAAATAGGGGCGGTTAGTCCTGCTAATGGTCAAGATTACCTTCACCTGGGACTTTCCGTCTTTACCCACCTTTTTCGATAGTTTGTATTCAATTGATGCCATGGTTCTTTTTTGGCAGCAAATGTAGCATAAATTATTGAAAGCACAAGCGAAAAACACTTCACAAACACTTCACAATAAGTATATTTAACAGAAAGGGGGATTTTTAATAAAATTCATAAAATACTGGAAATCAACGAGTTACAATTCATGTTAATTCAACGTAATTCATTACGATTCACTTACTTTCAATCCCAACGGGATCACGAAACTAAGTCCTAAATAGACGATAAATAGCTATTTAGGACTTTTTGTATTCAAAACACGTCACAAACACTTTACATTTTTGTCGTAATTTGGTAAATATCGTTGGTGTTTCCATCTGGACAGGCTTGGATAGCTGCTGCGGAGCCGCGTTTCAGGACTTTGATCTCCTTGATGCTGCCTGGAGAGAGCTTGGTGAAATCGGCCTTGGAAGCCTTCTTTCCATTGATGAAATAGGTAACTGCATCGGGCAGTTTCTCTGTGAATATCTTGATGACACCATTCTTGCCTTTATCGCCGTATGACTTAGCCACTTCACTGTCTGCTTCATAGACATTCATGCACTTGATGTTGTCGGTGCCAATGTCAGTGTAGATATTGCCAGTGAACTCCTGACCGTCAACGATAATTAGCGGGTTACGCATAGAAGTCTTCATTGCTCCAGCTGTAAGTGAAATTCCTTGGCTCGCAGCTTCTTCGGCAGATAGAACACGGACGGTGGTGGCATAACTGGCACCTTCGATTTTCACCCAATCGTCGGTGGTGAAGATATTGTGGATGGTCACATGCTCCAGACGTTTGAGGTCATAGTGTTTGACGGTCTTGCCAACCAGTTGTGAGCCGTCGAAATTCTCAATGCGCTTGCCGTCGATGAAGTAATGATTCTCTTGTGCTGATGCGGTGAGGCAGAGCAGCATTGCACTGAGTGCAAGGAAAATGATTCTTTTCATTTGTTTAATGATTTTGATGTTGTTACATTTCTATATTGATAGGTATCACGTGGAGTCCTTCGTTGTCGTCTGACAGACAGACGATGTATGAGGAGGATGTGCCGTTGGACAACGTTTGGGTGACAATGGTGGCATCGCCTACGGGCTTGAGAATATATGATTCTACCTGTTCATTCGTGTAATTGATAGCAGACATCATGTTATTAACTTGTCGCTCTATAATATTTTCAGTATTTAGGTTTGTCTTTCGCTTTGGCTGCTTGATAGTGGGGCGTTTCACAATGACCTGCTCTGGTTCAACTGCAATGGGCTGAAGCTCTTTTACGGATTCCTGTTGCTGAGGTTCGGCGATTTCCTTTGGTGTGACACTGGCAATCTGTGGTTGACATGGGACTTCACCCGTCTGCTTGCTTGTCAACATGAAGAATGCGACTATGACTGCCGCCGCTGCCGAGACTATCCAATAGAGGGCAACACGCTTGGCAGACTTCTTTGCCATCAGTCGATCAAACTCGTTGGCCTTTTCTTCAGATAGCGCGAATTCTCCTGCTAAGCGAGCGATGGACAATACCAGCAACCGCACATCGCTCTCTTCGGGTGTCAGTATTTCATCTGTTTGGGCATAATACTGTCGGAGCAGTTGCTCTTCCTCTATGGACGTTTCGGCATTCAAATACCGATTAACCAACTGCATCCGTATGGTGGTATCGTTGCATTTCATCATTTCTTGTTCCTCCTTATCATTAACAATTCCATCATTCTTTTTCTTGCTGCGCATACCATTGTCTTTGTACTGGTAGGCGTGGCTCCACAGACAGCGGCGATTTCCGTCATCGACATTCCCTCACTCCTCATCATCAGCATTCGCCGTTGAGCCGTCGGCACTTTTGCCAATGCATTGTTGATTAACCGTTCCATGTCGTGAGTAATTATCGTCTGGTCTGCCTGTTCGTTACTGATGACATTGGCAGTCTCGTCAAGTGGTTCGTGTTGCTCTTTACAAAGTTTCAAGATGTCAATACACACGTTTTTCGCAATCAACATAGCCAATGCCTCGGGCTTCTGGTAACCGCCAATCCTTTCTCGCATCTGCCACATACGCATAAGCGTTTCCTGCACGGCATCCTCAGCGTCATAGGCCAGTTCTTGCCTGTCGAAGAAACTCTGGCAGAGATTCACCAGCTTCGGACGTATGGTTGTTACGATATGTTGAAAGTCTTGCGATTCCATTTTTATGCACTTCTGCTATTAACACGAATGAGAACGGGAAAAGTAAACTAATAATATTAGTATTTTCAGTGGAGATGCGCATTTCAATCGTTTTTTATCTGAATCACATCGATGGGTAGTATCGGCACAAGGCCGACGACTGCCCATCAAAACGAGAGAGAATCTATAGTCGGTTACGCTCACTCTGTCCGGCGTGGCTACCTTTGTAACGGCTGCGAGTGGCGTTGAATTTCCAAGAGAGGTCGATACCGATGCGGCGGGAGTCATTGTACTGACGGAATTGGGTACGGACATTAATACCGCCATAAGCCGTCATCTCTGTATAGCGGGTGTGGAGGATGTCGTTAGCAAGAACAGCAAGGCTGAGGCTCTTGTCCTTTAGGAACTGGCGACTCAAACGGAGGTTTATCCCACCTGTGGCCTTCGTCTGCGAGCAGCCCGACTTATAGCGAGGTGTCAGTTCCATTCCAATGTTCAGTAACCAGTTCTGTGGTAGTGATAATGTATTGTCAAGATTGAAGTAAGTACAAAGTCCGTTCCATTGATGTGTTATACCGATGTCTTCTAATTCACGGTTGTTGAAGAAAAAGCATGCAGTGTAGTTCATCTGCCAGATACCTACCTTTGGCGTGATGTTTATTTCTATTCCGTAATTTTGGCTCTTGGGTATGTTACGACGGTCATCGAGAATAACACCTGGGTGGTCTGTATCATCATAGGCGGCCTGGAAAGAATGGTTTAGGTTTCTAATATATTGGTAATACAACTCAGCGTGAACCCATCGGTGGTTAGTCGTCCATGAGACATAGTGGGTTGTTGTAGGACGAAGATAAGGGTTGCCCGTTTGGTACTCGTATTTGCTGCGATAGTTGATGGCAGTGCTGAGCGTGGAATAAGCGGGATTGTGCCGGAAACATTGATAACTAAAGGTGTGCGTCCATTTCTCCGTTCGGTAGTTAAGAGAGAGGCGTGGGATAAGCACATGATAGTCAGGACTCTGCTTGGCATCTTTTTGGTCGTTGGTTTCGTAGTCATTGTGTTCGTTCTGCCAGCGCAATCCGGCATTGAGTTTGAACTTCTTCACTTGCAGGGCGTAGTTGACGAACAGTGACCACGTCGTGGTCTGTTGGTGTACGCTGTTGTCGGCAGAGAAACCACTTTGGGTGAAGTCGCTCTTGCGGTCTACTCCCGATACTTCCTCACCAAAGGTCAAGGCACCACTGGGAACTGGTGCTGTGACGACGAGTTTCTCAGCCAGCAGATTGTTCTTGGTCAGTGTCTTACTATTAACACCTTTCTCGCCAACGGTGCCACCTTCCATATCACTCTCGGAATGTCCACCGTAGTAGTCGGCACTGAAGTCCAGTTTCCACTTGCCTATTTCACCAACGTAGTAGGCATTCACGGCATGCTCCATCCGAGGTTTTCGAGAGGTTACCGTCTTGTTGGTCTCTGCTTCCCTGAAATTGGCATCACGCCATACCTCCTCGTCGGTCTCATTGCTGTTAGTCGCATCCGTGATGAAATTGTTGGCGGTATAGGTCAGACCGACGGAATGTTTCTCGGAGATTTCCCAGTTCCAGCCGAGGTCGATAAAGTAATAGTTATAGCGGTTGAGATAGGTGGCATCTTTCTTGAAGTCCCAGATGGACGAGGCCTGTAGTTGGTCATCAGCAGTAAAGGTAATCTTCTGGTTGTTGCTTGTCAGATACCCACGAGCGAAGAAGTCCATGCCGTTGTGCAGGCGGTAGTTCAGAGCAGCGTTGCCATTGGCATACCATTCCTTGCCTTGACGATAGGCAGCAGAGAAGTTGCCGCTCCATCCCTCGCCAGCCTTACGAACAGTTTTCAGCCGTATGACAGAGGTGACTTCTGCACCATATTCTGCACCAGGATTAGTAATGATCTCTGCCGACAGAATCTCGTCGGCACGTAGGCGGTCGAGTTCCTGTGTGTTGCGTATCTTTTTGTTATTGATGTATATTTCAGGCTTACCATGACCTGCTATCTCGCCGTTACTCATCATCAGAGGCAGATGGGTGAGCATTTCGCTGACTGAACCAAATTGCTCTAATGGAGTGCCTTGAATCGAGACTTGCAATCCCCTGTCTGTTGAAGTATAAAGTAGTCGATGACCTTTCACGGAAACCCCTTTTAGTGTTTGAGTTTCTGGCTGAATCAGTATTGTTCCAACCTCTGGTTGGTCACAGAGTTTATAGATGGTCTTGTAACCGACGTATGAGATACGAGCGAGAACTATGGGCTGTTCGTATGGAATGGCGAAATAGCCACTTTCGTTGCTGACACCACCACTAAGCAACGTGGAGTCGGTGGAATTAAGAATGGCGATATTAGCGTATGCCACAGGCTGACCTTGTTCGTCAATAATCGTACCCGTTAAGTTGCGGTCGGTCTTATGGGTACACTCCACGATAATCTCCTTGTCCTCAACTATCACACGGATAGGATAGAAGCTTATCATCTGACGGATGGCATCGGGTACACTCTTGCGGTGTACAGTAGTGGTGATGCGGAAGTCCTCCAGCTCGTTGTAGAGGAAACTGATGGTGTAGTCGTCGGTTTGCTCGTTCAGCTCACGCAGAGCCTCACTAAGTGTCACATTATTATATTCCCGTGTAAGACGATTGGTACTCTCCATCGTATTCTGAGCCTTAGTCGCAACGAAAGTAAGGCAGCAGGCAAGAATAAAAATCATTTGTCTCATAACTTACTCCACGACTATCTTGTCCGACTTCAGTTCTACGGTGACGCTTTCAAAGAGGTTGAGCCGGTGCAGCACAGCATCAAGTGTCTCATCCTGTTTCCAAACGAAATAGAAACGGAGTTGGCGTGCATCGTCATTCTTGATCTCCACCTCTTTCTGATAATGGGCGGCTATCTGTGGCAGCATTATCTCTAATGGCACGTTGTCGAAAACGACGGGCTGTGTGCTTACTATCGTGTCAACTTTGACGGTGTCTCTATGCAATGCCAAGGTGGAGGTGACTGATATGGCGTGTTCTGTTTGCCCAGCCTGCGGTTTGACAACCTTTTGCACGATATGGATGGCAGCAAAAGCCAAACCAGCCGTAAAAAGGATGCCAATGATGCTTGCAGCCAACTTATAGGGCATCATGCCCATCAGAGTCTTGAAGGTAACGGTATGTAGCTCATCCTTGGCAAAGGTTTCTAAGTCATCAGCGTGTTCAATTGCGAATTTCTCCCATTCCTCTTCCACGGGGATGGCCTCTTCGTCAGTCTCTCGTTTCACAAAGGCCTGCTTTGTCAGGGTCAATTCTTCCAACAGTTCATTCAGTTCAGAGTCATCGGCAAGCATCTGCTGAAGCTGCTCGTCGGAAAACTGCTTTGGATGTTCCTGCATGGATAGCAGAAGGCGGATTCTTTCTTCGTATTCCATATTCGTTATCGTTTTGATGTTTTAAAGTGCTCCCTGATTCTCCGTAGCGAATGCGACAGGTGGTTGTAAACCGTCACCTTGCTGACCCCCATCTGCTGCGCCACCTCTTCGTAAGTCATTTCGCGGAGAAACCGTAGACGGAATATCTGCTGACTGAGCGGCGAAAGTTCCGCATCAATGAATTGCATCAGCCGCTCCAGACGGTCGTCGTCAGAACTGCTTGATATGTACGTTGAATCCTGTAGGAAGAGCTTTTCCACCCGTTTCCGTACAGACTTATGGGCCAGCACGTCGCGGCAACGGTTGCGCACAGCCGTCATGAGGTAGCCCTCTGTCTTTTCCTTCGCTGGTATTCGCCCGTCACGCAGCAGTCGCGCAAAGACATCGCTCACCACGTCCTTGCTCTCTTGCGGGTCGTACAGCATCACTCTTGCCAGACGATACATCTGCGCATAATGCCGACGGTACATCTCTTCAAATTCTGTCATACACTATCAAGGACGGTTCAGCGGGGCAAAAAACTAAACAAAACCATAACTATTTTCATTTATTCATGTTTTATTGCAAAAAACGGGTGCAAAAGTACGGAAATCGGGGTACAAATTTGAAATATTAGAAAAAGAAAAGTCCCGTAAATTATTGATTTACAGGACTCTTTCTTTTGCGCTTCAGGATGGGCTTGAACCAACGACCCCCTGATTAACAGTCAGGTGCTCTAACCAACTGAGCTACTGAAGCAGTAATCTTTCGATTGCGGATGCAAAAGTACGTTGTTTTTTTGATTTCACCAAATTTTTTGTTTCTTTTTTTTAAGATATTGATAAAATACGATAAAAAATCATTTAATATATGGCAAATCCGAGTATATTATCGTACTTTTGTAACAAAAATCATGAATATGAAGAAAAATATCCTACCAATAATACTCCTTTTTGGCATCATTGGTGCTACGGCACAAGAAAATACTGACCATGATTTTGATGTCATCAAAAACTTAGACGTGTTCAATGTAATCTATAAACACTTAGATATGATGTACGTTGACACGTTAGATGCCAATGAAGTGATTGTCAATGGCATCAACGCCATGTTCCAAAGTTTAGACCCATACACCACCTATTACCCCGAGGAGAAAATTACGGAGCTTAAATATTTCGTCTCTGGCTCGTATGCGGGCATAGGTTCCATCATTCGCTACAATTCCCAAATCAAGCGTGTCATCATTGACGAGCCTTACGAGGGCATGCCTGCAGCAGAGGCAGGATTGAAACGTGGCGACATTATCCTTGCCATTGACGATGAAGACATGACAAATGCCACACAGGATGTCGTGAGCCAACATCTTCGTGGAGAGGCAGGTACCACTTTTGTCATCAAGATTTTGCGTCCAAGCACGGGCAAAACCATGAAGATGAAGATTACGCGCAAGACCATCCAGTCACCTTCTGTACCCTATTATACTCTCCGCAGAGACAGCATTGGCTATATCAACCTCAACTCCTTTAACGAGGGATGCTCGAAAGACTTCCGCCGCGCATTCATCGATTTACGAAACCAAGGCATGAAAGGGTTGGTCTTCGACCTTCGCAACAACCGCGGTGGGTCAGAGATGGAAGCAGTGAATATTGTCAATATGTTTGTTCCCAAGGGAAAGCTCATCGTGAGCAACCGAGGGAAGATGAAACGTGCCAACCACGATTACATGACCACCGTGGAACCGATAGATACCGTCATGCCCATTGTAGTATTGGTGAACAGCAATAGTGCCAGTTCCAGCGAAATCACAAGCGGTGCATTGCAAGACTTAGACCGCGCTGTCATCATGGGAACACGCACATACGGCAAGGGATTGGTACAGATGACCCTCGAAATGCCTTATAATGGCATTCTCAAACTCACCACCAATAAATATTACATCCCAAGTGGCAGATGCATCCAAGCCATTAACTACAAACATGACAAGGGAGGGTATATCGAACATGTGCCAGACTCACTCACCAAGGTTTTCCACACTGCAAATGGCCGAGAGGTACGTGATGGCGGAGGCATCAAGCCCGACGTGGAGATTAAGCCCGACTCGATGACCAACCTCGTCTACAACCTTGTCATGCTGCGTGACTCCAACGAGATACTTCTCAATTATGTGTTGGACTATGTCAACAGCCATCCCACCATTGCCGCTGCGGAAGATTTCGAAATCAGCGATGCCGATTTTGACGAGTTTAAACGTCGCGTACTAAAAAGCAACTTCAACTATGACCATGCTACGGAGAACTACATGGATGAGCTGGAGAAACTGGCAAAGTTTGAGGGCTACTACGACGACACAAAGGAAGATTTCGACAACCTCCGCAAAAAGTTAAGGCACAACGTTGAAAAAGACCTTGACTTCAACCAGGAGGTATTGAAAGAGTATATCTCCAATGAAATTGTCACATCTTATTACTACCAAAAGGGAGCGATAGCAAACTCCTTACGCAAAGACAAAGATATGTTGGAGGCTGTCAGACTCCTAATTGCTCTTGATGAATATAAAAAAATCCTACAACCTTGACCATCCCCAAACATCAAGCCACTGTCGGACAAGCCTTTTTTATTTTTCCAATATATTGAAGTGAAATCCCTTCAGTATATTTGAATAAGAAAGAACGTTCCTGCTGACAGATGGGGGCGGTCAAAGAACTGGTGGCAAATCATGTCTGGGATGATGGGGGCAAGATGTACCATCGATGACCAAGAAAGCAATAGTTACACAAAATAAGATTCCTATTATTGCGTTCCAAGTGACGAATTAGGTGTTAACCACCACTTGTTTGGGTAAATTCTCCTAATGGTAAGACATGATGCTATGAAGATTTTTCTCCAATTGTGCCGTACTACTGGCTCCGACGATGACTGATGTGACACCTCGTTGCTCAAGAATCCATGAAATTGCCATTTCGGCAAGTGTCTGGTTTCGCCATTGGGCTTGTTCATTCCAATCATGAAGGTTTTCCAATAATTGTGGAGTCAGCATATCTTGCTTAAGAAATCTCCCTTGAGTCATTCTCGAACCTTCTGGAATACCCATGACTTCCCCTTTTTCGCTAATTGTGCAATGGAGATACCTATCTGTCAACAATCCTTGTGCCAACGGGGAAAAAGATATGAATCCGATTCCATGATCTGCACAATAGTCGAGGATGCCCTCCTCTTGCGGTTGCCTGTCTATCAAATTCAACCGCCCTTGGTAAATGAGCAATGGCACATCACGCTCACGAAGGTATCCGTCTGCCACTTTTAATGCTTCCATCGGCCAGCGGCTGATACCCACATAAAGTGCTTTCCCTGCCTTGACAATATCCACGAGAGCCTGCAAAGTCTCCTCTAAAGGTGTCTCAGGGTCATAACGGTGACTATAGAACAAGTCCACATAGTCAAGGTGCATTCGTTTGAGTGATTGGTCGAGTGATGCCATGAGATACTTACGCGACCCCCAATTCCCGTATGGGCCTTCCCACATGTCATAACCAGCCTTTGAGGCAATAAACAACTCATCACGATAAGGATGGAAATCATCGACCATCAACCGCCCCATGGTCTCCTCTGCCGACCCGTATGGCGGTCCGTAATTATTGGCAAGGTCGAAATGTGTAATGCCATGGTCAAAGGCATAATGAGTGATGGCACGGCTACGCTCGTATGGGTCTCCCCCTCCGAAATTATGCCAGAAGCCCAACGATATCTTGGGGAGTAACACTCCTGAACGTCCGCAACGACGATACATTTGTTCGCTATTGATGTAGCGGTTAGGGGATGCAATATATTTTGTCTTGAGTTCCATGATTATTGATTATTGGGTTAATGGGATGAATGGGGTTATAGGGGAATTATTAATTGTTTTTATCTTGTTGGATTAATGCCAGGAGCCGTTGCACCGCCTCCTCTTCCGGGATGTTCTTTTCCACACATACCTTCTTGCGGTAAAGAGAGATTTTGCCAGGTCCTGCACCCACATAGCCGTAATCGGCATCCGCCATCTCACCAGGTCCATTCACGATACAACCCATGATGCCAATTTTCAATCCGACAAGATGACGGGTGGCTTCCTTGATACGGGCAATGGTGTCTTGCAGGTTGTAGAGTGTCCGTCCACAGCCTGGGCAAGAGATATATTCGGTCTTCGTAAACTTGATACGTGCCGCCTGTAAGATGCCGTCTGTCAATTCCAACAACTTCTCTTTCTCAAAACCATCATTACAAATAACGAGTCGGTGCGCTATTTGGTCTATGAAGATGGCACCTACAGCCATGGCTGCTTTCAATTGTAGCGTTTGCCACTCTGTCTCATGTAGGCAGAGTGTCACGGTATCATCAACTATCGATTTTAAGGCTTTTGCCCTCAACTCTGCACATTCATTGATTAAACCCACCAATTGACGTGCCACAGGAATCTCTGCCTCTGGCTTCTCGCTGAGAGACACGCGAATCGTGTCGCCGATGCCTTCCGTCAGCAAGGCACCAATTCCCACCGCGCTCTTGATGCGTCCGTCCTCTCCCTCGCCCGCTTCCGTCACGCCGAGATGCAAGGGATAGTGCATATCCTCATTATCCATCGCCTCGACAAGCAAACGCACACTGCGCACCATTACCACTGTATTAGAAGCCTTAATGCTGATGACAACATCATCAAACCTTTCCCTCTTGAAGATACGCAGAAATTCCATGCAACTCTCCACGATACCCGCTGGCGTATCACCATAACGTGACATGATCCTGTCGGATAGCGAACCATGGTTCACACCTATGCGGACGGCGGTATGATGCTCCTTGCAAATCTTGATAAACGGCATGAGCCGCTCATCTATCTTCCTCAACTCTGCCGCATACTCCTCATCGGTATAATCCAAATGCTTGAACGTGCGGGCGGGATCCACATAGTTACCAGGATTGATACGTACCTTTTCTATATATTGGGCAGCCACATCTGCCACATGGGGATTGAAATGCACATCTGCCACCAAAGGTGTGTCGTACCCCTTGGCACGGAGTGCATCACGGATATTTTTCATGTTCTCCGCCTCACGCACTCCTTGTGTCGTCAGTCTCACCAACTCCCCACCCGCCTGGATGATGCGTTCTGCTTGTGCCACGCAAGCATCGGTGTCGTTGGTATTGGTCGTCGTCATCGACTGAATGCGAATGGGATGGTCTCCACCCATCACAATGCTTCCCACCTTCACTTCCGATGACCTACGTCTATGATAACTATATGACATGTCAATTGGTTTTATTATCATATTTGACTTGCGCCAATTCCTCGTTGGCTTTCTCTATCTTCGCACCAAGGCCTTGTTTATATGCTTCTATCCGCTGGCAGATATCTTCATCAGAGAGAGCCAACATCTCTGCGGCAAGGATAGCAGCATTCATCGCGCCATTGACCCCCACCGTGGCAACGGGAATGCCTGGAGGCATCTGGATAATGGAAAGCATTGCATCCAAGCCGTCCAACATCCCCTTGATAGGCACACCTATCACGGGCAACGTGGTACTGGCGGCGATCACCCCTGGCAAGGCGGCAGCCATCCCCGCCCCGGCAATGATGACTTTAATGCCCCGCTGCCTTGCCCCCTTGGCAAAAGATTCCACAGCCTCAGGAGTACGATGAGCCGAAAGGGCATTCACCTCAAATGGTATGTGCATCTCATCCAAGAACTTACATGCTTTCTCCATCACGGGTAGGTCACTTGTGCTACCCATAATAATGCTAACAATTGGTTTCATATATCATACTTTTTCAAAATCGTAATACCATGTAAAATGCGCAGAAGAACCCTGTGATGAATCCCACCACAACCTCAGACAATGAATGCTGGCGCAATATCATTCGAGCCGTGCCTACCATACCGGCGAGTAACAAGACCAAGCAAAGCCACCAAACAGGATTGAAGGCAAACTTAAAGGAGAATGCCACCAATGCCCCCGCCACACCACCGATGGCTGCCGTATGCGTGGAAATCTTCCACCACACATTTATCAACGCACATAGAATCTGTACCGCCATCCCCACCAATACAATTCCCCCAATGACATGCGACACATGGACGGAAACGAGGAAATAATAACATCCGAAATAACAAAGGATGGAAATGACGTATGGAACGACACGACGCTCCTTCATGCCCAACTCGATGGGTGACCAGCCTTGATACCGTCGGTACAAATGAATCAGGAATGTGGGCAAGAAGATGGTGAAAACATATACCACCACCAGCACCGACAACTTATATTGCCAAGGGAACAAATTGAGATAGCTGAAGATAAACAAGGCTATCAACCCTACCATGGGTAGATAAAATGGCGTGAAAACCATACTTACAATTCTCGCTGCCAATAGTACTAACGATGTACTTTCATCTTTCACTCTTTACCCTTCTTCTTTTCATCATGTTCTCACTTCCTCCTTAACCTCGCCACGGGAATCCCCATCTGTTCGCGATACTTAGCCACCGTGCGACGGGCAATGGGAAAGCCAATCTTCTTCATCTCGGCAGCCAAGGCATCGTCGCTCAAAGGCTTGTTCTTGACCTCCTTGTCAATCAGTTCCTTCAACGACAATTTCACCTTACGCGTGGATGTCTCCTCGCCATCCTCAGTCACATAGCCATCGCTGAAGAAATGGCGCAAGGGAAAAGTACCCCAATTGGTACGGGCATATTTCTCATTACTCACACGTGAAATCGTGGAAATGTCAAGTCCTGTCTTCTCGGCAATGTCTTTCAAAATCATCGGTTTCAGGTCTGCCTCATCCCCGTCAAGAAAATAGGGACGCTGCCATTCTATAATGGCCTTCATGGTGGTGTACAAGGTATGCCTCCGCTGGCGAATGGCATCAATAAACCCTTGCGCCTTGCCAACCTTGTCCTCGTAAAAGGCGAGGCTCTCCTTTTCCGAGCGGGTCAAGTTTGCCTTGTCTTTCTTATATTCGTCTATCACTTCCAAATAGTCGGGCGACACTTTCAATTCTGGCACATCTGCTTCGTTCAACGTGAACGTGATAGTCCCATCTTCCGCCGTGTGAATCAAGAAGTCAGGCGTAATCTGCTGGAGGCTTCTCCCGACAGCCTCACCCATTGCGGCACCAGGCTTGGGATTCAGCCGCCGAACCTCCCGTTGCAAATCTTCCATTGTACCCTCCGAGATTCCCATGGAGACACGAATCTTGTCCCAATGTTTCTTGATAAACTCATCAAAATATTTGGTTATGAGGGTTCTCAATAGAGAGTCACTACTTTTTCGGTCTATCTGTATCAATAAGCATTCCTGCAACGACCGCGCACCTATACCGGGAGGATCAAACGACTGGAGGATATGCAAGACCTCCTCCAATTCACCCACCGACATGTCAATATTGTGGTAAATGGCGAGTTCGTCACTAATGTCTTCAAGGCTCTTGCGCAAATAGCCATCATTATCAAGCGACCCTATGAGGTATTCCATGGCATAACGTTGGGCTTCGGAGAGGTTCTCCTCGCCCATCTGTTCCTTTAAACTGTCATGAAAAGAGGTGACATTGCCATAAACAGGCTCGGAATAATCCTCATCTTGTGACCTGCCAGACCGTAACCCAATAGACATCTCCTCGTCCATGCCAATCTCTTCCAAGGCTTGTTCGTAGCCCTCCTCACGGTCATCATTATTGTCTTCACGCGCCTCCAACCCATCAAAGCCATCACCTATAGGATCAACATCACCTCCACCGTCATCGGCGGGTTCAGAAGTCTCCAAGGCGGGATTGTCATAAAGCTCTGCCTTCACCTTCTCTTCCAACTCGGTGATAGACATGCCTATAAGTCTCACCTGCAACATCTGTTGCTGAGAGAGCCGTTGTCGTTGCTTAAGCTCTTGTTTGGCTGTCTGTTCTAAATGCTGCGAGTTCCTCATTTGAAATACTCTTTCATCTGTGCCGCCTGTGCCGCCAACTTCTGGGGGCTGTCATTGCCAAAGCGATTCCACACCTGCCTGAGTGCGTCCAAATAAGGCACATCGCTCACCGACGTGCGCCTCAAGTAGGGGTCGATGCCTTGGTATGCCTCCATCACCTCCACCACCAACCGTGGGCTGACACCCATCAACTTGGCCAACTCCACAATTTCGGGCGTGTCGGCAATCATCACGGGGGGCGTGAGCCTGAAATACAAGTCAAGAATCAAGATAAGCATCAAGGGCGTGAGACCTGTCTCGGAGTCGATGGGCTTGAAGTCTCTCTCAAACGACTCGTTCACCTCCACGCCATCATAGAACTCATTGGCATTGCCATAGCCTTGACGCGACCGCAACAACCTGACAGCCCGGCGCAACTTGTTGGGATTGTCAGCGTATGTCTCCCACAACTTCTCCAATCTCGGCGTATCGATGCTACGCAAGCGAAAACTCTGCTCGTACAAGAATTGAGGGGGAATGTGCAACTCCAATGCCAAATCGACCATCGCCTTGGAATAAAGCGGCTTCACGCCCATCGGCTTCTTCAAGTACAGTTGCATGAGCAACAGCCAATATTCATCAGACCATAAGGGATGTTTCATCGTATCTACTCTTCACGTCCATTCTGATTGCAAATATAACAAAAAATCCTTATACAAACAAAAAAAGGCAAAAAATGCTTAATCGCCTTTCTTAATAATGGAAAAAGATACAACTTATCTTTATCTTTCACCATGTTAGGCACACTAATGACTTTGTCGAGACATTAGATAACCCCTTAAGGTGTAATATGCTTATTCTATGTCTTAGTTAGTACAATACTTGCCAAACAAACAGCATATTCAATTTCTGAACATTGAGGTCTCCATGCTAAAACATAACTCACTTTGGCACTTGTCACTTCATAACCTTTATCATTCCACGTTTTCAGTTTGTCTTTTCCAGATGCAGACAGTGCTGCAATGGTTGTTCCCTGCCCGTTTAATAAATAGCCATCTTTATATTGCAAGCTATCACCATTTCTAAGACGAAGCACAATATCCTTACGCCCCTTGAAAAAGTCAAGCCATACGTCGCGCATGTTCAAAGCTAGCGATATTGACGAATAATGTGTAGGAGAATTCGGAATAAGAAAAAGGTTTCGTTTGGCACGAGTAAGTCCTACATAATAGGCTCGCATATCATTGATATCCCTTCCATCTGGTATGGGCGAAAAGAGATAAACGGAGTCGAACTCACGCCCTTTCGCCTTATGAATCGTACTTACGAATACTGACTTGTCGTCTGCTGCGATGAAGTCTTCGATATTCGACTCGAAAATAAACTCAAGCAAATCACTTCGATAATAGAATTGGTGAGTTACTTCAAAGTCAGTAAAGAAATTCTTCATAACACTCAAGCAAGTACTGGAAGCATAAGCTTCTAATGTGCGCCGCTTTGCCTCCTGCCATCTATCTTTTGAAATAGCCACCTCGTCTTTCTTACCTATTTGTTTAAGAAAATAACGAACTTCTGCCAGATTTCCAAAATAGAATCCGCCCATTGATTGTGTAATAGTAGCATGCAGACCGCGTTTTTCCAATTCGTATGCCATCTGCATCGTCTCTTCATTGGTACGGGTAAGTATTGCTGTACTCCCTTCAACTTTTATTTCTGCATCAAGTAGAGATTTCAATGACATCACTTTACCATCTTCTCTTGTCACCGACTGAATGGAAGTCCGCTTCATACGACCAGGTATTCGTTTTACAAAGCGATTGGCACAATCAACTACAGATTTCGCAGAACGATAGTTGTCTGTCATCTCGTACAACTTTGCACCATCTTGGCTGACAAGCGATTGCATATAACAGGAATCTGACCCTCGGAAAGCATAGATGTTCTGATCGTCATCACCCACCGCTATGATGCGCATTTCTTCATTCTGCCGCATCAGAGCCTGAACCAGTCGAAAATCATCCTGCCCCATATCCTGTGCCTCGTCTATGACGAGTACGCTCTTGGCTATCTTCGATTGTTCCACTTCACCTCTTTCTATCATCTTGGCAGCTTGTTGTACCACGTCTTTCGCCTCATCCAGACTCCCTTGTTTTCCAATAAGGTCAAAGCTGTAAGAGTGGAAGGTCTTGATTTCCACATAGTGAGCAGCATTTGAAACCAAATCTATGAGTCGTTTTTTGAACTCGGTGGCAGCAGCTCTTGAGAATGTAAGCATCAACAGTTGCTCATGCTTTACATCTTCTAATAACAGCAGCGAAGCCAGCTTGTGAACCAATACCCGTGTCTTACCACTGCCAGGTCCTGCCGCTACTACAATATATTTTGATACCTTGTCATCGATAATCTCTCGTTGACATTTGGAGAGTTCACCAAAGAGTTTGTTGTATTTGACAGGTGTGATGTTTTGGTCTATCTGGGTACGGCGTTCCTCCTTGAAATACTGGTTAATGAACTTGCGGAAGTCCATGGTAAAGTAGTCATTGACGAAATGCTGCGCCGCCTGATAGTCACGTACCATCAGGTTAGCATATTCGCCCACAATATGAATTTGGCGTATCCGTTGTTTGTAGAATTCGTCTAACATGCGATATTGCTCCTTACCATAACGTGTACGACGGTCAGCAATACGACCTATCTGCATGGTATTATAGATAACGATGAACCCACCTTCAATTTTCATCAGTTCTGTCTTCGTAAGATAAAGCAAAGTTTCCTCTATGTCGGCGATTGTGAGTTTCATTCCCGAGTAAAGCCTTTCATGGTCAACAAACATCATTTCATGTCGGTAAGAAATGAATTGCTGGAGCAGCTCAACGATAGAAAAGTTCACAAGCGTCATCTCTTTGCTGTTGTCTCGTTTAGCGCTAAGCGTTTCCACGATAAAGCGACCGATGTCCGTCCGTCGCTTAAACCGAGCCATCGTGACTTCTTTCGAGGCTTGAAGACGGACACTTACACTTTCGCTAAAGACATGCTCCTGTTTGTGGATATAGCTCTTTAACGACAGGAAATGGAGCAACATCCTCATTCGCTTGACATTTGAGAATGTAAGCCCGGCCTTTTGCGCCTCCTCATTCAGTTCTTTATAATTGATCCTTTGTGCCTCTTCACTAAATCGTTGCAGGAGAAATTGCTCCAGTCTTAAGATGATATCAAGATTACGTTGGGAAGTACTTTTGGAAATCCATGCTTGCATGTCGCGGCAGTCTGCCAATAATCCATCCTGCCGCATCAAGTTGATGTTCCTAATAACAGCCGCCTTGCTCATTCCAAGGATGTCTGCCAGATAGTCCACACGGCTTTCAGCTTCTGCCCCTCGACCTTCCGCAGTACTGCGAGCACTAATGAGCGACTTAATGATACGTGCAGCTTCCTCGCGCGACTGCTCATCAAAGAGCGGAGAGACTGTCAATTTACGGCGAGCCTCATCCATGTTATTTACAGATATGCCTGTCGCAAATATGTGTGGAGAGTTACTGCCTCGTTGTACGAATCCAGCTTCCTCCAATGCAGCTAAAGCGGCTTTAACGCGTGTCTCTATGTCTCCCACGTCATCACCCCATCCAGCCTGCCTCGCAATATCCAATGGCGAGCAACTTACTTGATCGCGTTTAACCGTAAGATCCTTGATTGCTTTCCAAACCTGCTGAATCTCATTAATGCTCAATTTTGTCTGATTGAGGAGAATAAAGTGCTTGTCGAGGTCGTTGTCAGAATACAGCACAAAGCAATCTGCCTGCATTTCAGGGTCTCGCCCTGCACGACCAGCCTCCTGTACATAGTTTTCCAACGAGTCGCTGATATTATAGTGTACTACGAGTCCAACATCTTTCTTGTCAACACCCATACCAAAGGCTGAAGTAGCTACAATTACTTGTGCCTGACCACTCATAAAAGCATTCTGGTTTTTCACCTTATCAGCAGCCTCCATCTTACCATTGAATGGTAAAGCGCGTATGCCATCCCTAACCAGATGTTCTGCCAATTCGCGTGTACGTCGAGTTCGTGATACATATACAATTGAAGGGCAATTATGTCCGAGTATCAGCGAACGCAACAGATTGTATTTCTCATCGGCAGTATCAGCATGGAGAACGGAGAAACGCAGATTCTTTCTCTCCGCATTGGCAGCAAACAACTTTAGTTCCAAACCAAGCTTCGACCTGAAGTAATCGCAAATATCGCTGATAACTTTCTGCTTTGCCGTGGCTGTAAAACACGAAACGGCTATAGGCTGGCTAAGTTGCTTCCTCTCTTGTAACTCGCGAATGAAATCACCAATATACAGATAGTCCACACGAAAATCGTGTCCCCATGCTGAAAAGCAATGAGCCTCGTCAATTACAAAGCGGACAACATTCCTATCGATTAGTAGTCGCTCAATAGTTTTACTGCGAAGCATTTCAGGTGCTATGTACAGAAGGTTGGCGGTACCATCAATCACCTGTTGAATGGCTATCGATCGCTCGATAGGGTCAAGCAGGCCATTGATGGTCACAGCATTACTGATGCCTCGTGCGACCAAGTTGTCCACTTGATCCTTCATGAGGGACTGTAGCGGAGAGATAACAACCGTCAAGCCATGCGTATTCCGCCCCGCCATCAAGGCAGGTAATTGGAAAGTGAGACTTTTACCGCCACCTGTTGGGAATATGGTCAGCAAGGATTCTCCACGAACAGCAGACTCTACTGCTTGTTGCTGCATAGGAACACCGTCAAAGGTACGAAACCCGCCATAGCCAAAAAACTCTTTCAGACCACTATAAGCGTCTAAACGGCTATGGCAATAGTCACAATCTCCGCAAGATGTATTGCATAGCAGGTTCAACACATTGGTCACCTGCGGATAATTGCGTATCACCCAAGCTGGTGTAATGGAGAAAATGTCGTCAGCACCAATTACAGCCAAACAATATGCCAACTCTATCGGATATTGCTTGACCAACATATTGAAATCAGCGTTACTGCAAATTTTACCCTTATACTCCTTAAGAATTTTTCGCACCCAATCAGGTTGAACCCTTAAGATTCTGTCAAGAAAAGACTGCTGATTAGAAAGGGAATAACCAATATATTTGAAGAATCCTTCAAATTCCTGTGTTTGATGCAGCAGTTGGTAATAGATTTCCTGTCTTGCCGATGACAATTGATTCCATGCTGCCACCTCATCATTCAACAAATCGCGAGCTTTCATGGAGTCATTCACAGGATTGTTAAGTTCATCTACCTGTAACTTGTCATCTTTCACCAAATGATGATAAGGTCGTTTGGGAAACAATAAAGGTGATAGAAACAATGTGTCAACAACTATTGGATTACCCTTCAAGGCGGTATATTTTAAGTCGTGATTGATGATATTATGACCACATATCGTGTCGCACGTCAACACAAAGGCATCAAAGTCGGCTTTGGAATGAGAGTGCAATACAGCACCATCTTCCCTTACCACTCCGTAATCTGCAACTTTTTTGGTCTGCGGATTAACCTCAGTATCAATGAACGCTATCATATCTTCATTTATTAAATGTCCAAAAGCTCATACAATTTCTGTCTTAACACTTCACCTCTCTCAAACTCAAACAAGAACTTCTCTCAATTGACCCTCGGATTGTTCCTATGTGTAATCCAAGTAGTAATTGAGACTTATGATTATGATGTTAGCGGAATCGTTGTTCTGCGAATGGGAAAGGAAGTGATTTGGGTGAAACCCATCACATTGTTAACCAAAAGGCTCAACTTTTCTCCCAAATGTGTTGTGCCGACTTACAATGTGTTACGAATCATCGCTTTCCCTTCTGGTCAGCATTCCTGAACAGATGCAAGTGCAAAGGTATAAAAAAACGTCCATAAAACAAAGGAAGACATCGATTTATTTTTTATTGAACCATGAATATGATTTATGGATGTGGCATTTGGGTTTGGTATATGCGGCATATACCAAATGCAACCGATACCTTCGAGAAACATAAAGTCATTGCCGTATCAGAACTTCTCGATGAGAAATACGATTCCCAGGGCTCTCCCTCGCGCGAGGAATTTGAGGCGCGTGCCGAGGCTTGGTATTATGCCGAGCTGCTCAAGGAGGAGCGCAAGCGTCAAAAACTCACCCAAAAGCAATTGGGCGAGCGCATCGGGAAGAAGCGGGAGTATATCTCGGCATTGGAGAGGGGCAAGACCGACATGCAACTATCCACGTTCTTGCTCATCGCCAATGCCTTGGGATTGCGGTTTTCATTGGTGGTAGGGTGAGCCAGGCCATTCGTTCCTGACCATCTTCTCACTGTCCCACGGGGCTGGGTCGCCGCCTAACCACTGGTGAAACCACTCCAAATGTGCATTGTAATAGAGCGGCATGGAATGCAAGTTGCTCGGCCAATGCCCGTCATTGTCATAGACGATGAGTCGCGAGGGGATGCCCAATGTCTGCAAGGTGGAGAAATATTGCAAGCTTTGCGTATAGCTCACACGGTAGTCCCGCTCTCCCGTGATGATGAGCGTGGGCGTGGAGAAGTTCTTGACATATTCCGAAGGACTCCATTTCTTGTACAATTCCGAATTCCAAGGCTGCCCTTCCAAGTCAAAGTTGGGGAACCACAGCTCCTCGGTAGCACCCCACATCGAGCGCAGGTCATAGAGTCCCATCATCGAGGCGAGGCACTTGAACCGCTTGGTCTGCCCTTGTAGCCAGTTCATGAAATAGCCCCCATACGACCATCCCATCGCTCCCATGCGGTCTTTGTCAACGTATGGCAACTTTTCCAACATGTCCGTCACCGCCATCACGTCCTCATACGGGCTGCCACCCCAATCCCCAGAGATGTCGCGGCAGAACTTCTGCCCCCTTCCCGTAGACCCATGCGGGTTGGGATAAGCCACCACATAACCCGCCCCGGGGTACACTTGCCAGTCGGCACGATAGGAGTCCATCCATTGCATCTGCGGTCCGCCGTGAACGTTAATGACCAAAGGGTATTTCTTCTGTGGGTCAAAGCCATGTGGCTTCACCACGAAAACTTGCACGGAGTCGCCATGCGCTCCCTTTACCCACATCGCCTCGCTTGGGCGGAAGTCTACCTCCGCCTCCAAAGCGGCATTATAGAATGTGACTTGTTGCTCGCTTTGCGGTTTTTTCATGGTGCAGCGATAGAGTGCAGACGGTTTTCCCGTGGTGCTATACGTATAGTAGATGGTGCCTTTGGGGCTGATTTGGAACGATGAGAGAGCCTTCCCGCCCAAGACTTTCTTGATATTTTGCTTTTTCAAATCCACGTTGTAAAGGGGAACATATCCCGACTCGGGTGCCAGGAAATAAATGGACCTGGAGTCTGTTGCCCATTCAAAATCCTCTACCCAATTGTCAAACGTTGCTGTCAAGACAGTCTTCTCACCCGTTTTCCGATTGATGAGTCCCAAGCGGAAGCGGTCGCTCTCATAGCAAGGAACCTCCTGGAAACGGTAAGCGATATAATTGCCGTCGGGCGAATATTGGGGGCTACCGTCCCAAGCCTCGTTGTCGGCCGTCAGGCATCGCGCCTCGCCACCTGTGACGGGTATCACCCAAAGGTCGCTATTGGTGTTCTCGGCTTGGCGGTCGGTACGGTTTGACGTGAAGCAAAGCTCCTTAGAGTCGGGCGAGAAGACAAACCCCTCTGGACCCGATGGCGAGAACACGGGAGAATGGAATTTGCCCGGTGTCACGTCAGTATAGGTATTCTCCTCCGTATCATATACGATGATGTGCATATACTTGCCGTCTGCGTAGCTTGTCCAATGGCGATAAAGCAGCTCATTGGCGATATGTGCATGTAGCGGACCATTGGATTTCTTCTCCCTGGCTGCGACATTCGCCTTGCCATCTGCCCCCAATTCGGGGTATACCTCCACAGCAAAGGCAATATAACGGCCATCGGGAGAGATGACGGCATTGTCTACATCCATCTCATAGTCGGTAATCTGTTCACATTTCCCTGCCGTAAAGTCATAACGGCAAACCTGTGAAGTCCCCGACGCATAACATGTCAGGAAGAGTCCCTTACCCTCCTTGTCCCACTTGGGACCATAGCTCTTGCCGTCTGTCGTAATGGTGTCTACCCGTCCTGTGAGGCAGTCCATCACGCAGACATAGTTCTTGTTTGTCGTGGTAGGCAGGTCGCTCTGGCTCAACGTATAGGCAAGCCGCTTGCCATCGGGCGACAACGTGACGCCGGAAATGTTTTTCACCCGGTAAATGTCGGCGATGGTAAACGCCCGTTTCTGCGCAAAAGTTGGCACCAGCATCATGACGGTGGCTGCCAACAAGTTAAAAAATCTCTTCATATCTATATTCATTTGCCTCAAACGGCTGTTTTTATCTGTGACACATGTAAAAAAATAAAAAGGTAGAAAAAGTAAAAGAACGATATGCTACAGCCTTTTTTAACTTTTAACCCTTTTATTTTTTCAACATTTTTGTAACCCTTTTAATTTTTCAACATTCTAACTATTTATTGTCATATCTTATCACGTAGCCTTCAATACCATAAGCACGGTATTCACCATTGATGAACATCACTCGCCAGGGATGATAGGCCTTCATTGCTTCAGCCATCTCGGCGGCAAGGCGAGGATTGTCGCCAGGACGAACCACCTTTACCTCGCACTCCACAAGATGACCCTGCGCATTGACACGCGCCCGCTTGATGTGGAACATGATACGCTTGACATCAGCCAGTTCAGGATACTGCTCAAGGTGCAAAGGGAACATCTCACGAAGATTGGCGCTGATGTTGTTGAGATAGTTTTGACCTTGTGGGCGAGTTGGATGGTCGAAAGAGAAGCCGTCCACAACATAGTTCTGATAATCTTTCACATTGCAGACCTTCCCATGCTCAATGCTGATGAACCTCTCGTTCTCATAATTTCTCTCATAGCCCGAATGCTGATAGTAAATCACTTTCCCAGAAGCCATGCGGATGTCACCATTGAGCCATGTGGCAACGATACGATTTCCGTCTACGTATTTCTTGAACATGCGAAACAGGACATCTGCGGAGAGACATTCCGTTCTACTTTTCTTGGGGTCGGCATCATAGACAGTGTATTGGATGCTGTCCAAACAAAGCTTTTCTTGCTGAATGCTCCAAAATGCCGTGTAACCTGACCAGTTCGCCGTAGTCCAGCCACGGTCTTTAGGTAGTGCTTCCTTCAGTTCACGACTTAATACGGAGTCCGCATAGACGGGCTTACCTAATAATTCCCATTTCTCACCATCCATATAGATGACGTCACCCTCCTGACCTGTGGCATACAGGGTCAAGGTCATGAGCGTAAGCGTAAAGAATAATAAGAACCTCTCCATCGTGCAAAAGTATTAGTTGTTCATTGATAAAACGAAAAGAATGTGGATATATTGCACAATAACACACACCTTTCGACACATATTGCTATATTTTATGACAGAGTTTCTGCCATCATCCATCAAATCGTTTATGGTTTTGTTCGTCAAAGATAAAATATTTCCTATATTTGCGAAATAATATCAACTATCATGAAAAAGCTTTATACCATCATTTACTTTTTGGGGAGCATGATGCCACTCTTGGCACAAGCCACATTCCCCTCCGTCAGCAATGGAACATCGGAGTATTGGTACTACATCCAAATGCAAAATGGCATGGGAGTACTGACAGCGCAAGGCGAAGGCCAGAACCTCATGACAGCCGAAGCGGTGGAGAACAAGGCGGCAAGCCAGCAATGGAAAGTCGTCGCTGCCACGGGCGACCGATACCAACTCGTGAGTCGCAGCGGGCAAGTGATGTATTACCATGGTGACAGATTCAAGACATCGACATCACCGACGAGTGGCTATTCGGCATTCAAGATCGTAACTACCACACATGGCTCCTACCAAGGTTATGAGATCTACGTAGACCAACTGGGCAGCGGCAGTGCCTACCTCAACCAATGGGGAGGCGCGGGCTATGGCAGGGAACTGGGTTGCTGGACAAAAGGCGACCCCAACAATCCCTTGGCTTTCATCGCCGTCGGCGACATGGCGTTTACAGACGTCCTCCCCGATGCGGTGAGTGAGGTGAGCATACAGGGCACGACTTCATGGATGCCATCACACAAACACACGCTTTGGTACACCTCGCCTGGCACTACGTGGATGTCGCAAGCCCTACCCATCGGCAATGGGCAATTTGGCGCAACCATCCTCGGCGGCATCCACAGAGATGAGATACAATTCAATGACAAGACACTATGGCGAGGGCATGTGGGAAATGTGGTCGGCAATGGTGAATATGGCTGTTACCTGAACTTCGGACATCTATACATCACCACCACGGATGCCACGGCAGCCACAGACTATCGGCGGTATCTCGATTTGGAAGAGGGATGTGCGGGGGTAGAATATTCGTCTGGCGGTGTAGCCTATAAACGTGAATACATTGCCTCCTACCCCGATGATGTCGTTGCCATCAGATACCAAGCATCGGAAGCAAGGCATATCAATACCCACATTATTCTATATAATGCCAATGGCACCAAGCCCTCCTATTCCCTCGACAATGGCGCGGGAACAGCATCATTCAGCGGCACGGTGGCACGGACAGGCACCGCCGCCCCCGAGAGTTTCCATTGCGAGGCAAGGGTGGTGACAAAGGGAGGCACCATCACGGCAACAGACGCGGGCATCCAGGTAGCCGATGCCGACGAGATGTATGTGTATCTGCGAGGGGCAACCAACTTCACTCCCGAAAACGACAACTACATCTTCGCGGCAGAAGCACTGCCGCCCATTGTGGCAAACACCGTGAAAGCGGCCCAAGAAAAAGGCTATGATGCCATCCGCGCGAGTTCTACGGCAGACTACCAAGCCTTAGAGAGACGTTGCCAATTATCCCTCACAGAGACAGGAAACACCCTTCCCACACCTCGGCTCATATCGGCATTCAAGAACAGTCCCGCACAAAACCTCCTCTTGGAAGAACTCTATTTCGCATACGGACGCTATTTGCTCATCGCCAGCAGCCGGGGCGTGACGCTCCCCGCCAACCTCCAAGGCATCTGGAACAACAGCAACTCGCCCGCTTGGAATAGCGACATCCATTCCAACATCAATGTGCAGATGAACTACTGGCCAGCCGAAGTGACCAACCTGAGCGAACTGCACACGGCATATACCGATTATATCTACCGCGAGGCTTGCGTCCGTCCGCAGTGGAGAAAGAACGCACAGCAAATCGCGGGGCAGACGAAGGGCTGGACGCTCACCACAGAGAACAACATCTACGGCTCCGGCTCCAACTGGATGCAAAACTACACCATCGCCAACGCTTGGTATTGTATGCACCTGTGGCAACACTACCAGTACACGCTCGACACGGAATACCTCCGCCAGACAGCCCTGCCCGCCATGGTCTCCTGCTGTGAGTATTGGCTTGAACGGCTCGTGTTAGCAAAGGACGGCACGTATGAGTGTCCCAAGGAATACTCCCCCGAGCATGGGCCAGGGTCAGAGAATGCCACGGCACACTCGCAACAATTGGTTTGGGACCTCTTCAACAACACGTTGCAAGCCATTGACGTGCTGGGGAGCGACTGCATGGAAACGGCTTTCATGGATGACTTGACCCTCAAATTCAACAAGTTGGACAAGGGCATTGCCACGGAGGTTGTCAACGGGACAACCCTCCTACGCGAATGGAAATACACCTCGCAATCCACCGTCAGCACTTACAACTCCCACCGACACCTCTCACACCTGATGGGACTGTACCCCGGAAGCCAGATCTCGCAAGACATAGACCCCAAAATATATGCCGCCGCCAAAAACTCCCTGAACGCAAGAGGGTATGCAGGCACGGGGTGGTCGCTGGGATGGAAAGTAAACCTCCACGCCCGATGCCACGATGGCGAGCGTTGTGAGAGCCTCATCGAGAAGGCTTTGTCACAGACAACGGTAACATACAACGACGGCTCGGAGCGGGGTGGCATCTATGAGAACCTATGGGATGCGCACCCGCCTTTCCAGATTGACGGCAATTTCGGCGTGACAGCGGGCATGGCAGAGATGCTTTTGCAAAGCCATCAAGGAAAACTGGAGTTGCTTCCCGCCCTTCCTGCCAATACGTGGAAGAAAGGAGAAGTGAAAGGCTTACGGGCCGTGGGTGCCTTCACCGTAGACATGGCATGGGAAGACGGCAAGGCGACAACCGTCCGTGTCACATCACACGCCAGTCGGACAGCCATCGTCAAGCACCCCGATGCCTCCTGTTGCTTTGACATAACCGACGAAGGGGGCAACGCCGTTGCCTTTGACATCCTTGGAGACAACGAGATACGGTTTGAGACGGAGGCGGGAAAGATCTATACGCTCACCAACAACGGCCAAACAAACATCCTGCAATGCGACAACATCGAGGGGGGAGATTACTACATCTCCTTCCCGAATGATGAAAGCCCCCTTTATCTAAGGCAGATTTCCGCCCGCTCGGGCAATATCGGGCTGTCATTAGACAAGGAAGAGAAGGGAACAGTCTGGACCATCACCCCCTACCCTGCCACGTCTCCCCAAAACGCATACAACAACTCCGACCTGTTTGTTACCACGGGAAATGTCTATTATCTCAACAACCGTGAATATAACTATGGGTTGCGCAACCTCTTCATCCGCACGACAACAGTCAATGCCCAGTCGCTCCATCCCATCTACAAGCACCAGAACAATGGCCTCTATGCCATCCGTGCCTCCAACATCGATAGCGACCAAAGCAATAATAGTTGTTGGTACGGCATTGATAACGGTACCGTTTCCGCCAAAATAGAGGACATTTCATGTTGCTGGCAATTAGAACTCGCACCCACGAATGGCATTTCCACTCATGACACATCTACTACTGCCACAAACATCCAATACTATTCCATCAGCGGCACCAAAACCGCCAACACTTTGAGAAAAGGCATATACATCATACAACAACAAAAGGTTGACGGCACCATGCTACACGAGAAACGGGTCGTCAAATAGGGACAGATATGATATCATCTGCCACCAATGAGGATAGCAAGAAATTTGGGCATGGTTTTCTTCATGATGCCAAATACAAAGAGGCAAATACAGACATTGGTTGCTATCGTGGCAAAGAAGACGAAGAAAGCCAATGGGTCGTTCCAATGGATGGGAAGCCTTGCGTAAACATCGAAGAACGCCTGTGAAATGAAAGCGTGAAAAGCGAAGATGAAGAAGGATGTGGATTGAAGATGGAGGATTGTCGTACATTTATCCTTCCACGCACATGCCATCGAAAGTACGAGCAAGACGTATGCCGTGCAATATAGAACGCTGAATTCTGGAATCCATTGCATGGCAACCCACAAGGCAATCCAACAAAGAGCCAATACCCAGGGATGGGTAAGCACTTTCCATAAACCCTTGTGAAGACGGAAATACACTCCCATGACAAAGAAGAAGAATGCATCCATCTTAATCCCGGCATACTCTCGATAGGGATAAATGACCAACAAGACACCCAGCAACACCACAAATAGCCACCCCAACCGTTTCAATCCCAACCAAAGAAGGGGTGAAAGAAGCATGGAAACCATGAGGCATTGAACAAACCAAAACTGCATCATCAAGGGACCATGGAAGTCTGTTGGTATTCCCGTGACCAATTGCTTGTCCCAAAACACCAATAGATAGTCGTACCAATGGAAATCCACGACGGCCTTTCGCAACAATGGCATGTAACCCGTGAATGCCTGACAGAGGCAAACGGCAATGAATGTCATGCCATTCCATAACAGATAGGGTATCAATAGCGACTTACAACGTTTCCGCAATTTCGTTTCATACAAGGTTCTATCAAAGCGACATTCCTTGAAGAAATAAAAACCGGCGATGAAAAAGAATATGTCAAGGACTGGAAAGCAGATGTCATTCTTGAAAACATAAATGAAAGGACCGAACATGGACAGTGTCCCTGTCACGGGACAAGGGATGCGGAGGTCTGTGTGTATACACACGATACCCACCATCAAGGGGAATCGCAACAGGGCTACAGCTTGATTGATCGTTTTCTCATTCATCGCTCCATCCACATTTTCCGTTCACCTTCATCCATCAGTTCAATGGCATAACGCAAGGTGGTGCGTGACATCTCATGGACATGCTGGCGCAGGAAATCCCGCAACAAGTCCATGCTGACACGCTTTCCCATCTCCCGCAACATCCATCCTACCGCCTTGTGCATCAGGTCATGCTGATGATGGAGATGCCTCTCCGCGTAGCGAAGGCAATAAGACGGGTCGCCTTGTTGTGATGTCTTCCACGTACAGACCATGCTCATCCTTTGCAACCATAGGTCTGAACTATCAGCAAGGTCATCAAGAACCTTGAGCTTGTATTCTTGGCGTAAGCCAATTTCCCTTCCGCCAAGACCTGTTGGCAACAACAGCCAATGCCCAATAATCTTATGTACTGACAAATCCACCAAGTCCCAATTATTCGCCTGTTTTGCGTATTTCAAATACATCTCTACGATTCCATCCCGATGGCGGATGGCTATCTCATCATACTCCAATCGTTGCTTGGCTTGTCTTTCAAACTTATCCACCAATATCAACAGACCACACAAACGTACTTCATGCCAACGATTCATCAATAATTCTGGCACTTCATGAAGTGGCATGTCCTTCGCCACAGCCTTTACCACCACTCGCGTCTGTGGAACTTTCAGTCCCAAGAACTCGTCGCCATATCCATATTCGCCCTTTTCCGTCTTGAAAAAACGCATGAGTATTTGTCGCTGCTCCTCATTGCGCAATGTTTCCATGTACGAAATGACTTCCTTTGCCGTCTCCATAATCCAATTGATGTTGATAATGCCACAAAGGTACGAATTAATTTCGTAACTTTGAAACCAAGACCACATATAATTAACAAATTGAAAATCATGACTTTTTGATACAAATCCAACTGAATTGTTAAACATTATTATAGGATGATTATTATAGTATGATAATTGAAAGATAATAATTATCTTTGCCAAAAAATCTATTTCCATGGTGAAGAATCCTTTTATCCTTTATGGCTATGAGTCGGAAAAATACTTTTGCGACCGTCAAGAAGAGACCAAAGACTTGTTGCGACTGGTGGAAAATGGTAACAACGTGACATTAACGGCACCGAGGCGAATCGGCAAGACGGGACTTATTGAGAACCTTTTCCACCAAAAGAAAGTGCAAAGCCAATATTACACGTTCCTTATAGACATCTATGCCACCAAGAGCATCGAAGAATTAGTGATGGCGATGGGGGCATCCATGCTCTCCTCCTTGCGTCCTTTTGGCTCGAAAGCCATCCAAAAGTTTACTAATATATTGGCATCGTTACGTTCTGGCATATCATTCGACCCTTTCGGTAATCCGTCATGGAACGTGGAAATTGGTGATATACGCCACCCACAAGCCACGCTTGACGAGATCTTCCATTTTATCCAAGAATCAAACAAGCCTTGTTTGGTTGCCATTGACGAATTTCAAACGATAGCCTCCTACCGTGATGACAATGTGGAGGCACTCCTTCGTACACATATCCAACATTGCCGCAATGCCCGTTTCATATTTTCTGGTTCGCAACGAACCATGATGGGTGAGATGTTTCTTTCTCCATCGAGGCCATTCTATCAAAGCACGGCAATGATGAGCATTGGATGTATTCCCATTGACAAATACGCCGCTTTCGCCATGTCACACTTCAAGGAAGCGGGCAAAGACCTCCCCAAAGAGGTTTTCTTGGGACTCTACGACCGTTTTGAGGGCATCACTTGGTACATACAGCGCGTGTTGAACGAGTTGTTCTCATACACTTCCACAGGGCAATCATGTGATGAGAAGATGGTTCATCTGGCTATAGACAACATCCTTCGCGCCAATGAATTTACGTATCAGTCGTTATTGTTCCAACTTCCTCCTAAGCAGAAGGAATTGTTAGTGGCTATCTGTAAGGCGGAGAAAGCCAAATCCATCACGTCTTCCGCATTCGTCAGACGTTATCATTTGTCTTCAACCAGCAGCGTCCAGTCGGCAGTCAAAGGACTCATGGAAAAGAATTTCATCACGTCAACGCTTGGTGTTTATGAAGTTTATGACAAATTCTTCGCACTATGGTTATTAAGGAAATAAGAAACATGTGATGCGCCGACTCTATGACAAGTGAGATGTAATCAATATGAACCATTAAGCATAAAAATGAAATCGACATTTAGCAAAGCATATTTGAGAACTACATTTCTCATTATTTCATTCGTTGCCATAGTTATTGTGATTGTCTTTCTTTTCCAACGTTCTTGGATTTACTCCTTTTTGATGGGATTCTACGGTTTTGTTTTCCTCATGGTATGGGAGTTATTTACGTTGAAGACCATCACGATTGAGAGAGAAGGATTGGAAATAAAACGAACCTTCTTGCCTTTTATCAAACGTTATTATCGATTCAATGAGTTTGATTACGCCCAAACCAACAAATCAAGTGGTTACGAAAAATACCAACTTATTCGAAATGGTGAGCGTGTCGTTACTATCTCTTCCGAACCTTATTCCAACTATGCCGCACTCAAGAAAGCCATACCCGTGCGAAACAAGAAGCATTTTTCGCCAAGAACACAAGAAGCCGTGGCCTCATTATACAATAAAACAAGGCTGTGGTGCTTAGGGGGATTGTACGGTATAACAACATTATTTGTGTCAATAGGATGCATCGCAATGGATATTCCTCTTGTTATTGTCGCAATGTCGTTTCTTGCTTTGATATGTTGGTTGACTCTTTTGCTTTTCCTTTCACATTATAAAAAGATTGTCATTTGGAACGGGCAAATAGAAGTGCGGCGGCTACTGTGGCCTTTTAAGCTACACATCTATAAAATATCAGAGATTGATGGATATTATCGTGTAACTGTCTATAATGGAAGGCAAGATGAAGAAAGGTGGTGGTTGGTGAAAAGCAACAAACTCTTATTATCCATTTCGCAATCCGTCTATAAGAATTATGATGCGCTGACATCCGCAACCCAAACCAAATGTTTAGGAAGTTTAGAAATAAGTGACTTCCAATCACTGAAATACCGTCTATTCAACAAAAAGCTATAAACGATGAACAAAGTCAGAATCACCGCCATGCGCCAAACGGTTTACGCCGACTTGATGGAACAATACGAAAACCCCATAGAGCATACGTGTGATGTAAGCATGGGCGAGCAATGGGTTTCCATCGACGGCCAACGACCCCAAGGTTTATGCCCTTCCGCATGGGAATCCATGCGAGGGTTCGTTGAGGCTCTTGCCCGTGGCGAAGGTAACTTCTACGATGGTTGGATGCAGAATCCCATGAGTGCGATGATCAGTTGCAACGACGGGTTCCGTCCTGTCAGTTTCTATCTCGAAGTCATCTAATCATCCATCATTTCAATAATTGTTTCTGCGGAAGCTGCGGGCGATGAAGTCCAGATTTTCCTGCGCCAATTGCCTTCCACGTTCTTTACCCCTGTGGTCGTCGAAGGAGGCATCGGGCAACATGCCATGTTCTATGAGATAACGAGCCATCGTATCTTCCGACAACTCGGGGTTGACGATCAACTCCAGGCTGTCTTCCCCTTTCTCATCCTTGACATAGAAGGGGTTGCGCGGGTCGCAGATGGCAGACGTGCAGCCAAAGCTGAAGAACGGTCCGTCGTCACAATTGGGTACCCAAGCCACGATTTCTTTCTCGTTGTCTAATTTCGACGGTTGCATCAGATGTTTGGGAATGCCAATCCCATCCATCAAGAAGTGGCGCACCTCCTCGCCATCATGAAGATACACCAAGGGGCTTCCGCCCGTCTTCTTCATGATTTTCTTGAGGTTCTTCTCGGAGAAACCACTCCTATAGTGAGCCCGTTGTTCCTTTCCCTCCTTAAACGACTTCCCGTATTGCCCCCAAGAGGTCATGCCATTGGGATTCCATTCGCCCTTATAACGAACAAACGAGCCGATACAACCCTCGGTGTCCTTTAACGTGTCGGTGTTTAGATGACCAAAACCATCCAGCCGAATCGACAAGACCTCATCATCCATACTCCTAATCCGCATAGCCTCATCATTGTAATCATCCAAGAGATAAACCTGATAGTCACGAAACTCTATCGCCCTTAACGTCTCTGCATGATGGGAATTGCCGTTTGCCTCCATCAACATGGCGAGCCATTCCTGTGGAAGCAATGCCAGCATTCCTATCTTCGCCTTAAAAATCACCTGGTTCGTGGAGGCATAAATGGCACGGTTGTCCTCCTCATCCATTTGAAACATCTTGGCAAGACTGGTATTATATTCTATGAAATAATCCTCATTCAGCTCATGCCTTGTGATGTAACAATTGGCGAAAAGCCACTGTAGGGTAACGCGCATCCTAATGAAATCATCCATGAATGCCGCCTCCTCGTAGTAACGTTTCATGTCCTCATTGATGGGGGCATTCTCAAATTCTGCCTCCAACACCTCATAGAAAGCATCCGCCAAGTCCATGATCACGTCCTCCTCAGGGTGTATTATCTCACCCAGGTTCTGCCCAGCAAGCGCGTCCCATATCAACAGGCGGATGTCTTCCACATGGGGTTCATCGGCTAAATAGTCCTCTTCCACATCATAGAAGGGCAGCGGCTTGCCATATAGCTCCTGGTGTTTATTGACGAATGCCCGCCAAAGGCCCCCGTCGCAGATGATGTCCTCGAAATAAAGGACAACCTTGACCACCACGTCGTGCAACTCGGTGGGTGACAGTGTCCATGACATACGACACCCAAACGCCTCATTCAACAACATGTTACCCACTTTGGCATAATACATATCCGTCGTTGACTTCATATCCACGGGATGACCCTCCTTGATATCCCTCGCAACAATTTTCTTTGCCATAATCGTTCTATTCCCTTTATGTCTTTTTTCGTTAAACCCACATTACGCTCTGCCAAGAAACGTCGTATCTGTTCTTGGCAGATGCAAAGATATGAAGAAATCCGAAAAACACCATTCTTTAGCAAGGGAAAAACACCACCGCCTTGGGTTTTTGCCGCTTTTTTTCATGCTCAAGGCGGCATGGTGAAAAGGGGTCGCATGTATCTATCACAAACCAAAAGGCGACAAAGGGGCTGCCTACGGATGGCAAGCAAACGTTTTCCGTATGGGAAAACACTGTTTTCTGCAAGGGAAAACGATATTTTCCGTATAGGAAAACGATCGGAAACAACACGCAGGCCCTTGGCGGGTGCGTTGTATGATGTCATCTTGCATCCTTGATCTTGACGATGATGGTACACTTCCCCGTCCGATAAGCCGTGCTTCCGCTGAGGCGCAACATATAGAGGCGTGACTGCCGGGACTGCTCCACGGTCAGCATATACGTCTCTTCCCCGTCTTGGTGGCTCTCCCTGAACGTGCCTGTCTCCGCCTCCTCCTTGAATGCCTTTTTCAGTTCCGAGGCATGTTTCCCTTTGATGGTAAGCGACTTTACTACCTTTTGCACCTTCCGTGTCTGTTGGTTCCTGTCCACGATCGATGTAAACGTGCTTGACCCCAGCGTGGAATAGGTCTCCACAAGTTGGTCTATCTTGTTCTGGGAATAGGCGCCGACAGACAAGAAGAGTGTCATGGCAATTGTGAGAAATAATGGTTTCATACGGCGTTAGTCATTTAAGAATTGTTGGATGCGCTGCCTCTCCTCAGGGTCGTCGATGCTTTGCAAGAGGTCGCTTTCTATCTCCTCCATGGCGGCTTGCGGCATCGACTCCTGCTCGATGCGCCGCGCCTCGGCAAGCGTCTGCTCAATCTGTGGGCGGATCTGCCGAAGGTTGTCGTTACGCTGGCCGTCGATGATGACATACGACCCCTCATACTGGCGGCGCCATTGGTAGTCTTGGTAGACGCGAAGAGTGAAGGTTGCCACCACCACGAGGGCAACGAGGGCTGAGAGAGCCGCTATCAGGCGTATGCGAAGCGTGTGGCGTGTGCGGCTGAGGGTCTTTCGGATGGTGGGTTCGTTGATACCCGTGAGGGTGGAGATTTGCTGGTAGTCCATCCCCTCCATGTCTCTCATCTTGAGGATGACCTGCTTCGACGGCGGCAGGGAGTCCACCAGGCTCATCAATTGGTCGATGCGCTCGTCTTGCCGCTCGTCGGAAACCTCGTCTTCGATGTCTATATGAGAGAGAGAAACTGGTTTGCGGCGTTTCCGCAGGTGGCTGACGGCGAGGTTTCTGACGAGAACGGAGGCGAGCGCATCGATGGGTTTTTGCAGGTCGTCGTGTAGGAACCAGAGCTTGAGCATCGCATCTTGCACGATGTCTTCCGCCTCCGCGCTATCATCGAGCATCATTTGGGCTTGGCGCATCAGGCGCGGGCGCAAACGGACAGCCTCTTTCTGGAATTCCTCTGGCGACATGGCAGTCAAAAAAATGGCTTTTATCCCGAATTAGATGGTCGAGTATGAGGGTGTTATCATCCTCTTATCCTTTCACTTGGGACTGATACAGAATGGTCAGATCTTGTTGAGTTCCGACGTGTTGACCTTCGACACGCCGCTCCCTTCTATCTTCACCTCGTCGGCGGTGCCGCTGATATTCAGCTTGCCGGCACCGCTGTTGTCGGCTTTCAACCGCTTGCAATCCACGTCGAGTTGCACCTTGGCGGCACCGCTGTTGTCCACCTTGACGCTGTTCCCATGGATGGAGGCGTTGACCTTTGCCGCCCCGCTGATGTCGATGTCGGCATCCTGCGCTTTCATGCTGCCCTCCAACTTGGCAGCACCGCTCACGTCAAGGTCGAAGTCGCGGCAGGTAACCTGTTGCAGGCTGACCTTCGCCGCCCCGCTGATGTCCACATCGAGGTTGCCCGTCTCCAACTTCTTGGTGGTGAAATATGCCACCCCGCTGATGTCGATGTCTGAAAGCCGCGGCGCAGAGACATACACCCTCGGCAACTGGTCTTTATTCAGCGTGAGCGAATGCCTCTTTTTTGACTCGTTACTGATGTCAAGGGTGTTCCCCTTGAGCTTGACGATGGTCTTGATGCGCGGGCTTTCCACCACTCGCACGGAGTAATCCTTGCCCTGCGTGAACGTCACCACCGCCACCCCACTTACCGAAATGGACGAGAAGTCGCGGAAGGAGTAGTTGGTGGTGTTGGCATTCCCCTTCGTGCCAGTCCCCTCAAAACTCTCTCTGGCATCGGCATAGTCGCGGACGAAAACCGTCTCATTGGGGTTACACGCTATGGTCATGGCCGATAGCATGAACATGGAAAGAACAGAAAATACTTGTTTCATAATGTTATTGTTGATGTTATTCTTCTATATATAATACGCAAATTTACTTGTTTTGTGACATTTTCATCTATGAAAAACGCTTAAATTCTCCCTCTTCATGATAAAAAACGGGGTTTCATGCCATTATCAAGCCATATTTTCGTATTTTTGCAAGAAATCAATATCACCATACTGACATGTCAAAGTATTTCTTCCCAAATGTCATAGCTGCCATTCGTGAATTTGTTAGACAATGAAACAACTCAGCATTCTTATTCCAATACATAATGTAGAGAAATATGTAAGGGATTTCTTTGAGAGCATTTCCCGCCAAGGGCTTGACGATATTTGCCATGAAATCATCATCATCAATGACGGGTCAACAGACCGAAGCATGGACATGATAGATGACATCATTCACCAACACGACAACATCACCGTCATTACACAAGAAAACCAAGGGCTGTCGGTTACCCGTAACATGGGATTGGAAAGGGCAAAAGGCGAGTATGTTCTATTCCTTGACTCCGACGATTTACTCATTGACGGCAGTCTGCCCGTCTTACTCAATAAGGCATTAGTATCAAGGGCTGACATGATTGTTGCAGATTTCATGAAAATGAATGACGAAGAGATAGATCATTTTCATGGTTATCAACAACAGGACGTCGAATGGAAAGAAAAAACAGGCAGACAATTCTTCGTAGAAGACCTCAATCCGTACCAATGCTACGTCTGGCGTACGCTATTTAAGAGGCAATTCCTCATTGACAACCATATCAGGTTTTTCCCTGGCATCAATTACCAAGATATTCCATTCACTCATGAATGCTATCTAAAGGCAGGGAAATGTCTGGTGACTTCATGGAAATTAAATATCTATAGAAGATGGGAAGGGTCTGCCACAAATAGGTTCAACTTGGGTAAAACCAAGAGTTTTGCCACTGCCATCGCCAAGACCTGGGAACTGAGAGGACTGGAAGGGCTTGGGAAGCAAGAGTACAAGAAGTTGCAGGATGATGTCTTCACATCGTTTTCAACTTGCTTAAACCTGGCGCACCAACACATCCATGGCTTTTCAAATCAAATGAAAGTAATTGACAACATATCCAAATTAGCTCCAAACCTCATTTTTACCAATGGGATCAAGCAAATAACAACTACAATCTTTTATCGCATATCCCCACACCTTTTTATGGCTTTACGATTCATAAGATGGAAACTCTGTAGAATATTGTATTGAAAGATTCACCTATTATATATATAATCATGAATATCAAAAGAACATTCCAAACACGGCGCAAGCCCCTTTTCCTTTTTGCATTGCTGATAACGGCCCTGACCGTTTCGGCCCAGACGGCACGACAGGAAATCAAAGAGAACATCTACAGGTCGGGGAGCAACTACTATGCCTATCCCGGACCCAAGCAACAAACACTCACCGAAGCCCCCAAGGGCTATGTACCTTACTACATCAGCCACTACGGAAGGCACGGCAGCCGACACCTGATAGGCGACGGCGACTACAACAACGCCTTGAAACCACTGATGCGCGCCGACTCGTTAGGCAAGTTGACGGCATTCGGAAAAGATGTGCTGCGCCGCGTGAGAATCATTGACCGTGAAGCAGACCAACGTCATGGAGAACTGACCCTCCTTGGCGCACAGCAGCACCAAGGCATAGGTCGTCGTATGTATGAGCGTTTCCCCGAGGTATTCAAGGGAAAGACCAACATCGATGCCAAGAGTACGGTGGTCATCCGCTGCATCCTCTCGATGGAGAATGCCCTGCAAGAACTGAAAAGCCTCAATCCACAATTGCAAATCCGCCACGATGCGAGCGAGCATGACATGTGGTACCTGAACTTCAACGACCGCAAACTGAACCGGAAGAAGATGCCCGAGGAGGTGAAGAAGGCTTACGACGAGTTCTGCAAGCGGCATGAAAAGCACGACCGCGTGATGAATCTCATCTTCAACGACGAGAACTATTGGAAGAATGAGGTGAATGCGCAAAGCCTGAATTACCACCTCTTCAAGTTGGCAAGCAACCTCCAAAGCACGGAGCTGCGCCACACGATGACGCTCTACGACATCTTCAACGAGGAAGAAGTATACGAGAACTGGCTCCAGACGAATGCGTGGTGGTACATCAACTATGGCCCCTGCCCCTTGAACGGTGGCATCTCGCCCTACTCGCAGCGCAACCTCCTGCGCATGATGATCCAAGAGGCTGACAGTTGCCTGAAACTCTCCCACCCCGGCGCAACACTCCGCTATGGCCATGAGGTATGCGTGATGCCGTTGGCTTGCCTCTTGGAAATGGATAATTGCGGCAAGCAGGTAGCCGACCTGGAGCGACTGGCCGACGAGGGGTGGCATAATTACGACATCTTCCCCATGGCTTGCAACGTGCAACTCATCTTCTACAAACCGAAGAAAGGCAAGGGAGACATCCTCGTGAAAGCCCTGCTCAACGAAAACGAGACAACCCTGCCGCTGAAAGCCGTAACGGGACCGTATTACAAATGGACGGACTTCCGCGACTACTTCATGCGGAAACTCGACCAATATACGGAATGACAAGGGCCGACTCCCGATTTTCCCCTCCACTAAAAAGCATGAAACGGGTCTTGGCCATCATTTCCGTCTTGCTCGCCCTCGCATCATGCTCCCACGATAAGGGGGCGATGCGGGAGCGGATGGACTACGTGAGCCAGTGCAACCGCGCCGATACGGTGTTCACCGAGGCGTGGCTACCCACGGTGGACTCACTGGTTCGCTTCTTCGACCGCCACGGCAACGCCAACGAGCGGATGATGGCACACTACCTCCAAGGGCGCGTACACCACGACATGGGCGAGGCGCCGATAGCCCTCGAATGCTACCAGAAGGCAACGGAAGTGGCGGACACCACCCGCAAGGATTGCGACCTCCACACCCTCGCCGCCATATACGGGCAGATGGCAGACCTCTTTGACTTACAATTTTTACCTGAAGACGGAATGAATGCCCAATTGAAGGCAGAGCATTTTTTCTTAAAAGACAATGATACCCTTTCCGCCATCAAGGCATACGAGTTGAGAATTAAACCTTATTTTCTCATGGGCGAAATTGACAGCATGATTCTTATCATGAATAATGCACGGGATAATTTCCTACATTTCGGTGATACGGCGAAAGCTGCAGTGGCAATTTATCCCATGATAAGCATCTCCCTTGACCGCAACCAACTGGATGAGGCGAAACATTATCTTGACATTTACGAAAACGAGTCAAATAACTTCGATGAAAACGGAAATCTCATATTCGGGGGACATTACTATTGTGACAAGGGTAGGTATTTGTTGTGTGAAGGAAAGGTCGATTCGGCAAGGAATTACTTTTTCAAGGCGATTGAACGTGGTGTTTATGAGGGGGGATATAAAGGGCTGTTGTCTGTCTATAAGGAAAAACAGATTCCAGACTCCATCGTCAAATATGCTGAACTCTTTGCCAAAGCCAACGACTCTTCATACTTGCATGTCAACCAGGAAAGAGTCCACCAAGTCAGTGCCATGTACAATTATTCCCGCAACGAGAAAGTAGCAAGACAGAAGGAGAAGCAGGCATCTGACTTGTGGCATTTCATCATCTTCATGGTGTTGTCTGTAATGGCAATCCTATTTTTCTTGGCATACTTGTTTTACCGTTATCGAGAAAAGCTATTCACACAGCTAAATCGTCTGAAAGACAGGAAAGATGCCCTGGAGGAAATCGTTCGGGAAAAGGAACGGGAGATAAAGCTTGTCTTGGAACACAGGGAATCCTATATTGATAAAAACATATTGGAGAAACAAACCACCATTGACTCCGTCAACAAGGAACTGGAAAAATTGAAACAACAAATTGCCACGCTCCAAAGTAAGGCGGAAAGATTCCAACATGACAAATTGGAGGACGATTTTTATTCCATAGGGTTCATAGAGGAGTTTGAAGCCAGATTCAAGGAATATGGAAAAGACTATAAACCTCCAACGACAAGGGAATGGTTACGACTTGAAAAGGTATTCTCCATCCATTTTCCCACCTATTACCAAAAGATTACCTGCAAGGACGAAATCACCAAGGAACATGTCCGTATCTGTATGCTCATCAGGATGGATTTCAAGGAGAGGATGATGGCAATAGCCTTGAAGACCGATGGCAAGCGCATAGACCGCTCTAAGCGTCAGGCGAACAGAATCCTTTTCGGCGAGGATAATGCTAGTACCCTTAAAAGCAACCTAAAGCGGTTTTTTCAATAAAAGATAGGGGTTGCAGATAAATGTAGATTATTTCTGCAAGTCAAAGATTAACAAATACTTACAAACATAAATTACCGCAAGGTGTAGATAAATGTAGATTTTTTCTGTTTGCAAAATTCGTCGCAAATCCTTTTTGTATGATATATTTGCAAGCACAATAACATTTAACAAAAAAAGCATGAAAAAACATCAAATCACTTTCATTACCCTTGCATGTGTGTGTTTGGCATTTGCGTTGCCTCAAATCGCAAAGTCAGACACCAATCCTATTTGCTTACAGGCTTCCATTTACAACCCTACAGGCCAAAATGGCGGGAATCCTAAATCTCCTATCCTCATTCCCTCCGTCTCTCTCGACGACCACACATTGTACTTCGACACCCCCTGCGACGGCTGTACATTGAATATCGTGGATGGTAACAACATTGTGGTCTACACGTTGGTAATCCCTACGGGTACTACCTCGTTGGTGCTTCCCGCAACCCTCTCTGGCGAGTACGAGCTGCAAATCATTCGTGGCAACTACCTCTTCTACGGCACGATCGACTTGCCGTAACTACTTACAGACATATTATTAAAATGTCCCGGCGGGAGCGTGCCGACATTTATGTTCATGTCGGACAATAGTCGGCCCCCACTTGAAAACCTAACAATAATCACAAAACCTACCATTTAAACATTTACAACTATGCCTAATTCCATTTTATTTACTGACAATTATCGCCAAGCGAACTCTTTTCTGAAGGAAATATATATCGGTGCTAAATGGGCAGATCTTGCCTCTGGCGACGAGATGGTGCTTTGGCAAGCCAACAACAACGTACCCCAAGCAGACTACCTTATCGGTATTGGGTTGAGAAGCACTTTTGATCCCGTGGAAGGAGTCAAAGACGGTTTCCTGATAGCACATAACGGTTCTTCGGAACCCATCAAGATGGATACCTTTGGAATCTTCAAGGGGGTGGATTGCTATGTGGTGGTTGACTGGGAGACCCCTTGGACGCTTCCCGTGAGCCAGACTGGTCAGGTAAACGGTGTGATATGCTTTGGTGCTGTGGTCAACATGAATCTCGCCGCCGACATCAATAATTCTCCCACCATCAAGAAATATGTCTACAATCAGGCTTTGGCTAACGTCGCTTCCATCCCTATTCCCTCCTATGATTTCAGGAGGATAAGGCCTACATCGCCGAGCGTAACGAGTACAACGGTCAATGCAAGTACCAAGATAGAATTAATTAATGCCATCAAGAACAACAACAATGTCACCATAAACCTGCTATCGGACATTGCCTTGTCAAGGGACGAATCGGCAACTGGCAGCCTGACAACGCAAAGGGCCAACGGTGCGAGCCTTGATACGCTCATCAACATCAACAACAAGAACCTCATCATCGATGGAGGAACCAACAAATACAGTATTTACGAATATGAGAAAAGCGACGAGATTCTGACCACATTGGACAATGGTTGGTATAGTGCCAACTATGGTGAGGATAACGTCACGGGGGAGGAGGCTTTCATGACAGAAGACGGTACCATCCTTACGTTAGCGAAAAGTGGCATGTACAGGGCTGGCGGTTGGATCACATTCGGCAATAACTCAAACAGATATGGTCTTACCTTGCCTCCCAATCTTGTCAATCTTTACAACATTGATATGGACAATGTTTTTATCTGTTATAGGCTATCCTACCACCGATACATGAAAAAAATAGTAGAGGCACATCAAGGAATTGTCATCTTTGAGGTTACCGACAATAATGATGATACAAGCAATGCATATTTTCGCAACACATTGACACCCCAGCCGGACTTTTTCCTTGTAAACTATGCAGGCGATGGCAATGGCATTCTTATCAAGGACGGTAAGCTGTCCTATCCTGCCAGTTTTGGCGTTAATAAGATTAGCCCCTGTTGGGCAGAACACCTGTTCCGCATCAAGGAGAACGCGCATGTGGAATTTCGGAATGTGTCATTCGTTGGTGGTACTGACCATACATTGAGAAACGATGGTCAATTAAATGTGGCTGGTTGTGATTTCACGAATTGCATCGCTGGCGGCATCTATAATTTAAGAGAGTTGTTTGTCGATCAGTGCTTATTTATGGACATGATGACCACCGCCGTCCGCTTTGACCATATACACGGTACGTATTCCATTGCCCCATATATGGAAGTGACCAACTGCACATTCAGGAATATTGGTCATTATGCTTCTGATGTGTTCGCTATAAAGAACAACGGTAAGGCATATATTGCCAACAATGAGTTTATCGACACCAACTATGGAGCAGTATATACGGGTGTCTGCAATTGCGACCATGAGGATAAACTGCATAGCGAGTGCTTAGTGGAACGTAACTACGTCCACTATACCTCGGAATGGATAGAAAGGCGGAAGACGATGGGGTTGCAGGACTCTGGTGACATCTATATCTCCACGAACAACAAAAAGGCAATTATCCGCTTCAACAGGATAGTCGGAACGGGTGGGATAGGTGGAACAAGCCCATATAGGAAGAACAACGCTATCTACGGGGACGATGGGGCGTATAATATGGAGATATTTTGCAATGTCATCTCTGACGTTGAAAACTTTTATGACATCGATTGTAGGGATGTCAGCAATCATGTCATAAGGACCATTCCAGGCAACAAGCATGTAAATACCTGCAACTTTATCCAATATAACGTATGTAACGGCTATGTCAGGATTCAGGAGAATTCCCATGATGAGATAAGCAACGAGGAAAAGTGTAAGTTTGTCGACAATTTCATATTAGAGAAAACAGAGAATCCTGGGATTCTAAGTTGTGTGCCATCTGGTAACATTTACAATGAAGTAGTATATTGTAAAGACAGTGATGGCATCATGGCCGATGGCACTGGGATAGTTGCGGCGGCAACATTGGTTAAGGTAATGGGTGACTTAATCCATGTCAAATACGTTGATGAAGAGTAATTTGGACAATGCGATTAGTGTCTTGGCAAAGTTGCGCCAATGTGCCGAGACGATGCTTTCGTTGGTAGGGCAACTTCAAGCATCAATCGGCGTCAGAGATGCCAAAAGGCAGGAGGAGCTGTTCGGGAGTGATGTCTATGCCCGCTTCCATGCCTTCACAAGCGATGGGCATCATGCCGAGCCACCGTCAGACGGCGAGTGGCGTGAATTGGAAAGTCTGTTCCGTGCCGCTTTTCCAAGGTTATATCAATTGGTTGCCATTGACCATGACCTGACACGTGACCAGTTGCGCCTCTGCTTGCTGGTTGGCCTATCTTTTCGCCACCATGTGATTATGCGGGTGATGGATGTTGACAGCAACAGGGTGTCCCGTTTGAAGTCGCAAGCCAACAAGAGGTTGTTTGGCGATAAGTTGGCGAGTACGTTGGCAGTCCGTCTTAAAGATTATGTGTAGGTATAGGTGTAGGCAAAATGTAGGTAAATTTTGCATCTATTATTTTGAAGATAAATGGAATCATGTTATATTTGCAAAAGAATGCTGGTCATCTATGTTAAAGGAAGGATAATATTGGTATAAATATAAATTCATAGCTTATGAAAACGTACGACAATGACAAAAAGAAAAAGGGTGGACATGTTCTCAAATCCATGTTTGCCGTATGCGCTTTCCTGTCCATGAGCTGTAATGTGGCTTGGGCGGAAGTTTGGGAGTATCGCATCATGGGGCATGTTTATGAATTTAACGATGACACCAAGACGGGACGATTGTTAAGCATTGAAGACAAGTCCTTAATAAACACATTCGTTATCGAAAGCATAACACATGTAGAGCATCCTAATGGGGCTTATTATGTGACGGGTATTGCTGACGACTGTTTTGTGGGCTGCGACAAGTTGGAAGAAGTTTCCATCCCTGAAAGCGTCTTGACATTGGGCGACAGATGCTTTGCTGGATGTTCGAGCTTGAAGTCAATCTCTCTTCACAAGAGCTTCGAGAAATTAGGGAAAGAATGCTTCAAGGGCTGTTCCTCGCTAAGCTCCGTCGAAATTAAGTCGGAGAAGATGGAGGGGCTGCCCGAGGGCTGCTTCAATGGTTGCACAAGCTTGCGCCAGATGATTATCCGCATGAAGACCCCACCCGTGGCGGTTCTCTCGGAGTCGGGGCTTGACCAGTTCGCTGGTGCGGGTCTCATGACATCCCTGTATGTTCCCAAGGAGTCAGCCGATGCCTATAAGGAGTCAAGCCTGTGGAGTCAGTGGGAGACCATCATCCCTACGGACTTTGCGGCGATGGATAATTACGAGACGAAAGCACTCAAGAAGTTGGGGGATGGCAGGTTTGTCGAAAACAACGCCGAACATGGTAACTCCCACTATTATTCCTTAGACCATGAAAACTTGGCGGCAACGTTCTTGAACGCCCGACCTAACCAAACGGGCAAAGGTGAATGGTACGAGTACTTACATCAAGTGACGATACCGGAGTTTGTCCTATATGACCATAAGGTATACACCGTATCCGCCATGGGAGACGGGTGCTTTAGGGATTGCTGGTACCTGAATGAGGTCAACATTCCCATGACGGTCAAGGAATTGGGAAGAGGCTGTTTCACCTTCAGTATGCCCTCGGCATCCCTCGTCTTGCCAGAGGGAGTGGCGACACTTGGGGCAGGGTGCTTTCAGGAGACTTACATATCGAAGATAGACTTGCCGGCATCACTGGCATTCCTTGGAAGCCGTTGCTTTGCCGAAAGTTCGCAGTTGACGAGTGTCATCCTGCGGTCGGGCGACCTGTCTACCATCAGTTTGGGCTGCTTTGAGTCGTGTTACCAGTTATCGGAATTGGTCTGTTATGCCAACGAGGTACCCAAGCTTGAATACGACGGCGACAACAGCCCGTTCTATGGCACCAAGGCAAGTGAGGGGAAGCTCTACGTTCAGAAGGACTTGGTGGAGGCATACAAGGCAACGCCCGGATGGAACGAGTGGAAGGAAATCCTGCCCATCGATGCCTATGGCTCTGTCAACGGCATTGAGAATGTGAAAGACGGCAAGGCGGTGGACGCTGCCATCTATGACCTGCAAGGTCGCAAGGTGCAGACTCCCCAGCGCAGTGGGCTGTACATCCAAGGCGGCAGGAAATTCATCTATCGGTAATTGGTCGTTTGGTGTTTTGGTCGTTTAGGGATTGAAGGGGCAATATCTACATAAGGGCAAATAATGGCAAAACAACCGTTCGTTTCAATAGGATTCTTGACTGTGGGGGAAAAGGAAAAAACAATGCAATCTACGCAGATGATGGGGCATATAATGTCGAGATATATGGAAATGTCATCTCTGGTACGGAAAACCACTTTGACATTGATAGCAGGGATGTCAGTTCTTGGGTAACAAGCGATGACCCTGACAATCAATATCCTTGGAATCTTCCCAATGGTACTCATGTCAGTACGAACAATTATATTGCCTACAATATTTGTGACGGTTATTTGAGGATGCAGGAGAACACGGAGGAAGATGTTTCCCAGACATATTGCGTGTTCCTATCGAATTTTATCGTTCCGAGGCATTCCAGTAGGACTGAAAATGCCATAAGGAGTATTGTCAACAAACTTAAAGATTATAACAATGGTGAGGCTATAGTAACTGATGGAACAGGAGTCGTGGCAGCTGCCACTCTCATCGCCTTACAGGATGGTAATGATGGTATTGAAAATGTTTCTGGGGATTAATTTATTCATCGAATTTGTCTATCAATACATTATTTTTCGTATATTTGCAAGGAAGATTATGTAATAATGTTTAACAATATAGAATTATGAAAACGTATATGAATTGCAATCCTAATTTGGGATATCAAACTTTTATGAGATATTGTGGCATAGTAGTTCTTCTTGCCATTGGTGGAAACGTTGCGTGGTCAGAGACTTTAACGCTTGACAATATCGTATATGAGCTTAACGAAAAAACAAAGACGGCAGAAGTCATCAGGATTTGCGACAAGGGTATGGTAGAAACCGAGATTTCTCAGGAGTTCACAATTTTTAGTGGGACTTACTTTGTGACAGGAATCGCACCTAAATGCTTCGAAGATTGCAAGAAGTTGGAAACAGTTTTTATTCCGCGATATACCAAGATAATTGGTGACGAATGCTTCAAAGGCTGCTCCTCCTTGAAGTCCGTGAAGATACCATCCGATGTGGAAAGGTTAGGAAAGTTATGCTTTGCGGATTGCTCCCAATTGTCAGAAGTGGTGATAGACACCGAGAAGTTGGAGGGCATCCCCGAGGGTTGCTTTTCTGGCTGTACCAACTTAAGCCAGATGACCATCCGCATGAATACCCCACCTGCAAGGGTTCTCTCGACCACTGGCCATGACCAGTTCGCAGGTGCTGGCCCCATGAACTATTTGTATGTCCCGCAAGGGTGTGAGGATGCTTATAGGGAATCAGACTTGTGGAAGGGTTGGGAAAACATCCTCCCGTTTGACTTCGAGGCGATGGACGAGTATGATAAAAAGAAGCTAGTAGACTTAGGGAATGGTAAATACTTCAGCCATGAGAATGGTTTTTCCTATTCCTTAGACCATGAGCGGCTCACTGCGACATTCTTGGGCTTGAACTCTACTTATTTTGTCCCTTCTGGGGGTAAGGTTGACAACCCCAATTCTTTTGTTGTGAAAGTGGATATTCCCGACTACGTCTTGTTTGGCCAAAAGTTGTATACCGTGACCCGTTTAGGTAATAACTGCCTGAGCGACTATATGAATTTGAGCAGCGTCAGGTATCCTTCCGCATTGAAGGAACTGGGCGATGGATGTTTCCAGTTTAGTGGTACTGCTTATGTCAATTTACCGGAGGGTGTTGAAAAACTTGGAGCTTATTGTTTTGGAAGTAGTGATGTTTTTTATGTCGACCTTCCCTCCTCGTTGTCTACCATTGGCAAGGGTTGTTTTTCCAGTTGTAATTATTTGAGGAGGGTAATCATCCGTTCAGGTGACTTGAAAACAGTCAGCGAGAAGTGCTTTGCCAATAGTTGGCAATTGTCAGAGCTGGTGTGTTATGCCAACGAGATTCCCGAGCTTGAATACGACGGCGACAAGAGCCCGTTCTACATGACGAATGCCAAGGAGGGAAAGCTTTATGTGCAGAAAGACTTGGTGGAGGCATACAAGGCTACCCCAGGGTGGAACGAGTGGAAGGATATCCTGCCTATCGATGCCTACGGCTCTGCCAACGGCATTGAGAATGTGAAAGACGGCAAGGCGGTGGACGCTGCCATCTATGACCTACAAGGTCGCAAGGTGCAGACTCCCCAGCGCGGTGGGCTGTACATCCAAGGCGGCAGGAAATTCATCTATCGGTAATTGGTCGTTTGGTGTTTTGGTCGTTTAGGGATTGAAGGGGCAATCTCCTAAAGCGCCAAATAATATCCTGGGGGAAAGCAATTCCCTCAAGTCGTTGATAATCATGTCGGCATGGCACTCTTGCAATTCGGCGAGGGTGCCGTTTCCGTAAGTGACACCTACGGTTTGCGCCCCTGCCCGTTGCCCCATGAGGATGTCAAACGACATGTCTCCCACCACCAAGGTGTCCCCAGGCTTGAACCCTAACTCATTCATTGTCTTCAAAACGGGGAAGGGGTCGGGCTTGGCACGTTCCACATCGTCTGCGCCAAGGATATAAGTGATGTATTTATCCAACGCGAAATCCCGAAGGAACTGTGTTACTGACTGATGGCTTCTACTTGTGGCAATGGTCAACACGCACCCTCTTTCGTATAGTTGCTGGACGGTTTCGTAAACATGGGGAAACAACTGCACGGCACCCGACACATTGTTTACATCAAACAACCTTCGATAAGTCTGGGCGCAAACCTCGCCCATCTCATCCGAGATGGGAAACAACACCTTGAAGCACTCTGCCAACGGAAGGCCTATACACTTGGCACATTGCTCACGGGTGCGCTTTTCCAAACCCAGTTCGTTGATGGTCATCATCATCGTCTTGGTGATGAGGGCGTTGGTGTCGGCAAGCGTGCCATCGAAATCAAATATGATGAGGCGTTTATTCATTCTTTACGATGACAAGGATGGTTTTCATTCGGATATAGTCTTCTGACATATACATAAAGCCGCCGTATGGGTTGTTGTCGCCCCAAGAGTTCTTGGCGATGTAATATTTCTTCCCTCTTGGTGAATGGGCGATGCCCATCAGCTCCAAGCAATGGTCATCGGTGGTGGCAAACCGCTCAAAGGCCTGTTGGCGCAACGCCATCGTGTCTTTGGCCTGCGACAACTCACGAGCCTGTTGCTTGGTGAGTGCGGCGATGCCCCAAGCAAAAGAGTAGCCGGGCTCGGTAGTGTCACCCTCCCAGCAGACGGGATGCCCTGCGCGAATTGACGTGTCTATCCGTTGCATCAATGTGTCTATAGGAACATTCAGTGCCTTTTCCCGCGTCTGGTTATCGGGCAGTTCCAATACAAACTCCTGTCCAAAAGGATGATGGGTGAAACTGGTCAATGCCACATATTCACGGGGGCGGCACACGCTATGGCCAAATTCCACCGGCGTATATTCCGCTCCTGCCATGAAAACAAAACGCGGCATAAAGTCAATCTCCCCATCCAGGAAGTCGCCCGTATCCTTGTCAAGACGCTGCAAACCCCATTGCCTATGGGCTGCGTTGCGGGCGATGACCCTCAACTTGTTGCAGACCACATGGTAATTGACATCCTCCCTTTGGTGAAAAGAAGCGTATGGCTCCACCCCGTATGTGTCCAACAGGCGCAACGCCATGGGGGCGATGCCTCGCATGTCTACCATCTTGACTCCCTTGGAGAAATAGCTATCACGGGTGGCTTGTTGCAGCCACATCCTCGCCACATAGTCCTCTGACAGACACACGGAGTCGCCTTGCATCAGATGCTCGGTCTCGATGGTTGCCAACATGGCATAAACCCAGCAAAACTGGCTGTTGCCTTGGTTCTTGACTGGCGTGGTCTCCAACCGCACCTCATCGACGAATATTCTCTTAGGGACGTTATGCTTCTTTGCGCACGACGAGAAAAGAAGCAAGGTGACAATGGTGTAATAAATCGTTTTATTCATTTGTTGTGCAAAAATAATCAATATTTTCGTAACTTTGCACCCATGATTCCACAAAATATCAAAGATTATGAGATAATGGCTCCCGTGGGTTCCCGCGAGTCGTTGATGGCGGCGATCCAAGCTGGTGCCGACTCCGTCTATTTCGGCATCGGGCAACTGAACATGCGTTCGCATTCCGCCAACCACTTCACCATCGATGACTTGCATGAGATTGCCACGATTTGCCAAGCCCACGACACCAAGACATACCTCACGGTCAACACCATCATTTACGATGACGACATCAAGGTGATGCAACAGATATGCGATGCGGCACTGGAGGCAAACATCACTGCCGTGATCGCTTGCGACGTGGCGGTGATGAACTATTGCAACCGCATCGGGTTGGAAGTACACCTAAGCACCCAACTGAACATTTCCAATATCGAGGCATTGAAATTCTATGCGCAGTTTGCCGACGTGGTGGTATTGGCGCGGGAATTGCAGATGGAACAAGTGGCACACATCTACCAACAAATCCAAGAACAAGACATTCGCGGACCGAAAGGCAACCCCATCCGCATCGAGATGTTTTGCCACGGCGCACTCTGCATGGCGGTATCTGGGAAATGCTACATGAGCCTGGCAGATGCCAACCGCTCCGCCAACCGTGGCGAGTGCATCCAGATCTGCCGCCGCAGCTATATCCTCACGGATGCGGAGACGGGCAACGAGATAGAGGTTGACAACAAATACCTGATGAGTCCCAAGGACTTGAAGACCATCCGTTTCATCAACCGCTTGATGGAGAGCGGTGTGCGGGTGTTTAAGATTGAGGGACGCGCACGGGGACCCGAATATGTCTATACCGTGGTGAAAGCCTACAAGGAGGCGATTGTCTCAGTCCTTGACGGCACTTTCACCGAGGAGAAGAAAGACGAATGGGACCAGCGGCTTGCCACGGTGTTCAATCGCGGCTTTTGGGATGGCTACTACCAAGGGCAACGTCTCGGCGAATGGAACAAGAACTACGGTTCGAATGCCACGGAAAGGAAAGTGCTTGTGGGCAAGGTCGTTAAGTATTTCTCCAAACTTAACGTGGCAGAGGTGGCAGTGGAAGCCACAACGTTCTCCCTTGGCGAGAGGCTCCTCATCACGGGACCCACCACGGGGGCGATGTGGCTCACCGCCGACGAGATACGATATGACCTGAAACCCGTGGAGACGGCATTGCAGAAACAACTCGTTTCCATCCCTGTCCCTAACAAGGTACGACCCAATGATAAGTTGTTCAAGATTGTCCCCTCCCCCAATAACCTTACAACAACACCTTTATAAATAATATGCAAACTATCAACGAAATACAAGACGAGATCATCGAAGAGTTCTCCGAACTCGACGACTGGATGGACAAATACCAAATGCTCATCGACCTGGGCAATGACCTTGCCCCATTGGACGAGCAATACAAGACACCTCAAAACCTCATCGACGGTTGCCAAAGCCGCGTGTGGCTGCAATGCGACTACGCCGATGGCAAGCTGCATTTCCAAGCGGAGAGTGATGCACTCATCGTGAAAGGCATCATCGCACTCCTCATCCGTGTGTTGGACGACCACACACCGCAGGAAATCCTTGATGCAGACCTCTATTTCATCGACCGAATAGGGCTGAAAGAACATCTTTCTCCCACCCGTTCCAATGGCCTGCTTGCCATGGTGAAACAAATCCGCATGTACGCATTGGCCTTCAAGACAAAAGAGGATGCGTAAACTACGTACCATCGAAATGAACCGCCTCTCCATCGAGGAGTTCAAACAGGCCGACAAACTTCCGCTCATCGTCGTTCTCGACGACGTGCGCTCACTCTACAATGTTGGCTCCGTGTTCCGCACCTGTGACGCCTTCCGCGTGGAAGCCATCTACCTCTGTGGCATCACCGCCACGCCACCAAGCAACGAAATCCACAAGACTGCCCTCGGAGCGGAAGACTCCGTGGACTGGAAATACTTCAAGACTGCCGAGGAAGCCGTACACGACTTACACCAAAACGGCTACTTTGTCTATAGTGTTGAACAAGCGGAGGGAAGCACCAAGCTGAATGATGTGGGATGGAGGATGGAGAATTTACGACCATCAAAATTTGCCATCGTCTTAGGCAACGAGGTGAAGGGCGTTCACCAAAGCGTCATCGACCTCTCCGACGGTTGCCTTGAAATCCCACAATTCGGCACCAAGCACTCGATGAACGTCGCCGTCACCGCCGGCATCGTCATTTGGGAATTCGCCAAACATTGCATCTAAAGGCCGCCATTTAGGCAGCGTATTAGTTCCCGTTAGGCTATGTCCATGTCGGACAAAGAATCGCAAAGGCCGCATATCCTTTCGGTTATGCGACCTTGCTGCCTTTAGTATGTTATGAAAATTTTGAGAGAATAGCGAAACCTCACGGCTTCTTGTTTGTTTTACAAATGATTGTTACTGTTATAAATAGAAAGCATAGAAAAATTATCAATTGGTAGTGGGTGTAACCATCTCAATCGGCGTTGCCTGTAAGTTGCTCTGCTTCATGGAGTCTACAACGGTGGAGTCTTTGGCAAGTGCCACTGTGGTGCCTTGGACTGTTTGTTCGACGGTCGCCATGTTGGCATTGTAGTCACTCTCGTTATTGAATGCCACTTGTGCCGCATTACCCAGTGTGAGGATAATGGCTACAATAGCGGCCGCCCTGAATAATGGCATTAGCCTTGTAGCGAGTGTCACTGTATGCGCCTTGACGGTGGTAGGTTCATCGATGGCAGCGAAAACCTTGTCATCAAATTCGTCTCCCAGTTTATTGCTCTTGCGCTCCACCTGTTCATAGAGGAACAGCGGGCGGAATGCCTCCATTTCTCTGGGGATGTCGATTTGGCTGAAGAACGCACGGAGGATTTCCTCTTCCTCGAGGGTTGTCTCGCCGTTCCAATAGCGTTCGAGCAGTTGGTCGATGTATTTATAGTCCATAGTTGTCTATTTCTTGAAACTTTTGTTTGATGGCTTGTCGCGCCCTAAATATGTTGACTTTCACTTGTTGCTCTGTGATGTCGAGGATGGTGGCGATTTCCTTGTATGCCTTACCCTCAAAATCCCGCAGCTGAACACAGCTTCTCTGTTTCTCTGGCAAAGAGTCGATGATGGTCTTGACGGCTTGCACCCTGTCTTTCTGTATGATATGCTCGTAGGGGTTGAGCGACTTATCTGGGGTCTCATTGTCCATCTGTTCCACATCTCCCCTTTTTTCCTTTTTTTTGAGAAAGTCGAGCGATAGGTTTCTACAAATGGTGAGGGTGAATGCCTCGATAGACTCTATCTGTTCCCATTGTTCTCGCCGATTCCAGACCTTGATGAGCGTCTCCTGCACGATGTCCTCCGATTCTGTACTGTCAAGTGTAATGCGCAATGCCAGACGGTAGAGCATGTCCTTTAATGGCAGTATATCGTTACGGAAACTGACTTTTTTCATCTTCTCTCTATAATGAACGACGACTATGTTGGAGAAAAGTTACAATTGTAGGGTTAATAATTATTAATTCTACTTTTGCAAGAAAGGGTTGAAAAGGAAAGAAGGGAGCTGCATGAATGTAAAGGGAATAAGAACGACTATCGTCCATGATAAGAGAGGAACGCATACAACGTTCCACCATTCCCCTTCATCCTCCATTCATTTTACTTGAAAACTCGCGGAATCAACTACCAGAACATACGACCGTTCCATTGATGATGACTTCTTTCACCCCGGCATCTATAGCGGCAAAAGCATTCTCCATCTTGGGAATCATGCCGCCAGAGATAATGCCTTCATCAAGGAGTCGCTTAAAGGAAGCTCGGGTAATGATAGGGATGACACTGTTTTCGTCATCGGGATTACTTAACACTCCTTTTTTTTCAAAACTGAAGGTGAGAGACACATCGTAACAGGTCGCAAGAGCCTTGGCAACCTCTGAGGCGATAGTGTCGGCATTTGTGTTAAGGACATTTCCTTGTCCGTCATGAGTGAGTGGTGCCATAACAGGCGTTAGGCCCGACTCTATGAGAGTGCGTAAAGCATTGCCATCAACACGTTCCACATCTCCCACGAAACCAAAATCCACTCCATCCTTGATGGGTCGCTTGTGGCTATGAATAACATCCATGTCCGCACCTGTAAGCCCAATGGCATTAATGCCACGTGCCTGAAGTAATGCCACGAGGTTTTTATTGACCAATCCACCATAGACCATCGTCACCACTTCGAGCATTTGGGCATCGGTAATGCGGCGACCATTCACCATCTGACTCTCTATACCTAATGCGGCAGCTATCTTAGTGGCTTTCCGTCCGCCCCCATGAATCAAGACTTTCTTGCCCTCGATGGCGCAAAAAGTGTCTAACAACCGAGAGAGCTGTGACTCGTCTTCCACCACAGCTCCTCCCACTTTCAGTATTGTAATTTTATCCATATTATTCTAAATAGGTGTAGCCATATAAGCCTGAACGATAGTTTGACAGGAATTCCTTGCCCTCTTCAAGCGAGATCTTGCCCTGCTTAACGCTCTTGGCAACCCAAATCTCCAACTGTCGCACCAACCTCTTGGGATTGTACTGCACATAATCAAGTACTTCCTCGACCGTCTCCCCGTCAAAGATCTGGTCTATGTGGTAATGTCCATCTTTCACCGAGACGTGTACGGCATTGGTGTCGCCAAAGAGATTGTGCATATCGCCGAGGATTTCTTGATATGCACCGACAAGAAACACGCCCAGATAATAATCCTCGTTGCGTTTTAGCGAGTGTACGGGTAGGACATGCCCGATATGGCGGTTGGTAACAAAATTGGCAATCTTACCATCGGAGTCACAGGTAATGTCTTGCAGCGTGGCGTTGCGAGTGGGTCTCTCGTCGAGCCGCTGGATGGGAACGATAGGGAAGAGTTGGTCGATGGCCCATGAGTCTGGTAGACTTTGGAATAGCGAGAAATTGCAGAAATACTTGTCTGCAAGCAGTTTATCCATGTTTTTCAACTCTTCCGGCACGTGCTTGAGCGACTTGGCAATAGAGTTTATCTCACGGCATACGCTCCAGAACATGCTCTCTATTTCGGCTCTTGTCTTGAGGTCTATCAACCCGTGAGAGAAAAGTTCAAGTGCCTCCTCGCGTATTTGCTCGGCATCGTGCCAATCCTCCAACATAGAGCGTGAGTTGATGTTATCCCAAATGTCATAGAGGTCTTTCACCAATTGATGATCAGACTCTTTCGCCTCAAACTCCTCTGACATCTCGGGGAGGCTTGCCGTCTCCAACACGTCAATGACCAATACGCTATGGTGTGCCGCCAACGAGCGTCCACTCTCTGTTATTAGATTAGGATGCGGGATGCCATTCTTGTTTGCCGCCTCTACGAATTGGTAGATGCAGTCGTTGACGTATTCCTGGATAGAATAGTTGACGGAACTCTCGCTACTCGATGATCGAGTGCCGTCATAATCAACGCCGAGTCCTCCGCCACAGTCTACGAAATCGACGTTATAGCCCATCTTATGCAACTGGATATAGAATTGTGCCGCCTCGCGCAAGGCGGTTTGAATACGTCGTATCTTGGTGATTTGGCTTCCAATATGGAAATGAATAAGCCGAAGGCTATCGTGCATACCCTTGTCATCAAGTATCTGGAGGGCGCGAAGAAGCTCTGCGCTCGTCAGGCCGAACTTGGAGGCATCCCCCCCGCTCTCTTCCCATTTGCCCGACCCGCTCGACGCGAGTTTGATGCGAATGCCGAGGTTGGGCTTCACATTGAGTTTCTTGGCAGCCTTGGCTATGATTTCCAACTCATTGAGTTTTTCCACAACGATGAAGATGCGTTTACCCATCTTTTGCGCCAACAATGCCAACTCAATATAACTCTGGTCTTTGTAACCATTGCAGATGATGAGCGAGTCGCTTTGGCATTGCACGGCAATAACGGCATGTAACTCAGGCTTGGAACCTGCCTCCAAGCCGAGGTTGAACTTTCGTCCATGCGAGATGATTTCCTCTACCACAGGTTGCATCTGGTTCACCTTGATGGGATAAATGATGAAGTTCTCCCCTTTGTAACCATATTCCTCCTTGGCTTTCTTGAAACAACTCGCCGTCTTCTCTATGCGATTGTCAAGGATATCAGAGAAGCGCAACAATACGGGCGACTGCACATCGCGGAGGGACAATTCATCCATGACCTCACGTAGGTCTATTTGCGTATCGTCCTTACAAGGTGTGACAAAGATATTGCCTTTCTCGTTAATACCAAAATACGAAGTTCCCCAACCATTGATGTTATAGAGTTCCTTCGAGTCTTCAATCGTCCATTTCTTCATAATAGTTAGGTTAGTTTGTTAGATATTGATTAATTCACGTACTTTCTGAACGGAAATCTTGATTTTCTCAAAATTATCCAACAGATTGACATCGAGCGTCTTTTTTGCCTTTGAGTAAAAGGCTTCTCGATATTCTAACTGTTCACGAATAAAAACCTGCACCTCTTCGGGGGTCTTGTTAAGCAATAAGGGGCGCACGGATTTTCCTATCTTGAGATGCCCATACAGCACTTCTGGCGTCGCTTTGAGATAAACGGTCTCACCTTGTTGGTTCATATAATCCATATTATCAAAAAAACAAGGGGTACCTCCACCGCAACTCAGCACAACATCCTCAAATTCAGCGACTTCATGCAGCATGTTACGTTCAATAAGACGAAACCCCTCCTCCCCACGCTCATCAAAAATTTGCTTGACCGTCTTTCGCATACGGTTCTGTATGTACCAGTCCAAGTCATAAAAGGGAATGCCCAAGTCTTTAGCGAGAGCCTTGCCTACGGTGGTCTTGCCCGCACCCATGTATCCGATGATGATAATCCTGATCAATGTTGTCGCCTGTTGAAGGAGTTATTTCTTCGATTTTTCCACTATATCCATACACTCTTGATAAGTCAAATCCTTTACTTTCGAGTGCAATGTCTTTGGGATGCGATAGTTCTTATCGTCATAAACGATATAAGGACCATACCTACCGTTGAGGATTTCCATCTTGGGATTCTCTTCGAACGTCTTGAGATGGCGTTCCTTGTCCTGTTGGCGCTTCTCATTGATAAGCGAGATGGCGGTTTCCAAAGTAACCTTCATGGGGTCTTCGGTCTTGGGCAGCGAAACGTATTTACGGTCGTGCATAATGTATGGACCAAACTTTCCCTTACCAATGACAACAGGAATTCCTTCAAAGAGGCCAACGGTGCGTGGTAGTTTAAACAACTCCAAGGCTTCCTCTATGGTGATAGTCTCCATGCTCTTGTCGGAAGGAATCTGGGCAAACTCCGGCTTCCGGTTATCATCGGCATCACCAATCTGGATAACGGGGCCAAATCGCCCGATCTTGGCATATACTGGTCTTCCTGTCTTAGGCTCGACCCCCACCTTCCTTTCGCCTGCCTTATGTTCGGAGCGGGCATTAATCACATTCTCCACCTCTGGCTCAAAGTGCTGGTAGAACCCCCTAATAACACTGTTCCATTCAGACTTCCCTGCCGCGATGCTGTCAAACTCCTCTTCGATGTTGGCGGTAAAGTGATAATCCATGATGTTAGGGAAATTCTGCATAAGGAAATCATTTACCACAATACCGATGTCTGTGGGGAGGAGCTTCCCCTTTTCATTGCCAACAATCTCTTTCTTTGTCTTTGTCACCATGTTCTCGCCTTGGAGGGTGTCAATGGTAAAAGTGCGCTCTTCGCCTTTCTTGTCACCTTTCTGTACATATTCACGCTGCTGGATTGTGCTGATGGTAGGTGCGTATGTAGAAGGACGACCTATGCCTAACTCTTCCAACTTATGCACAAGACTTGCCTCCGTATATCTGATAGGACCTTGGCTGAATCGTTCTATGGCACTGATTTCCTTTCTCTGAAGGATGTCTCCCTCATGTATGTCGGGCAAAACATGTGAAAACTCCTCATTGCCATTGTCTTCATCATCGGTTGACTCACGATAGACTTTCAGGAACCCATCGAATGTAATGACCTCACCATTGGCGATGAAAAGGTATTTACTCTTATCCTTTCTTGACTTTGAAGAAGCATTGGACAAGGATATTTCCACCGTCGTCTTCTCAATCTTCGCATCAGACATCTGCGAGGCGGCAGTACGTTTCCAAATCAACTCATAAAGACGCTTCTCCTGTGCTACACCATTGATGGTCGTTGCCGACATGTCAGTAGGTCGAATGGCTTCATGTGCCTCCTGCGCACCTTTGGTCTTAGTATGGAAATTGCGTACCTGGCTGTATTCCTTGCCATAGAGGTTGGTGACTTCCTCCTTGCTGGTCGCAAGGCAAAGCTTGGAAAGGTTTACACTATCCGTCCTCATATAAGTTATATATCCGTTTTCATATAGACGTTGGGCAACCATCATGGTCTGGCTAACAGAAAACCCCAATTTCCTGGCTGCCTCTTGCTGCAAGGTGGAAGTGGTGAAAGGAGGGGCAGGAACCCGTTTCAAAGGCTTCTTGCTGACGGAAGAAACCTCGAAAGTAGAGTCTTTGCACTTTTCCAAGAATGCCAAAGCCTCTTCATGTGTCTTGAAACGAGTATCTAATTCAGCCTTCACCTCTGCTTCAGAACCATTAGCAGACATGGTGAAAAGAGCATGGACGCGGAAATATGATTCGCTATGGAACGCCTGAATGTCACGCTCGCGCTCAACGATAAGACGCACGGCAACACTTTGCACACGACCCGCAGAAAGGGATGGTTTCACCTTACGCCAAAGCACAGGAGAAAGTTTGAAACCCACCAAACGGTCGAGTACGCGGCGTGCTTGCTGGGCATTGACAAGATTCATGTCTATATGGCGTGGATGTTCAATGGCAGCCAATATGGCAGGTTTAGTGATTTCATGGAAAACGATACGGTTGGTAACACTTTCATCCAACCCCAACACCTCACACAAATGCCAGGAGATAGCCTCTCCCTCACGGTCTTCATCGGATGCCAGCCACACTTGCTTGGCTTTCTTTGCCTTCGCCTTGAGGTCCGCTACCAACTTTTGCTTCTCATCGGGAATTTCATAGTTTGGACTCAACTTGTCTAAATCAATGCTGATCTCCTTCTTCTTTAAATCGCGGATATGCCCGTATGAAGACATAACCTTAAAATCATTACCCAAAAACTTCTCTATTGTCTTTGCCTTTGCAGGACTTTCTACAATAACTAAATTCTCTTGCATAATCGCGAAGCCTTAATATTTAGGGCGCAAAAGTAATGATTTCTTTCGCTTATACATTATTTATATATTTAAATTGTGCGATTTTTCAAAATTATTTGTGTTTTATTTAGATATTTTAAGAAAACCGTTTAGATACATATTGAGTCCTTCGCGAATCGAATCGAGTCCGAAATCTTCTACCTTGATGCTATCAAGTGCCATCCATATACATGCCTCCGCATCATCGGAAGCATGTGCCGTGCTATAATCTTTGACTTCACATAGGAAAAACAAGTCAAGCGTCGGAATCTGAAGGCCGCTATATAAATAAAGATTCTCATGGCTGAATAGGTATTTGACTGACGTGACATCGAGTCCTGTTTCCTCTTTCACCTCCCTGATGACACCATCCTCGGCATTTTCTCCAATGTCGGCAAAGCCCCCTGGGAGGTCAAGCGTACCCATGGCAGGGTCGTTCTTTCTCCTCACTACAAGCATTTCCCTCCTGTCGTTGAGGATGATGGCGACATTGGCAGAGCTGGGATTCATGAAATATTCAAATCCACAATCCTTGCATTGCTTGCTTTTCACACTACGCGGCACAAAGTCTCTACTGCCACAGACAGGGCAATAAAGGAATTTATCTAATGGATGTACCATGCGAGCTTCTTACCAATCATCACTTCTAAATGGGAACAAAGGAAGACCCGCCGCATTCTTCACGTTGCCCAATTGAAAGTTCTTAAAACAATAGCGTACGGCGACAGGCTCTTTCACCTCGGGCGAAGTGACAATAATCCCTTGCGTCCAATAATAATAGGCATTGGCCTTATGGAACACCTTGTCGGCTCCCGCCAACTCAAAACCTTGGATATCCTCGTATCTGCTAATGGCACCATAATCATTCTGAAGTTGCACGAAGCATGTGTCACCACTAAACTTCCATTCTTTCACGCTCGGACTCTCACATAAAATCCCTTCCATCCCATAATCCCTGTGAAGGGCATGAAAAGCCAACCGCTCACCTACTTGCCGCTTTTGGCAAGGATGGATTTGTTGTGTCTCCCATGGATAAACCAAATCATTTGTACTGACAAGTGCACTATTGGGGATGACACGTTGCGCATTAAATTGTTGCTCACGCAATCGTGCCCCCCAATCGCCATCCACATTGTCATAATAATAAGGGGCTATTTCCACGAAATAGAAAGGAATGTCGCCCAGGGCGAAATCGCGCCGCCATTGCTCCACCAAGAGCTTCAACCTATTAGTATATTGACCGGCGGGATCGCCAACATTGGAGCATCCCTGATAATACAGAATGCCTTTAACGGTGTAATTGAGGATTGGATGGAAAGTGCCGTTGCCCCACATCAGTGGACGATGATAATCCCAAGGAAACTTTCGCACGTTTTCCGTTGAGTCAAGGCTCTCTGTTGTATACCGCTGCAAGTTATCGGCATCCAGCCAACTCTCCACACGCGTACCTCCTTTGTTTGCCACCACCAAGCCCACGGGAATGTCAAGAGCCTTATTCACCATACGGGCAAAGAAATAACCCGTCGCTGAGCAATCGCCAATGGTGGAGGCATCTATCGCCTTCCATTGACAGTCTGCATCGTCTAATGGTTTCATCGACATCACACTGGGCACCTTCACATAATGAATGCCTTGGAAAGAGCGGGCTTCCGCCACATAGTCATTATAGTTTTCCACGGGGCAATTGCCAAACCCTTTCACAGGCATCTCCATATTTGACTGTCCGGCGCAAACCCACACCTCTCCACAAAGAATGTTATTCAACGTGGTCTTCTCACCGTCGTCAAAAGTAATCGTATAAGGATCGTAACTTGCCTTGGGGGTTTTCACGCTTATTATCCAAAACCCATCGTTGCCAGCCTTAGTGGCTTGTGTCTTGTTGTCCCACGAAGTGGTCACTTTCACTTGTTTCCCCGGTACATCCCATCCCCATAGGCGAACAGAGGTGTTTTGTTGTAATACCATGCCATCACCCATCAGGTGTGGAAGACGCACTTTACCAATAACCACAACAGGTAAAACCATCAAAACTGACAAAAGGAAAAAAACTTTCTTCATCATCCTTATTATTTATATGTTATTATGCAAAAATAAATAATGTTTAGTGATTAGTAGCGAGTAATGTGTGTTTTTATGTTTTTTTAATCTTTAAACTTCGTACTACCTATCTCTTTCAAAGCCATCCTTGGTGCAATCTGATTCACGCATCCACGTTTTGTACATGCGCTATGTACGAAAAGTATATGTGGTATGTACAAAAGCCAAACCATAAAGATAGATAAAGTTTTAGTGGTGTTGCTTGTGGTTAGAGATTAGGTGATTCTCATGATTGTCAACCCATCCCTGACGGGGAGGATCACTTGTTCCACCCTTGGGTCTTGCTTCACATGGTCATTGAAGAGGCGGATGCCTTCTGTTTGCTGGTCGTGGCAATATGTGGGGTCGCACAGATGACCGTCCCAAAGGGTGTTATCCGCTATGATGAATCCCCCTCTTCCCATGATTCCCATAGCCATTTCGTATGTCTCGATGTACGTGCGTTTGTCGCCATCGATGAAAGCCATGTCAAATTGGATTCCCAGCTTGGGCGCCTCGATGATGGCATCGCCAAAGATGAGATTGATCTTGCCTGCCACTGGCGACTGCTCTATCCAAGGGCGCGTGAAGTCTTCCATCTCGTCGTTTATCTCAAAGGTCCACACTTTCCCATCCGCAGGAAGTCCCTCTGCCAGACAGATAGCAGAATAACCACTGAAAGCACCCACCTCAAGGATGTTGTGTGGGCGAATCATCTCCACGAGCATCTTCAACAACCTACCTTGCAAATGCCCACTTGCCATGTGTCCGTGGATGGTGTGGATATTCGTTGCCCGCCAAAGCCGATACAAATAATCGGGCTCTGGGGAGATGTGGCTCAATATGTACTCGTCAACGGCCAACGCAGAATGCCTCTAATGCGAGTCGATAGCTGTCAAGACCGAAGCCACAGATGACCCCCTTGCAAGCGGCAGAGATCATGGAATGGTGGCGGAACTCCTCGCGTTGGTGGACATTGGAGATATGCACCTCAATGACGGGCGACGTGATGGCACGGATACAATCGTGCAGAGCCACGCTGGTGTGCGTGTATGCGCCGGCGTTGAGGATGATTCCATCGACGGTAAAACCCGCTTCGTGCATCTTGTTGATAAGCTCGCCCTCAATATTGCTTTGGAAATAGTCAATCTCCACATTTGGGAACTTGGCGCGTAGAGAGGGCAGGTAACTGTCGAAAGACGATTTGCCATAGATGCCCGGCTCGCGTTTCCCAAGGAGATTAAGGTTGGGTCCGTTAATAATCAGTATCTTCATGAGAACTCCCCCAGCATGACCCATATTTCCAAGAAGCGTTCATGGTCAACCTTCTTGCCGTATGAAATCTTGACACCGGCGGCGGTAAGTGTGTCGTATGCCTGTTCGCTCAGATAGTCGGCATAGACTTCACAAACGCCCCCACTTACTAATAGTTGCGAGGCAGACAGCCCTACGGCCTTGCTGGCCACCTTGGATTTGAGGAAAAGTTCGGGTTCATCGTTCATCAAGTTGTAAAGTTTGCGAACACCTTTACCCTTGAAAGTCCGGATGTTTCCATCATGTAAGACCACCAACGACCAAGGTCCCGTATGCAAGCGGTCTATCAATTCATTCATCATGACTGTTTAAATATGTTATTAAGTTATTAAGTTAATGAGTTTATACTTCCTTTTGCCTTGTTCCCATACGCGCTTCCACCACGTTGACGACATAGTCGCCCAGCTTTTCACATTCGTTTACCAAGTCCATGTAGATGGTGCCCACGGCATATGTGTATTCGTGGTTGTTCACGTCGTTGATGTTTTGCGACTTCAGTTGGTTGCGATAGTTGTTGATTTCGTTCTCGATATTGAATGTCCTGTTGACATCGAACGACTCCTTGCGTCCGCTCATCAGTTGGTTCATTTGGGAGAGGGCGTTCTCCGTCAGTTCCATCATCTGATGTAGGTGTTGGTATTGTTTTTCCGTGAAATGGTCTTGCTTACCCTGGTACTTGCGTGAGATGGTGCGCGCCATGTTGAAGCAGGAGTCGCCGATGGACTCCAATTCCGATATTTCCCTCAGCATGGCACGGATCTTGGCCTTGGTCTCGTCGCTCAAATGTGCATCGGACACTTGGTCGAGATAGTTGGCTATCTCGATTTCCATATTGTCGGAAATGCCCTCATATTTTTCAATCCGAGAAAAGAGTTTGTTGAATTCCTCAACATTCTTGTCACCTTTCTTGCCAGCTGTAATGGTGGACGACTCGTTAAGCAATTCCCTGACCATGACAAACATCCGTTGCATACGGTCGGCAAACGACTCTATCTCCTTATGGGCTTCAAGGACGGAAAGCTCGGGGGTCTTCATGATACCCGATGTGATGAAGTGTAAGCGGAAGTCTTCCTCCTCATCCACCTTCTTGGGTTTGATGACCCAACAGACAAACTTCTTGATTTGCGGCACGAACCAGATGAGCAGGAAGGTGTTGGTGATGTTAAATGTCGAGTGGAAAGTTGCCAGTACAATGGAAATCTTCGCCAAGTTAGCGGCATATCCGGGGTCGCCCAATTGGATGTTTCGGTCGAAGCCTACAAACCCACACACCAAGTTGACGAACGGTTGCAACAAGATCAAGGCCCATGTCACGCCAAGCACGTTGATGGAGAGGTGGGCAAAGGCGGCTCGCCGTGCCGACGTGTTGGCTCCCATCGCCACAATATTGGCGGTGATGGTGGTGCCGATGTTCTCGCCCAAGACGAGCATAATGCCCTGGTCAATATGCAATACGCCCGTAGAACACAAGATCATCGTGATGGCCATGATGGCTGCCGACGATTGTACGCATAGCGTCAGCACCGTTCCCATGACGAGGAAGAAGAGCGAATTCCAAAAGTTCGGCTCGTTGAAGTTGGCAAAGAAAGTGCTGATGGCTTGCGATGCCTCGGGGTCTTGCACCAAGCTGAATCCCGTCTCTTTCAATGTTCCCAGTCCTAAGAACAAGAATGCCACGCCAAAGAGGAAGTCGCCGATGATGCGCTTGCTCTTCATGTAGATAAGGATGATACCTAAGAAAAAAGCGGGATAGACGAAATCGGTGATGTTGAACGAGAACCCTAATGACATAATCCATGCCGTGACCGTCGTTCCGATATGCGCTCCCATGATGACAGAGATGGCTTGCACAAGGGTGAGCAAGCCAGCGGACACAAACGAGACGGTCATCAAGGTGGTGGCGGTGGATGACTGCACGGCTGCGGTGACAAACATACCTGTCAGCATCCCCGTGAATCGGTTGGTGGTCATGGCACCGAGGACGTGGCGCAGTTGTGGACCTGCCATTTTCTGCAAGGCCTCACTCATCGACTTCATACCAAACATAAGAAGTGCGAGCGAGCCAAGCAGTTTGAAAATTACCAAAATCGACATATTTTATTAATTTATTAATCAAGTGCTAAAAAGTTTCAAAAAAAATGTGTACCTTTACACCTTGTTTTCATGAAAGCCCTTTTTACGCCTATGGAACAAACAATACAAATACGTTGCAAAAATAATAAAAAAACTCAAAAAGTAGCAATTGGGAGTTCACTTTCTGATGTTTTTCGTGAATTTAACTTAAAGATGCCGTGGGGACCCATCAGTGCAAAAGTGAATAACAAGGTGGAGGGATTGGACTACCGCCTCTACCATAACAAGGATGTAGAGTTTTTAGACCTACAGACCTCCTCGGGGTCGAGGGCATATACACGCACATTGTTCTTTGTGCTATGCAAAGCCGTCCACGACCTTTACCCCCAAGGGTCGGTGGTGATAGACATTCCTGTCTCCAACGGTTATTATTGTAACTTGAAGATTGGGCGTGAAGTGACCATGTGGGATGTGGTAGACATCCGCCGACGTATGCAGGAAATCATCGATGCTGCCATGCCCATCTGTCGCCATGAGGTTCCCACAGAAGAGGCTATCCGCCTATTCAGCCAGCTGGGTACGCATTCCAAGGTGAAGTTGCTCGAAACGATGGGTGCCCTCTATACCACCTATTATGACTTGGATGGATATGTGGACTATTTCTATGGGGCATTGCTCACCAACACAAGCCAACTCAATCTTTTCGGCTTGGAGAATTACTATGAAGGAATGTTATTGCGCATCCCGTCGATGAGCGACCCATCCAAACTGGGTGAGATGATTCGACAAGACAAGATGTTCGAGGTGTTCAAGGAACACCACAAGTGGCAACAAATCCTTCGCGTGGGAACAGTGGGGGAACTCAATGCTGCCATCCAGAAAGGGTATGCACGTGAAATCATCAATGTCTCAGAAGCATTGCAAGAAAAGAAGATCGCCTATATCGCTGACGAGATTGCCAACCGCAAGGATGTGAAGATGGTATTGATAGCAGGGCCATCGTCAAGCGGCAAGACCACCACATGCAAACGCCTATCCATACAATTGATTACCAATGCCATCCGCCCTGTACAGATCTCATTGGACGATTATTTCGTGAATAGGGAACAGACACCGAAGGACGAGAAAGGAGAATACGATTACGAAAGCCTTTATGCCCTCAACATTCCGCTGTTCAACCAACAGCTCACAGCCCTCTTCAAGGGAGAGGAAGTGGAACTGCCACGATACAATTTCCAAACGGGGAAGAGTGAAAGCAGTGGGAAGAAACTTAGGTTAAGCGAAAATGACATCCTTGTAATAGAGGGCATCCATGCCCTCAATCCCGAATTAACGGCACAAATCCCCGACGAGCAGAAGTTCCGTATCTATGCTTCTGCCTTGACCACCATCCTCCTCGATACACATAATTATATACCTACGACCGATAACAGGCTGCTTCGCCGAATCATTCGCGACGTGAAGTACCGAGGTTGCTCGGCAGCCGACACCATCCATCGTTGGCCTTCTGTCCGTGCGGGGGAGAACAAATGGATTTTCCCCTACCAGGAAAACGCGGATGCGATGTTCAACACGGCGATGATTTATGAACTTGCAGTCATCAAGTCACAGGCGATTTCCGCTCTTGAGCAAGTGCCTGAGAACTGTGAAGAGTATGCCGAAGCATACCGCTTGAGCAAGTTCTTGAAGTATTTTGTCTCCATCCCCTTCGACACTTTGCCTCACATATCCTTGTTGAGGGAGTTCTTGGGAGGGAGTTCTTTCTCTTATTGACGTTGTGATGCAACGTCTTTCGACTCTTATACGAACATGATGAATCAATGAGTTTTAAGTTTTATACAATGGCAGAACAATTAGAAGTAAAAGAATTAGACCAAGTAGTAGTACGTTTCTCGGGAGATTCGGGAGACGGAATGCAATTAGCTGGTAGTATTTTCTCTACCGTATCGGCAAGCGTGGGCAACGGTATCTCCACGTTTCCCGATTATCCTGCTGACATCCGTGCACCACAGGGGTCGTTGACGGGTGTCTCTGGTTTTCAGGTACACATTGGTGAAGGACGCGTCTATACCCCTGGCGACCTTTGCGACGTGCTTGTAGCTATGAATGCGGCAGCACTGAAGACACAATATCGATATGCCAAGCCACAGGCTACCATCATCATTGACACCGACAGCTTCGGCCCCAATGACTTGCGCAAGGCAGAATTTCAAACAGATGATTATCTTGCGGAGATGAATATCGACCCTGACCGTGTGGTGGCTTGTCCCATTACGAAGATGGTAAAGGACTGTCTTGCCGAGAGTGGATTGGATAACAAGGCGATATTGAAATGCAGAAACATGTTTGCGCTGGGGCTTGTTTGCTGGCTCTTTAACCGTGATTTAGGTTTGGTAGCAAACTTCCTCCGTGAGAAATTCGCCAAGAAGCCCGCCATCGCCGAAAACAACATCAAGGTGGTACAGGCTGGTTTTAACTATGGGCATAACGTCCACGCCTCTGTTCCCGCCACCTATCGCATCGAGTCTAAAGACAAAGTACCCGGGCGATACATGGACATCACGGGCAACAAGGCGACGGCCAACGGCTTGATAGCGGCGGCAGAAAAGGCAGGATTGAAACTATACCTCGGCTCCTATCCCATCACGCCCGCCACAGACATCCTGCATGAGTTGTCGAAACACAAGTCTTGTGGCGTCATTACCGTGCAATGCGAGGATGAAATATCTGGTTGCGCCAGTGCCGTTGGTGCAGCTTTCGCCGGTGCCTTGGCAGCAACATCGACCTCCGGACCAGGCATTTGCTTGAAGTCGGAGGCTATCAACCTTGCCGTCATCGACGAATTGCCATTGGTCGTTATAGATGTCCAGCGCGGCGGACCCTCCACAGGGCTCCCCACCAAGAGCGAACAGACCGACCTTTTACAGGCTCTCTATGGCAGAAATGGCGAGAGTCCGATGCCCGTCATTGCCGCCACCAGCCCCACCAATTGCTTTGAGGCTGTCTATATGGCATCAAAGATTGCCCTTGAACACCTCACTCCTGTCATCCTTCTGACGGATGCGTTTGTCGCCAATGGCTCTGCCGCATGGAAACTACCTACGATGGAGGAGTTGCCAGAGATACATCCGCACTATGTAACGGAGGAACAAAAATATAAGTACACGCCATACGTCCGCGATGAGAAGGGTGTCCGCTATTGGGCGATACCGGGACAAGAGGGCTATACCCATATCCTTGGAGGCTTGGAAAAAGACGGTAAGACGGGAGCCATCTCCACCAACCCCGAGAATCATCATGACATGGTCATCCAACGTTATGCGAAAATAGCCAACATCCCCGTACCCGACCTTGAGGTGGAAGGTGACGTGGAGGATGCCGAGTTGTTGATTGTCGGTTTCGGAAGCACCTACGGCCACCTCTATTCTGCCATGCAAGAGTTGCAGAAGAAAGGACACAAGGTTGCCTTGGCACAGTTCCAGTATATCAACCCATTGCCCAAGAACACCTCGATGGTGTTGAAACGCTACAAGAAAGTGGTGGTGGCAGAACAAAACCTCGGCCAATTCCGTGCCTACTTGCGCATCCGTGTCAATGGGTTCGTGCCAGAGAAGTTCAACCAAGTGAAAGGCCAGCCTTTCGTGGTCAGTGAGTTGGTAACTGCATTTGAGAAAATCATTAATGAATAATAATATGGAACAATATACAGCACAAGATTTCAAGAAAGGGCAACCACGGTGGTGCCCAGGTTGTGGCGACCACTTTTTCCTTGCCTCCCTGCATAAGGCGATGGCAGAACTGGGGGTTCCACCCTACGAGACAGCGGTCATTAGCGGCATCGGATGCTCCAGCCGCTTGCCCTATTATGTCAATGCGTACGCCATGCAGACCATCCACGGTCGTGCTGCAGCAATTTCCACGGGAGTAAAAGTAACCAATCCTAACCTCACGGTGTGGCAAATCAGCGGCGACGGAGACGGCCTTGCCATTGGCGGAAACCATTTTATCCATGCCATGCGGCGCAACGTAGACCTCAATATGGTCTTGCTTAACAACCGTATTTATGGATTGACCAAAGGGCAATACAGCCCCACAAGCCCCCGAGGGTTCGTCTCCAAGTCAAGTCCTTACGGCACAGTGGAGGATCCTTTCCGCCCGGCAGAGCTTTGTTTTGGTGCCCGTGGGCATTTCTTCGCTCGTTCCGTGGCTAACGACGGAGCGGAAACCGTCAACATCCTCAAGGCTGCTTACCAGCACAAAGGGGCTTCGGTGTGCGAGATTTTGCAGAATTGTGTCATCTTCAACAACGGTGCTTACGACCCCATTTATACCAAAGACGGACGGAAGAAGAATGCCATCTACGTACGTCATGGCGAGCCTTTGGTGTTTGGCGAGAATAATGAATTCGGCTTAAAACAGGAAGGCTTTGGCATCAAGGTGGTGAAAATCGGCGAGAATGGCATTACGATGGACGACATTCTCGTGCATGATGCACATTGTGAAGACAATACACTCCAGTTGAAACTTGCCATGATGGGCGATGGGGATGGCTTCCCCGTGGCTCTTGGTGTGATTCGTGATGTGCCGGCACCCACCTACGACGAGTCTGTCAATGCCCAGATTGAGGAATTGAAAGCCAAGAAGAGCTATCACTCCTTTGCCGAATTATTGGAAACAAATGATACATGGGAAGTAAAATAAAAGACAATGTTTAATAATTATAGAGGATTTCACCTTGTAGAGACATTGCACCATGCACATGTCAATCGAATTTTTCATCCCAATAAAGTAATCAAGAAATGGTACGAGGCGGCATTTGTCGCCATCGTAACGCTCCTTTTGTGGAACATGCCCACGGAATGGTACGGCATAGCCAACCTAACGATTGTGCAGCAACGTATCATTGCCATTTTCGCCTTTGCCACGTTAATGTGGATTTTGGAGGTTGTGCCGTCATGGGCAACATCCGTCGCCATCATCGTGTTGATGTTGCTGTTTACGTCGGATAGCGGTATCGCGCCAATGGTCAATGAGGACGAGGTGGGTAAACTGCTCTCTTACAAGGCGGTCATGGCAACATTTGCTGACCCTGTCATCATGCTTTTCATCGGTGGATTTATCCTTGCCATCGCTGCAACCAAGACCGGACTCGATGCCCAATTGGCAAAAGCCCTGCTCAAACCCTTCGGCAAAAAGAGTGAGATGGTACTTCTGGGATTCCTGTTGATTACGGGTCTTTTCTCCATGTTCGTGTCAAATACCGCCACCGCCGCCATGATGCTGACGTTCCTTACGCCAGTCTTCAAGCAATTGCCCCCAGAAGGGAAAGGACGCATCTCTATGGCCATGGCGATTCCCATTGCCGCCAACCTTGGTGGCATTGGCACTCCCATCGGCACACCGCCGAACACCATTGCCTTGAAATATCTCAATGACCCAGAGGGGCTGAACCTTGGCTTGGGTTTTGGGCAGTGGATGATGTTCATGTTCCCACTCGTCATCGTGCTGTTGCTCATCAGTTGGCGCATCTTACTATGGCTGTTCCCCTTCACGCAGAAAACGGTAGAGTTGCATATAGAGGGCGAGATGAAGAAGGACGTGCGGACATATATCGTCATCGTGACATTCTTCCTTACCGTTGCCTTGTGGCTCTTGGACACCGTGACGGGCATCAATTCCTATACCGTGGCACTGATACCATTCATGGTCTTTGCCTTGACAGGAATAATTGACAGACGCGACCTGGAGCAAATCAACTGGAGCGTCATCTGGATGGTGGCGGGAGGCTTTGCCCTGGGTTATGGATTGAATGCTTCCGGCTTGGCAGAGAATGCCGTGGAGACCATTCCCTTTGGGGAGTTCTCTCCCATCCTCATCCTACTCTTGGGTGGATTGATTTGCTATGGTCTGTCCAACTTCATCTCCAACTCCGCCACGGCAGCCCTGCTCATGCCTATCCTGGCATTCGTCTGTGGGGCAATGGGCGACAAGCTCGCACCCATCGGCGGTACGCCTACGATATTGATAGGCATTGCCATCGCCGCATCGAGTGCCATGGTGCTGCCCATCTCCACCCCACCGAATGCCCTTGCTTATGCCACAAACCTTGTGGAACAGAAGGACATGTCAAAGATTGGGCTTATCGTCGGCATTATCAGCATGTTGTTAGGCTTTGCCTTGCTATACGTTATTGGTACGATGCACATGATTTAAGCATCCATGAAAAAAGCATTTGTTACGTTATCAATCATCCTGCTTGGTGTGCTTTCTGCCTGGTCAGAGGGCACACCAAGTTGGCCTTTGCCCCAAAAGGAGGCAAAGGCGGGCACTCGTTGGTGGTGGATGGGTTCTGCCGTCGACGATGCCAACCTGGCTTGGAATCTTGCCGAGTATGCCCGAGTGGGACTGGGAACGGTGGAAATCACGCCTATCTATGGGGTTCAAGGGAATGAGGCTCATGAATTAAAGTTTCTTGAAACGCCCTGGATGAACGCCTTGAAGAAAACCTACCAAGAGGCAGAAGCTCTTGGCATGGACGTAGACATGAACATGGGTACGGGCTGGCCATTCGGCGGACCCAGCGTAACGATAGACCAAGCGGCGGGCAAGCTGGAATATGTGCAGCAGACCATCATAGGTGACGGCACATCGGAACAAACGGTGAGCATCGCATTAGACTCTCCCCATGCTAAATTAAATAAGGTGATGGCCTATCCCATGGATGGAAACGAGGGAGCCGTGACGGAACTAACGGACCATGTCTCTGGTAAAAGCGTCAAATGGATAGCCCCCACGGGCAAATGGATGCTGCTTGCCATTTACAACGGACATACCCTCCAAGCGGTGAAACGCGCCGCGCCGGGCGGCGAGGGATATGTCCTCGACCATTTCGATGCCGATGCCGTGAAGGCTTACCTCCAGCGTTTCGAGGATGCCTTTGCCGCCAGCGGCACGCCTTATCCCCATTGTTTTTTCAACGATTCCTACGAAGTGTACTATGCCGACTGGACTCCCAAGATGTTTGAAGAGTTCGAGAAGTACCGTGGATATAAGTTGGAAGAACACATGCACCAGTTGTTAGGTTTCGCCACGGATGACAACAACCAAGTGCTATCCGACTACCGAGCCACTATTAACGACATGCTCATCAACAATTTCACACGGCAATGGACGGAATGGGCGCACCGCCATGGCACATTGACGCGCAACCAGGCCCACGGCTCGCCCGCTAACCTGATTGATGTCTATGCCGCCGTGGACATCCCAGAGATAGAGGGCTTTGGCCTGACCGACTTCGGCATAAGGGGCTTGCGTACAGACAAGGGATTCACACGTGCCAACTATTCCGACTTCGCCACGTTGAAATACGCCTCCTCGGCAGCCCATATCACGGGAAAGACATTGACGAGCAGCGAGACATTCACATGGCTCACGGAACATTTCCGCACATCATTGTCGCAGATGAAGCCCGATTTGGACCTCATGTTCCTATCGGGAGTCAACCATGTCTTATTCCATGGCACGACCTATTCGCCACAAGAAGCCGCCTGGCCAGGGTGGAAATTCTATGCCGCCATCGACATGAGCCCCACCAACAGCATCTGGCGCGACGCCCCGGAGCTGATGACCTACATCGAGAGATGCCAGTCGTTCCTCCAAATGGGCAAGTCCGACAACGACTTCCTTGTATATGCTCCCTTCACCAACGCTTGGCACAAGGACAAGAAGAAGGGAACCGTGTTTGCCGATAGGCTACTCACATTCCCCATCGACAATCTCTCATCGAAGATGCCCGATGTGAAGAACACCACCAACCAAGTGCTTAATGCCGGATTTGACTGCGACTTCATCAGCGACAAATTCCTTTTGACCGCCAAAGTGATAGACGGGATGATCGAGACAGAGGGCGGCACAAGGTACAAGGGATTGGTGATACCAGTGACACAAGACATGCCCTCCGATGTGAAGAGCCACTTGGAAGAAATGGCGCAACAAGGCGCAAGCATCGTATTCCAATCAGACAGCGAGACATTGGAAGGCATCGGAGCAAAGCCCGAAGCCATCAGGACAGAGTTGGGGCTACGAGCCATGAGACGAAGCAATGACACGGGCTATCATTACTTTATCTCCAACCTGACCAGCCATCATGTCTCCGAGTTCGTTTCCTTGTCTGTTCCCTTTGCCAGCGTAGCGATGTTTGACCCCATGACGGGTGCCATCTTCACCCCTGCCGTGGAAAACGGGAAAATCATGTTGGACTTAAAGTCAGGCCAGTCCGTCATCTTACAGACGTACACAACACAATATGTGACATGCGACTCCATCTATCGACAAAAGGACGAACTGGGACGAATCACGTTAGACGGCGCATGGACATTGGCATTTACCGATGACAGTACCCCTGTTGTAACAAAAACCTACGACCTCGGTTCGCTCCAATCGTGGGAGAACCTGGACGACAAGACAGCCCAACTAATGGGTACGGGTATCTACACCACGACATTCAATGTGCCATCACAACAGATGGAAGCCGCTAATGGGGGATTCAAGATTGACCTCGGCGATGTTCGTGAAAGTGCGCGCGTCTACCTCAACGATACGTATGTGGGATGTGCATGGTGCGCGCCGTTCATCCTTGACCTTGGAAACTTGGTGAAAGAGGGCGAGAACACGCTACGCATCGAGGTGACCAACCTCCCCGCCAACCGCATCCGACAGATGGATATCGACCAAGTGAAATGGCGCATCTTCGAGGATGTCAACATCCTCGACATCCTCAATGGCAACATCGGCGTGAGCGGTGTCACCTCCTTCGCCAACTGGGACAAGATGCCATCAGGCCTTGCCTCCTCAGTCTCGCTGATTCCTACATCCATCCACGGCACACAAATGAACGCCATCATCTCTGCCATGCAGAAGGATGAGGTGAACGACACACTCTATTATCCCCTCTATAAGCTGTCAATGCCCAACGGCAAGGCGATCTCCCACGTATCAGCACAAGACGGCGAAAAGAAGCCTTTCCATGACTTCACGGTCACCTACCAGGATGACGGAACAGCATTATTGCTCCTGAGAGGACAAGCCAATGGTGGAATCATGCTTACAGCGAATGGGCAAGAGAAATGCTACATACCCGTCAGCGGTGCCTACCACTTAAAGAAATCATGGAATTTCGCAGGAGACACATTCCCCGTAGACGACTGGACTCGCACCGTGGTACCCGTGTCCATCAAGGGATTTATCGACAAATACCAACAATACAGCACCATGAAGTCCTCTGTACAGGGTTTTAACGGCTTGGCTTTCTCCTATTCGGGAACCCAGTCGTTCTATCTCTATACAGGATGTGGCATGTACACCCTCCGCGACGACGAGGTCTCCGTGGCAGGCACAGGCGACCATGACATTGGCGAATGGGCATACGTGATGGGTACACAAGAGGGAATCGACTACCGTGCCGCAGACTCCGTGACCGTCTACAAGATGGGCGACATCGCTTTCCCCTTACGCAATCGGGACAACCTTACCGTCTATCGCTCATTGAATGTTTACGAGCCTCTCCACGACACCGCTCTTTCGACAATCCGCACCATAGCCATTCCCACTGCCAACGAGGATTGCTATACATTGCAAGGCATCCGCATCAATGGGCCAAAGGCCAAGGGCATCTATATCTATAGAGGCAAGAAATATGTACAGACGGAATAACTTGCCCTAAACATTCGGTTAATACCATCAACAGAAAGACGTGTAAAGGATTAGAATGATTCCCCCAATCATCATTCTAATCCTTTTCCGTCAGCATTGAATAATGTCAAAATTTTATCACAAAACAAGCGTTCATGACTGCGGTTTTTTCCATCCATCCCGACTTTAGGCAAAATAATCCCCATTTTTCCTCGTTTTGTAACTTGCTGAATGCTAACACTTTGCGAAACAGAGGCATTGGACTTCGCCTAAAAATGTGGCATTTTAACATTATTTGGGGGGCATCCGCCATCGATGAATGCCACATCTACGGCCAATAACCCATACGGTTATGCCCGACGGATGCCCCCCAAAAAATGTTAATTGGCAATCTCGGGCAGGAATAACCTGGTTTTTGGGGGCAATTAAGCCCTATTAACATTTCTGATGAAGCTATTTTCCATTCCCGCCATGCGTCGTTTTGTCAATATTTTTCGCCATTTTTTAAACCCCGTCTCACTCATATCCAAACGAAATGACAAGCACATTCTTACCCATCACATTGGGAGAAGAAGGGGCTGTATGGCAGGACATTAACCGTTTGCATTAACAACCTTTTTATTGAATTAACTACACTAGTGTCCACTTAAATCTGTTAACAATTCTCTAAAACATCAATAAATAGTAGGCTTTTGAGCATTTTGAGTTACGTGTACATTTATTTTGCTACCTTTGCGGTCTGTTATCAAAATGTAAGTATACGGTTTACAA
>JAFRRN010000014.1 GCA_017428055.1 Prevotella sp.
CAGATATGCGTTTTCTGGCTTGGGTGACTCGGAAAATTGCACGCGAAATAGAACGCCGTACCCCCCTACGAGGACTTCTTGATTTAGGCGATTCTCACAAAGGTCAAAATTTCGTAGGTGACGCATTCCCGAAGTCAGGAGATTGAAGATTGAGGATGGAAGATTGAGGATTGAAAGGCAGGAAGGGGCGCACTACGTGCGGAAATTATCCAAAATGGAAATCAAAATTATATCAAAATTATGTCCAGACATAGCCCTTTATTTTGTACTAATCTTGGTTTAATTATGGTCAATTTCTCGCCAAGGGCGATTGTACTGCCCCTACAAGAAAAGTACGGTTGAAAAAACGTATGGGAAAGTTACCCCCTCCGATATTCCTTCGGACTCATGCCATTCAGGCGTGAGAAGAACTTGCTGAAGGATGGTGTGTCGGCGAAATGGAGGTGGTCGGCAATCTGGGTGATGCTCATCGGCGACATGCGTAGCAGGAAGGAGGCCTCCATCAGCAGCATCTGGTTGATGTAGTCGACAACGGTGCGGCCTGTGACCTGACGGACCACGCGGGAGAGATAGACGGGAGTGATATGGAGCCGGTCGGCATAGAACGGGATGTCGTGGTGCTGGGCAAAGTGGCTGGGCAGCAGGCGGATGAAGCCGATGAAGATTTCCTCGACGCGCTGGGGTGTCTGGCGGTGTACGATGGCACGCTGCTGGGCATTTTGCAGGTCGAGCAGGAATATGGAATAGAGCATGCGCAACACATCGCCTTTATAGATATGCTCGGAATGGAGATAGCCGATGATTTCACGCATTTTCATAAGCAGATGCCGTGCGGCATCCGACGCCAGTGTCTGTTTCGGCTCATGCAGCTGTACGATTGGTAGGTAGGCAATATGTACGAGGTCGTGGAGGGATGGTAGTTCAATGGTGACATGTTCGTCGACCATTAGGCAGAAGCCGTGGAAATCTTCGGAAGTGGCAATGACGGTGACAGGGAGGTATGGCGAATAGGTGTACAGGTCGTTGGGATGCAGCGTCATTTCACGGCCATTGTAGTGAATCGTCATCCACCCTTTATCAACCAGCATAAAAGCGAAGCAGGAAACGAATCCATGCATCAAGTTGGTACGAAGGATTTTCGCTGCATCGGTTTCAAAGCAGTACATCCCGTCATCCCAGCCTTTTTCGGGCAAATCGTCGCCTAAAAATAATGGCAAATATTCATTCAGCGTGTACACCTCTGAATTTTATAATTTAACAATTGACTATTTACGATTTCTTTTTTGCGGGTGCAAAGGTACAATATTAATATTATACATGATAGAGCCTAACAGATTTTTGCCGAAATGATATTTGCAATCTTAAATGTTCTATGGCTGGTTATAGCCATGTCTTCATCTGAATATCCTGCAAGTTCTTCTAATCTATTGAATTGAAAATCACTAAAGCAATCAGCTTCAAAACATCCATTGAAAGATGATGAGGTAATGTTTATTACACGGAATTGCTTTCTTTCTCCTTGATTATTCTGATAGTCCATCAACAATCCTAGTCTATAAGGATCACCGCATTCTAAACGGTTCAATATTTCTTCGTCCAACTGCTTTTTTAATCGGTAAAAGTCGCTTGTGTTCATGATAAATAATTGTTTGATTTAATTGCATTATTATATTTAGTATTAAATTTGAAGTCTGTCAAGGATATGCGGTCATTGAAGAAATAGAAGGATGACACCACATTCGTACGCTCGACCCTTGTAATGCTTGCCAGAGCAATAACGCTTCCTTATGTCGTTCTATGTCTGTCGGTCGGCCTGTCCGCTCATTGTTCGTTATTATCGTTAGTGCATACTTACGCCACCACGCCCAACTCGTAGAGTCTTTCGGGCGCAAAGCCTATTTCGTCGTTCCAGTCGACGGTGAAGGGGTCGAGGCGGAAGGATTTGAAGTAGTCCATGTCCTGCAGCTTGCGGCAGATGCCCTTCTGCATCAGCGGCGTGAAGTCCACAAGCAGCACCTCGCCCGTGCTGAACGTCAGGCGCAACGTGTAGTCGCCGACATATTCGGCGGCGGTCACTGTGAGCAATGGGCTCTTTGTTGTCATATCTTTGTCCTCCTTTATTTTAACGGTTGAACTTCGTTCGACCACTTTTTCGCTTGGCATAGAAAACAATCTTTCTCTTCTCTTGCTTATCGAAGCGGTTCTATCTTCTTGGCTGCCTCGCTGTTCGATAAGCGCTCCCAGTTCTCCATCAACTCGTCGCGGTGCAGATCAAGCCACTCATAGACGAGGCGCAGGGCACGACGCGGCATCTCGCCACGGACGATGCCGTCCTTGATGGTCACCTCGGCCTGGTAGTCGTCGTACCATACGTGGAAATGCGGCGGATTGTGGTCGTCGATGTACATGTAGATGATGATTCCGTAAAATTTGCTTATCTCTGGCATAATGTTTCTTTATTATTGTTTACGACGCAAAGTTACGAAATATTCTTGAAACGTAATGCACTCCCCCCCCTCCTTTTTTAATATATTAAAGTGTTAAAAGCACGAAAAGTCCTCATGGTCGTATCGTTTCAGACAAGTTTTGTATTGTTTCAGATTTGGTATAGTGCAAAAAATCGAGTAAATTTGCAGCAGAAATAGCAAACAATTAACAAAAATCGTTTAACAACTAAATCAAAAGTGTTATGGACAAGCAGAAATCAATTGAAGCATTACAGTTTTTCGTAACCCATCTGGCTGAGGGCGCCATCGTTCACAAACAGCAGGGTATGATTTTCAAGTCACAGGGCATCAACAAGCTCGGACAGAAGTACATCGGCCATTTCAATGAGGAGATGGGCTGGGTAGAGAAGTTCACGGAGCGCATCCTCGACCTCGGTGGAGACATTAAGTTCGAAGGCATGAAGAGCCGCGACCTTATCTGCGACCCCGTCGAGTATGTCAAGGCCGACCTCGCCATCCAGGAACCTGGTGTTGAGCTGCTGATGAAGTGCATGGAGGGCGTGAAGGACGATCCCACAACCTACGACCTGTTGAAGGACTATCTGAAGGACGAAGAGGAAGACCTCTACTGGAGCCAGGGCGCAGTGGAACTCATTGAGAAGATTGGCACGCAGAATTGGCTGCTATTGCAACTCTAAAATACAAATTAAATGCAAGGATTATGAAAGAACGTGTATTACAAGCCATGCGTGAGTTCGGTGCACCCGTCAACGCTGGCAAGATTGCAGAAATCACAGGTATCGACCGCAAGGAGGTCGATAAGGCTTTTGCCGAACTGAAAAAGGAGGGTGCTATCGTGTCACCTGTCCGCTGTAAATGGGCTCCTGCCCAATAATCTCTCAGGCATCGCATAGTGCACCTGCACTACGACGCAAATAATTCTTTTCTTCAAGGGACGGTATTGCCGGAGTGACTGTATTACGATTCAGATACCACGCAAAACTGTCCCTTTATTTCAAAACACCTAAACATTTTCGATAATGGCAAAGATGAAATGCCCCTGTAAGTACACTTACGACCCCGAGAAAGGCGACCCCAAGCAGGGAATACCTCCTGGCACCCAGTTTGAAGACCTGCCCGATACGTGGCGTTGCCCACGCTGCAAGCGGAAGAAGGAGAAGTTCGTACCCGTAGAAGAATAATCTGTCTATTCTTGAGGAATCTGGGCTATTATGAAAGAAGAAAACAATTTTAGCTTGGCAGACTATATGAGCGGCAGTATCCGCAACATCATGGCCAAGGCATATAAGAGTGTGCTGTCAAATCCACGTGAAGCGAAGTTTGCCTTCCGCATGCAGTCGCTCTTCCAAAAGTCGGAGAAACGCCGCAGAAAGATGATGGAGCAGGAAGGGCTGGAGGTGCCGCCATTTCTCATCAGCAGCATCTCTACCACCTGCAACCTGCATTGCAAAGGATGTTACGCACGCAGCAACGGTATTGCCGAAGATGCTGAAGCCGACAGGAAAGCGACACTCACTCCTGAACAGTGGCAGGCCATCTTCACTGAAGCCGCCAACATGGGCATCAACTTCTCGCTGATTGCGGGCGGCGAGCCATTCATGCGGAAAGACATTTTGGAGAAGATTGCTGAGGTGAAGGACATGATTTTCCCTATTTTCACCAACGGTACGCTCATCGGCCCTTCCTATATGAAATTCCTGAATGAACACCTTAATATGGTGCCCATCATCAGCATTGAAGGTACAGCTATGGGGACTGACGAGCGTCGCGGCCAAGGCGTTTTCAAGCGTGCTATGCAGTCGATGGCGTTACTGAAAGAGGAAGACCTCTTCTTTGGCACCAGCATCACGGTGACTACCGAGAACTACCATTTGGTTACCTCGCCAGAGTTCATTGACAACTTGCGTGGCTACGGCTGCAAGATCGTCTTCTATATAGAATATGTGCCAACGGAAAAGGGTACGGAACATCTGGCCTTCGGTAACGAAGAAGTAGCAGAGATGGAACCCCTGCTGGAGGAACGTCGTAACGCCTATGATGACATTATCTTCCTCTCCTTCCCTGGCGACGAGAAAGCCCTGGGCGGATGTCTTGCCTCAGGTCGTGGATTCTTCCACATCGGCCCCGACGGGTCGGCAGAGCCATGCCCGTTCTCGTCTTTCAGCGACAGCAATGTGGTCACGATGGGCGTTCGCAAGGCCCTACAGTCGCCCCTGTTCCGTAAGATTCGTGCCGCTAAGGCCCTCGGTTGGGAACACACTGGCGGTTGTACTCTCTTCGAACACAGAGAAGAAATAGAGAGAATGATTGTATAAAACAAAATTGGAAATATGAAAACAGCAATCCGCTATTACAGTAAGTTTGGCCATACGACAAAAATGGCCAACATTGTCGGCGAGCTCACCAACATACGTCCAGAATTAGCAACCGTCCGCCTAACAGAACCCGTTGATACGCTTTATTTAGGTGCGGGCGTGTTCTTGGGAAAAGTAGACAACAGTATCGTTGAGTTTATCAATACACTTACCCCCGACATGGTGAAACAGGTGGTCTGCTTCGGTTCGTGCGCCATCATCAAGTCGCCTGTGCCGCAGATGCGCGAGCTGCTCCAGACAAGGGGCATCGCCGTCTCAGAGAAGGAGTTTACGTGTAGAGGTTCGATGGGGCCTGTCCACATGGGACATCCCAACAAGAAGGATCTCGACAATTTCCGTCAGTTTATTATCTCTACTTTTTATTAATAACAACAATATGGAAATAAAAGCAGTAAAATTCAGACGTGACGGGTTCTATACCCAGCCCTTCGTCTTCGGGGGTGAAGAAGGCCCAGACAAGTTCGATAAAAACATCCGCTATCGTGGCAGCCTACAGAACTACCTGATTGATACGGGCATGGAGGTGATTTTGGTAGATACGGGCATCCCTGCCGGTACACCAGAGGAAGTACCCGATGAGAATTCAATGGCCTTCACAGGAAAAGATATCTGCACCTACATGGAGGCATTCGCAGCCCTTGGCTACAAGCCAGAACAGGTGACAAAGATTCTCCTGACACACCGTCATGCCGACCATTCAGGCGAACTTCGCTCGTTCCCCAATGCGAAGGTGTATGTAAACAAGGATGAGATGGATGCTGCCGAGTTGCAGGGTCTCACGAATCTTGTGCCGGTGAGCTATACGGACGGACCGTACTACAATTTCCCCGAGTGTCAGAAGATTGCCGACGGCATTTACTTGATAAAGGCAAAGGGTCACACCAACGGCAACAGCATCATCGTGGTAGAGAACGACGGGCTGTTCTTCATGCTTCACGGCGACATCACCTACGTTGACGAGGCACTATACGAGAATAAGCAGTCGGTGGTTTATGACGACCTGCCCGCAGCACGCGAGACGCTGGACAGGGTGCGTGAGTTCGTGCGCAACCATCCCACGGTATATTGCGGCACCCATACCCCGCAGGGCTACGAGAATCTGGAGGCGAAGCGTGTGATAGACCTCGACAATCCCGTGCCGACCATCCTTGCCGAGGTTGATTTCCCCCAGCAGGAAGCCAGCGGCAAATACGTCTGCTCCGTCTGCGGCTATGTCTATGACCCAGCTGAGTACGACGGCGTGGCGTTCGAAGACCTGCCCGACGACTGGCTCTGTCCCCGCTGCAAGCAGCCCAAGGAAAAATTCAACAAGGCATAAAGGTTCGGCATCGGTTTTGTCATGATGATGATGGTACTCGACGTAGTAATGGGATATCGCTACGTTTGGCGATGGTAGTGTATTGCCAAGCACATCCTATTATCATAATAAATCCCTAAAATTGCTCCCGTATTACCAAAATGCGGGAGTTTTTTCGTATTTTTGCAGCGCATTATTGAACGTAAACCATTGAAAGTTACATGAAGACAGAAGTAGAAAAATGTATGGCTGGAGAATGGTATGATTGCCATGACCCATACTTCATTGAAGCCAAGGCCAGAGCCTCGGAGTGGTGCGCTCGTTACAATGCCATTCCTTATTCACGGCGTGGTGAGCGACGCAAGATGCTTGATGAATTGTTTGGAGCCGTGGGTAGCAATGTCAGCGTTGGCGACAACTTCACCTGTGGCTTTGGGCGAAATATCTACATCGGCTCGAATGTCAGCATCAACCTTAACTGTACTTTTATCGACTGCAACCGCATCGACATTGATTCCGACACGCTCATCGCCCCCTGCGTTCATCTGACAACTGCATCGCATCCAGTGGAGTTGGCTGACCGTCTTACACCCAACTGGAATCCCGACAGCGGCGAATATCGGTGGCGTACATACGCCCTGCCTATCCGCATCGGACGGGGCTGTTGGATTGGTGCCAACGTAGTGATATTGCCTGGCGTAACGATTGGCGACGGCACGGTCATAGGAGCCGGTTCTGTCGTGACAAAGGACATCCCCGCAAATGTTGTAGCCGTCGGTAATCCCTGCCGCGTAATCAGGGAAATTAACAAGAAATAATTACAACAATCAAATATGTTTATGAAGCAAATTATCATCGCGTTCGCCGCCCTCATGCCCCTGCTGTCGTGCGGTGGGCAGAAAGAGAAAGAAGTAACTTATGAAAACAAGGAAAATATGGCACTGATTACCTATCACAAAATCCAAGTCGAAGACTGTAACGTCTTTTATCGTGAGACCGGAAACCCCGAGAATCCAACCATCCTGTTGCTGCACGGCTTCCCCTCTGCAAGTCACATGTTCCGTGAACTGATGCCTGAATTGGCTGATGAGTTCCATCTGATTGCGCCCGACTTACCTTCTTTCGGACAAACGGAGAGTCCCAGCCGCGAGGAGTTTGAGTATTCCTTTGACCATCTGGCTAAGATTGTCGATAAGTTCACCGAGGCAATCGGGCTTACGCGGTTCGCGATGTATGTGTTCGACTACGGCGCACCCATCGGCTATCGGCTGGCAATGTGGCATCCCGAACGCATCACCGCTATCGTCTCACAGAACGGCAACATGTACGAAGAGGGCTTGGGCAAGAAGTGGGAGGTCCGCAAGGAGTACTGGAAGAATCCTACGCCGGAGTTGCGCCAGCAGTTCTCGTCGGCCTTTGCCTTAGAGACCATCATCGGACAGTACACCTTCGGTACGCCCGAGGGCAGCGTAGGTCCCGATGGCTACAGCCTCGATTATTATTACGTGAACTTACCTGGCCGCGCAGAGATGCAGAATGACCTCATCCTCGACTACCGCACGAATGTAGCCCTATACCCCGACTTCCAAAAATACCTGCGTGAAAACCAGCCTCCCCTACTCGCCGTCTGGGGCGAGAACGATCCGAGTTTCATTCCCGAGGGTGCCAAAGCATTTAAGCGCGACCTACCAAACGCAGAGATACACTTTGTTCCCAGTGGGCACTTCGCCCTCGAAAGCCATCATACGGAAATTGCCCAACTTATGCGCGAGTTTTTGAAAAGAGCCATTAAGTAGTTCCTGCCATTCTCAGGAAAACTCCAAAAATCTCTCCCGCATTACGTGAATGCGGGAGATTTTTCATACCTTTGCATTCAGCAAGATAGCTATGCCCCCCGCAGACCATTAGCATGGCTGCGCCGAAGTCCGTAACCAGTTCGTTGTTCGCGAGGAAATCATGAGAGATTGGACCTAACGATGGTTGTGGCTGAAAGAATAACATAAAGACAAAGCAATAAGGAAAACAAACTGAAAGATATATATGAAGATGAAAAGGGCAATTATCGCATTATCCTCCGTAGTTTTAATGACTGTAAACACGGGCATTCAAGCCCAGACGGAAGTGCCAGCTCTGCAAAACGTTTATGCACGGCAGAGTATTTCACTGGATGGTGACTGGAACTATTTTGTTGACCAGCAGGAACAGGGTTACTACGACTATCGTATGAACCCCACACCTTGGGGCTATTTCCTTAATGCCAAGATGCAGCAACCGTCAGACTTGATAGAATACGACTTTGACACCTCCCCCACAATGTGTGTACCAGGCGACTGGAATACACAGTCGGAGCAGTTGTTCTTGTATGAGGGAACGGTGTGGATGAAACGTGATTTCCGCTATACACCTCGCGAGGGACAACGAGCCCTGCTCTATTTCGGAGCAGTCAACTACGAGGCCATCGTCTTCGTCAACGGCAAGAATATAGGTCGCCATGTGGGCGGATTCACTCCTTTCTGCTACGACGTGACCGACGTGTTGAGGGAAGGCAATAACTTCGTCATCCTGAAGATTGACAACAAACGTCATCAGGACAATGTGCCAACACGCAACTTCGACTGGTGGAACTATGGCGGCATCACTCGCGACGTGCTGCTGGTCAGCGTTCCAGAGACGTATATCGAGGACTATTCATTGCAGATAGGCAAGACCATGAAGGGCAAGAAGCGTACACTGAACTTCACTCTGGCATTGAATCGCAAGGCGGCAGGCCGCGAGGTCACGCTCTCCATCCCCGAACTGAAACTGAAACAGAAGTTCGTGACGGATGCCGAAGGAAATATTAACTCCCAACTCTACACGCCCAACTCTAAACTTCAATTGTGGTCTCCCGAGACACCAAAATTGTATAAGGTAGAGATTGCGTTGGGAAAAGAGACTATCGAGGACGAGATTGGATTTCGCACCATCGAGACACGCGGACGACAACTGCTGCTCAATGGGAAGCCCATCTTCCTGCGTGGTGTATGTGTACACGAGGAGACAGCATACTCAAACCGCCGCTGCAACAATGCCGAAGATGCCGATACGCTGTTGAAGTGGGCACGTGACATGGGCTGCAACTTCATTCGCCTCGCCCATTATCCGCACAACGAACACGCCATCCGCGAGGCCGAGCGACAGGGATTCCTGCTCTGGTCGGAAATTCCCGTCTATTGGACTATCTCATGGGAGAACGCCGAGACATACGCCAATGCCGAGCGGCAGCTCACCGACATGATCCGCCGTGACCACAACCGCGCCGCAGTCATCATCTGGTCGTTGGCCAACGAGACACCACACAGCGATGCCCGCGACCATTTCCTGAGCCGTTTGGCAAAGACGGCACGCGGTCTCGACAGTACCCGCCTCATCTCAATGGCGATGGAGGTGACAGGAGCCTCTAACTACGTGAACCGCTTACACGACAACATGAACCAGTATGTCGACGTGGTCAGCTTCAACCAATATGTAGGTTGGTACCGCGACGTGAACGACGCACCCAAGATGCGATGGGAGATTCCTTACGAGAAACCCGTCATCATAAGCGAATTTGGCGGGGGTGCCAAGGCGGGCTTGCATGGTGACAAGGGGCAACGCTGGACGGAAGAGTTCCAGGAAAACCTCTATCGCGAGAACCTGGCTATGCTCGACAAGATTGAGGGGCTTGCCGGCACCTGTCCATGGGTACTCAAAGACTTCCGCTCCCCCCGCCGTCCGTTGCCCGGCATCCAAGACTTGTTCAACCGCAAGGGTCTCGTTTCAGATCAAGGCCAGCATAAAAAGGCTTTCTATGTGTTGAGAGAGTGGTATGAAAAAAAAAAACAATACTGATTGCCCATTTTATAAGAGCAGCACAGTTATTCTGAAAGGAATCACGTTAAGATGAACATACTATAAAACATGAAGATGAAAAAGATTCTGCTATTATTTACGTTGCTCCTCACACTGACGGCTGGAGCGCAACGAGTATATTTTGAGAGCGGTCAACTGGGCATCAGCGGCGAGGAGATGCCTTGGCTTCTGGACACCGACGGCTCGCAGTACGCCTGGGTTACAGACAAGTACCAATGGGGAAACACCTATTACGATGCCGATGGCGAGATTGTGGTGAAGACAGAACGTAGGCAGGATGGAGACGACCTCGTGGAAACCTACACCTTCACCAACACGTCGAAACGAAAGGTGACGGTGAAAAACATGGGGATCTATACGCCCTTTAACGACAACTACCCCGATGCCAAGACGTGCATGACCTCGCGTTGCAACGTCCACGTCTGGCCGGGCGGCAAGGCGGCATACGTCAATGCCATGCGCATGAGTGGCGTTGGCCCGCACCTTGGGTTGATGGTAACAGAAGGTGAGATTGCCGACTACGATGTATGGGAACGCGGAGGCAAGAAAGGCATGTCGAACTTCCGCGGCGTCTTTGCCCTCTGTCCGCCCGACATGACGCTGAAGCCCGGACAGAGCTACCGCCTCACTTGGCGGCTCTTCAGCCATAGCGGCACAGACTTCGACGAGCAACTGCTCCGTCGGGGCGGCATGGTGGCAAAAAGCGACAAGTATGTCTATGCCGTGGGCGAGACGGCTCGCGTGGATTTCATCACCGATAAAGGCACGAAGACCATTACGAAGAAGATTACGCACACGGGTGAGGAGCGTGTGGAATACAAAGGTAACTACGCTTCGCTATTGGGCATTAGCGGCGAGCGCGAACTCTTGGACAAGCGTGTGCGATTCATCCTCGACCATCAACAGATGAACGACCCGCAAGACCCGCGCTATGGAGCCTTCATGGTATACGACAACGAGGGCGACAGCATCCTAACCGACGGCTTTGGGCGTAGCGACCTCGACGAAGGCCGCGAGCGCGTGGGAATGGGAATCCTGTTGGCGGAATATTGCCGTCAGCACCCTGACACAAAAATGCAGGAGGCACTGCTGCGCTACGCCAAGTTCGTCCGTGAGAAAATACAACAGCCCGACTACACCACGGGGTCGAGCGTGATGCGCAAATCAAAGAACCGCGGCTACAACTACCCATGGGTAGCCGACTTCTATTTCCGCATGTACCTACTGACGGGCAACAGGCAGTACGCCCTCGACGGCTATGCCACCCTGCGGGCACTCTACCGCCAATTCGGCTACGGCTTCTATTGCATCGACTATCCTGTCGCCATCGGACTGAAAGCACTGGAACAGGCTAAACTGGCCTTCGAGCGAGACCAACTGCTCTACGACTTCCGCACCACCGCCGACATTTTCCTGAAGAACGGACTCAACTTCCCCAAGTTCGAGGTGAACTACGAGCAGAGCATCGTCGCCCCCGCCGTGTGGTTCCTCTGCGAGGTCTACCAGGCAACGGGCGACAAGCGTTATCTAAAGGGAGCCAAGGACATGCTGCCGGCACTGGAAGCCATGCAGTGGCACCAGCCGTCCTACCGCATGAACGAGGTAGCCATCCGCCATTGGGACGGCTACTGGTTCGGCAAGCGTCAGACATACGGCGATGTTTATCCCCACTACTGGAGCTGCATCACCGCAGCCGCCTATCACCGCTACAGCCAGTGCATTGCCGATACCGACCCCGCAGCAGCCCGCAGTTATCACGTTAGGGCCGAGCAGACGGTGCGCAACAACCTCTCCCTGTTCTTCGAGGACGGCAAGGCGACATGTGCCTTCGTCATGCTACGCCGCGTGAATGGCGAGCCAGCCCACTATGCCGATGCCTACGCCAATGACCAAGACTGGGCATTGATGTTCTGGCTGCTGGTGAATGAATAGTGAGCGTCAGCAATACCTGACCCTCAACTATGCTTTCAGAAATCCATATTCATAAACCTTTGAGTCCCTATCTTCTTTGCCAACCCTCTCAACTTTTGGCGAAGACTACAATAGGACATGATATTTGCCGACGCAGAAACGCCCCAAACGCTTGGCAAAGAAATTGTTTACCCTTGGTGCGGCAACCATAAACAATTTGTTTTTGTATGGAAAACAAATTGTTTACCATACGCAAACAAACTGTTTACCATACGCAAACAGACGACATTCCCACTCTCCGCATTTCCTCGATGTGCCTTTATTTACAAAGATACTTCCACCCGGAAAAGTTCAAATAATATGGCTTTTCTCTCGTTTATTCTTAACTTTGACCTTGCGAAGTCGGTTCCACTCGGAAAAGTTCAAATAAATTTGGCTTTTCTCTCGTTTATTCGTAACTTTGCATCCGTTTTACGAAAGAGTTATAACAACGTTACATGGAATTAGCAACAAAGTACGACCCACAAGCCGTGGAGTCGAAATGGTATCAGTATTGGCTTGACAACAAACTTTTTAGCAGCAAACCCGATAGTCGCGAACCTTACACCATCGTCATTCCCCCACCCAATGTGACAGGTGTGCTTCACATGGGGCACATGTTGAACAACACGATACAAGACATCCTCGTGCGCCGCGCTCGCATGGAGGGCAAGAATGCCTGTTGGGTGCCTGGCACCGACCATGCCTCCATTGCCACGGAGGCGAAAGTGGTGAAGAAACTCGCTGGCGAGGGCATCAAGAAGAGCGACCTAACGCGCGAGGAGTTCCTGAAACATGCGTGGGACTGGACGCATGAGCATGGCGGCATCATCTTACAGCAACTGCGCAAGCTCGGTGCATCGTGTGACTGGGATCGCACGGCATTCACGATGGACGAGACGCGCAGCGAGAGCGTCATCAAGGTGTTTGTAGACCTTTACAACAAGGGACTGATTTATCGCGGCTTGCGCATGGTGAACTGGGATCCGAAGGCTTTGACCGCCCTATCCACCGAGGAGGTGGTCTATAAGGAAGAGCAGAGCCATCTCTATCACCTGAAATATTATGTAGAGAATATTGACAATATAGAAAATCTCAATCATTTAGAAAAACAAGGGAATATCATCCACAAGGATGAGCGCGGATATTATGCCGTGGTGGCGACCACACGCCCTGAGACCATCATGGGCGATACCGCCATGTGTATCAATCCCAAAGACCCCAAGAACCAATGGCTGAAAGGCAGGAAAGTCATCGTGCCTTTAGTGAACCGTGTGATTCCCGTCATTGAAGACAGATACGTGGACATCGAGTTTGGTACGGGTTGTTTGAAAGTGACTCCCGCCCACGACACCAACGACTACATGTTGGGCAAGACGCACAACTTGGAGACCATCGACATCTTCAATCCCGATGGCACCATCAGTGACGAGAGTCCACTCTATGTAGGCATGGACCGCATGGACTGCCGCAAGCAAATCACGAAAGACTTGCAGGAAGCCGGATTGATGGAAAAGGTGGAAGACTACACCAACAAGGTGGGCTATTCGGAGCGCAATCCCGACACAGCCATTGAGCCGCGCCTCTCATTGCAATGGTTCCTGAAGATGCAACACTTTGCCGACATCGCCCTTCCCCCCGTGATGAATGGCGAGATGAACTTCTATCCCACGAAATACAAGACCACCTATAAGAACTGGTTGGAGAACATCCAAGACTGGTGTATCAGCCGCCAGTTGTGGTGGGGTCATCGCATTCCCGCCTACTATTACAACGAAAACGATGACTACGTGGTGGCAGAGACTGCTGAAAAGGCTTTGGATTTGGCACGTGAAAAGAGTGGGAACGATGACTTGCAACTATCAGACTTGCGCCAAGACGAGGATGCCCTCGACACCTGGTTCTCCAGTTGGCTATGGCCCATTTCATTATTTGACGGCATCAACAACCCCGGCAATGAGGAAATCAACTACTATTATCCCACGAGCGACCTTGTGACGGCTCCCGACATCATCTTCTTCTGGGTGGCACGCATGATCATGGCTGGTGAGGAATACATGGGCAAGTTCCCCTTCAAGAATGTTTATTTCACGGGGATTGTTCGTGATAAACTCGGACGGAAGATGTCGAAATCACTCGGCAATTCGCCCGACCCACTGGAACTTATCGACAAGTTTGGCGCAGACGGTGTGCGCATGGGCATGATGCTCTCCGCCCCAGCGGGTAACGACATCCTGTTTGACGAGGCACTTTGCGAGCAAGGGCGCAACTTCAACAACAAGATTTGGAACGCCTTCCGACTGGTGAAGGGCTGGCAAGTGGCAGACATCGAGAACGAAGCCAATAAGACTGCCGTGGCTTGGTTTGATGCCAAACTGAAACAAGCCAATGCTGAATTGAACGACTTGTTTAGCAAGTACCGTATTTCCGAAGCCCTGATGGTGGTGTACAAACTGTTCTGGGATGAGTTCTCCAGCTGGTACTTGGAGATGATCAAACCCGCATACGTCAACGGACAGGCACAGCCCATCGACCGCAAGACCTACGATGCCACGCTCCGATTCTTCGACACGCTGCTGAAGATGCTACATCCTTTCATGCCTTTTATCACCGAGGCATTGTGGCAAGCCCTCTATGAGCGCAAGGATGGTGAGAGCATCATGCGTGAGAAGTTGGAGGTTGCAGTTCCCACGGAGGCAGACACCCAACTCATGGACGACATCGAGAAGGTAAAGCAAATCGTATCGGGCGTGAGAATGGTACGTAGCCAAAAGAACATCGCCCCGAAAGAAAAGCTCGAATTGCTTGCCATCAATGCCAACCATTATGCCGCATACAATGAGGTAATTGCAAAAATGGCCAACTTGAAAGGCATCCAAGTCACCTCAGAGAAGAGTGCCGATGCGAGTGCTTTCATGATTGGCACGGATGAGTTTGCCGTTCCCCTTGGCGACTTGATCGATGTGGCGACAGAGATTGCCAAGCAAGAGACACAACTCCAGCATTTGGAAGGGTTCCTCGCGGGCGTGATGAAGAAACTCTCCAATGAGAAATTCGTCGCCAACGCACCCGAGGCTGTGGTAGCCATGGAACGTAAAAAGCAAGCAGACGCAGAAGAGAAGATTGCCGCCTTGCGCCAATCCATCGCAGAGTTGAAAGCGGTGAAAAAGTAAAAAAAGTAGAAAGGTGAAAAGGTGAAGCGATAGTTTTTTACTTTTTCACCTTTTTACTTTTTCATGAATTCTTAAACCTATCTCCCCAACATTGCAACATCCATTGGTACAGACGTTCCTCGGATGGGCTATGTTGGGGTTGCCATATACGGGTGTTTTGCAAGGCATCGGGCAGGAACTGTTGTTCGACAAAATGCCCTGGATAGTCGTGGCTGTACTTATAGCCATCGCTATACCCTAACTCCTTCATCAACGAAGTAGGCGCATTGCGCAAATGAAGGGGAACGGGAAGGTTGCCCGTCTCCTTGACAACGCCTATCGCCGTATCAATCCCCAAGTAAGCGGAATTGCTCTTAGGGCAGGAGGCGAGGTAGACAGTGGCCTCCGCTAATGGAATCCGCCCCTCTGGCCATCCCAACTTCATGACGGCATCAAAGGCGGCATTTGCCAACAAGAGCGCATTGGGATTGGCAAGGCCAATATCCTCGGCGGCACTAATAACCAAGCGGCGGGCAATGAATTGTGGGTCTTCCCCACCCTCTATCATCCGCGCCATCCAATAAAGTGCCGCATCAGGGTCGCTGCCACGGATGCTCTTGATGAAGGCAGATATGATGTCGTAGTGCATCTCGCCATCCTTATCATACGCCAAGGGATTTTGCTGGAGGCGATTGACCACCTTCTCGTCTGTTATCTCTACCTCATCCGTACCATCCGCTTCAATGACTAACTCAAGGATATTGAGCAACTTGCGGGCATCGCCGCCACTATAACGGAGCATGGCGTTGGTTTCTGTCAAGATAATCTTTTTCTTCTTCAACTCAACATCCTCTTGGATGGCACGATGAAGGAGACTCAACAAATCATCTTTCTCAAGCGGTTTCAATACATAGAGTTGGCAACGCGACAACAAAGGGCGGATAACCTCAAACGAAGGATTCTCTGTCGTGGCACCTATGAGCGTAACAACGCCCCGCTCTACGGCACCAAGGAGCGAGTCTTGCTGCGACTTGCTGAACCGATGGATTTCATCAATGAAGAGGATGGGCGAATGGGCATTGAAGAAACGATTGTTCTTGGCACGGTCGATGACATCGCGCACATCCTTCACGCCGCTCGTCACGGCACTCAACGTATAGAATGGCGTTTCCAACTTGTTGGCGATAATTTGCGCCAAAGTGGTCTTCCCCACCCCCGGCGGTCCCCAGAGGATGAAAGACGAAATCCTGCCCGCGTCAATCATCTTCCGCAAGACAGCCCCCTCGCCCACAAGATGTCGTTGTCCGACATACTCGTCAAGCGTATTGGGTCGCATTCTTTCCGCTAATGGTTTGCTCATAGCCTATTTCGTGTTACAATTATCGACAAGAAATATTGAGAATGGCATCCTTCAAGTCTATGCCTTTGGCAGTCAACACCATTTCCCCTGCTTGCTTCGTAGACTGCAACACAATCAGGCATTTGCCAAAGAATGCCTTTCGCTTGTTGTCCTTGAATCGTTCCATTGATGTTTGGCAACCATTATCCACACCAGCAATCGTGGCATTGCCCTTGACATCGAAGAATATCTGGTTTTCAGCATGGGGGCAGAGGTTGCCGTCTTTGTCTACCACCTCCACGGTGACAAATGCCAAACTCTTCCCATCGGCAGTCAATGTTTGGCGGTCGGCAGTCAGTTTGATATGGTCAGGACTACCAGCCGTCTTGATAACCTGTTCACGTACAGGCTTTCCATCTTTACGTGCCACGACCTTCACCTCGCCTGGCTCGTATATCACTCGCCAAGCAACATGATACTGGTGGTCGTTTTCCTTTTTCCTTATTCCTTGTGATTGTCCATTGATAAACAACTCCACTTCGTCGGCATGGTTGTAATAACACCACATATCGATGGTTTGATTAGGAATCCAATTCCAATGGGGGAAAAGATGAAGTACATCCTTATCCGTCCATTCGCTCTGATACAGATAATAGGCATCCTTGGGGAATCCCGCCAAGTCGATGATTCCGAAATACGAACTTCGGGCAGGGAACCCGTATGGAGTTGGCTCGCCAATATAATCCCAACCCGTCCAAATGAATTGCCCACCACAATAGGGCGTATGCTTCACCACATCCCATGTCTCCTCATGGGTGGAACTCCATGGCGCATGGGAATTGTCGTAGGCACTACACATCATGGAAGGGTCGGTATAAGGTTTGTCCCAACGGTCAGGAGCGACATAAATGGAGTCGCTGGGCATCCGATAATAGCCACGTGTTTGTAAGGCTGAAACACTCTCAGACATGATGAAAGGCTTGTTGGGGAAATTCTTGGGAACGTCCTTGACCCATTGGTGATGGTAGTTAAAACCTATGATGTCAAGTGCATTGCTCTTAAAAAGGTGGTTGTTGGGATTCGGCTCATTGCAACCAGCGGTGATAGGGCGGGTGGTATCATAACGCCTGACCATCTCTGCCAAATGTTTGGTCAACAAGGAATTGACACTCATCTCACCCTCCTTGGCAAGCGTGGAGGCATCATGCCCGGCGTTAAGAATGAGATTGGCTTGTTCCAAAGTCAACGTGTCTGCCTCAGCCGATGACCATTGCTCCAACACCTCATTGCCAATGCTCCACATCAGGATGCTTGGATGGTTGCGGTCGCGTAGGAGCATGTCTGCCAAGTCGCGCTCGTGCCACTCGTCGAAGAACCTCGCATAGTCGTTTTGGGTCTTCTTACGCCGCCACATGTCAAAACTCTCATCCATCACGATGAATCCCATCGTGTCACACATGTTGAGCAACTCTGGCGCAGGAGGATTGTGGGAGCAGCGAATGGCATTGCACCCCATCTCCTTCAACATCACCAACTGGCGATGGAGGGCATCTTCATTGAGAGCAGCCCCAAGGCAACCAAGGTCATGATGATTGCACACACCATTGATTTTCATGGCTTTGCCATTCAATGAAAAACCATTCAGAGCATCGAAAGTGTACGTGCGAAATCCCGTTGTCGTGAAATATTCATCCACGGTATGTTTGTTGACAATCACCTCTGTTTTCACAAGATAGACGTATGGATTATCCGTTGACCATCTGATGGGATTCTTTACTTTCAACACTTGTGTTTGTTGGCCACTTGACTTTGTGGCAACAACCTTGTTTTGGGCATCATAAATGGTATTGCGGATGATGGGCTTGTTGTCTGGATGGCTACCTTCCGATACATCAACAGTGATGGTGACTTTTCCCTTGGCATCGGCAACCACATGTGTTCCCCAATGTTTGACATGGAGATTGTTGGTTTTCGTCAACCAAACATGGCGATAAATGCCACAGCCACTATACCATCGGGAATTGGGTTGGTCGCTATTGTCTACCTTGACCGCTAACACATTGTCGCCCTCCATATTTATATATGGTGTCATGTCATATTCAAAAGAAGAGTAACCATACGGACGGAAGCCCAACTCATGGCCATTTAAGTAAACTGTGGAGTTCATATACACACCATCGAACTCGACAAAAACCCTACCAGATGATTCATTGGCATCAAGCGTGAAATGCTTGCGATACCAGCCTATGCCACCAGGCAATGCTCCCCCACCTGCCCCAGAAGGATTTGAAGCGGAGAAGTCACCCTCTATTGCCCAGTCATGTGGCAGATTGAGTCTTCTCCATTGGGAATCATCATAATCGGCTTGCGACATCTTACTGTCATTGGAAAGCGTGAACAACCATCCCTCATCAAAACACAAACGCTCGCGAGCGTGAAGAGATATGGTTGTTATGGCTGATAAGAAGATGATAAGAATTGCTTTTTTCATATTTATTTTTTGATATTCTTCTCACTACTCTCACGAACTTTCAAGATCATGGGCACAATTTCCTTATAAATCTTAGAGTCTCCATTGATATTGCGGAACAACAACTCACACGCCTTCACACCTTGAAGATGCGCCTGATCCATGATGGCGGAAAGGGGAGGTGTGACAAATGCGGCATTGTCTCCATCGGTGAAACCTATAATAGCAACATCATTGGGGATGTGAAGTTCCATGGACTTAATGGCATCAAAAGCCGCGTAGGTGATGATGTCATTGAAAGCAAGGATGGCATCAGGGGGATTCTCTGATTTCAACATATTCAAAGTAGCAATACGTGCAATGTTGAAATCAATCTTCCCACAAGCCACCAATGAGCGGTCAATGGGGATGCGATGCTCACGTAACGCCTCTAAATAGCCGTGCTTACGGCGGCGAACCATGTCAAGATGGTTTGGTCCCCCTATAAAGGCTATCCGCTTGCTGCCAGAATCAATGAGATGACAGGTTGCTTCATAAGCGGCTTCATCACCATTGGCAACAACATGAGAAAATTTTTCGGGTAGACAGGTACGAGCAAAGAACACAAGAGGGAGTCCCATGTCATAGATTTCCTCAAAATGATGGTAGTCGATAGTATCTTGTGCCAAACAGGCAATAATGCCTTCCACATGGAGAGAAATAAAAGTATCAATAGCCTTCTCTTCCAATTCATGGTTCTCATGGCTATTGGCACTGATGACAGAGTAGCCATTGCGGGTGGCATAGTCTTCAATACCATCCAAGACAGACGCATAATAATGGGTCACCAGATTGGGAACTATCACCCCAATCAAGTGGGGAGCCTCCTTCCTCAAACTCTGTGCGAATGGGTTGGGACGATAATTCAACTTTTTGGCAAGGTCTTTCACCTTACGTGTCATCTCCTCCCCTACCTCATGACTCCCTCGCAAAGCGCGTGACACGGTGGCAATGCTGACCCCAAGTTGCTCGGCAAGATCTTTGAGCGACGTTCTGCGTTTCTTCATCTCCATATATTTGTTATTGATGCAAATATACGCTATTTATTCCAATTATTGACACAATACGACCAAAATATATTTTCTCTTAGGGAAAAAATGTAACCCACTCGTAAACGTTTACGTTATTTTTACACGCTATTTTCATTATTTTATTGCAAACAATAGTTACCTTTGCACTCAGAAAGTAATGAGTAATGAATAGTTGATAATAAGTTAGTTAAAATCTTGTATCAAGAGCGTTGTGAAACGCTCTTGATTTTTTGTGTATGCACATATCAAATAACAAAGGGGGAATCTTCTTGTTGAGATTCCCCCTCTTTGTTGATTAATAATCTATTTAATAGCGAATGTACTTCTGTCCTTTAATGACATATACTCCCTTCGGTAATTCGTCTAAATTGACACTTCCACCATTGACGGTTGTCGTGGCAACCTTGACACCATTGAGGTTATAAACATCTAACATTTCATTCTCAGAGGCGAATGGTATCATGACTCCATCAGTTGTATTATCCTCATCACCAACGAATTTAATAGACAACTTGGCCTTTGTTGTTGATGTATTAAGATAACCTTTATCTTTGAAATGGAAATATCCATGGAATGCTTGAACTGTTTGTTCTCCTTCCTTATAGAGGAAATAATTACCTTCATCATTAAGGACATAAGAGTCTGTTACCTTTTTCACTGTAGGCGTTCCTAAGAAATTACAAACGCTTGAACTGACACCTTGATTGACACCTTCATGCAAATCAGCATTTTCACCATAGAATGTAATTTCTTTACCTATCAAATTCCATTTATTACCATAATACTCACCTGGGACATTTATGATATATGGTTCATAAGCAAGCATCTCTGCGGAGTTGTTGAAGAACACATTATCTCCTTCGGTATCTAAATATTCAAATCCACGAATCCAGAAATTCTTTCCCGCATCTTCATCAGAATGGAACCAATCTATCTCTACATTATCTGTGGTGTTCATGACTTTAGTCACATCAAACGGCAGTGATATAGTATTCCATCCCACATTTGAACCTTTTTTAGCACCCTTTGTAGGAGTAGTAGAGAATTGAATGGTTTTAGCCGTGAAGGACTTGGGAATAACAAAGTTGTAGTTGTCTTTCAATGTTATTTTATCTGCTGTGGTGCCTTTCACAACATTCTTACCCGTCAACCCACTTGGAGTCGTCTGGGATGCAGCCATGTAGTAAAGGACATTGGGGTTGCTGTTAGGGGTAATAGTCGTAACAGCGGTTGCACTCGTAATATCAACTGCGACAACATTTGTTCCAACTTTAACAGTGGAAGTAGGTGCAACCGATACACTTGTTCCATCTGCTTGATATGTCGTTACGGCAGGGAGGAAAACAAATGGTTGGATTATTTTTATCATAGTTCCATCTGAAGCATATTCAAGACGAATATCATACCTTGTGTTTAGTTTGACATTCTCAAAGACAACAGGGACAGTAATCGTGGATTTAGCGGGAACAACCACTTCAATAGGCTGGAATTGTGCGTTATCTTTATAATTCGTATAACGAGTACTATTCCAACTTGTTGAAGATACGCTGTCATATTCACGTAACCATGCATTAAACTTTGTAACAATTGGGTATGAACTATTATTCTTAATCCCTGTGAAATTTATTGCAAATGTTGTACCCCATATAGATTTCTTGTCATTGACGGTACCAGCATAGTTTTTGGCTACAGAATAACCTATTCCCGATATATCTAAAGCAGATGCAGTGGCACTCTTGATTGTCAACTTCGTTGTACCCTTATTAATCACACTCGATCCTGTAGAATTTGAGGCAAGCCAAATATTGTATGTACCAGCAGCAGAAGGCGTGAATGGGATACTAACAACAACACTATCATTAACACCTAACGAATATGCTCTATTCCCTAACGATGAACCCTTGGTTGTTGTTGTACTTGCAAAAAGGTAAACTGTGCCAATATAACTATATTGTTTACTATTATTCTTTATAGTCGCATTAATAACTTGCTCACTTCCTTTCAATCCATTACCAACAAACTCAACATTTGATATCTCAAGATTACTCAAGTTTGAATAAAGAGAGGCAGAAACTCCTGACGAACTATAGCTTGCTACTACATGGTTACCTATATCATGTTGGCATTTTTTCCATTCTGTTTCATTACTCAATTTGTAAATAGGAACTATCTTATATTGACCTACACTCAAATTATTGTTGGCAAAATCTGAAGCTGTCAAATTGAATGTCCTCGTGGCACTAGCCTGATTTGATAAAGATGTAGCTGTTGTAGAATACTGTTTCAAGAAATGAACATTATCATTATCATCTAAAAATCCAATTCCCAAATAATACGAGGCACTTAACCCTGATTGATTATAATATGCACACGTTATATTAGTTCCTGATGATCCTGTAAACAACGCAGAAAGAACTTTAGTTTGAGGATTCAATGAAACTGATTTTTGAGGACTTAAATACATATAGGCTAAATGACTACTACTATATGCACCACTAATAATCGTATACGGATTATATCTATTCAAAACAGAAAGTCTGAAAAAACCATTATTTGATCCTGCCCATCCCCAATTAATATGAAATAAACCATTTGGATCATAGCCATCCAAAATCAACGCGTGTCCAACATTAGAACTATTAGTACCGCAATATATCACGATTCTTCCATTTTCCAATTCATTATACATGATGGACTCCCATTCTTCACAAGAATAAAAGTTCTTAAATACCATAGCACATTCACTATTGTACCCAAAACTATTTATTAGAGCAGGTATTACTGAATTAAAAGTAACACTTGTAGCTGATTTTCCATATGTAGCGCCCAATGCTCTTCCGCAATAAAGCATAAGGTTTGCAACCGCATTCGATTGAGTGGTAGTATATCCTTTATACGAATAGTCGTCTAACATATTATTCCAATCAATTTTTGTTCCAGCGGAAATCGTTGAACTGCCATTAGCAATAGCTCCTGTTGTTGCCGATACGCCCTTATCTCTATTAAAATATAAAAACTGGGCTACAGTACAAGGTACACAACCTACAGTACAATGCACTTCATCAATAGTCGGTGTCTTAGATTTAAATGGCCAACCATGCCCCCATTTCGATGTGGTCATCGGCGGAATAGCCTTCTTGGTCTTTTCCATGACTTTCTTGGGAGAAGCAGCAAAGACCTCAACATCCCCTAAGGCCTCTATTTCCCTTTCATATCCCTTCAACCATTCCTGCAAAGGCTCTGGCACATTGTCTTCATCGAAGCTGCCCGTGTCTGAATAGCCGAGTATTTGTTCAGTCCTGTCATCACCGGAAACGATGACAAAACCTTGGTCGTTTCCTGCATTAAACACATAATAGTAGGCAGAGTTTTCGTCACTTTGGGCATTTGCCTTACGTGGTGCGCGGTAGGCAGCATCATCGGTTTTCATACCGATTCCCTTGGATGATAGGAATTCTTTTGCTTGGCTTAATGCCTGTGAACGACTAATAGGATTTGCCTTGCTTACGAGAAGGCACAAGAACAAAAAACAAGAAAATAGAGCAAATCTTTTCATTGAAATATAAAAATAAAAATTTTACGCGCAAAATTACTAAATAATGATTGTATTTGTTACAATATCATTTACAAATTAACATTATTTAGCGCAATCACAAGACAATATGATAAAAAAGACTATTATAAAACATGGCTTAATATATAATCCCTGCACTCCTCCATCAGCCATTTAGGCGTGCTTGTCGCTCCACAGATACCGACAGTTTTCATCCCCCTAACCCATTCCATATTTATTTCGTGGGCACTCTCAATTTGGAAGCTGTTAGGGTTCACACTTCTGCATTCATTATAAAGTACTTTTCCATTTGAGCTCTTCCGCCCACTAACGAAAAGGACAAGGTCATGTTTGGAGGCAAAGTTGGCTATATTGGGCATTCTATTGGCCACTTGGCGACAAATAGTATCAAAGCTATTAAAAGTAGCTTGCTTGGAGATATGATTCTGGATATACTCTATGATCTCATGAAACTCATCCAAATTCTTCGTCGTCTGTGAATACAGGTAAATATCCTTTTCGAAATCAAGATTTTTCACGTCATCAATACCCTCCACGACAATGGCTCGTCCTTGTGTCTGTCCCACCAATCCCAAGACTTCAGCGTGTCCATTCTTGCCGAATATAACAATCTGTGCCTTTGGATTATTGTCACATTGTTTCTTGATACGTCGTTGTAATTGCAAGACCACGGGACATGTCGCATCAATAATCTCTATGCGATTCCGTCTTGCCAATTCATACGTTTCGGGAGGTTCTCCATGCGCTCTCAATAAGACCTTCACGTCGTGGAGTTTAGACAATTCATCATGGTTGATGGTTTGGAGTCCCTGTCCATGAAGGCGTTCCACTTCCATCCCATTATGCACAATATCTCCCAAGCAATACAAAGTATGTGAATCATCTTCACACCTAACAGAATGAGCCAATTCCTCTTCTGCCTTCTTGATAGCAGTTGTCACTCCAAAACAGAATCCACTCTCGTTGTCTATTTCTACCTGTATATTCATTTCACAAGGATGTCAATAATAACTTTTGCATGGTTAGGGTCATTGGTAATCATCAACACGCGGGGCTTGCTCTTGGTTGTCTTGAGGTCTTTTGCCACGACGGAAATTTTCATCTTCACGGTCTCCCCAGGCATGATTTTCACCTTATCCATCTCTACTTGTATTCCGACAGTGTACATCTGAATGGCTGTTATATCCAATCTTGATTTCCCTGTATTGGTGATTTCAATCTCACCCCTCAGTTTTTTCTTGCCATTAAAAGCACCCAAATCAAGTGACGTTGTCGAGAGTTTCATGTTTGGCGCATTTCGTCTCTGGTAATCTGTCATGTCTGCAAAACCAGGCATCAACACGGCTGAGATACCTATCTCCTTGTCGGCAGCCACCTTGTCACCAGGAGTCTTTCCCAAGAACACAGAAGTTTGTACCAACCCATCATGAGGGAGAAGCGAGGTGTTTAATGTGAAGGTCAATTCCCCACCTTTCCCTGATGAGATTTTTGAAGGGGAAACCTCAGCTGAGAGATAGTTGGGTAAGTGCATCAATAACGGTTGCACCGTCTCGCTGGTAGGATTGTTGATATGTATCTTTGCCGACGGACGGTCGCCCCGGTTCACGTCATCAAACTCAATCGTATTGGCATCAGCCAACAAGTCGCCCAACTTGAAAGGATAGTCGCCCGTAAAATCCACGACCTCCTCCACCACGACTCCTTTCATCGTCAAAAACAAAGGGTCATCCATCCCGTATGCAAACACCTCTAAATGTCTCTCGAAATGTCCCAATTGCTGGGCATCATACATTGCCCGAATGACAAATGAGCCATCCCTAACAACTGAATTATGCGGATAATCCACCACAACACACCCACACCCTGGCTGCACTTTCGTAATCAAGAGAGGACGGTTAGTGTTATTCTTGAGTTCATATTCCACTGTGACAGGATTACAGAACTTCACCTGCCCCACATCCACTATTGCATTCTTTACATCTATGCCCTGAGCCATCGTCCATGTCATCGACAACAGAAACAAGGCGGTCATCCATATTTTCCTATACATTATTATATATAATATGTGTAGATTATTTCACTATCAGCACCTTTCCCGCTGTCCTTGCGGAATACTCCGGGGCGTATGCACACTGTACAGTGCATGTTCCAGTTTGATAGGTGCCAGTTCTATCAACATAATACTCTGTCTCAATCTGATGCTTGCCTTTAGCAAGGCGGTCGAAATAATAATTCGTCGTATTGTCCTTGGGCGAACAGTAGTAGCCCCGATGGTAGCCACTCAATTGCTGGGTCGGCTCAAGACATGCAGCCCGCTTATCCACCACTTGCACAAAGTCGTAATCCCTTTCGGCAACAATCGTGATACGCACCCGCACCTTGTCGCCCACCTTCAGTTCACGGTCGCCATTCAAGACCTCCCGAGTCACTGTCAATCCCGCAGAGGCATCGGATATCTCACTCCCCTTCTGCATGAATTGCGCATATGCTGCACCCCACGACGTGCCTTGGCTCGTCTTGTTGATAGTCAGTTCACGGAATAAATTACCCGTCTGTGACGACTTCACATACCCCAATCCTGCCGTGGGCTTCGATGTTTCCACATCTTTCCCATCCACCTTGATGGTAGCCAATGGAACACCCGATACCATTAATTGCTGCGTTTCGCCATTTAAGAAAGCATAAACGGCATTTACAGAATTGACAGGGGTATCCCATGCCTGTGTCCGCTTGGAGTGAAGGAGCCACCTTTGTAATTCCTCCACCGTCTGCTTGTCCGTGGGACTGACCATCCGCAAAGCCTCTATGGCTGCCACCTGTGTCGGAATCTTATAGTCAAACCAGCTATACAAGGCCTTGGGGGTATCGAAATACCATCCCATCTCATCCTTGTAAACCGTGTATTCCTTGATGCTTTGCAGATACTCCTTTGCCTTTTGGGTTTTCCCATTCTTGGCGAACACCACCGATGAGACGGCTTTTCCATAGATGGAGAAAGCCGATGTCTGCTTTGTAAGTAGGTCTATCATATAGTCATTTCCCTGTCTCACATCGGTAGTGAGGGAACGTCCATCAAGCGCACAGACATAAAGCCACTGCACGGCAACCTCGCTGGGGCGAGGATTCTTGACACCTTTCTTCTCTGCCTTCTTCAACTCAGCAACCTCCTCCAGCATCTCCTTACCCATGTATTTGAAAGCTTTCGTCAACATATTGGCAGAACCATCTTGCTTACCAAGCATCTGGTTGAGGCGGACAAGCATCTCCGAGACAGCTACCGTCATATATAGACTGCCCCTCATCCCTGGCCACCAACTCCAAGAGCCGTCGGCATTCTGCAAACTTTCCATCTTCTGCAAATTGTCGTTGAGGCGGTATTCCACCTGGTTCTCATCAAAGAAGTTCACCAACAAAGCCTTTTGGTCTGCCTCACGGTCAGCATCCATCACCCACGGGGTCTCGTCCAATACCAAGGACTTCAACTCTTGGTTCTTCTGCAAACTGCTCATCAATGAGGTCTCCTCGCCCGTCTCCCGTTGCCATTGTTCAATCGTCTTCTTGATGTCGGGCGACTGATGGAGGATATTCGATGCGATGCTATTGGCATAATAGGCGGTAGCCTGACTAATAATATCCTTGTCACGAGCCGCTGCCACGGTAGGCAAAGCCTGTATCATGAGCCACGTGGGGTTGTTGGTGTATTCCACTGTCAACCTGTTTGTTTTATCTTTCACGGGGAACAATTTATCCAAGTCAATGTTCAAAGTACCAGCATCTCGTTGCACGAAAGGATAGGTATTTGTCACCAATTCTTTGTCAGGGAGGATAGGCAGATAGTGTTGCTCACCATCGCTAAACCCTTCGCCCGATGCTATCACCTTGCAGATGAGTAACGAGGGCATGTTATTGGCATCCACGTCAAACGACACGGATGAGGTCTTCCCCGCCTCCACCTTGAAGGTCTTTGCCTGGCGATACACCACTTTCTCCGTCTCGGGGTCGATCAATTGCATCTCTGACGTACCCGAAACATCTTTCTCGGAGGTATTGAAGAGCTTGGCGGAAACCTGTCCCACATCACCCGTCCGCAAGAACCGTGGCATATTGGGCTGCACCATCACGGTCTTCTTGGCGACCGTCTCCCCTTCGATAAAGCCGAAATTCACTTCTTTGTCATGCGCCAAGCCGATAAAACGCCACGTGGTGATGCTCTCTGGCAAGGTAAAACTCAACTTCACGTTGCCATCACCATCCGTCCGCAGGGCAGGATAGAAGAATGCCGTCTCGTTTAAGTTTTCCCTAACCTGTATTGATTCATGCCCAGAAGGCTCATCAGACGCAATGCTATTAGGACTCGCAACGTTTATCGAACCCGTAGATTCTGACTTCTTGGCAGCGCCATATCCAACTACCACCACCTCATTCAACTTATCCTCTGTCGTAGAAGCTTCTTCAACGGCAGTATCCATCGCGTTGATTCCACTTCCTCTTACCCTTATGGCCTTGGCACTCATCATCAGTGGTCCTCTTCTTGCCCCGAACACGCGGGCGGGATAAAGATTGAACAGCTCGTCATCGAAATGACTGAAGGTCAGCACTCGCTCGTTCAACAACTTATAAGGCAATTCTCCATACACTCCCAGTGATTGTTGATGCCGTCCCTGCCATGCTGTATACGGCAGGTTTCTATACAAATCAGGGTTGAAAGACCATCCATGATGCCTGATTTCATCCAAAGACCTGTCAAACAACACCGCCATCAACTGGGCATTCGCGGCGTTTCCGTCAGGTTTCCTCACCCGCAAAGACCACTCCTCTTTCTGCCCCGGTGTCAATCGGTCGCGGAATGTGGTCCATTCCATCATCAACCGCTTGTCAGGAAGAGCCTTGCTGATACGCGCCGAATGCTGATAGAGCTGCCCCTCACGCACCCAGGCGCAAGTAAGCAGGATGCCATCCCCATATTCCTCCTTATAGGTAAACTCGCGCGTGGTGACGGCATCGCTTTGGTCAATCACGCCACTCTCCAACACGTTGTTTCCCGAAATGAGGGTATAGACGATATGCTGGTCTTTGTCGGAAGAACCCATCTGAACATATACAGGCTTTCCTTCCCGCGAGAATTCCGTTGCCGACTGATAGAACCAGTCGTGGGTTTCCATGGCGGGATGCTTGTCTTTCATGCTGAAGACGATGAAATCCTTGGTCAGGGTGTCCGTGCCACAAGTTGCCACCAATTGATGTTTACCCGACTTCAAGCGATTAAAAGCCATAGTAAACGACTCATTGGCATTCACTATCTGCACATTCTTGACATCGTCAATATAATAACTGACCGTTCCATCGATACCCTTTCCAGCATTATTCAGGTAATGGAACACGACCTTCTTCACACTATCTGCCTCCACTTGCTGGGGCATCTCGACGCTGAACGCCGTCGCACGATTGCTCAAAGGAATACTCATGCTCCCCGAATGGCTCTCTCCAGACACGTCTGTCACGTCGGCATCTATCAAGAAATTATAGAATTGTGGGACATGGGCTTCAATCTTCTCAGGCAACGTCAAGGGTACACGCAACGTGAACACGCCATCATCGTCGGTCACAAGGGTGTCGCGCAGCACTTCTAACACGTCGCCACCGTCATAGCGATACCACCACAACGCCTGGCGGCGCACCACTTTCACGGCAGCCTTCGCACCCTGCACGGGAACGCCCGCAAAGCTCGCCACCTTGCCACGCACCGTCACCGTGTCGCCATTCTGGTATTTCTCCTTCACCTCGTCAAACTCCACTTGGAACGTGGGACGCTTATATTCCTCAACGGAGAAGCGCACATTGCCTCCCTTGTCACAGAAAACACCAAACTGACCCGTCAGTCCCGAGGAGGGAAGCACGAAGTCGTATGATGCCGTGCCATACTCATCTGTCACCACATCCTGCTCCGCCACCACCTTATGGTTGGCATCTCGAAGGGTCAGCTTATAGGTTTTGTTCGACAAGACCTCTGTTTCCGAGTTGTCAATATTCTTGTAGGCAACCAGCGACACATGTGCCGTCTGCCCTGGACGATACACCCGACGGTCGGAGAAGAGGTTGATAACATCATAGTTGCGCCTTGAGGAGTAATAGTTAAACCCACCCCAGAAATTAGTCACGGGGCATGTGGTGTCATCATCGGTATAGACATAGATGTGGTTTGGACGATGGTTGTTACCGTGGTAGGTCGCCTCGCCCTGCCTGTCGCATACCAGCGTGTTCACACTCGACACATTTCCACGATAGTCCTTGGCAGTCAACTCGATTTTGGCTCCCGCCACGGGCTTTCCCGTCGTGGCACTCAACGCCACCAACCGCACCTTATTGTCGGGCAGAAATTCATGAACGGCGTACATGTCACTCACATACAACAAGGCACGTTCCGTTTTGATGTTGCTTTGGTTGGTGGTAAACTCCACGAGGTACACGCCGATGGGCAGACCCTCAATGACCATGGAATCTTCCATCACCTTATACGCTGGCTGTCCCACATAGCGATGCGTGACGGTCTGTTGGGTGCCATCGTTGACGACAAGTTTCTTGACTTTGGCATAGTCATTATCTTCACTGACGTTGTAGGTGTTCTTCCCGTCCAATCGCACACGGGTGACGGTCATCGTCAACGATTGTATATTGACTATATGACGGAGGTCTACGCGCCTCGGAGTGTTGGGAGTGGAGATGCCCTCACCTATCGTTGCGCTGAAACTGGGCAGGGTTAATTGGTTCTGCGCATTGCGCAACACATTCATCCGAGGCCATACTCCCCATTTACTGAGGGCGAAGTTGATGTAGTTCATCTTGTCTTCCGCAGAAGCGTCTTCTGCCTCATCCATGAAATTGTATCGCTCAATAGCGAGCTCTCCCGCCTCACGGAGGTCGCCGTATGTGTTCAACAAGGAGTCGAGAGCCTGCACATATTTCGACTTGCGCATCTGGGTGTCATTGGCATAGCGTTGCTTTTGCAACAGTTTGAGGGCACAGAGACAGGCAGCAGGGCGATTGTTGTGCGACAGGTAATAGTCGTGCATCGTCTGGTAATCACGTGCCTCAAAGCCAAAGACATGCAACAGGTCGTTGTAGAAAATCTTGCTGTCCGTCCCCTCTATCACCAACGGCTCATAGCCATTGGCACTCTGCGAGGCGAGCAAGGCAGGGTTGCTCATCGACTGGGCATAATATTCGTTACTCACTTCTTGCTGGTTATCACCCATATTCGGGCAGTCGCGGTAAATCCGTCCTAACACACTCTGGTAGACGGCGGCAAGGACAGGATTGCCTTCCACCGCCTTGCGCTCGGCATTCTTCAACTGCTGCACGAAGACATCCATCGAGTCGGGAGACACCATCGTCTGAGCCGATGCCCTCGCCAATTGCGCTTTCAACAAATGACCATAACTCTTCTCAGCGGTCGCCTTGGTGATAATCTTGTCAAGCACTTCTATCTGCGTTTGTGGAAGGTCTTTCTGTTGGGCTTCCGCCACTTGTTTCCACAATGTCGTATAACTGTCTGCCTTCATTTCCAATGGCATTAAATACATCAAAACGATAATTACGAATAATATTCTTTTCATGTGTAAAAACCCTTTCGGCCCTTTCATTCTTTCTTGCAAAGATAATCACAATTTCCGAAACTACCAAATTATGTACGCGCATTAACAACAAACAACATTTCAACGGACATCTTTCCATGGTGAAATAACTTGAATAAGAATTGACAAAAACATGTCTGGATTTTTCCGTGAAATAGAAATAAAAAGGGCGGAGATATGACTCGATTTTGGCAAATGTGGCATTTATAGGTGGCGGATGGGGCATTTATCGGTCATAAATGCCACATTTATCCGAGGTAAAAGCATCATTTAGAATTGGCGGAAAACACGCAAAAACAGGATAGAACTGGACTTTAGAGGCAATGGAACGATGTAAAGAAATCGGTAAGTTCTGATAATCAAGCAATTGCAAAATGCAAAAAAAGCCGCTCAAATCCAGCCAACTATTTCCTTGGACAAAACGTTGACCCTCACGGAGGCTCGTTTTGTGTATTTTTCTTGACAAAACAATCACACACAAGAATCGTATCAATTACATCGAAAAAACAAAGGAAAGTTGTGACAAAATGCAATATTTACCGCCAAAGATTTTGTATGTTAGATAGTTTTTTGTAGTTTTGCAACATCAAAAGAAAATTAACACCCATTGAAAAGCGACTCAAGGGCTTTCTTTTTGACACATTATTTATATATTATTAAACCTAAACAAATGATTGGAATTGGGACAAAAGCTCCTGAATATTTGGGGCGTGATGAAAATGGCAACGAAATCAGGTTGCAAGACTTTGCAGGGAAGAAATTGGTTTTGTATTTCTATCCCAAAGACAGCACACCAGGATGCACACAAGAGGCTTGCAACCTCCGCGACAATTATGAGCGAATGCTCGCAAAAGGCTATGCCGTGGTGGGCGTGAGCGTGCAAGACGAGAAGTCGCACAAGCGTTTCATCGAGAAAAACAACCTTCCTTTCCCCCTCATCGCAGATACCGACATGACCCTCAACAACGCTTTCGGCGTGTGGGGAGAGAAGTCGATGTATGGAAGAAAGTATATGGGAACATTCCGCACCACGTTCATCATTGACGAGGAAGGCAAGGTGGAACAGGTCTTCGGGCCGAAGGAAATCAAGGTGAAGGCACATGCCGAGCAGATCCTGGGCGAGTGAAGTACCTACGTATTCACATTCAAATCACAATTATAGCGACAATTATCGAACAAGAAAAACCTAATGACTATCACAAATAATGAATCTTTTACTATCTATTCAACAAATTAAACATTCATTACTCATAGTGTGCCTTTTGGCATGTATCGGGGTGAAAGGGGCGGAAAACGTGTCCTTTGACGTGAAAAATGGATATGCAAGCCAGTATTCGGGCTATCTCGGCAAAACCGTGAACGTTACATTAACCAACCGAACATTTACCGCTGGCGAATGGACGGGGGTGATATTTCCCTTTTCAGCTACCAAGGCACAATTAGATACCACATTTGGAGAAGGCGGATATATCGTTGAGGAGTTCTCAGCCATCAATGGAAACACCATTCAGTTTACGATGATGGAGACTCCTACCATCGTTGCAGGCACACCTTATATTATTAAAACCAATACAACACAGGCGAACCCCGTGTTTCCTGAAGTCACATTTGCAACCAGTCTGACGGATAATTGGGTTGATATGAATATAGCAAGTGACTTGTCTTTTCGTGGGTTCTATTTCAACAAATACGCCTACCAATTGGTAGATGGTCAGTCTTCACCATATAATGCCTATTGGATTAATTCCAATGGATCGTTGGCAAACTACTTGGCCAATGAAATTCCATGGCAAAACGAAGGGTATGTAGGTACCACCGCTTTCTTCTTTACCACGACGAAAGGAAATGTCACGTTGACATTAAACCTCGAACAAACTGGCTCTGGTAATTCTGGCGGAGATAATGGAGGCGGAAGTTCGACGTCGTTAGAAGCCAAAATTGCCAACAAAGAGCAATTGACCGATGTTCCAACTATTTACCTTACCATCGACCTGAATGATGTTTCCAGCATCGACAATTGGGGAAAGGAATACAATGATGATGGCTCCGACATGTATAGAAGGGCAACCATTCAAGTGGTGGACGCATCGGGCAGTTTGGAAGAGTTTATCGATGACGGTCTTAACATCAAAGTACGTGGAAACTCCACTGCAAGCGTGGGTAATGGCAAGCGACCCTATCGTTTGAAGTTTGACAAGGATGTGAAAACCGACGGAGTGGTGACCGAGACACATAAACACGACTTGTTGGGGTCAGGATATAAGAAACGCAACTGGACATTACTTGCCAACGCTTTTGATAATTCTATGATACGTAATGCCATCACTTACCATATCGGTCAATATGTAGGGCTGCCTTTCTGCCCTGGGTATAAGTTCGTTGACCTTGTAATCAATGGATCGTATCGCGGAACTTACCAAGTATCTGACCACGTGGAGGTGGGCAGCAACCGAATCGACATCAACGAAGACACCGATTGGTATTTAGAAGGCGTTGCTTGGGAAACGATGGTGGAAGCACCAAACACGACTAATGGGCAGCCATATTTGTGTATCAAGAATCCCGAGCCCGAAACTGAAGCCGAGGTGGAGGCTTTAGTAGAAGATGTAACGAATTGGAGGACGGAATGGCTTAATTCATTCGACAACGGCACATTTGACAAAACCAACGACCTGGAGTCGCTTGTGAAATACTATATTGCCATCAACATTACTGGTGACCTTGATGGCTGGTTTGTGTTTAAGGGTTCTCGCACACCGACAGGACCATTCGTCTGGGGGCCTCTCTGGGATAAAGATCTTGCATACGGCAACCATAACGATGCCAAGGATGACAAGATGGTGGAGTATTACAATAAATGCAACTTTGAATGGAAGATACAAGCTTTACAAACCAATAGCAAGTTCATGAATGCCGTGAAAGCAAAAATGGACGAACTCATGGCAGACGGTCTCTACGACAGGCTCGCAAGCGACATCGACAACCTCGCCGCCACCATTGACCAGACGCAAGCCCTAAACTTCACGAAATACAACATCAATGATGCCAGTTGGGCAAAGGTGTCTTTCGCCACCTATCCCGAATACATCACCCAATTAAAGGAATGGCTACAGGCACGTATCACTTTTGTGCAAAACCAAGTCAACACGTTTGTCAATAACCTACCCGCCCCAACCGAAGGGACATACAACCCTTCCAACGCATGGTGGTCTACAGGTCTTTCTGCGAACACCAATTACAACATGAGTGTGAGCAATGGCCATGCCTTGACGGCAAACACATGGAACACATTGTGCCTACCCTTTGATGCCTCGCAGGATAAAATGGAGAGAGCATTAGGCTGTACTTATGAGTTGAAAGTACATTCGGGCATGGCAGCAGACGGTGAGACGATGCTTTTCTCTGCCCCCGCCTCCCTTGACATTACAGCTGGCGTACCATACCTCATTAAACCCTCCCAAAATGTCACCACCTTTGGGAAGTTCAACGAGGTCTATTACTCCGTCAATGTCAACAATGGACAAAACGCATATAACGGCGATGGCGTGACATTCGACAACAAACACTACTTCTATGCGTCATTGTTCCATGGCTATGAGGTATCTACGTCTACAGATTACCTATTCAACAACGACACATATACAGAAGGGAGCAATTCAGCATTTACCAAGGCAACATCCAACAATCCGCATGACGGTATGCGAGCTTTCATCCGTGTGACAGATGGCACAATGCCGACTATATCATTCTCCGATGGCGACGAGCCAGCGACGCGGGGGCAATTGACGGATGTGCCTACCATCTACATCGATGCCGATGGTACGATTGACGCCGATGTATGGGGAACTGCGTCCATCGAGGTTTATGACAGTAACAACATGATTGGCGGCGACTTCACGCTTGCAAGCACAGGATTGAGTATCAAGTACAAGGGCGATGGCACGGCGGAGAAGCCCTCATATCGATTGAAGTTCACCAAGAAACAGGCTTTCCTCGGCACGAAGTCGGGAACGTATAAGCAATGGGTGCTGCAAGCCAACGACGACGACCCCACAATGTTGCGCAACGCCCTGACCAAGGAACTGGGCGACCAGATGGGATTCGCCTTCACGCCGGGCTACCAGTTCGCCGATGTCTATGTCAACGACACATACATGGGTACTTACCAGATTACTGACCGCGTAAAAGTGGAAAGTGGGCGCGTACTCGCCAACGACAAGGACAATGACTGGCTAGTGCAAGTGGCATCGGTGGGCGAGGTGGACACCCGCACCGACGGCAATGGTGACTGGTACATCGAAGGCGACACCACGACACCTTATTTAATAATAAAGAACCCGGATAAGGATGACCTCACCGCCGACCAAATAACGGCATTGACGGAGAGTGTGCGGTCGTATTTCAACGACACCTTCTGGAACGACATCGAGAACAACGTAGACCAGGCTTCGTTTGTCAACTGGTATATCTCCTCCGAGATATTGGCCGCTTACAAGCAACTGTCAAGCACATACACCTACCGCGATGCCACGAACAGTGGCAAGTTGTTCTTCGGCCCGCTTAATGGCAATGAGAAGGCATACGACAACAACACGAAATATCCTATGGACATGAGCGACATCGACACCGAAGGCTCATACAATGGCATGATTTTCACCCGTGCCGACTATGGTGTGATGCGCAACAAGCTTCAAGCACTATGGCAAGAGGAGTGGTTCAAGGAGGCGGTACTCGCCAAGTGGAACACCATCTACGGTAGCGATGCCACAACAGATGTCAAGGCGGCATTGCTCTCCAAGCTCACCACTCTTGCCAACGAGATTGCACAGACCAAGGAGTACAACTACAAGGCAACGGCAGACGGCGGCGCCGGATGGACGCTCGACGGCAGCTATGACGACGAGGTGGCAGCCATATCCACCTACTTGAATAGCCGCTTTGCCTATCTCGACAAGAAGTTCAAGGAACTGGCATCTGCCAGCAATGTACTCATTGGCGATGCCAATGGAGACGGGAGAGTGGATGTGACCGACCTCATCGTGTGTGTCAACTACGTGCTGGACAAGAATCCAACGACCTTCTTCTTCAACAATGCCGATGCCGATGGCAACGGCAAGATTACCATGAACGACGTTACCATCATCACTAATATCATCTTGAATCAATAACATTACACCTACAATAATTTATTAAAATGATGAGAAGATTATTATTAACATGTACCATGAGCCTGGCAATGATATGTTGTTGGGCTACCGATGGGTTCACTATCGACCCATTGACCCTCACGGAAGGGGGCAGTGGAACATTGGTTGTCAACCTCGAACAGGAGACAGAGGGCAAGTATTGCGCCTTCCAATTCGACCTATACCTTCCCACAGGTGTAGAAATTGTGTCGGAGACGGGTTCTAATGGCAACCCAACATACACCAATAGCTTTACGTTGACCGACCGTAAAGCAAGGCATACTGTCTCTTTTAGCGAGAAAGATGGTTTCTGGAGGATCATGGTTTTTGATGTCAGCAGTGGCAGCAACGGCTCTTTCTCGGGGACAACAGGGGCTATCTTGAATATCAGCGTCAAGACAAACGACCAGTTTACATTAGGCTCGCAGACGGTAGATGTCAAGAACATCGTATTGACTTACTCGCAAGACTTGACAACATCCTATCTCCAAGACGACTTCACCTATACATTCACGGGGGAAGAGCAGAGCTATATGCTTGGAGATGTGAATGGCGATGGTGTGGTGAATGTAGCAGACTTTATGGCGGTGAGTCAGTATATCCGCCAGTTGAATCCATCACCATTTATCTTTGAGGCAGCTGATATTGACGGGAACGGAACCATCAATGTATCTGATATGATGGGAATTTCTCAAATCATTAGAAATAACAATTAAAATAACCTTTATATTATTTTATTATATGAATAAGAAATTATTATTAGGTATGTGCCTTTCCGTATGGATGGGAGTTACCTATGCAGAAGAAATAACCATTGATCCCATCGACTTAATCGCAGCCGGGGAAACACAAAACGTCAACATTAACTTGATCAATGAGAGTACTGATATTGGCGCTATTCAATTCTCCTTACATTTGCCAGCGGGCGTAACCATCGTTGAAGACCAATATGGCTTCGTGTATGATTACTATGACCGTTTGAAGTATGGTAGGAACAATTATTTTGAAGTTACTATTGACGACTGGGGAAATGGTGAATATTTCTTCCTCATTCATAGTGGAACGAGTGGATCTGGGATTAGTGGCACATCAGGTACGCCAATATTGTATATCACTGTGCAAGCGTCAGACCAGATTTCCACAACAGGAAATGTTGCGAAGGTCACTGGGCAAGTCTTTGCTGACGCGAACTCCAGCAATGCTTATTACCACGAAGACACAACTTTTGATAATGTCACACTACGTGTCGCAGCGAAGATTGGCAGCTCTGGCTATTGCTCATTCTCTTGGCCACGCAATTTGGACTTTACGGGATGTGAGAACTTCACAAACGTATTTTATGGTAAAAGCGAGACCGAAACTTCCGTGGTTGTCAGCTCAATTGACGATTTTATCGTTCCCGCAGGAACGGGTGTCATCGTGAAAGGAACGGCTGGGCAGCCAGTATATCCTAATACCACGGACCAGACATCAGATGTTTCCAGCATCTTTACCGCCACCTCGTCAGCTCCTGTTACCGTAACGACCAAAGGAGAGGCTTATGCTTTAGCCGTCATTAACGGGACGGGATTCTATCCTTGTAATGCGGGCGTTACCATCCCACAATATAAGTGCTATTTACCGGGAAGTGTTGCGGCAAAGAGTTTCATCGCCATCCATCAAGAGACCAATAACGAGCAGGTTGTGAGCGACGATGCGGGCATCGTCGATGGCATCAACAATGTGAATAGCGATGTCACTAATGACGCATATTATGATGTACAAGGTCGTCGAATAACAACACCTCGCCACGGTGTCTACATCCAAAATGGGAAGAAAGTCATTATTAAATAATTTATTAAGAAATGAAAAAACAATATATATCGCCAAATGCGAAAATAAATTTCTTATCGACAAGAATCATGGTAGATGAAACATTCCCCATTGGAACTGGGGATTCTGGCATTGGGTCAGGAGATGAAATCCAATCCCTTGACCCATTAGACCCCCAGGGACCCCATTTCCAAGTCTGGGACGATAAAGACATCTGACCATAAAACCTCTCTACGGTATGATAAACAGGGAGCTATTGCACCCCGAGAGCATCGTGGTGATTGGCGGGTCCAACAATATCCACAAGCCTGGTGGTGCTATTATCCGCAACCTCTTGAACGGAGGCTACCAAGGCACGTTGCATGTAGTAAATCCCAAAGAGGAACAGGTACAGGGCATCAAGGCTTTCCACGATGCCAAGGAGATACCGGAAACCGAGCTTGCCATCCTTGTGGTGGCGGCTCGTTTCTGTCCTGACTATGTGGAATACTTAGCGAAAGAGAAACATGTAAAGGCATTCATCATCATCTCCGCCGGCTTCGGCGAGGAGACTGCGGCAGGAGCGGAACTGGAAAGACGCATTCTCGATTCGTGCGACCGATACGGTTGCGCCCTCATTGGTCCCAACTGCATCGGCCTGTTGAACGCCTGGCATCACAGCGTCTTCACGCAGCCCATCCCCCAATTGCATCCCAAGGGCGTGGACTTTATATCGGGGTCGGGTGCGACTGCCGTATTCATCCTCGAGTCTGCGGTCATCAAGGGCTTGCCGTTCCATTCGGTATGGTCGATAGGCAACGGCAAGCAGATTGGCATAGAGGATGTCCTGCAATACATGGATGAACATTTCGACACGGAAAAAGACTCCCATATCAAGCTCCTATATATAGAAAATGTGGCGAATCCCGATAAGCTGCTCTTCCACGCCAGCTCACTCATCCGCAAGGGATGCCGCATCGCCGCCATCAAGGCGGGCAGCAGCGAGAGCGGTAGCCGTGCAGCATCATCCCACACAGGAGCCATTGCGTCGAGCGATGCCGCCGTGGAGGCACTGTTCCGCAAGGCGGGCATCGTGCGTTGCTTCTCCCGTGAGGAGCTGACGACGGTTGGTTGCATCTTCGCCACGATGGAAGAGACGGCTTGCAAGAAAGACATGCGCAGCTTCGCCATCGTGACACATGCAGGCGGTCCAGGCGTGATGCTCACCGATGCCCTGTCGAAAGGCGACCTGCAAGTGCCTAAGATCGAGGGAGAGAAGGCAGAGGAGCTGAAAGCCAAGTTGTTCCCTGGGGCATCGGTAGCCAATCCCATCGACATCCTCGCCACGGGTACGCCCGAGCATTTGGGCATTGCCATCGACTATTGCGAGCGTGAGTTTGACAATATCGATGCCATCTTCGTCATCTTCGGTACGCCCGGACTGGTCAATGTCTATGAGGCTTACGACGTGTTACACCAAAAGATCTTGGAATGCAAGAAGCCCATCTTCCCCATCCTACCATCCGTCCACACGGCGGGAGAGGAGGTGGAAGACTTCCTGAAGAAGGGGCATGTCAACTTCAGCGACGAGGTGACGCTTGCCTCATCGTTAGTGAGGATTCTCAAGACCCCCACTCCCGCGCCGCCCGAAGTGGAACTGTTCGGCATCGACGTGCCACGCATCCGCGACATTATATCCGCCATCCATGACAATGGATATATCCTCCCCGACAAGGTAAGGGAACTATTGAGCTGCGCCAAGATACCCATGGTACCAGAGATGGTATCTGATGACAAGGAGCAACTCATCGCCTTCGCCGAGAAGATTGGCTACCCCATCGTCGCCAAGGTGGTGGGACCCATCCATAAAAGTGACGTGGGCGGCGTGGCTTTGAACATTCGCAGTGCCGAACATCTCGCCCTGGAATACGACCGCATGATGCAAATCCCCGATGCCAAGGCGGTGATGGTGCAGAAGATGCTCAAGGGAACAGAACTCTTTATCGGCGCCAAATACGAGGAGAAGTTTGGCCATGTGGTACTTTGCGGCCTTGGCGGCATCTTCGTGGAGGTGCTAAAAGACGTGTCGAGCGGTCTCGCCCCCCTCTCCTACGCGGAGGCTTATTCGATGATACAATCCCTACGGGGTTACAAGATTCTACAAGGCACACGCGGGCAGAGCGGCATCAACATCCAACGCTATGCCGAGATTATCGTGCGCCTTTCCACCCTCCTCCGCTTCGCCACGGAAATCAAGGAGATCGACATCAATCCCTTGTTGGCAGACGAGCATGACGTGGTGGCGGTGGATGCCCGCATCCTTATTGAAAAGGTAAAGAATTAAAAAGGTGAAAAGGCGAAAAAGTGAAAGAATAACTTACATATTAATCATTCATTATGCAAAACAAAAAGTACGGGCATTTTGATGATGCCCACCGTGAGTACGTCATCACAGACCCCAAGACCCCGTGGCCTTGGATCAATTACTTAGGTAACGAGGACTTCTTCTCGCTCATATCCAACACGGCGGGGGGATACTCCTTCTTCAAGGATGCCAAGTTCCGCCGCCTCACAAGATATAGATATAATAATGTGCCGATGGACAACGGCGGTCGCTATTTCTACATCAAGGACGGAGAGACCATCTGGAATCCAGGGTGGAAACCCATGAAGACACCCCTCGACTTCTACGAGTGCCGACACGGCATGAGCTATACGAGGGTCACCGGGCGCAAGGACGGCATCGAGGCGAGCGTCCTTTTCTTCGTGCCATTAGGCACATGGGCGGAGATACAAAAACTCACTTTGCGCAACGATACGGCAGAAAAGCGGACAATAAAACTCTTCTCGTTCGAGGAATGGTGCCTATGGAACGCCGCCACAGACATGGAAAACTTCCAGCGCAACTTCTCCACGGGCGAGGTGGAGATAGAGGGGAGCGTCATCTTCCACAAGACGGAATACCGCGAGCGGCGCAACCATTTCGCATTCTATAGCGTCAACGCGCCCATCCAAGGCTTTGACACCGACCGTGAGACATTCGTCGGCCTGTACAATGGGACGCATGAGCCAGAGGCGGTGTTGGAGGGAAAACCTCGCAATAGCCATGCCCACGGATGGAGTCCCATCGCCTCGCATTACATCGAGGTGGCATTGGAGCCTGGCGAGAGCAAGGACTTCATCTTCATCCTGGGCTATGTGGAGAACGAACAAGACAAGAAATTCGTCGCCCCACAGGTCATCAACAAGGAGAAGGCATACGACACCATCCGCCAATTCGACACGACGGAGAAGGTGGATGCCGCCTTTGCCGAGCTGCAAGACTATTGGGACAAGCTCCTTGACATCTACGTGGTGAACACAGGCAATGAGAAAATCGACCGCATGGTCAACATCTGGAACCAATACCAGTGCATGGTGACATTCAACATGTCACGCTCCGCCTCGTTCTTCGAAAGCGGCATCGGGCGTGGGATGGGCTTCCGCGACAGCAACCAAGACCTTGTGGGCTTCGTCCACCAAATCCCCGAGAGGGCACGGCAGCGCATCATCGACATCGCCAGCACACAGTTCCCCGACGGCGGATGCTACCACCAATACCAGCCGCTTACCAAGCGGGGCAACAACGATATTGGCGGCGGATTCAACGACGACCCCTGCTGGCTCATCTTCGGCACCGTGGCATACATCAAGGAGACGGGCGACTTCTCCATCTTAGACGAGCAAGTGCCATTCGATAACCAGCCTGGAACGGAGGTATCACTGTTTGAACACCTCCGCGTGTCGTTCAATCACGTGGTGGAGAATTTAGGTCCGCACCAATTGCCCTTGATAGGCAGGGCCGACTGGAATGACTGCCTCAACCTCAATTGTTTCTCTTGGAACCCCAACGAGAGTTTCCAAACCACCGAGAACAACAGCGAGGGAAGCCAGGCGGAGAGCTTGATGATCGCCGGCTTGTTCGTCGTGACGGGCAACGAATACGTGGAACTGTGCCAACAGATGGCACGACGCTCCGCCGATACCGCCTATTACACCAACGAGGCGAGCCGCGCCCGCCAATGCGTAGACGACATGGTGGCGGCGGTGAAAGAACATGGATGGGATGGCGACTGGTACCTCCGCGCCTACGATTTCTACGGCAACAAGATTGGCAGCAACGAGAACGAGGAAGGAAAAATCTTCATTGAGAGCCAAGGATGGTGCAGCATGGCGGGCATCGGACTGGAAGACGGCATGGTGGACAAGGCACTCGACAGCGTCAAGGAACGGCTGGAATGCGAGCATGGCATCGTCCTCAACAACCCCGCCTTCACCACTTATCATGTAGAGATGGGCGAGATAAGTTCCTATCCCGAAGGCTACAAGGAGAATGCAGGCATCTTCTGCCACAACAACCCTTGGGTCATCATCGGCGAGACGGTGGCGGGAAGAGGCAACGACGCATGGAGCCATTACCGCAAAATCCTGCCTTCATACGTGGAAGAGAAATACAGCACCTTGCACAAGGTGGAGCCATACGTCAACTGCCAGATGGTGGCGGGCAAGGATGCCGCCAAACCCGGCGAGGGAAAGAATAGCTGGCTCACGGGAACGGCGGCGTGGATGTGGTACACCATCAGCGAGTTTATCCTTGGCATCAAGCCCGAATACGACGGTATACGCATCGACCCATGCCTCCCCGACCATGCCAAGGGGTATACCGTCAAGCGTCGTTTCCGCGATGCGGAATACCATATCACGGTCACGAACCCCCACGGCAAGCAAAAGGGAGTTGCCCAAATCGTCGTTGATGGGAATAAGATAGACGGCAGCATCATCCCCTATCAGCAAGGTAAGCACGTCGTGGAAGTGACGATGTAAGGAGTTTTTAGGAGTTTAGGAGTTAAAAGGAGTTCAGGAGTTCAGACATCAGCTTTCCCATGAAAGGACTATTGTCAGAACTCCTGAACTCCTTTTAACTTCTTGGATTCCTTAAACCTCCTACTTCCCCCAAATAACTTTACTCGAAGCACACTGCCTCCTTCAGGCAAGCACCATGCTTGTCCTTCTCGCTTAAGAGCATGTCCTCCGGGGCAATCGGCCAATCGATGCCGATGTCGGGGTCGTCAAACTTGATGCCCGCCTCGGCTTGTGGCGCATAGACATTATCGACCTTATAGGTGAATATCGCCTCGTCGCTCAACACCAGGAATCCATGGGCGAAACCGCGGGGTATAAAGAACTGGCGTTTGTTGTCTTCGCTCAATTCCACTGACACATACTTGCCAAAGGTGGGCGACCCCTTACGGATGTCTACCGCCACATCCAGCACGCGCCCCTTGATGACACGCACCAGCTTGGCCTGTGAGTACTCGCCCTTCTGGTAATGCAAGCCACGCAACACGCCATAGCTCGACTTCGACTCGTTGTCTTGGATAAACTCTACGTTGCCTATAGCCTCGGCAAACTCATCCCTCTTCCATGCTTCCATGAAATAACCGCGAGCATCGTTAAACACCCGTGGCTCGAGGATATACACTCCCTCAATGTCTGTCTTGATATATTCCATCTTTTGATTGCCATGCAAGGGCGGATTAGCATATCCACCCATCGTTTTATAGTTTCTGCAACAAAAGTACGAATTTCTATCCATATACGCAAATCCATCGCCCATTTTCTGAAACCATTTTGGCTATGGCCGCACAACCTTTCGGCTATAGCCGCACGGTCTTTTGGCTATAGCCGAAAGGTCGCGAAAGCATCCTTTATCCCCCATTACCCATACATTCTCGACCGAGAACCCATATCTATGAGGAAGCTCAAGGTTAGTATGCCTGTTCGTGGATGCCCTTCACGGCGCGTCCGCTGGGGTCGTTCATGCCCTTGAAAGCGGCATCCCATTCGAGCGCGATGGCGGTGGAGCAAGCCACACTCGCCTCGCTTGGCACGCTGCGGGCGGCGGAGTCGCTGGGGAAATGCTCGGCAAAGATGCTGCGGTAGTAGTATTCCTCCTTGTTCTGCGGCGGATTGATGGGGAACCGCTCGGCGGCATGGGCCATCTGCTCGTCGCTGACGGCCTCCGCTGTTATCGCCTTCAGCGTATCGATCCACGAATACCCCACCCCGTCGCTGAACTGCTCCTTCTGCCGCCAAGCCACCTCGGCGGGCAACAGATGGGCGAATGCCTCGCGCACGATCTTCTTTTCCATCGTCTTGCCAGGGCACATCTTCGCCTGTGGGTTGGTACGCATGGCAACATCAAGAAACTCCTTGTCGAGGAAAGGCACGCGCCCCTCCACGCCCCATGCCGACAGGCTCTTGTTGGCACGGAGGCAGTCGTAGAGGTGGAGTTTCGACAACTTGCGCACCGTCTCCTCATGGAACTCCCGCGCATCGGGTGCCTTGTGGAAATAGAGATAGCCCCCGAACACCTCGTCCGCCCCCTCGCCCGACAGAACCATCTTGATCCCCATCGACTTGATGACCCTCGCCAACAGGTACATGGGCGTGGAGGCGCGGACAGTGGTGACATCGTATGTCTCGATGAAATAAATCACGTCGCGGATAGCATCCAATCCCTCCTGGATGGTATAGTTGATTTCATGGTGTACCGTACCGATATGGTCAGCCACCAGACGTGCCTTGGCGAGGTCGGGAGCACCCTTCAGGCCCACGGCAAAGCTATGCAAACGCGGCCAATAGGCTTTCGACCTGCTGTCGTCCTCTATGCGGTGCTCGCTAAACTTCTCGGCAATGGCGGAGATGACCGACGAGTCGAGCCCCCCACTGAGCAATACGCCGTATGGCACGTCCGACATCAACTGACGTTTCACGGCGCCCGTTAGTGCGTCATGAATGGCTTTGACGCTGGCGGGGTTATCCTTCACGGCGGCATAGTCAAACCAGTCGCGACGGTAGTAGCGTCGCATCCCGCCCCCCTCGCGAGACGAGAGGTAGTGTCCGGGCAGGAACGGCTCGTAGCGGTCGCATTGTCCTTCGAGGGCTTTCAGCTCGGAGGCGACATACACTGTGCCATCAGGATCATATCCGATGTAGAGCGGTATCACGCCGATGGGGTCTCGGGCAATGAGATACTCATCCCTCTCCCCATCGTAAAGCACGAAGGCAAAGATGCCACTGAGGTCTTCGAGGAAGTCGATGCCCTTGTCACGGTAGAGCGCGAGGATGACCTCGCAGTCGCTACCCGTCTGGAAATCGTATTTCCCAGCATACCTCCTGCGAATCTCCTGGTGGTTATAAATCTCCCCATTCACTGCCAGCACCTGCTTTTTATCGGGCGAGAACAACGGCTGTCCACCCGACTCGGGGTCTACGATGCTCAATCGCTCATGTGCCAGGACGGCACTCCCGCCACAATAGATGCCACTCCAGTCAGGTCCGCGATGGCGTATCTTCTGACTCATCCGTAACGCTTTCTGCCGCAGTTGTTGCGTCTGCTGCCTCACATTTAGTATTCCTACAATTCCACACATAACTGATTACTTTTATTGATGATTAAGTTTACTATCTTCTTTGGGTCGGATTCCCCTTTCACCCATTCTTTCCCATGACGTTCTCCACATAATCCACAAATGCCCGGTTCACCATACGCACACCACCATCCGTGGGATAATAGCCCGTGAAATACCAGTCGCCGGCATGGTCGGGGCAAGCCTTGTGCAATCCCTCAATACTCTGAAACACCAAATCGATGGGGGTGCGCATCCCTTGGGGGCGCAACATGTCAACCATCCGGCGGTTGATCTCCTCGACGGAGAACGGTTCGTAGATGACCCGTACATGGTTGCCTGCCGTCGGATGGGCCAGGCAAGCCTGGTAAGTATCGTCGATAAGTTGCCGCATCCCCCTCTCCAAGGCCAGCGACATCGCGGCGCGGAAGGCACAAAGCTCATCCAGACGCGACATGTCGATGCCATAATAATCAGGATAACGTATCTGCGGCGAGCTCGACACCATCACAATCTTCTTGGGGTGAAGGCGGTCGAGAATCTGAAAGATGCTCTCTTTCAATGTCGTGCCACGCACTATGCTGTCGTCGATGATGACCAGGTTGTCCTCGTTGGGGCGTATGCTGCCGTACGTGACATCATACACATGGGCTGCAAGGTCGTTTCGCTCGGCTCCTTCCGTAATGAACGTGCGCAGCTTGACATCCTTCCATACCACTTTCTCCACCCTTATACGGTGGTTGAGACGGCGGAAGCCATCTGTCATGCCATAGAAAGCCACCTCTGCCGTATTGGGTATATAGGAGAATACGGTATTCTCCAAGTCGCCATGAATCGCTTTCAGTATCGGCATTGTCAGCTGTTCACCTAATCGTTTGCGCTCTTGGTAGATGTCGGGGGCAGACCCCCTGCTGAAATAAATTCGCTCAAAGCTACAACGGTGATTGCCTTGGGAAGGAATGACCTGCCGTAGGGACACCTCTCCATTCCTGTGTATGACAAGAGCCTCGCCCCCATCGAGTTCTTTAATGCCGTCGGCATCGAGGTTGAATGTCGTCTGGAGGACAGGGCGTTCACTCGCCAATGCGACTATCTCATCATCCCAATAGTAGTATGCGGGGCGGATGCCCCAAGGGTCGCGCACGGCAAACATCTCTCCCGACCCTGTCAATCCGCACATCACATAGCCCCCGTCAAAATGGGGCATGGTGGTTTTCAACACATTCTCCATCGATATACGGTCTTCGATATATTGAGTGATGGCTTGGCCTTCAAGCCCCTTCCCCTTCGCTTCGACAAACAACCGTTCCACTTCACGGTCCAGCCGGTGCCCCATCAATTCCAATGTGATATAGGAATCGCCATAAATTCGTGGCGACTGCCCTTGCCCAGTCAAGAGGGCGAACACCTCGTCGATGTTGGTCATATTGAAATTCCCACAAAGACAGAGGTTTTTCGCCCGCCAGTTGTTGCGGCGAAGGAAGGGATGGACGTATGTAAGACCGCTTTTTCCCGTCGTGGAATAGCGTAGGTGTCCCATGTAGAGTTGTCCCACGAAGGAGTCGTCCATGCGTTTGAACACCTCGGTGATGGCATTGGTGCCTTCCGCCCGTTCACGGTACATGTATTCCGTTCCCACAGGAGCATCCATGTTGACACACGCCACACCTGCTCCCTCCTGGCCACGGTTGTGCTGTTTCTCCATCATCAGATAGAGTTTATCCAGCCCATACCGCCTCGTACCATATTTACGTTCGTAGTACTCTATCGGTTTCATGAGCCGTATCAGGGCAACACCACACTCATGTTTCAATCGTTCCATCTACCAATCGTTGCAACCTCAATAATTCAATCTTCAATTTCTACGGCTTTAACTTGAAGCCAACCAACAAATAGGCTTTCTGGGAACACGGGTTAGCCGTTATCCCTGCAAATACAGGCAGGAAGAAGCTATTGGTAATGACGATGTCCTTGGTCGCCTTGAGCGCAAGGTTCGTCACAGCGAAACCCGTCGTGCCATAAGATGTCGTAGCGTAAGGCACGACACCCGCCGTGGCAGTCCAATCAACCCCGCCCAAACGGAACGGCACATTCACCTCGGCATAGCTGCTATATGCCCGCTTGCCATCCTTGTTCTGGCCATCATTGCCCGCAAAGTTGGTATACCATTGTATGCTCGCCACCCCAAAGTCGTAGCCGATATTCGCCTCGAAAATATGGTTCGTGCCGTGGGCATCATACTTGAAGTATCTGTTTTGTGGGTCAAGACCCGTATTAAACCAATAATCAGTCACCCCGATATTGAATCCCGCAACGCCATATCCAAAGGTGATGTCAAATTCTTTCGTGTCGCTCGCCTCCGTCAACCCGACACTTCCCCATGCGGTGAGGCTAAACCCTTGGTAGCCAATGCCGAGCGTCGGTTGCAAGGAGACATTGCCTAAGTCCTGGCCACGCCAGATATACTGGTTCACGACATCAGCAGAAATCGTTGTCTGCCAATCACTTTCCTGGGCCTCAACGGCTGTCGCTCCGATGAGTGACAAAGCCGTGAGGAACAATCTTTTTACCTTTTCCATACTAACAGAGAATAGATTATATCATCTTTTAATTAATTATAGCACGTTTCACCATGTTCGTAAATGTCCAGGCCTTCATCTTCCACACGTGTCTCCACACGAAGTCCATGCCAAGCCTTGATGCCATAGAACAAGGCGAAGCCGCAGACGGCAGCCCAAAGGTCAATCGCCAAGATGCCGAAGCACTGCGCCCCGAAGAATCCCCAGCCATGACCATAGAACGCGCCATTGGAAACGGAGAGCAATCCTGTCATCAATGTGCCGAGGATACCGCATACACCATGTACGGACGACGCACCCACGGGGTCGTCAATGTGTAGCTTGTGGTCGATGAATTCGATGGAATAGACCAATACGATGCCGCAAACCAAACCGATGATGACTGCTCCGAAAGGACTGACCAAGTCACACCCCGCCGTGATTCCCACAAGCCCCGCCAGCACGCCATTGAGCGTCAACGAGAGCGACGGCTTGCCATACTTCTTCCAAGTGACAAACATCGTGGCAGTGCCTGCCGCAGCCGCTGCTAAATTGGTGGTGAGGAAGACATGTGAGATGGCAATACGGTTTACCTCGCCACTCGCTGCCAACTGGCTTCCGGGATTGAACCCAAACCAGCCGAGCCACAAGATGAACACGCCAAGTGCCGCCATCGTCAGGTTGTGGCCAGGTATGGCACGGCTCTTCCCATCCTTCCCATACTTGCCAAGGCGCGGACCGAGGGCCATGGCACCAATCAGCGCCAACACGCCACCTACGCTATGCACGATGGCAGAGCCGGCAAAGTCGTGGAACACGTCGCCGAAAGTCGTCATCATAAAAGAGTCGGAGGCATCGTTGCAGAGCCATCCACCACCCCAAGTCCAATGTCCCTCAACGGGATAGATGATGAGTGATATGAAAGCACTATACAACAGATACATCGAAAACTTCGTGCGCTCTGCCATCGCACCGCTGACGATGGTTGCCGACGTGGCACAAAAGACGGTCTCGAATATCAAGAATCCCTCCACGGGGAGGTCGCCCTTGTAGAATGAGAGGTCGCCCCAGTTGGGCATTCCAATGAATCCTGCGCCATCACTGCCAAACATGAAGCCAAAACCGATGAAGAAGAATAACAGCGACCCAAACATGAAGTCAACAAAGTTCTTCATCAAGATATTGGCGGTGTTCTTGCTACGAGTGAACCCTGCCTCACACAGCGCAAACCCCGGCTGCATCCAAAAGACCAACATGGCTGCCAACAGCATCCATACGGTATCAAGTGATAATCCAATTTCTTCCATAATCCTGAAAATTTTGTGTTTGTGTTGTCTACATTACTAAATAACTGAACTAAATTACTGAACTCCTCTACTCATAAAACCGAATTAGCTTTTCCATAGAAAGAGTATTGTCTAAACTCCTGAACTCCTAAACTCCTAAACTCCCCAATATTCTCCTAAACTACTTCTTATCCCTTAACACGGTATCTCCATTCTCGCCCGTGCGGATAGACCATGTGTCAATCATGTCACTGACAAAGATCCGACCGTCGCCGACCTCTCCAGTATGCGCCACTTTCAATATGACATCTACCGTCGGGGCTACAAACTGGTCGCGGCAGACGATAGTCAACGCCACGCGCTCTATCACATCCGTGCTGTATTGTACGCCACGATAGATGCGTTCCTCCCGACTCTGGCCAATGCCATGTACATTGTGATACTCAAACCAGTCAATGTCTGACTGCAACAATGCCTCCTTTACATCCTCAAACTTTGTCTTGCGGATAATCGCTTCAATCCTTTTCATACCTTTTTACCTATTAATTCATAACACTTTGAAAGCTTTCGGCTGCAAAATTAGTACATTTTGGAAGAAAACAAACGAAGATACTATCTTTTTGGATGGATAATTTTAAATATGATAACAAATCGGAAAATAAAAACAAATATTACTTTCAATTTGAAATGAAAACCAATCGAATTAGTTGCAATGTGTAAGTTATTCGATTTTATTTCATAATTATGTCACGATTACCTATTTTTATCTTTCATTTTGTCATAATTTTGCAGCGAAAAAGAAATGATTGTAAGATTCAATAAGGATAATATGACGAAACGTAAACTTAACAACTTAGAAAAGGGATTGTACCAAAGTAGTTATGAACATGATGCGTGTGGCGTGGGCATGGTGGTCAACATCCACGGCAACAAGAGCCATGAATTGGTCGATAATGCCCTGCGGGTGTTGGAGAACATGCGACACCGTGGGGCAGAGGTAGGCAAGGATGGCGACGGTGCGGGCATCATGTTGCAGATCCCCCATGAGTTTATCCTTTTGCAGGGCATCCCTGTGCCAGAGAAGGGGAAATATGGCACGGGGCTGGTGTTCCTTCCAAAAGAGACGAAGGCACAAGGCGAAATCCTAAGCGTGATGATCGAGGAGATAGAACGTGAGGGATTGCAGTTGATGCACTTACGCACGGTGCCGACTCACTCAGAGTGTTTGGGCGAGGCGGCGCGACACACGGAGCCCGACATCAAGCAGGTATTTATCACTGGGGCAACAGACGGTCATGTCGATACATTCATTCGCACATTATATATTATTAGGAAAAGGATAGAGAAAAGGATAGCCCAAATGGTGGGGAACTGGCAACATGAAGAAACGCCAAACCCATTCAAGGACTTCTACATCTGTTCTTTGAGCAATGCGAACATCATATACAAGGGAATGCTGTCTTCCATGCAAGTTCGGCAGTATTATCCCGACTTAACCAATCCATACCTGACAAGCGGGCTGGCGCTGGTGCATTCGCGTTTCAGCACAAACACATTTCCTACGTGGGCACTGGCCCAGCCTTTCCGCCTGTTGGCACACAACGGCGAGATCAACACCATCCGGGGCAATCGGGGTTGGATGAAAGCCCGCGAGAGCGTGTTGAACTCGGAGGCTTTGGGCGATACCAAGCAGATTTCGCCCATCGTACAGCCGGGCATGAGCGACTCGGCAAGCCTCGACAACGTGTTGGAGTTCTTCGTGATGAGCGGCCTCTCCCTGCCCCATGCCATGAGTGTGATGGTGCCAGAGAGCTTCAACGACAAGAATCCCATATCCGAGGAGCTCAAGGCGTTCTATGAATACCACTCCATCTTGATGGAACCGTGGGACGGTCCCGCAGCACTCCTCTTTAGCGACGGACGGTTTGCGGGGGGGATGCTTGACAGAAATGGCTTGCGCCCCGCAAGGTATACCATCACGAAAAACGACATGATGGTGGTTGCAAGTGAAGTGGGCGTGATGGATTTCGACCCAACGGAGATTGCGGAGAAAGGGCGTTTACAACCTGGCAAGATTCTCCTCATCGACACGAAAGAGGGAAAAATCTATTACGATGGCGACATCAAGCGGCAATTGGCAGAAGAACATCCCTATCGGGAGTGGCTCAACACCAACCGCATCCAACTGGAGAAGTTGAAGAGCGGGCGACATGTGGAGAATGCCATCGACGACTTGCTCCAGAGTGAAGTCATGTTCGGATATGGCGAGGAGGATGTGTCATCGACCATTATCCCCATGGCGACCAACGGTCAGGAGCCAACAGCCTCGATGGGCAATGATACCCCATTGGCTGTATTGTCAGACAAGCCTCAGGTGTTCTTCAATTATTTCCGCCAGCAGTTTGCGCAGGTGACGAACCCCGCCATCGACTCCATCCGCGAGGAGCTTGTCATGAGCCTCACGGAATACATCGGGCGCGTGGGTACAGGAATCTTAAAACCCGACGAGACCAATTGCAAGATGGTGCGACTGCCACACCCCATCCTCAACAACACACAGATAGACATCCTTTGCAACATCAGGTATAAGGGATTCAATACCATCAAATTGCCGATGACATTCAGGACCAACACGCCACCCATCCATCAAGGAGCGGGAGCAAATAGCCAACATGGCGACTATGGGGAATCCCTACGCACGGCATTGGATAAGCTTTGCAAGGATGCGGAGAAAGCCGTGGATGAGGGTTACAACTATATCATCCTGACAGACAAGATACCTTCGTTGCCACAAAATGAGGCTTTTATCCCTTCTCTCCTTGCCGTTTCTGCCGTCCATCATTATCTCATTAGCGTAGGCAAGCGTGTGCAAACGGCATTAATTGTCGAGAGTGGCGAGATCCGGGAGACGATGCACGCAGCCCTGTTGTTGGGCTATGGCGCCTCGGCGATATGCCCGTATCTGACTTTCGCCATCCTTGACAACCTCGTGAAGAACCACAAAATCCAAGAAGACTATGCCACCGCCGAAAAAAACTATATCAAGGCGGTGAAGAAGGGGTTGTTCAAAATCATGGCGAAGATGGGCATCTCCACCATACGCAGCTATCGCGGGGCGAAGATATTTGAGAGTATCGGTCTTAGCGAAAGCTTGTTGAGGACATACTTCGGAACAGAAGTCTCGACCATTGGCGGTATTGGGTTGGAGAAGATAGCGCATGATGCCATCATGATGCGAAGCAAAGCACTTGGGATAATGGGAAGTGGAAATGCCATCGCATACGGAACGGAGGTCGTGGAGAACCAAGGGCAATTCCATTGGCGCAAGGATGGCATCAAACACGCTTGGAATCCAGAGACCATCACTACATTGCAACTCGCGACACGGACGGGCAGCTATGAGAAATATAAGGAGTTCAGCCGTCTCGTGGATGAGAAGGATTCACCCATCTTTATCCGTGACTTCTTAAGATTCAGGCATCATCCTATCCCTATCGACGAGGTGGAGCCTGTCTCTGAAATCGTCAAGCATTTCGTGGCGGGTGCCATGAGTTTCGGTGCCCTTTCCAAAGAGGCTCATGAGGCAATATGCCTCGCGATGAACAAACTCGGCGGTCGCTCCAACACGGGAGAGGGCGGTGAGGACTCTGAACGTTTCCATTCCTCTTACGATGGCATCAGCCTGAACAGCAAGACCAAGCAAGTGGCGAGCGGTCGTTTCGGCGTGACAACCGAATATCTTGTGAATGCCGAGGAGATACAGATCAAGGTGGCACAGGGTGCCAAGCCTGGCGAGGGAGGCCAGTTGCCAGGGTTCAAGGTCAACGAGGTAATCGCCAAGACGCGCCATAGCATCCCCGGCATCTCACTCATCTCGCCCCCACCCCATCACGACATCTATAGCATCGAGGACTTGGCACAACTCATCTTCGACCTGAAGAACGTCAACCCGACGGCAGCCATATCCGTGAAGCTCGTGGCAGAGAGCGGTGTGGGAACGATCGCTGCGGGTGTAGCCAAGGCAAAAGCAGACCTCATCGTCATCAGCGGCGCTGAAGGCGGTACGGGAGCATCGCCCGCGTCATCGATGCGGTTTGCCGGCATTTCCCCCGAAATTGGCCTCTCTGAAACACAGCAGACACTTGTCCGCAACGGCTTACGTGGCAATGTCCGCCTACAAGTGGACGGTCAAATCAAGACGGGACGTGATGTGGTACTGATGGCATTGCTTGGTGCGGAGGAGTTTGGATTCGGAACAGCCGTACTTATCGTCCTCGGTTGTGTGATGATGCGTAAATGCAACTTGAACACATGCCCGATGGGCGTGGCAACGCAGAATCCCCTATTACGAAAACATTTCATGGGAAAGTACGAATACCTTGTCAATTACTTCACATTCCTTGCCCAAGAGGTACGCGAATACCTTGCGGAAATGGGATTCAAGACATTGAACGACATCGTGGGACATACTGAATTGATTGAGACCAAACCATCGATACTCGATTTCAGCAGGTTACTGAACAAGGAAGAAGGTACTCTCCACTTCACGGGAGACTTCCACCAACCATCCATCCCATTGGGAATGCAAGGGAATGTTCTAGATGAACAGATGATTGTGGCAGCGCGACGGGCCATTGATTACCAAGACGATGGAGTGAGCCTTGACTATGCCATCAAGAATACTAACCGCGCTGTTGGTGCCATGCTCTCTGGTTTCATTGCCAAGAAACATGGCGAGAAGGGCCTTCCCGATGACACCATCAATGTGAAATTCAAGGGGGCGGCAGGGCAGTCATTCGGTGCTTTCTTGGTTCGGGGCGTAGCATTCAGGCTCGAAGGGGAGACAAATGACTATTTCGCCAAGGGCCTCTCGGGCGGACGTATCGCCATCCTACCTCCGACACGTGCCAATTTCAATGCCGAGGACAACATCATCGCGGGCAATACGGGATTATATGGAGCCACCGCCGGCGAACTATATATCAATGGCAAGGTGGGCGAAAGGTTCGGCGTACGCAATTCGGGAGCCATTGCCGTCATTGAAGGGGCGGGCGACCATTGCTGCGAATACATGACCGGAGGGCGCGTGGTGGTACTCGGAGAGACGGGGCGCAACTTCGCCGCTGGCATGTCGGGCGGTGTGGCATACGTATGGGATAGGCACCATCATTTCGACTACTTCTGCAATATGGATATGGTGGAGATCAATCTCGTCGAGGATAGTGTCAGCAGAAAAGAGCTTCACGAGCTTATCCGCCAACACTATCTCTACACAGGATCGAAACTCGCCCGAACGATGTTGGATGACTGGAACCGATACATCGAGGACTTCATCCAAGTCGTGCCTATCGAGTACAAGCGGGTATTGCAAGAGGAGCAGATGGCTAAACTGCAACAAAAAATCGCAGACATGCAGCGTGATTATTAATAAGGTAATGATTAAAGAGTTTATTTAATTGCAAAACAAATCATGGGAAATCCAAAAGCATTTTTAGAGATACACCGCCAAGAGGCGGGCTACCGTCCGATTCACGATAGAATCCACGACTTCGGGGAAGTAGAACAGACACTCAGCGCACGTGAACGCAAGTTGCAGGCATCAAGGTGCATGGACTGCGGCGTTCCTTTCTGCCACTGGGCGTGTCCTTTGGGCAATAAGCCACCCGAGTGGAACGATGCGCTCTTCAAGGGTGAATGGGAAGTGGCTTATCGTTTGCTCAATGCCACCAACCCCTTCCCTGAGTTCACGGGGCGTGTCTGCCCAGCCCTATGTGAAAAGGCATGTGTGCTGAATCTCATCGAACACGAGCCAACCACCAACCGAGAGGATGAGGCTGCCATCGCCGAGGCGGCATTTCGGGAAGGGTACATCAATGTACATCACCCTGTCCGCAACGGAAAAAAGGTTGCCGTGATTGGTGCTGGGCCAGCGGGGTTGGCGGCTGCTAACGACCTGAACCTCAAGGGATACCAAGTCGTTGTCTATGAACGGAACGAGGCAGCGGGCGGATTGCTCCGATATGGCATACCCAACTTCAAGCTCAACAAAGCCATCATCGACCGCCGCCTTCGTCTGTTAGAGGAAGAAGGCATAGAATTCCGCTATAGCGAAGATGTCCAGCATGAAGCAATAGCACAACTCACAAAGCAATACGATGCCATCGTCATTGCCACTGGCACCCCTACAGCCCGCGATCTGCATGTGCCTGGCAGGGATTTGAAGGGAGTCCACCTCGCCTTGGAACTGCTTGCCCAACAAAACAGGGTGTTGGCAGGCATGGAATATTCGAAAGAAGAGCGCATTACCTGCAAAGGGAAAGATGTCCTTGTCATCGGTGGAGGCGACACAGGCAGCGACTGCATTGGCACCGCACACCGTCAAGGGTGCAAAAGCGTGACACAGATAGAAATCATGCCGAAACCCGTAGAAGGACCTATTGACCCCAACAATCCATGGCCAAACTACCCTCGCACCATGAAGACAACATCAAGCCATGAAGAGGGATGCATTAGAAGGTGGAACATCAACACCCTTGAGTTTCTTGGCAAAGACGGGAAACTCTCTGGCGTGAAGATACAGGAAATCGATTGGAAACCTAACCCTGACGGTGGCCGCCCCATCATGGTAGAGAAAGGAAAACCCGAAATCATCAAGGCAGAGATAGTCCTCTTGGCAATGGGATTCCTCAAGCCCGAACACCCAGCCTATCCCCAAAACGTATTCGTCTGCGGTGATGCCGCCAATGGAGCATCCCTCGTGGTAAGTGCTATGGCAAGCGGAAAGCAAGCCGCCGTGAAAGTAAATAACTTTTTAGATACAAATGCTCACTGACATTAACGCCCCATCAATAAGATTCTGGAATCACCATTAGCACTTTTCTCAACACATACTCCGTGGGGCTTTACCAATTGTCGTCCCTGTAGGTCGTAATAGACCTTGGCTCCATCATCATTTGCCAGCTTCACATCTTCGATAGCCGCACTGGCTTGGTCAATCATGAAGATATATGTGTTAAGGCTGCGGGCTGGCATCTCAACAGTCACCTCTCTTGTAGGTTCGTCAATCGTTATTGGGTTCTCTTGACAGAGATTCTCGGTCTCATTGCCTGTTGACAAAAGATGTACACCGCTCTTCACTTTATAAGGCAATGTCAATTTCAGGTCAACGGCATTCTTCGTGGTGTCGATAGCCATAACGATGAGCGAGTCGCCCTTGATATAGGCAGAATACTCCGAAGCAGCCTCTGTTCCAGAGGTCTTGTCGCGTGAGGTGGTCAGGCGAGTGGAGCCAGTAACGTGTTTTGAGAAGTGAGACATGACAAAGGCTCGTGGCAGCAGTTTGTTCTTGGTCTTATTCTCTGCGCCATACTTTGCCTCGCCCGTACTCACGAATGCCCAGTGTGCGCGCATATACCAATAGATATATCCCGTGCAGCCAGCCAGCATACACTCGTTGAGTTCCTCGGCAAAGAGAAGTTGTTCGTGCCAAGTGGGCAAACGGTCACCGATATTGTCTGTCGAGGAGTGTTCGGTCATCCACACCTCCTTACCATACTTGGCAGCAAGAACAGCCGATTGTTTCATATAGTCGAGGGGCGCATGACCATAGAGGTGTCCTGCCACGATGTCAATCTGCTCGCGGCACGTTGGGTCGTTCATCAACGGGTCGGTATAATTTTGAGTAAAGCCTAAGCTCTCGCCGCTAATCAGCTTTACGCCAGGATAGGTTTCCCTGTCGAGTAAGTAGGCATAGTTCTTGACAAGCTTTACCAAGTCTTGAGGGTCGTAGAGGCATCCAGAGTAACTTACCCACCAATCGGGTTCGTTCTGGATAGAAACGGCATCGACGTTGACACCATTTTTCTTCATGTAAGCCAGGAAAGTGTTTAGCCACGGGAAGAATTTCTCATAGCAGTCCTCACGCAGCTTACCTCTCTGGTAGCCTTGGTCTTCGGCATTGCCGCCCTGTGCCGTTCCGTTGGTCTTATAGTCTCCAGGGGGAGACCATGGTGTGCCAAAGACGATGCCGCCACGCTGTTTGACTAATTTGGCAGATGGCAGCGAGCCTTTCCAATCGTAGGGCGAGTCCCAATTGCCCCACTCTGGGACAACGATGTCGCCTACAAAGTTAGGCGAGATTTCCATACGCATGATGTTCAGTCCAATCTTCGATGTAGGACCGTAGAGTAGTCTCACGGGATTAGTGTCAGTGCCAAACGGACACATGGCACCATCACAACAGGCAGCACCAAACCCCGTAATGGTCTGCTTGCGAGTACTGTTCACTGTCAGAGTGATGGTTGCGGCTTGTATTGCAGCAACGACAACCATTACGATAATAGAAGTAATAATCCTTTTCATGGAAGTATAAAATGAGTAATTATAGTTATCATATTCATAAATATATCAAGGTGCGAAAGCTACAAATAAGAATTCGCTGCAAATTTAGCAATAAAAACTGGCATATCGCACGACCCCTTAACCTTTTTATATATATTATCGTGAAAGGAAAGAAACATTTAGAGGATGACACCACATTGGTATCATCCTCTAACTACGCTTGACGTAAGGATTAAGAAGCCAACTCTTATAAATTGACAACGAGTCTTTGCAAGTCAGTGTCCTTGCTGGAACCACCTACCATCAGTTCGTGTTTGCCTTTCACCACACGCATGGTGTTGGTCTGCTCGTCCCATGTCTCGAAGTCGTTGCCAGCGAATGGAATCTCCACCACCTTGGTCTCGCCCGCCTTCAACGACACTTGCCGATAAGCACGGAGCGTCTTCAATGGTCCGCCGATGTCTGCCAACCGCCTCATGTAGACTTGCACCGTCTCTTCGCCATCACGGTTGCCCGCATTGGTGACATTGACCGTCACGATGCCTTTTTTCGCATTGTATTTCGGTTTGGAATAACGATACTGCGTATAGCTCAATCCATATCCGAAGGGGAACAAGGGCTCATCCTTGAAGTAACGGTAAGTGCGGTTCGCCATCATGTAATCTTCATAGTCGGGCAATTGATTGACATTCTTATAGAACGTCACAGGCAACTTGCCTTGGGGGTTGTAGTCGCCAAACAGCACATCCGCCACAGCCTTTCCGCCCTGCTCTCCACCGTACCAAGCCTGAAGGATGGCATCAGCATTCTCCGTCTCCGGCACCAAGGCGACGGCACTTCCCGAGCAATTGACAAAGACGACATGCTTGCCCGCCTTGTGGAGGGCGGCAATCAAGTCACGCTGCGCTTGGGGAAGTTCGATGTCGGTGCGGTCGCCGCCACGGAATCCCGGCTCGTTCACTTTCATCTCCTCACCCTCTAATCTGGGTGAGATACCACCCACGAAGACGACGACATCGGCATCTGCCACCTCGTTGACGACCTCTTGATGTGTGGGAGTGAGCTTCTTACAAATGTCGAATTGCATCACTGCCATATCAAAGTCTTGCACATAGTCGATTTGGAATTGGTATGCCTCGCCCGCCTTAACACGGATTTCCTTACGTGTCTCGTTGATGCGGTTGCGTCCTTTCCAGTTGTCGATGAGTGTGTCACCATTGACAATGAGACGCGCCTTGTCATCGCTACCCATCGAGATGATGAGTGTCTCGTCGGCAGTGGGGTTAAATATTCCCTGGTATTGGGCTGAGAACTTTTCCAGGTTCACCCCCGGCGCAAAGACTGTTGCCCCTCCATTGCTCAAGTTGATGGGCTGGCTGATGACGAGGTGATTGACTGGGTCGCCTTTCATGTCGGTGTTGTTCCAATAAGTGGCATTCATTCCCCGCTGTCCATCCATCGTCGTAAAGCAATTGAAACGGCTTTCAAAAGTCTCGTTTCGCGTGAAACCACAGCCGGGAACATACTTCACGTCATATCCCATCTTGTCACGGATGCCCTTGAGGATAGTGGTGGTCTGCGTGGGATAACCGCTATAGTTGCCCCACATCATCACGGAGTCGTTGGCATTGGGTCCCATGACGACCACCTTTTGGCTTTTCTTCAATGGGAGGATGCCGTCCCTGTTTTGCAACAAGACAATACTCTTGCGAGCCATGTCGAGTGCCAATTGCTTATGGGCAGGACATGCAATAACGTTAGGAGAGACCTTTGTCCAAGCTACCATTTCGTCAGGGTCGAAGTCGCCCAGCTCAAAACGGGCGACAAGCAACCGCTTGAGGCTCTTGTCAATCTCGCCTTCCGTCACCTCTCCCGCCTTGACGGCATCGGGCAACGAGCGGTAATTGGAACCGCATTCCACGTCTGTCCCAGCGCGGACTGCCGATGCCGAGGCGGCATGTACGTTGGGCGAGAACCCGTGATACCCAGGTTTCCAGAAGTCACTGATGGCACCGCAGTCGCTGGTGATTAGTCCCTTGAATCCCCACTCATCACGTAGAATCTGCTGCTCGTATCTGCTATTGCCACAACAAGGCTCCCCGTCGATGCGCTGATAGGCACACATCACCTCAGCGACCTCGCCGTCTTGCACAAGCGACTTGAAAGCGGGAAGATATGTCTCCCACAAATCACGGGAAGGAAGATTCTCAAGATTGAACTGATGCCTGTTCCATTCCGGGCCGCTATGCACGGCAAAATGTTTGGCACAAGCCAACAGCTTCTTGTATTTGCCCGTAGCGGGAACGCCCGTGGGCGACCATAGCCACTCGCCCTCGTAGGTCATTCCCTGCAAACCACGCACCACGGCGAGACCCATCTTCGTGGTGAGGAATGGGTCTTCACCGTATGTCTCCTGTCCACGTCCCCACCGAGGGTCGCGGAAGATATTGATGTTTGGAGTCCAGAACGACAGCCCTTGGTAGCGTTTGGGGTTGCCCTTTTGTTTAGCAAGGGTATTCTTGGCACGTGCCTCATCGCTCACGGCTGTGAAGACTTGGTGGAGCAAGGCGTCATCCCATGATGCCGCCATCGCCATGGTAATGGGGAACACGGTGGCAAACCCGTTTCGACCAATGCCATGCAAAGCCTCATTCCACCACTCGAAATGCGGTACGCCGAGACGGGTGATCTCTTTCGAACCGTCCATCATCAACTGCGTCTTCTCTTCCAATGTCAACCGTTTGCAGAGGTCTTCGGCTCTCTGTTCGGCAGACAACGCCGGGTTTTGGAACGGATATGTATATGACTGGGCGTGGGCAGAGCCTATCGCCATCATCATGGATAGAATCAACAATCCTCTCTTTCTCATAATCTTTTGATGTTTTAGTTTGATAGTTCAAAAATAGATAATGATGCGTTTTCTCACATATCCTTATCGGAATAACTCTTTCGTGACTTTTTTCTTATTGTCGCTTGTCTTCACCACCTTGATAAACATGCCTTGGCTGGGCTGGTTGATACGCATTCCTTGCAGGTTGTAGTACTCAGTTGAGATGACCTTGCCACTCTCTATCTCACGAACGCCTGAAGTAGTTGAGGTGATGAGGCCTGAGACGACCACATTTCCCAATGCCATCTCTTTGCCGGCATTCATATTGTAGATGTATATGAGAAGTTGGCTGGCTCCCGTGGTCGCTGCCACATTGTCCAACTCTTTGCTGTAATCGGTGTACCAACCTTTATCCTCTTTGTTGCGGTTGGGTTCGAGCCCCGACTCAATGGTGGCTGTGCCGTTGCTGTTCACCCAGTTCACGTCTGCCACTCCCGAATCTGTTCCTATACGAGAAATGAGAAAGGCGACGTTGGTCGGCATGAACTTGTACTCATCTCCTGTGTCAATAGTGAACGTTACCGCATTTGAGGCGGCGACATTTTGTTTCTCAGTGGACTTAAAAGGTGTCATCGTCTTTCCATTGATGGCTCTTGGCGCACCCGAAACGAGATTGCTGCCGAGGGTCATGTTGGCAGCCTTGATGTATTTGGCAATGCTTCCGTCGGGAACACCTGCCACGCTGCTTGTCGAGGATATATCGGAAGACAGTTCCCACGTGATGTTTCCCGTTGCCTCAATGTCTTGCTCGTTGGGCTTGTCGATGATTGCCACATCGGGATTGACGGCGGCAACAGGGATTCCATTGGTCGTCGTATAGGCAGGATAATAGTCCTTCACCGCCCCTTCTGCATCACTATTTCCCTTGAGCATGATGTCTTGGACGAGGCTATTGCAATACACCTCGATATTGGTGTAATAGCCAGCGGGGTCGATGGTGTACAAGAGAGCATCGCTGGGGTTGGTGGGGTCGAGGTCATTCTCCAACTCCCAAGCGTCGGCAATGCCGTCTTTATCCATGTCAAAAGTCGATGCGCGTTGTCCCGTTCCAAAGTTCGATTCAGTATAGCCATTCACATCCGACACCTTGTCGATGCGCCCAGGCTTGCCCGTCACCGACCCCGTGTAGAGTGCCGTGGCATTCTCCGTCTCATAAACATAGCGTGAGTCAACATCATCGGGAATCAGCGACGCTCCCGCATACCCCAGCACCTTCTCGTAAGCCACCAAGGCGGAATGGGTGGTGACATCGCCCGTTGGGGCTGGCTGTGTCAGTTTGATAGGTACACAATCCCTTCCAGCCGAATTCGTGTAATAGGTAGCAGTGTCGCCATAGTAATGGTTGGGGTCACTACTGCATCGTTGGCCATTGATGGAATAAGTGCCACTGTCGTATGACATATACGACCACCCTGCGTCGGCAACGTCATCTATCTGGTTGCCACTGAGGAAATAACGGCTCGTCATCGTCCAATAAATAGGATAACCCTCCGCATTACCACTCGCGCCCACGGTGACGGTCGTCAGCCGATTGGTCGTAGTGGCAGGCCCACTCTTGAAATAATTGTTCACCATATTAATATATCCACCGCCAGGACCGCCATAGCAGCCGTTACCACAGTTGTAGACAACGCAATTGCGGAAGTCCACATTTTCCGCTTGCACGGCATTCTGCCATTGGTATTCGCTATATTTGGTGTTGCTGGTGAATCCCTCCCAGTTGTACCGTGCGCCATTGAAACGTGGGGAACGGTTGTTGACATGGAGGATAAGGTTATGGTGGAACGAGGCGAGCTTACCGCCCCAGATGCCTCCATAGCCATGTGCGCCCTTGCCGTGTCCGGCATTGTTGAGGCTCTCTCCTATGGTACACCACTGCATGGTGAAGTTATTGTTGTCATAGAACGATGCCACCTCGTCAATCGACCACGACAACGAGCAGTGGTCAAGCATCAGGTTGGTGAGATGACGGGCGGTACTTGCGTCCGCGCCATCATTGACATCCTTCTCTTGTCCACGTCTTATACGGATGAAACGCATGATGATGTTGTTCCCATTGGGGTTCACGGTGTAATACCGCAGCGTGATGCCGGGCGAGGGAGCGGTCTGTCCCTCTATCGTGGTGTTGGCACCGATGTTCACGTTACTACGCAAGGCAATCACGCCCCCCACGTCGAAGACGACAATTTTCTTGTCGGAGCCGCTCACGGCCTGTCTGAACGACCCCGTCCCGGAGTCGTTGAGATTAGTTACATGCACTATCTTACCACCTCGTCCTCCCGTGACATAACGTCCATGACCTTCCGCTCCGGGGAAGGCGGGTGCCTGTGCGAACATCGCCATTGTCATGGTCATGGCGACCCAAATAGATAGAATTCTTCTGATAATCATAGTTTGTTTTTTATAAAGTAAATAGACACTTGGTAAAAGATGAGAGATGAAAACGAAAAGCCAATGTGTTTTCATTCATCATCTCTCATCCCTCGTCCCTCATTTCTTGCTATTCTTGTTATAGTATTCCACGCCGATCTGCACGTTCTTGATAAGTGCGTCTGACGACATCGTGGCTCCCGTCACACCGTCCACCTTCATCTTGGCAACCTTATTGACGGGCTTTCCCTCATATTTCTTCAACAACGCCTTGGCGAGTTGGAAGTATTTGGGAGTCTCTTGGTTGCGGATGGGTGTCACCTTCACCACTTTCTTGTTCTCGATGAAAATCTTTACGGGCGTGGGACTCTGGTAGCCAATGACATCCTTTGTCAGGAGCGTCGTGTTCACTATCGTCGTGTTGCCCTCCTTGGTGATGATTTCATCACCCGTAACGGCACTTGTCAATAACAAAAGCAAGGCAAGGCTTGCTAAAGTTTTTATCGTCTTCTTCATCATTTTTTCATCTGTTTATACCAAATGACCAATCAATTCCTCACGGTCGCCAGCGAGCATGTCGATGACGGGAATCTCTATCATCGTGTAACAACCAGGCTGCTGTTTCATGGAAGCGCGGGCTACATTCACCAGCACCTGTCCCGTCAGGGCGGGGTTGTTGATGCTCATGTTGAACTCTAAGCGTTGATTTTGCGTCTTGCCGCTCACACCCTTGCGCACCAGGTTCACGCCATGACCCATGTCACGCACGTCATCCACGGAGGCTACGGCGAAGACGTGGGTCTCGTCGTTGGCGAAATAGGGGTCTGCCTTGATGTCTGCCGTCACGTCTTCCAATTTCACACCGTCTTCCAGTTCCACATACACCATGCGGCGATGGATGCCCTCGCCCAAGGGGATGGTCATCGAGAGGGCATTCTTCACGCCCTTCTTGCTGCGAACGCACACGGAATGCCCCATCGACATGCCCGGTCCAAAGTTGGTATAGCTCAATCCCTTGGGGGCGAGGCTCTGCATCAACGTGCGCACGATGGAGTCTGACCCTGGGTCCCAACCAGCCGAGATGATGCTCACGGTATGGGTCTCCTTGTTTATGGGGTCTAGGGCGCGACGATAATCGAGGATGCTGGTGTGGATGTCAAAGGAGTCCACGGTGTTGATTCCCAATGGAAGGATTTGCCTGGCGTATTCCTCACAGGAGCGGGTGGGCGTGGCGAGAATCGCCACATCCACGTCTTTCAGTTCCCGGATGTCCTTCACCACGTCATACTGTGCCAGCTCGGCGGGCTTGTTGTCTGCCCCCTGACGTCTGACAATGCCGGCAATCTCGAAGTCCTCGGCTGCTTCGAGGGCTTCCACTGTGTAACGGCCGATGTTTCCATATCCCACAACGGCTGCTCTAATCTTTTTCATGTTCGTTATTGTTTTGATTTGTAAATATCCTTAAATACGTTGCAAAAATACGAAGAATCGATGAGATAACAAAGCGATTTTAGAAGATTAACGCAGTTTGAGCTGAAAATAAAAGCGTTAGAGGGCAAATCGGGGAAGTTTTAAAAACGAGGTTACGCATATTAGGCACATCCTAATAGATTCGCAATGTTGTATCCACCTGACGAAATGGGATACATTGTCATCTGTTTACGTATGGTAAACAATTTGTTTGCGTATGGTATACAGTTTGTTTTCCATACGCAAACAAACTGTTTGCAATAGCTTCGCCAAGGGTAAACAATTTCTTTATCGTGCTTTTGAAAATAAATTGCATTTTCTTTCACATATTATAAGAAAAAGCGTATCTTTGCGTTAGTATATATGACAAAAGACCTAAACGCAATCAAAGATGAAATCAAACCAACCTATTGTGGAATGCGTGCCCAACTTCAGCGAAGGAAGGGACATGGGTATCATCCGCCAAATCACCAATGAGATAGAGAAACATGAAGAAGTACGGTTGCTTAACGTCGACCCCGGCGAGGCGACCAACCGCACGGTCGTAACCTTTGTGGGAAGCCCACAGGGAGTGGTTGACGCCGCCTTCGATGCCGTCCGCAAGGCCGGAGAACTGATAGACATGAGCAAACACCACGGGGCTCACCCGCGGATGGGTGCCACCGATGTGTTGCCGCTTATCCCCGTGTCGGGCATCACCATTGAGGAGTGTGCCGAACTGGCGCGTCAATTAGCAAGACGCATAGCCGATAAACTTGCCATCCCCTGCTATTGTTACGAGGCATCTGCCCTGAAGCCCGAACATAAGAACCTTGCCGTATGCCGCGCTGGCGAATATGAGGCGTTGCCCGACAAGCTGATAGACCCCAATAGGCAACCCGACTATGGCGCCCGCCCCTTTGATGAGCGCATTGCACGGACGGGATGTACGGTGGTGGGGGCGCGTGACTTCCTCATCGCCGTCAACTTCAACCTCAATACAACCAGCACCCGACGCGCCAACGCCATCGCCTTCGACGTAAGGGAAAAAGGGCGACCGCTGCGCGAGGGTGGCACATTGACGGGGAAGATATTGAAAGATGCTGACGGAAAAGCCCTCATGCAACCCGGCACGTTGAAATGCACGAAGGCCATCGGGTGGTTTATCGATGAATACGGTATCGCCCAAGTGTCGATGAACATGACCAACCTACATGTCACGCCACTACATGTTGCCTTTGATGAGGTATGTCGAGCAGCAGCCGTCCGTGGCGTCCGGGTAACGGGAACAGAGATTGTGGGGCTTATCCCCAAGCAAACGCTTATCGATGCCGGCAAATATTACTTGGAGAAGCAACACCGCTCAACGGGCATCCCCGAGGCAGACATCATCAAGATCGCCATCAAGTCGATGGGCTTGGACGACCTCAAGCCCTTCAATCCACGAGAAAAAGTGATTGAATATCTCATGGAAGATGCCGAGGACAAGAGCAACGGCAAGCCACTTATCGACCTCACCGTGAAGGCTTTTGCCGAGGAGACATCCCGTGAAAGTCCCGCTCCGGGCGGGGGAACCATTGCTGCATACATGGGCGCGTTGGCGGCAGCATTGGGGACAATGGTCGCCAACCTCTCCTCGCATAAACGGGGATGGGATGACCGTTGGCAGGAATTTTCCGAATGGGCAGACAAAGGACAACAATTGATGACAGAGCTGTTGCAACTGGTGGACGAGGACACCGCCGCCTTCAACGCCATCATGGCAGCTTTCGGTTTGCCGAAAGGAACGGAGGAGGAACGCTTCGCCCGTGCCGATGCCATAGAACGTGCCACACGCTATGCCGCAGAGGTACCCTTGCGCACGATGCAAACCTCCATACGGTCGTTTGAATTATGCCGTGCCATGGCAGAAAAAGGCAATCCAGCCAGCGTGAGCGATGCGGGCGTGGGAGCCTTGGCTGCCCGTGCGGCAGTCTTGGGTGCTTGTCTTAACGTGAAGATCAATGCCTCGCAATTGAAAGAACGTGCCGTCGCCGAGTCACTCGTCACGCAAGCAAACGAGTTGGCGGCTTCAGCCCAGCGTTTAGAACAATCGATCATGGAAATCGTGGAAAAGAAAATCGAGAAACAAGGAGCATAAAAATATTCACCTAAAATATCATACCATGGAGACAGAACAATTCAAGCAAGCCATCCGTGAGGGCATTCCCGACACCCTGCCCTCACCACAACCATACGATACGAGCATCAACCATGCCCCTAAGCGCAAAGAAATCTTGACAAGGGAGGAGCGGAAACTTGCCTTGCGCAACGCCTTACGCTATTTCCCCGAACATCTTCATGCCCAATTGGCACAGGAATTCATTGAAGAACTCGACCGCTACGGACGTATCTATATGTATCGTTATCGTCCCACCTACGAAATGAAGGCGCGACCCATCGACGAATACCCATACCGAAGCCGACAAGCCGCCGCCATCATGCTGATGATCCAAAACAACCTGGACCCACGTGTCGCCCAACATCCACACGAGTTGATTATCTATGGTGGCAATGGAGCCATCTTCCAAAACTGGGCACAGTATCGGCTGGTGATGAAATACTTATCGGAGATGACCGATGAGCAAACACTCGTGATGTACAGTGGCCATCCTCTTGGCCTTTTCCCCTCACATAAGGGTGCGCCAAGGGTGGTTGTCACCAACGGGATGGTCATCCCCAACTATTCCAAACCCGACGACTATGAACGGATGAATGCCCTCGGTGTGAGCCAATATGGGCAGATGACGGCTGGCTCGTATATGTACATCGGGCCACAGGGTATCGTTCACGGCACGACCATCACCGTACTGAATGCTGCCCGACGGGTGAAGACAGACAAGATTCCACTCTTTGTCACCGCTGGTCTTGGTGGCATGAGCGGCGCTCAACCCAAGGCTGGCAACATCGCCGGCGTGGTGAGCGTGACGGCAGAGATCAACCCCCTTGCGGCAGGGAAACGATATGAGCAAGGATGGGTGGACGAATTATACACCGACCTTGATAAACTCATCCCAGCCATTCGTCGTGCCGTGGCAGAACGGCATGTGGTAAGCATGGCGTATGTGGGTAATGTGGTTGACCTGTGGGAACGATTAGTTGATGAGGATATTACTGTAGACCTCGGAAGTGACCAGACATCACTCCACAATCCTTGGGCAGGAGGATATTATCCCGTAGGACTTTCGTTGGAAGAGAGCAAACACATGATGGCAGAAGAGCCTGACAAGTTTAAAGAAAGGGTGGAAGAATCATTGCGGAGGCAAGTGGCAGCCATCAACAAGTTGGCCGAACGCGGCATGTATTTCTTCGACTATGGCAATGCCTTCCTATTGCAAGCCAGCCGTGCCAAGGCAGACATTCTGCGTGAGGACGGCACGTTCCGTTATCCTTCCTACGTGCAGGACATCATGGGACCATTGTTTTTCGACTATGGTTTTGGTCCCTTCCGTTGGGTTTGCACCTCATGCGACCCACAAGACTTGGCAACCACCGACCGTTTAGCATCGGAAGTGCTTGACGAAATGCGCATCCATGTGACGGATGACATACGTGGGCAGTTGGAAGATAATCTTCATTGGATCCGTGAGGCGGGCAAGAACAATCTCGTCGTAGGGTCGCAAGCCCGCATCCTCTATGCCGATGCCGAGGGGCGCACCAAGATAGCCTTGGCATTCAATGATGCCATCCGGCGCGGTAACATCTCCGCCCCCATCGTCTTAGGGCGCGACCATCACGACGTAAGCGGCACCGACTCGCCTTTCCGTGAGACCTCCAACATCTACGACGGGTCGCAATTCTGTGCCGATATGGCGGTGCAGAATGTCATCGGCGACGCTTTCCGTGGTGCCACATGGGTAAGCCTCCACAACGGAGGTGGCGTTGGCTGGGGCGAAGTCATCAACGGCGGCTTTGGCATGGTGATTGACGGGAGCGAGGAGAGCGACCGACGGATTCGCGAGATGCTCTTCTGGGATGTCAACAATGGCATAGCCCGTCGCTCATGGGCGAGAAACCAAGGTAGCATGGATGCCATCCGTCGTGAAATGGAACGTTCTGAGGGATTGCAAGTAACCCTACCCCACTTGGTGAACGATGACATCATGAACCTCATCTAATAAAATCAATATGACACATTATATCAGTGCAGGACACCTAACTCAAGACAAGATAGAGGAGATTATCCTCAATGGCTACCAGTTGGCATTGAGCGAAGAGACACGTGAGCGCATCATCCATTGCCGACAGTATCTCGATGCGAAGGTTGCACAGAGCGACAAGCCCATTTATGGCGTGACAACGGGCTTCGGTTCGTTGTGCAAGATTTCCATCGATGAGGAGCAATTGTCCCAATTACAAATCAATCTCATGATGTCACATGCCTGTGGCGTGGGCGAGCGAGTACCCAACAGTATCGTGAAAATCATGCTTTTGCTGAAAGTGCAGTCGCTCAGCTATGGATTTAGCGGATGCAAACTCGACACCGTGGAGCGGCTTATCGACTTCTTCAACCATGACATCTATCCTGTCGTTTATACGCAGGGGTCGGTGGGTGCATCGGGCGACCTCGTGCCATTGGCTCACCTATGCTTGCCATTGGTGGGTTTGGGTGAGGTGGAATACCAAGGGAAAATCATTACGGGAGCAGAAATCCTCCAACAGATGGGATGGGTATCCATACGCCTTGGCTCAAAGGAAGGCCTTGCCCTACTGAATGGCACCCAAAACATGAGTGCCTTCGCCGTGTGGGCGGCTATCCATGCCAAACGCCTTTCCTATACCGCCGATGTCATAGCCGCCATGTCGTTGGATGCCTTTGACGGTACAAAAGATCCTTTCAACCTTGCTGTCCATTTGGTACGACCACACCAAGGACAAATAGCCACTGCCGCCCATATCCTCGACCTGCTGAAAGGCAGTGAACTATCGGCACAACCCAAAGAGAACGTGCAAGACCCCTACTCCTTCCGTTGCATCCCACAGGTACACGGAGCTTGTAAAGACACATTATCATACGTGAAGACTGTCATTGACATCGAGATTAATGCCACCACCGACAACCCTACGGTGTGTCCTGATGAAGACTTAATTATCTCGGCGGGCAACTTTCACGGCGAGCCGATTGCCCTTCCGATGGACTTCCTTGCCATCGCCATGAGCGAATTGAGCAGTATCTCGGAAAGACGTACCTATAAACTGGTGTCAGGAACGAGGGGATTGCCCAGTTTCCTTGTGGCAGAACCAGGGTTGAACAGCGGTTTCATGATCCCCCAATATACCGCAGCATCCATCGTGAGCCAAAACAAGACGCTCTGTATGCCATCTTCAGCCGACTCCATCCCCACATCGCAAGGACAGGAAGACCATGTGTCGATGGGTGCGAATGCGGGAACCAAACTACGCCAAGTGATTCTCAACACGGAAAGGGTGTTGGCTATCGAGTTGTTTAATGCAGCACAGGCTTTGGACTTCCGTAGGCCTTTGCACTCCTCACCCAAGATAGAGCAAATCCATACCGCCTATCGCCGTGTCGTTCCCTTCATCCAACACGACGAAGTGATGTACCCTTACATTGCCAAGACTGTTGACTTCTTGCGAAAGGAAAACTTTGACATCTGACCGACATGAAAACTCTCATCCATAGCATTGGCACCTTGGCGGGAATCCGTGGGCAGGAAATCCAATATCTTCAAGGAAAGGAAATGGCATCATTACCATCTCTCAACGACGCATGGTTGCTCATTGAAGACGACCATATCCATAGTTGGGGGGGAAAAAGAGAAGAAAAGCCTTTGGCAGACACATACATTGATGCCCACGGAGGCACGGTGCTGCCCACCTTTTGTGATAGTCATACCCACTTGGTCTATGCAGGGAGCAGGGAACAAGAGTTCGTCGATAAGATACATGGGCTTGACTATGCCGAGATAGCACGGCGTGGAGGAGGCATCTTAAACTCTGCCGACCGTCTCCATGATATGAGCGAGGAAGCACTTTACCAACAGGCAATGGGGCGAGTGGAAGAGATTATGCGCAAGGGAACGGGTGCCGTGGAGATCAAGAGTGGCTATGGCCTCAACACAGAGGATGAGTTGAAAATGCTACGAGTCATCCGCCGCATCAAGGAGACCAGCCCATTGATGGTGGTGAGTACATTCCTCGGCGCACATGCCGTAGGAAGAGAATATGTGGGAAGGCAGGGTGATTATGTCAATCTTGTCATCGAGGAGATGATTCCAGAAGTAGGAAAGCAACGATTGGCAGACTTCATCGACGTTTTTTGCGACAAAGGATTCTTCACGCCCGATGAGACAAGCCGTATCTTGGAGGCTGGTGCCAAGTGGGGGTTGCGCCCCAAGATACACGGACAGGAGTTGGCGGACTCTGGCGGCGTAGATGTTGCCGTGCGTCATCATGCCTTATCGGTTGACCATTTAGAGAGCATGACAGAGCGCGATATTGCCCTCATTTTGGAATATAACGCTGGGGCTTACCAGCCATTGATACCCACCGCCCTGCCTGGTACGTCTTTTTTCCTGAACTTGTCGTATGCACCAGGACGACGGATGATTGACGAGGGATTGCCCTTGGCTCTCGCTTCCGACTACAATCCAGGCTCTACCCCGTCGGGAGACATGAAGTTTGTGTTGTCGTTGGCATGCATCAAGATGCGGCTCACACCCGAAGAGACCATCAATGCCGCCACGCTCAACAGTGCCTCCGCGATGGGCTTGGCAAATGAATGTGGCAGCATCACACAGGGGAAGTATGCAAACGTCATCATCACCCAACCAATTCCCTCCATCGACTTCATCCCATACGCCTACACATCCCCTCTTATCAGCTTGGTGATATTGAATGGTAACGTGGTTTATCCATGAAGTGATTTGTTGAAAAGTTAAAAAGTCGAAAAACAAGGTGTATTGTCAGATATTTTTACTTGATACCCTTCTGCCTTTATCCCTTTTTTCTTACCTTTGCAGTTGTCAATCATTATACGAATCTTACCTAACGACATTACTCATACAAACATTACAAAAACATGGAAAAACAATATTTATTGGGATTTGACGTAGGCAGTTCGTCTGTCAAAGCATCTCTCGTGGACATTGACTCAGGCCAATGCGCCGCTACTGCTTTTTATCCTGAACATGAAGCACCTATCAAAGCCGTCAAGGCAGGATGGGCAGAACAAGCCCCACAGATGTGGTGGGACAATGCCAAGTTGTCGTTGAAGAAAATCATGGCCGAGGCAGGAGCCAAGGGTGAGCAGGTGAAAGCCATCGGTATCAGTTACCAGATGCACGGCCTTGTCTGTGTGGATAAGAACCAAGAGGTGCTGCGCGATGCCATTATCTGGTGCGACTCACGTGCCGTGCCTTACGGCGACCGTGCCTTCAAAAACATCGGTGCGGAGACTTGCTTGGGACACTTGCTTAATTCTCCCGGCAACTTTACCGCCGCCAAGTTGGCTTGGGTCAAGGAGAATGAGCCAGAACTGTTTGACAAGATTTACAAGGTGATGCTCCCTGGCGACTATATCGCCATGAGATTGAGTGGCGACATCAACACCACCATCAGCGGACTTTCAGAGGGAATGTTCTGGGATTTCAAGGAGAAAGCTCCCGCCAAGTTCCTATTAGACGAGTTTGGTTTCCCCTCCGATTTAATTGCCGACATCGTTCCTACGTTTAGCGTACAGGCAACGGTATCGAAAGCGGCAGCCGAGGAATTAGGATTGAAAGAGGGAACACCCATCAGCTACCGTGCGGGCGACCAACCCAACAATGCCTTAAGCCTGAATGTCTTTAACCCTGGTGAGATTGCCTCCACAGCTGGCACATCGGGGGTTGTCTATGGTGTGTTGGGCGAAGTGAACTACGATAAGAAAAGTCGCGTGAATACATTTGCGCATGTCAATTACACGAAAGACTTGGATCGTCTCGGCGTGTTGCTCTGCATCAATGGAACGGGCATCCTCAATGCGTGGGTACGCCGCAACGTTGCTCCCGAGGGAATCTCATACGCAGACATGAATGTGATGATGGAGAACATTCCCATCGGCAGCGAGGGCGTGAGCATCATACCATTTGGCAACGGCGCGGAACGTGTGTTGGAGAACCGCGAGATTGGTTGCAGCATCCATGGCATCAATTTCAACAAGCACAGCAAGGCACACATCATGAGAGCTGCACAGGAGGGCATTGTGTTCAGTTTCTGCTACGGTATGGAGATTATGCAACAGATGGGCATGGATATCCGTAAGATTCATGCTGGGCGTGCCAACATGTTCTTGAGCGAGATATTCCGTAACACGTTGGCAGGAGTGAGTGGGGCAACCATCGAACTGTATGAGACCGACGGTAGCGTGGGGGCTGCCAAGGGTGCCGGCATGGGTTGTGGTCTTTACCGTGACCATGATGAGGCCTTTGCCACATTGAAGAAACTCGCCGTCATCGAACCCGACGAAACCAAGCGTGGCGACTATCTCAACGCCTACGCCCATTGGAAAGACCAATTGGAAAAGTATATTTAATCTTATCAACTAATTATCTTATAAACTCAAAACATTATGGCAAAAGAGTATTTTCCACAGATTGGAAAGATTCCCTTTGAGGGAACAGAGAGCAAGAACCCGATGGCATTCCATTACTATGACCCTGAGAAAGTCGTAGCTGGCAAAAAGATGAAAGACTGGTTGAAGTTTGCGATGGCTTGGTGGCACACACTCGGCGGAGCAAGTGGCGACCAATTCGGCGGACAAACCCGTTCATACGAATGGGACAAGGCAGACGATGCCGTGCAACGCGCCAAGGACAAGATGGATGCCGGTTTCGAGATCATGGACAAGCTGGGCATTGAGTATTTCTGCTTCCATGACATCGACCTCGTCGATGAGGCTGACACCATCGAGGAATATGAGGCTCGCATGAAAGCCATCACTGACTATGCCAAGGAGAAGATGGCTGGCACAAACATCAAGCTACTTTGGGGTACAGCCAATGTGTTCGGCAACAAGCGTTACATGAACGGTGCCGCAACGAATCCCAACTTCGATGTCGTGGCACGTGCTGCCGTACAAATCAAGAACGCTATTGATGCTACCATCAAGCTCGGCGGTACCAACTATGTGTTCTGGGGCGGACGCGAAGGTTACATGAGCCTATTGAACACCGACCAGAAACGTGAGAAGGAACACCTCGCACAGATGCTCACGGCTGCCCGCGACTATGCCCGCAAGAATGGCTTTACGGGAACATTCCTCATCGAGCCGAAACCCATGGAACCCTCCAAGCACCAATACGATGTTGACACAGAGACGGTCATCGGCTTCTTGAAGGCACATGGATTGGATAAGGATTTCAAGGTGAACATTGAAGTGAACCACGCCACACTCGCTGGTCATACCTTCGAGCATGAGCTGGCTGTGGCTGTTGACAATGGCATGTTAGGTTCAATCGATGCCAACCGTGGCGACGCACAGAACGGATGGGACACCGACCAGTTCCCCATCGACAACTTCGAGCTGACACAGGCCATGATGCAAGTCATCCGCAATGGCGGCCTGGGCAATGGCGGTTCCAACTTCGATGCCAAGTTGCGTCGTAACTCCACAGACCCCGAGGACATCTTCATCGCACACATCAGCGGTATGGACGCTATGGCTCGCGCCTTGGAGAACGCCGCAGCCATCCTGGAAGAAAGCGAGTTGCCAAAGATGTTCAAGGAGCGTTATGCAAGTTTCGATGCTGGCGAGGGCAAGGCATTCGAGGAAGGCAAGCTGACATTGGAAGACCTCGTGGCATACGCCAAGAAGAATGGCGAGCCCAAGCAAATCAGCGGCAAGCAGGAACTCTATGAGACCATCGTGGCATTGTATGCAAAATAAGGATATTTTGCAAGTTTTATAACAAAGAAATGGGCATCTCCAACTAATGAGATGCCCATTTCTTCATTTTTTGATTATGTTGGCACTACTTCTTTGTGTCAATTTTCCAATCTCCATTGCCATCCTTGCGCAGCTTGATGTCAATGGTGTCTTTTTCGTCCTTGGTCGATACGACTGCCATTTTCACTACGGCTGCACTATCCTCGACCATCTGTTTCACGATACTGTAATCCTTGATGTCGCCCTTACTTTCTGCCCCCTGTGCGAATGCCTTTTGCAAGAGTCCCTGACAAGACTCTTTCTCTGACTGGACTTTTTCTGGATTCTCCAAGTCCTTCTTGCTGAAATACATCAAATCGGTGTAACCCTTAAAGTCCTTGTTCTTCAAGCACTCCATTGATTTGATTGCCACTCCTTTCGGGGTGTTACCACTTCCACAACTTCCAAAAAAGGCCAATGCACATAATACAATGGCAACAATAAACACTACAAACAATAGAAATCTCTTCATACTTTTTTAAATTAAATGGTTATAAATACAAATGCTCTCCTTTCAAAACTTAACAACAGACCTCAAATGCCTCGAATGATATACATCCGAGGGATAATACACCTCAGCATGTAACAATGGTAATTCCACCTCATGCGGTGGGGAGGTCACCAACCGCAACCCCACACTTTTATAGGCATACATCACCAACTCTGTACAATACATCCGCATCGTGTCATTCGAATCATAGTCATGGTCAAATGGCACACCACGGCGGAACACATCCAGTGCCACTTGTGCTGCATATCTTGCAGCCAACTCATCATCAATCCGTGTTATCTCTCCCTTTCCTGCATGGACAGCAGAAAAGAATGTCTGCACCTCATCCAATTTCACGCGGTCTATATCGCCCTCAAAGTCTGGCTCGCCGGGAACGGCATGAACCACCATCTTGCGTCCCATCGTATCGACAACAATGCCAACATGCGAATAGTCGCCATCTGCATCCATCATACGCACGGCATGGCTCTCGATGCCACTGCCCATTCTAAACACTACATCACCCGTTTGCAATTCGATTCCTTCGGGTAAGATGCAATGATTTCCTTGCCCTATACTTTCACAGCCGACAATCAATAAACAGAATCCTATGAACAAAGCGGTTTCCACACTCCTTTGTCTCTTGTTTACGCCATCGAGTAAGGTTATGTGCCTATTTGCAATTATCATGCCTACATCATGTTTTCGTTAATGAGGACAGGTGTAACGCGACGGCATCTGACTGCCATACTGGATATTGCTGAGCTAAAAGCCGTACCTTTTCCATCGTCCTGTCGATGAAATCTCGATATTCGGAAGACTGCGGGGCGAACGGGCGATGCCCCAAAGCTTCCTTAATAGGTTTCCATTCTTGCAGAAACTTGAAAGTATCTTTGGAGAAATAGGTTTCGGCAAAGCGATGGTAGACGTATTCCACGGCTTGTTCGGAGGGGTGTAACATGTCCTCCTTGTAGAAACGATAATCGCGGAGCTCGTCGTTGACAATCTCATAGGCGGGAAAATAGCACACGGGCGACTCATTGGAATGCAATGTCTTGATGGTTTTCTCCACGGCAAGCAATAAGGTTGCCTTGGACAATTGGCTTCCATGGAATCCATATTTAGCATAGCGGATGGGGCTGACGGTGAGGATAACCCTCATTCGGGGATGGCACTGGCGTAGAAGAAGGATGGCTTTCGACAGGTAATCGGCACATGCCTCCATCGTCAACTCCTCCTCCCGAAAGAGCGATCCAGGGCGTTTCGCACAATTATCAACGATTTCATTAGTGCTTTTCAAGATGTATACATGATTGGTACCAAGGGTAAGAACCGCAACGTTGGGAACAATATCTGCCGACAAACGCTCAACGGTATGACAAACACTTGCGGGGTTGTACATCACGCCAAAAGGATTGACCACCGCCTGAAACTGCTCCTCCTTGAATCTCTCGCCGATATTGTCCGCAAAGCAAGAACCGACAAACAGCATCTTCTCGCAGGGTGGAATCTCAAATCCCGCCTTGGGAATGTTGACAACCGTCCTAAACTCCATCTATCTCTGCTATTAACTTCTACTCACCTGCAACCCTTTCTCGCTCAAGGTCATATCCACAAACCGCGCATTGGCATTCAGCCTGTTGGCTTGGAGGATTTGCTTGATCCTGACGGCAGCTTCGGGGTCTTTGGCTATCATATACAGATAGCCGCCACCTCCGGCACCCGGTAACTTATATCCAAGGCAGAGGTCGTCTATCAAATCTGTCAACCTTCGCACCTCGGACGGATTCGTGCCATTGTCGATGGCTTGGTTTTGCAACCATGTCTTACGCACAAGTCGTCCCATCTCGGTGAAGTTCTCCCGTTGGATGGTCTCAAACATATCCATGGCATGTGCCTTCATCTCACGGAGCATGGCGATTTCCTCGTGTTGGTTAAGGAACATCTTGCGCACGATTTCCGCCAAGATCTTCTTGGCAGTGCGCGTGATGCCCGTATAATATAATAGGTGGCAGGTACGGTATTCGGGTTCGGTGTACAACCGGGAGGGAAGCCAGCGTACAACGGGGTCTTGGTAAAACTCCCTTTCCGTCTGCAACAACTTCACGCCGGGCAACAGTCCGCCAAACTGGTCTTGCCACCCGCCGCCCGTGGTCAAAAGCTGTTCCAATACCAACGTGCGATGCCCGATTTCATTCTTGTCCCAAGAGAGACCACAAAAATCATTCAATGCTCCTAATACAGTAGATGCCAATAGGCTGCTTGTGCCGAGTCCGCTACCGGCGGGGATGGCAGAAAGCAGGGTCAACTCGATGCCGCAACCAAATGCTTGTAATTGTTCTTGCAATGTTTTGAATGGCTCTGAGGAGAATTGGGGATGGAATCCCGACAACACCAATGCCGCCTTGGGGATGGAGAAAGGATTGCCCACCTTACGGAAATCCGCAAGGTCTTCATAGGAACCCACTGTCTCAGACGCTCCCAAGTCAATGCTCCGCAATACAATTAGCGGATTTTTGCATGGTTTGACGTATGCCTGCAAGGGAGGTTGCCCATTCAATTCAATGGCGAAATTCACCACACAGCCCCCTTCCATCAAGCAATAGGGCGGCGTGTCTGTCCACCCTCCCGCAATGTCAATACGCACGGGGCTACGTCCCCATACAATCTGGTCGCCATAGACGGACATCCTGGGCGATTGCTTTTTGGCAAGGGCTTGCGAGGTAAGCCCTTGACGCAAAAGGCCAAACGCCTTTTCCTCATTCGCTTGGTAGGGTAAACCTTTCCGTCGTTCCAATTCCGAGCGGAACATGGCATCATGAATGCGGGTGAGCAATGGTTCTTCGTCGGGCAGGGGATGGGGCATGGCGATATTCCCTTTGGAAAACTCGTTGGCGGCATCTTCCAAGTCCACTTGGTAAAACACGCTATGGGCATAGTTGTTTGCCAAGAATGGCCAGTTCTTCATACGGTTTTCATTCCTTTGTTGGAACAAACGAACAAGGTTGGCTTGGTCAGAAATCTCATCGGCACTCAACTTCTTGGCTCGCTCCCACAACATCTTACCGCCCTGTTGATATGGTTCATTCAGCATCCATCGCAACACCAACCCCACATCCCCGATGTCATTCACCACGGGGAAGAGCTTTGCCGACTGGATGTCGCATTCTTTATCATCCAACACAACTCCTCGGTCAGCCGCCCATTTCATGAGAGATTGCCCGATGAATTGGGTATCTGGTTGACTGACAATCCCCTTGAACTTATCCTCGAAGCCATACGGACGGACGGCATAGCCATCCTCCCCAATGGGAACAATATCCACGCATTGTCCCGCATAAAGCTCTATCTCCCATTGGTTTTCTGGTACACCCGTGATGATATGGTGATGCGAGAGCTGCCATTTCTCGCTCACACAACTGTTCTCCACCCACAGATGATGGTTATCGGACGTAATCTTAATCCATGTCTCGGCATTCTGGATAAACATTGAAGGATGCGGCTTGCGCGAGTGGTGCATGATTTCGCGCTGGTCGTTGACGAGATTCTGCACCGCCAAAGTCGAGGAAATGATCTCTGGGGACGTACCAAAATGATAGAACTCGCCCCCTGGCAAGGGAAGGATGGCAACCTTCAAATCCTTGATTTCATCATCTAACTTTGTGGGACTCGTGCCTAAACAACACCCGAAATCGGAATACAGGTCGTAATAACACATGTCTGAACTACTGAACTCCTTGCACTCCTGAACTCCCAACGCTACACTTCTTTTCATCAACACCTCCACGGCACGGTCACTCAACAGCCAAATGCCGATGTCTGTGAGATAGAGATGGTCTTTCAACAATTGGTTGAGCGTCTCGATTGAGGGCTTTTGCAACATACACTTCAACTCCGACGGAGCATGGCGCGACATCACAAACACTCCATGATCCTTGGCAACCTCCGCGCCAAGCCATAAGCCATAACATACCACATCCACTTCGGGAATGGGCTGTAACGCCTCCGTGGCGCGAATAAAAACGTCTCCGCTCACTATCATCGTATGCAAGCCCTCGGGTGTCTCATCCATGATATGCTCATAGAGAGGGATTTGCAATGACAGCAGGTCTTGTGACAGCCGCTGCCCACGCTCCCAACGGAACACGGGGATAGGCATCAGCACCTTGCCCGACGGCGAATAGGCGGGCAAACGTCGCCCTTGGCCGCCGGCATGGAGCACTAATCGCTTCTCTTTCCGTAGCCATTCATCGAAAGAAAGACCCGCATCTTTATTGAACGCTTGTCGTAATAACCACGTTGTTCCCCCACCTGACCCTAACTTTTTCCCAATAGGATCATGTGTGCAAAACCATTCTTCTCTTTCATATCCCGTGATTTCATGGAAACACCCCACCAAATTCGGCGGGAGCGACAATAATTTCTTCATCCTCTAACCTTTCTGTTGTGCTACAAAGTTACAACATTTTTCGCTGATAAAAGCAAAATTCATGATATTTCACATATCATGACAATGGAATAGATAATATATTTGTCATGATAACGTTTATATAGTGAAGGAAATAAACACGAAAGGAAGAGACATGAAGAAGATTGCATTGATTACAGGTGCTACGAGTGGCATCGGCGAAGGATGTGCCAGGAAGTTTGCCGAGGGAGGGTATCGGTTGATTCTCACAGGTAGGAACAAGGAGAAATTGGAGGGCTTGAGGCACGAGTTATCCCTCAAGGGAACAGACGTTCTCACCTTGTGTTTTGACGTACGCGACCGCCAGGCGGCTATGGAAGCCATAGAATCGATACCCGAAGAGTGGCGAGAAATAGACGTGTTAGTCAACAACGCGGGCCTCGCCTTGGGCTTGGACCCAGAATATGAGGGTGATTTGGACGAATGGGAGACGATGATCGACACCAATGTCAAGGGACTTCTCACGATGACACGTCTCATTGTACCCGACATGGTGAAACGTAATCGTGGCCATGTCATCAACATCGGCTCCATCGCTGGCGACGCTGCGTATGCTGGCGGAAATGTGTATTGTGCCACGAAGGCAGCCGTCAAGACTATCACTGACGGGTTGAGAATTGACATTGCCCATACCTCCGTGCGTGTCACCAACATCAAGCCGGGGTTGGTGGAGACACATTTCAGCAATGTACGGTTCCGTGGTGACAATGCCCGAGCCGACAATGTCTATCGAGGCATCAAGCCCTTGACGGGCGACGACATTGCTGATGTGGTATATTATGTCGCCTCTGTCCCCGCGCATGTTCAGATTGCGGAGGTCACCATCTTGGCAACCCACCAAGCCAATGGCAACACTATTTACCGAGAATCGTAGTGTCCAAGGATAACCATCCTATCATCCGCATTTCGTATATACCGCAAATACAAATGATATGGGGGTGTGTCAAAATGCAATTTGGCGACACGATAACTTTTAATCTGTAAGTTATGTATCCTTTAATAGCAAAGAAAAGACCATTTTTGAACTTGATTTAGGGTTCAGAAATGGTCTTTTCCTATTAGAAAGTTTCAA
>JAFRRN010000015.1 GCA_017428055.1 Prevotella sp.
CGGACGAAAGTGGTATCTTTGTGATGACTTAATTTTCATGTTGTAAAGGTACAAAAACTTTACGACATAACAAAGCCCTGGCTTGAGAAAGTCGGGGCTTTGCGCAAAAAAGAGGATGTGCCTATTTTGACACACCCTCATGTAATGTATTCAGCCATAAGCACCAAGGTTATGGCACAAAACCGAATGTCATTCAGCCTTCTCTTCCTCAGCTGCGGGAGCCTCTGTTGCGGGTGCTTCTGTAGCGGGAGCCTCAGCCTTGGGGGCAGATGACTTGCGGCTACGACGTGTCTTCTTGACCGTCTTGGGAGTCTTAGCCATGTTGTCATCGAAGTCAACCAACTCGATGAATGCGATGGGAGCGGCATCTCCTTCGCGGAAACCCAGTTTGATAATACGGGTATAGCCACCGGGGCGGTCGCCCACCTTGGGTGCTACTACCCCGTAGAGTTCCTTGAGGGCTTCCTTATTCTGTAGGTGGCGGAACACCATACGGCGAGAGTGGGTGGAGTCGTCCTTGCATCGGGTGATGAGGGGTTCCACGTAAATCTTCAAGGCCTTTGCCTTGGCGAGAGTCGTAGTGATTCTTTTGTGCATAATCAGCGAAATGGCCATGTTTGCCAACATTGCCTTGCGGTGGTCTGCAGTACGACTCAGATGGTTGAATTTCTTATTGTGTCTCATTGTTGATACATTTTAATTGAAGGAGCGTGATGTTCTTACTCCTTGTCTAATTTATACTTTGAAATGTCAGTTCCAAACGACAGATTCAGACTCTCGAGCAAATCATCAAGCTCTGAAAGCGATTTCTTTCCAAAGTTGCGGAACTTCAAGAGGTCGGTCTTGTTGTATTGCACAAGGTCGCCCAATGTCTCCACGTCTGCTGCCTTGAGGCAGTTGAGGGCACGCACGCTAAGGTGCATGTCGACGAGCTTGGTCTTGAGCAACTGTCTCATGTGCAACACCTCCTCGTCAAACTCCTGGTTGGTTTCCTGGTCGGGACTCTCGATGGTAATCTTCTCATCGGAGAACAACATGAAGTGATAGATGAGGATCTTGGCAGCCTCCTTCAGCGCATCCTTCGGATGGATGGAACCGTCCGTAGTCACCTCGATGACGAGCTTGTCGTAGTCGGTCTTTTGCTCGACGCGATAAGGCTCGACGGCGTATTTGACGTTACGGATGGGTGTGTAGATAGAATCGATTGGAAGAACGTTGACATCTGTGCAATATTGGCGGTTCTCATCGGAGGGGACATATCCCCTACCCTTGTTGATAGAAAGGTCAATCTGCATAGAAGCCTTGACATCTAAATGACAAATCACCAAATCGGGGTTTAACACTTCAAATCCAGTCAGATACTTACCGATATCACCTGCCTTGAACTCGGTTGTGTTCTCGACGATGATACTAACTTTCTCATTCTCGAATTCTTCTACTACTTGCTTGAATCGAACTTGTTTGAGATTCAAAATAATGTTGGTGACATCCTCCTTCACCCCGGGAACGGACGAGAACTCATGCTCCACACCAGCAATCTTGATGGTATTGATGGCATAGCCCTCAAGTGATGAAAGAAGAATGCGGCGGAGGGCGTTACCGATGGTTACACCGAAACCTGGCTCCAATGGACGAAACTCAAACTTGCCGAATTGGTCATTGGCCTCCAACATTACAACTTTATCAGGTTTTTGAAATGCTAATATCGCCATTGATTTATGATTTATTATTTAGAGTACAACTCAACGATTAACTGTTCCTTGATATTCTCAGGTATGTCTGCACGGTCGGGTTTGTGCAAGAACTTACCGCTCTTTGTCTGCTCATCCCATTCTATCCATGGGTACTTGCTGTGGTTGAAACCAGCGAGGGAGGCTTCGATGACCTCAAGCGACTTGGACTTTTCACGCACGCCAACCACCATACCTGCCTTGACAGAGAATGAGGGGATATTGACGACCTTACCATCCACGACGATGTGCTTGTGGCCTACCAACTGGCGAGCGGCAGCACGCGTGGGAGCGATGCCAAGGCGGAACACTACATTGTCGAGACGACTCTCTAAACTCTGCAGCAACACCTCACCGGTGATGCCATCGGCCTTAGCTGCCTTCTCAAACATGTTACGGAACTGGCGCTCGAGTACACCATAAGTATACTTGGCTTTCTGCTTCTCTGCCAACATGACACCGTACTCAGACATCTTCCTGCGGCGGTTGTTGCCATGCTGTCCAGGAGGGAAGTTTCTCTTGGACAAAACTTTGTCGGGGCCGAAGATGGGTTCACCAAATCGGCGTGCAATCTTAGATTTCGGACCTATGTATTTAGCCATAATAAATGAAATAAATTCTCTGTGTTAAATATTATACTTTACGACGCTTGGGTGGGCGGCAGCCATTGTGTGGAAGAGGTGTCACGTCGACAATCTCAATCACCTCGATGCCAGCTCCATGTACGGCACGGATGGCAGACTCGCGGCCATTGCCCGGACCCTTGACGTATGCTTTCACCTTGCGGAGACCGAGGTCGAATGCCACCTTGGCGCAATCCTCTCCTGCCATCTGGGCAGCATAGGGAGTGTTCTTCTTAGAGCCTCGGAAGCCCATCTTGCCGGCTGACGACCAAGAAATGACCTGTCCATCACTATTGGCCAGCGTAACGATGATATTATTGAACGAGCTGTGTACGTGGAGTTGGCCGATGGCATCTACCCTCACGTTTCTTTTCTTTGATGTTGCTTGTTTCTTTGCCATAATGAATGTCCTCCTTAAGAATTACTTAGTAGCCTTCTTCTTGTTAGCAACGGTCTTCTTCTTACCCTTACGTGTACGTGCATTGTTCTTGGTACTCTGCCCGCGGACAGGGAGACCGATACGATGCCGTACTCCTCGATAGCAACCAATATCCATCAGTCGCTTGATGTTCATCTGAACCTCTGAACGGAGGTCACCTTCCACTTTGTACTCAGCGCCGATGATTTCACGGATTTTGGCAGCCTGTTCGTCAGTCCATTCATTGACTTTCAGCTCGCGGCTTACTCCTGCCTTGTCCAATATCTTTGCTGAACTACTTCGACCTATTCCATAGATATAGGTCAATGCGATTTCGCCACGCTTGTTTTGGGGCAAATCTACTCCAACAATTCTTATTGCCATTATTACTAAAATTAAAAATAAATTGTTTAACCTTGACGTAACTTGTACTTAGGGTTTTTCTTGTTGATAACAAACAGACGGCCTTTTCTGCGAACGATTTGGCAGTCTGGCGTACGCTTCTTGATTGATGCTCTTGTCTTCATATCTGAAATAGTTATTTGTATCTAAACACGATCCTACCCTTTGTGAGGTCGTAAGGACTGATTTCCACCTTCACCTTATCGCCTGGGAGGATTTTAATGTAGTGCATTCGCATCTTACCAGAGATGTGTGCAATGATTTGCACTCCATTTTCAAGTTCTACTCGGAACATGGCATTGGAAAGACTCTCAATGATGGTTCCGTCTTGTTCGATAGCGGATTGTTTTGCCATAAAATCAGTAAAGTTCTCCTTCTTGTTTCTCTATTTCTTCAAACGATGATAAAATCTCAGCCTTTCCCTTGCGGATGGCTATGGTATGCTCAAAGTGTGCCGCTGGCTTCCCATCGCGGGTACGGACGCTCCATTTGTCATCATCCAGCCATATCTGTCGGTCGCCCATGGTAATCATCGGTTCGATGGCAACACACATACTTGACTTGAGCAACGCACCGTTCCCTCGCTTGCCATAATTAGGCACTTGCGGGTCTTCGTGCATCTTTCTGCCTATGCCATGTCCCGTTAACTCCCTAACGACTCCGTACCCATGACTTTCGCAAAAGTCTTGGACTGCACATCCGATATCGCCTACCCTCTTGCCATGCACGGCTTGCTCAATACCTAAATAAAGAGACTCTTTAGTCACCTTTAGCAGCTTGCGGACTTCTTGGGACACTTCACCCACACAAAACGTGTAACATGAATCGCCATTGAAGCCATTGAGCAGAGTGCCGCAGTCGATGGAGATGATGTCCCCCTCCTTCAGAACGGTTTGGGAACTGGGAACACCATGTACCACTACATCATTGACTGACGTACAGATGCTTGCGGGGAATGGTGAACCGTATGGGTTGGGGAAATTCTTGAACGTAGGCACTGCACCATGGTCCCTAATGAATTCCTCGGCTATTCCATCAAGTTGGAGTGTTGTCACCCCAGGCTTTATGTGGTGCGCCAATTCAGCCAACGTCTGAGCGACAAGTTGGTTGGCTTGGCGCATCAATTCAATCTCATCCTCTGTCTTCAGAAATATCTTCATCCGGCAAGAATGGTTTAATAGGCAGACACCCCACCATTGCGTGTGCGACCGGAATTGAGGAGTCCATCGTAATGGCGCATCATCAAGTGACTCTCGATCTGCTGGAGTGTGTCAATGACAACACCCACAAGAATCAAAAGAGACGTTCCTCCGAAGAACTGCGAGAAAGCCTGTTGCACGTCGAGCAGACCTGCCAGTGCCGGCATAATGGCAATGAAGGCGATGAACAACGATCCAGGCAACGTGATACGCGACATGATTGTGTCGATAAACTCCGCCGTGTCCTTACCGGGCTTTACCCCCGGGATGAATCCATTGTTACGTTTCATGTCCTCCGCCATCTGCGTGGGGTTCAATGTAATTGCCGTATAGAAATATGTGAAAAGGATAATCAAGATCACATATATTATATTATAGAGCAAACTACGGTTGTCGAGCAACGAGCGAACCAACCAACTGGCATTATCTGACTGATACTGTACAATCGCCAAGGGGATGAACATCAATGCCTGGGCAAAGATGATAGGCATCACATTGGCAGCAAACAGTTTCAAGGGGATGTACTGACGGGCACCACCATATTGCCTGTTTCCCACAAGACGCTTGGCATACTGCACGGGCACCTTGCGCACACCCTGCACGAGTAGGATGGCAGCACACACCACTGCATACAGTATCAGGATCTCAATGATGAACATGACAAGTCCACCACCAGAGATGGCAGTGAAACGCGATGTCACCTCCTGGATGAAAGCCTGTGGCAAGCGGGCGATGATACCAATCATGATGATGAGCGAGATACCGTTACCTATGCCTTTATCCGTGATGCGCTCGCCCAACCATAGGATAAACATGCTGCCAGCTGCCAAAATAATCGTGGCAGGGAACATGAATACCGTCCATGACACACCCGTCGCCAAAGCCTGACTTGCCTGCATCTTCAAGTTCAGCAAGTAAGACGGGGCTTGGAAGAACAAGATTCCCACGGTAAGCCAACGTGTGTACCAATTGATTTTCTTACGACCGCTCTCGCCCTCGCGCTGCATCTTCTGGAAATAAGGCACGGCGACTGCAAGAAGCTGCATCACGATAGAAGCAGAGATATACGGCATGATTCCAAGCGCAAAGATAGACGCATTGGAGAACGCACCACCAGAGAACATGTCCAACAGCGACATGAGGCCGCCGGAGGTTTGCGACTGCAGTTTTGACAACATGGCCGGGTTGATGCCGGGGAGGACAACAAACGACCCAAAACGGTAAATAGCCGTAAACAGAAGAGTGATGAGGAGACGCTGGCGCAAGTCCTCAATCTTCCAACAGTTCTTCAGGTACTCTATTAACTTCTTCATCTTTTTAGATTATTGTTGTTGTTCCGCCAACTGCCTTGATAGCCTCTTCGGCTGTCTTTGAGAAAGCATTGGCTTCTACTTCAAGTTTTGCCTTCAACTCACCCTTGCCAAGGATTTTCACGAGGACTTTACCCTTAACGACACGAGCCTTCCTCAATTCCTCAATGCCAATCTTCGTCCATTCCTTCTTTTCAGCAAGAGCTTGCAGGGTCGAGAGGTTCACCGCAAAATATTCCTTGTGGTTGATGTTCTTGAATCCTGACTTCGGGACACGGCGTTGCAAAGGCATCTGACCACCCTCGAATCCAATCTTCCTCTTATAGCCAGAACGTGCCTTGGCTCCTTTATGTCCACGGGTTGACGTGCCACCAAGTCCAGAGCCTGTTCCGCGACCAAGACGACGGCGTGAGTGGGTTGATCCAGCTGCCGGTTTCAATGTATGTAATTTCATGACTGTTCTTTTAAAAGATTATTATTCAACTATTGTTACCAGGTGGTGTACCTTTCTTATCATTCCACGTGTACTTGGATTGTCTTCCACTTCAACGACTTGTGAGATTTTGTGGAGACCCAGCGACTGAAGGGTGCGTTTCTGGTCAATGGGATAACCAATCTTGCTCTTAATCTGTTTGATCTTAATCTTTGCCATGGTATAATCCTCCTTTAACCATTAAAAACCTTGTTCATACTAATTCCACGTACACCTGCAATCGTATAGGGATCGCGGATCTCGCTGAGGGCAGCAATGGTCGCCTTCACGAGGTTGTGCGCATTCGACGACCCTTTGGACTTGGCAATCACATCTGTGACACCTGCACTCTCAAGCACGGCACGCATAGCACCACCCGCCTTCAATCCAGTACCGGCGGCGGCAGGCTTTAAGAGAACTTGCGCTCCTCCAAAAGAATATTCAATCTCATGGGGAATCGTACCTTTCAGCACGGGAACTTTCACGAGGTTCTTCTTGGCCGACTCCACACCTTTTGCGATGGCAGAAGTAACTTCACCGGCCTTTCCAAGCCCCCATCCAACAATTCCCTTACCATCACCGACAACGACGATGGCAGCGAATGTAAACGTACGTCCACCTTTTGTTACCTTCGTAACACGGTTGATGGCCACCAGACGATCTTTCAGTTCAACGTCACTGTTAATCTTTACCTTATTGTTCATTGCCATAATCGTTTAAAAGTTAAGCCCACCTTTTCGTGCGCCATCGGCCAATTCTTTCACTCGTCCATGATACAGGTAACCGTTACGGTCGAACACCACGGCGGTGACACCGGCAGCGAGGGCATTCTGCGCCAAGAGTTCACCCACCTTCTGGGCTTGCTCCTTCTTTGGCATTTTATCCATTTTCAAGGAAGAGGCAGATGCCAACGTGACTCCGGCATCATCATTGATGACTTGGGCATAAATCTGCTTGTTGCTTCTGAAAACGCTCAAACGCGGACGTTCAGCGGTTCCATTCACCTTCTTACGAATTCTGTATTTTATCTTGATTCGTCTTTCAACTTTCTTTGTTGTCATAATAATTAACCCTTTTCTTACTCATTATTTAATTATTACTTAGCCGAGGCCGACTTTCCTGACTTACGACGGATAACCTCACCCTTGAACAAAATGCCCTTGCCCTTGTAAGGCTCTGGTTTACGGAAAGAACGAATCTTGGCACAAATCTGACCAAGCAACTGCTTGTCACAGCTCTCTATGATAATCTGCGGGTTCTGGTTACGCTCAGACTTAGTCTCCACTTTGACCTCTGGGGGCAACTGGATGAAAATGGGATGAGTATAACCGAGCGCAAACTCGAGGAGATTTCCTTGGTTACTGACACGGTAGCCAACACCAACAAGTTCGAGTTCTTTCTTGAAACCTTCGCTCACGCCAACAACCATATTGTTGACCAAGGCACGGTAAAGGCCATGGAAAGCTTGTTTTTGCTTGGTGCTCACGGAACTATTCTCATCAATGGCGAAGGTAACACGTCCATCCTCAATAGTCACATTGATGGAGGGATCAACCTTCTGGCATAGTTCGCCCTTGGGTCCTTTGACGGTAATAATACCATCCTTATCTTGTGAAACTGTCACTCCTGCGGGTATGGTAATTGGCAATTTTCCTATTCTTGACATATCAAATCCTCCAATTAATAGACATAGCAAAGGACTTCGCCGCCAATTTTCAGGTCGGAGGCTTCCTTGTTTGTCATAACACCTTGAGACGTGGACAATATCGCAATACCCAGTCCGTTAATAACTCTCGGCATATCCTTGTAACCAGTGTACTTGCGAAGACCTGGCCTTGATATGCGCTTTAAACACTTGATTGCGTTTGACTTGGTAATTGGATCATACTTCAACGCAACCTTAATAGAACCTTGTGGACCATCATCGATGAACTTGTAATTCAAGATGTAGCCCTTCTCGAAGAGGATTTTTGTAATCTCTTTCTTCAAGTTCGACGCGGGAATCTCTACGACACGATGATGTGCCATGATTGCATTCCTGAGTCTTGTCAGATAATCTGCTATTGGGTCTGTCATATAAAAAAGTTTAATTAATCGGGGCTCCCCCGACAATATTAAAAATCTGTTTGTGAAGGTTATGGTCGAACAATGTTAATTCTATCATACATCCGACCACGAACCTTGATAATCTCTCTTTACCAGCTTGCCTTCCTTACTCCCGGTATCAAGCCTGCCGATGCCATCTCGCGGAACTGAATACGTGACAGTCCGAACTGGCGCATATACCCTTTGGGACGTCCCGTGATCTTGCAACGGTTGTGCAAACGGATGGGATTAGCATTCTTAGGAATGGACTGAAGTTTACGGGCTGCTTCGTATGCCTCTGCCGGGTCATCTGTCGTGGCGATGATCTTCTTCAACGCCGCACGTTTCTCTGCATACTTGGCAACGAGCTTAGCACGTTTCACCTCACGGGCTTTCATTGATTCTTTTGCCATATCATTAATCGTTATTTGCGTTCTTGAAAGGAAGGCCAAAAGCCTTGAGCAGGGCAAAACCCTCCTCATCTGTCTTGGCAGATGTAACGAAAGTGATGTTCATGCCCTGGATACGGTCAATCTGGTCGAGGTTGATCTCCGGGAAGATGATTTGCTCTTGAATACCGAGAGTGTAGTTGCCATGTCCATCAAGCTTAGTCTCGATACCTTTGAAGTCGCGGATACGGGGCAATGCCACACGCACGAGCTTCTCAAGGAATTCGTACATACGCTCGCGGCGCAAGGTGACCATCACACCAATGGGCATCTTCTTACGAACCTTGAAGTTGGCGATGTCCTTCTTCGAATAGGTGGCAACGGCCTTCTGTCCACAGATAGCAGTCACCTCGTTGACGGCAACGTCAATAATCTTCTTGTCCTGCGTGGCGTCACCAAGACCTTGGTTGACAACAATCTTCTTCAACACAGGAATCTGCATCTTGGAAGAATAGTTAAACTGCTTCAGCAGGGCAGGGGCGATTTTCTCCTTGTATTCTTTCTTTAACTGCGCTGTATTACTCATTACTTAATCTCCTCTCCTGATTTTTTAGCGATGCGAGTAACATTCTTTCCCTCACGCTTGATGGCGATACGGGTGGGCTTACCGCTCTTGGGGTCAATCAAACTTAAATTTGAAATATGAATAGGAGCCTCTTGCTTGATGAATCCACCTTGTGGGTGCTTGGCAGAGGGTTTAGCGCTCTTGGTGACAATATGGACTCCCTCTACAATGGCGCGGTTCTCCTTAACAATCACCTTCAGCACTTTCCCAGTCTTGCCCTTGTCATTTCCAGCAAGAACAATGACCCTGTCGTCTTTTCTAATATGAATCTTATTCATTTCCTCTTTACATTATTAATCATTAAAGAACCTCGGGTGCCAAAGAGACGACTTTCATGTTGACGGCACGCAACTCCCTTGCCACAGGGCCGAAGATACGGCTGCCACGAAGCTCACCGGCATTGTTCAAAAGCACACAGGCATTGTCGTCGAAACGGATGTATGAGCCATCAGCCCTACGAATCTCCTTCTTGGTGCGAACGATCAAAGCCTTAGACACTGCACCCTTTTTCAATTCACTTGACGGGATGACATTCTTGACAGCAACGACAATCACGTCACCCACACTCGCATAACGGCGGCCCGTACCTCCCAGCACACGGATGCAGAGGGCCTCTCGGGCACCACTATTATCACATACTGTAAGTCTTGATTCTGTCTGGATCATAATTACTTAGCTTTTTCTACAATTTGTACTAACCTCCATCTCTTGGTCTTGGAAAGGGGGCGGGTCTCCATAATCAAGACGGTATCGCCGATGTTGGCTTCATTGTTCTCATCATGTACATGGTACTTCTTCGTCTTCTGGACAAACTTACCATAAATAGGGTGCTTCTCCTTGAACTTTGACGCAATAACAATGGTTTTATCCATTTTGTTGCTGATAACGACACCCTGTCTTGTCTTTCTTAAATTTCTTGTTTCCATCTGGACCATTGTTATTTATTGAGTTCTCTCATGCGAAGTTCTGTCTTCATACGCGCGATGTCATGACGCATGGCCTTCAGTTGCGATGGATTCTCAAGAGGAGCGACGGAATGGTTCAACTTCAACTGCTGCAACTTCTCCACCGTGTTCTCCAACTTCTCGTTCAAACTCTTCGTATCGAGTTCTCTAATCTCTGTCATCTTCATACCTTATGCGTTTTTATCATAATCACGTCTTACTATAAACTTAGTCTTCACTGGCAACTTCTGGGCACCGAGGCGCAGAGCCTCCTTGGCCACCTCAAAAGGTACGCCTTCCACTTCGAAGAGGATGCGACCGGGGGTCACAGGAGCCACCCAGCCTGCGGGGTCACCTTTACCTTTACCCATACGCACGTCAGCGGGCTTGCGGGTAATGGGTTTGTCGGGGAAGATGCGAATCCACACCTGGCCCTCACGATTCATATAGCGGTTTACCGCCACACGGGCAGCCTCAATCTGACGGCTGTCAATCCACTTGGCCTCCAACGTCTTGATACCAAACGACCCAAAGGCCAATTGTGTGCCGCGGCTGGCATTGCCTTTGTTGCCGCGTCCGTCTTGAGGTCTTCTATATTTTACTCTTTTTGGCTGTAACATGATAGCTTCTACATTTAACGGTTATTGTTTCTCTTACGGTTTCCACCGCGACCATCACGCCTTCCATTGTTGCCTCCACGGACACCGCCTTGCTTCTCCTGGGCATAGGTTTGTGTCAAGTCACGCTTCCCATACACCTCACCACGGCAGATCCAGACTTTGATACCCAAGATTCCCACCTTGGTAAGAGCCTCCGTCTGGCAATAGTCAATGTCGGCACGGAATGTATGGAGCGGCGTACGCCCTTCCTTATACATTTCGTTGCGAGCCATTTCAGCACCATTCAATCGACCGCAGATTTGCACCTTGATACCCTCGGCACCTGCGCGCATCGTGTTCTGGATGGCCATCTTGATGGCACGGCGATAAGCAATCTTACCCTCAATCTGGTGCGCAATGTTGTTGCCAACGATGGTGGCATCCAGTTCGGGCTTCTTCACTTCGTAGATATTGATCTGAATATCCTTCTTGTAAAGTTTCTTCAGTTCTTCCTTCAGTTTGTCAACATCTTGACCTCCCTTACCGATGACGATGCCAGGACGAGCCGTGCAGAAGGTGATGGTGACAATTTTCAAGGTACGCTCAATGACAATCTTCGACACGCTCGCCTTTGCCAGACGCTCATTGAGATACTTGCGGATCTTCATGTCCTCTACAAGATTATCTCCGAAGTTCTTGCCACCGTACCAATTGGAATCCCAACCACGGATAATACCGAGTCGATTGCTGATTGGATTAACTTTCTGTCCCATACTTATTCTTTTTCGTCATTTGGTTTAGTATCTACGAACACCGTAACATGGTTAGAACGCTTGCGGATGCGGTAGCCGCGCCCCTGTGGCGCTGGCCTCATTCGCTTCAGTGTCACACCTTCATCAACAAAGATACGGCTCACGAACAATTCACCGTCCTCTGCCTTCCTGTCATTCTTCACTTCCCAGTTGGCGATGGCTGAACGCAGCAGCTTCTCCACGTCCTTCGATGCCGCCTTATTGGAAAACCTAAGCACAGCGAGGGCACGGTTCACCTCCATCCCGCGTACCATGTCAACGACATAGCGCATCTTGCGGGGCGAGGAGGGCACACCCCTCAACTTTGCACAGCAAATATTCTTTTTCTCTGCCTTTCTCTTCTCGGCAGCCAGTCTTTTTCTTGCTCCCATTTTTTATTTTCTTGTCATTTAAATGGTTGTCCCTTTACTTCTTATTACCGGCATGGCCACCAAACTTGCGTGTGGGTGCAAACTCTCCCAGCTTGTGTCCTACCATGTTCTCAGTAATGTAAACAGGGATAAATTTATTTCCGTTATGAACTGCAACAGTGTGTCCCACGAAGTCCGGGGAAATCATTGAAGCCCGAGCCCAAGTCTTAACAACGGTTTTCTTGCCGCTCTCATTCATGGCGAGAACCTTCTTCTCAAGCGACACGTTGATATATGGACCTTTTTTTAATGAACGACTCATAATTTACTCTTGTTAACTTATTTCTTACTTGCTCTTTCAATAATGTACTTGTTTGAATGCTTCTTCGGCGAGCGGGTCTTGAGACCTTTTGCATACAAACCTTTACGCGAACGTGGGTGTCCACCAGACTGGCGGCCTTCACCACCACCCATTGGGTGATCATGCGGATTCATCACGACACCACGGTTGTGAGGACGACGACCCAACCAGCGTGAGCGTCCAGCCTTACCAGACTGTTCCAGCGCATGGTCAGAGTTGCCTACACTACCCACTGTCGCCTTGCAAGCAGAGAGGATCTTGCGCGTTTCCCCCGATGGGAGTTTAATGACGCAATAAGTACCCTCGCGAGATGTCAACTGAGCGAAATTTCCTGCTGAGCGAACTAACAACGCACCCTGTCCCGGACGCAACTCGATGTTGTGGATCACGGTACCGACGGGGATGTTTGCCAAGGGGAGCGCATTACCTACTTCGGGAGCGGCATCGGCACCCGACATCAACGACATTCCCACTTGCAGTCCGTTGGGAGCAATAATGTAACGTTTTTCACCGTCAGCGTAGAACAACAATGCTATACGAGCCGAGCGGTTCGGGTCGTACTCAATTGTCTTCACCACTGCGGGCACACCATCCTTCTCTCGTTTGAAGTCGATCAGACGATACTTTCTCTTATGGCCTCCACCCCTGTAGCGGACGGTCATCTTTCCAGAATTGTTGCGTCCACCTGTGGAGTGTTTGCCCACAACGAGAGACTTCTCTGGCACGGATGCAGTAATCTCTTCGAACGTGCCAATAACCTTGTGTCTTTGACCCGGTGTTACGGGTTTAAATTTACGTACTGCCATTTCTATTATATATTGCTATAAAAATCAATAGTCTCACCCTCTTTCAGTAAGACGATAGCCTTCTTGAATGCTTTCTTCTGGCCTTTCACAACGCCAGAACGAGTATAGCGACTCACGCGCTTCCCGGCATAGTTCATCGTGTTCACGCTCTCCACCGTCACATTGTACTGTTTCTCAACTTCATCCTTGATTTGGAGTTTATTGGCTTCGGGGCGAACAATGAAACCAAAGCAGTTTGGCCTCTTCTCGGTGAGCTTGGTCATCTTCTCAGTGACCAATGGTTTAATTATAAATGCCATATCTTAATTCTCCTCGTTATTCTTAATTAAGGTCTCGTTGATGGATTTGAGCGAGTCTTCGGTTATGACAAGCACATCAGCATTCAAGACTTTGTAAGCATTGAGTGTCGATGCGATCATCACCTCTGTACGCGGTAAATTACGAGCCGACAAATATACATTTTTATTTAGACTTGGCAAAAGAAGAAGGATTTTCTTGCCGTCAACTTTAAGATTTTTAGTAATATTTACGAAATCTTTTGTTTTCGGGGCATCGAGAATGAAATCTTCGATGACAACAATGGCCTCCTCCTGTGCCTTATAAGACAGTGCAGACTTACGGGCAAGAATCTTTGTCTTCTTGTTCAGCTTGGTGCGATAATCACGTGGCTTGGGTCCAAACACACGACCACCACCCCTCATCAATGGGGAGTTGATATCGCCATGACGTGCGCCGCCGCCACCTTTTTGCCTTCCGAGCTTGCGTGTGGAGCCCTTGTGCTCACTTCTCTCCTTGGCTTTCGCCGTTCCTTGTCTCTGGTTTCCAAGATATTGCTTCACATCGAGGTAAAGCACATGATCGTTGGGTTCAATCCCGAAGATCGATTCGTCTAACGTAACCTTTCTCCCGGTCTCCTGACCTTTTATGTTTAATACGCTAAGTTCCATTATTTCTGAATTAAAACGGTTGAACCCTTAAATCCGGCGACCGACCCCTTCACGATAATGAGGTTGTGCTCTGGAATCACCTTTAACACTTTGAGATTCTGGGTTGTCACACGGTCGCAGCCCATGTGTCCTGCCATACGCATTCCCTTGAACACCTTGGCGGGATAAGAACAAGCACCGATAGAACCCGGTTTGCGGGCACGGTCGTCCTGACCGTGAGTACTCTGACCAACTCCGCCAAATCCATGGCGTTTGACCACTCCCTGGAAGCCTTTTCCTTTAGAGGTGCCAACCACATCGACAAACTCAGCGTCTGCGAAGAGATCCACCGTGATGGTGTCTCCGAGGTTGTATTCCTCATCAAACTTGAACTCGGCCAAGTGCTTCTTTGGTGTTGTCCCAGCCTTCTTGAAGACTCCCTGCATAGGCTTGGTGGTATTCTTCTCCTTAGCCTCGCCGTAGCCTAACTGGATGGCTTTGTAACCATCTTTCTCGATGGTCTTCACTTGGGTGACAACACAAGGACCAGCTTCGATAACAGTGCACGGTACATTCTTACCGTCGGCACTGAAAACGGATGTCATTCCGATTTTTCTTCCAATTAATCCTGGCATTTCAATGTTTATTTAAAAAATTAAAAAAATCCTATTACCTATAATAATATAAATAATGTGTCAAGTCTTACTTAGACCTTGATCTCCACTTCCACACCCGAAGGCAACTCCAGCTTCATCAAGGCATCGACGGTCTTCGACGTGGAGCTGTAGATGTCTATCAGTCGCTTGTAGTTGGAAAGTTGGAACTGCTCACGTGCCTTCTTGTTCACGAAGGTACTGCGGTTCACGGTGTAGATTCTCTTGTGCGTGGGCAGGGGGATAGGGCCACTCACCACGGCACCTGTAGCCTTGACGGCCTTCACGATTTTCTCTGCTGACTTGTCAACCAACTTGTGGTCGTAGCTCTTCAGCTTGATTCTAATTTTTTGACTCATAGTTGTTTTGTTATTTATTTGTTGTTTGAAAAGGAGAGATGTCATCAAAGAGTCATTCGTTCAACGACATCACTCTCCTCGTTAATCTGTTGTTATACCAAATCCACGCGACCCTTGATCTCTTCAAGCACCGCTTTGGCGATGGAACTCGATACAGGGGCGTGATGGTCATACTCCATCGAGCTGGTAGCGCGTCCGGAGGTGATGGTACGCAGGGCGGTCACATAGCCGAACATCTCTGCCAGCGGCACCATCGCCTTCACGATACGTGCGCCGCTACGTGCCTCATCCATGCCTTCCACCTGTCCGCGGCGCTTGTTCAGGTCGCCGATGACATCACCCATGTTCTCCTCGGGTGTCACCACCTCCACCTTCATGATAGGCTCCATCAATACGGGGGCAGCCTTCGGGCAGGCGTTCCTATAGGCATTGATGGCGGCAAGCTCAAACGACAGCTGGTCGGAGTCCACGGGGTGGAAGCTGCCGTCTATCACTGTCACCTTCATGCTGTCCATCGGATAGCCTCCGAGCACGCCATTCTTCATCGCGCCCTCAAAGCCCTTCTGGATGGCGGGTATGTACTCCTTGGGAATGTTACCACCCTTCACCTCGTTGACAAACTGCAATGGTGACTCCGTATAGTCGTCATCGCGCGGGCCGATGTTGACGATGATGTCTGCGAACTTACCGCGTCCACCCGTCTGCTTCTTATAAACCTCGCGTAGGTTGACGGTCTTGGTGATAGCCTCCTTGTAGTTCACCTGTGGCTTGCCTTGGTTACACTCCACCTTGAACTCACGCTTCAGGCGGTCGATGATGATGTCAAGGTGCAACTCACCCATACCCGAGATGATGGTCTGGCCACTCTGCTCGTCGGTGCGGACGGTGAACGTCGGGTCTTCCTCTGCCAACTTGGCAAGGCCGTTGTCGAGTTTGGCGATGTCTGCCTGGCTCTTCGGCTCCACGGCGATGGAAATCACCGTGTCGGGGAAGGTCATCGACTCCAGCACGATGGGATGGTCCTCATCGCAGAGAGTGTCACCTGTGCGGATGTCTTTGAATCCTACGCCTGCGCCGATGTCGCCGGCATCGATGCTCTCCATCGGGATTTCCTTATTGGAGTTCATCTGGAAGAGGCGGCTGATGCGCTCCTTCTTGCCGGTACGGGGGTTATAGACGTATGACCCGGCATTCACCTTACCCGAATACACGCGGAAGAACACCAAGCGGCCCATATAGGGGTCGGTGGCAATCTTGAACGCGAGGGCGGCCGTTGGCTCATCCTCCGAAGGCTTCCTGCCCTCTTCCTGCTCCGTACTGGGGTTCATGCCCATGACAGCCTCGGTGTCAAGTGGCGAGGGAAGGAACGCGCAGGTGTAGTCGAGCAAGGGCTGCACACCCTTGTTCTTATACGAAGAGCCCAGCACCATCGGTGTCAAGTCCATGGAAATCGTGCCCTTGCGGATGGCGGCAATGATTTGTTCCTCGGAGATTTCTTGTCCGTCGAGGTACTTCTCCATCAGGTCATCGTCATAGTTGGCGGCCTGTTCAATCATCTTGTCGCGCCATTCTTGGGCCTCTTCCACGAGGTCGGCAGGGATGTCTTCAATATCATACTCGGCACCCATGGTCTCATCGTGCCACAGGATCGCCTTCATCTTGATGAGGTCTACCACACCCTTGAAGTTCTCCTCTGCGCCAATGGGGATCTGCACGGGGCAGGGATTTGCGCCGAGGATTTCCTCCATCTGCTTCACGGTGCCGAAGAAGTCAGCGCCCGAACGGTCCATCTTGTTCACATAACCGATGCGTGGCACGTTGTACTTGTCGGCCTGGCGCCACACCGTCTCCGACTGTGGCTGCACACCGTCTGCTGCGGAATAGGTGGCGATGGCACCATCCAGGACACGCAGAGAACGTTCCACCTCTGCGGTAAAGTCCACGTGTCCCGGGGTGTCTATCAAGTTAATCTTGTACTGTTTATCATTCCATTTCCAGTTACACGTCGTGGCGGCAGAAGTGATGGTGATACCCCTCTCCTGCTCCTGCGCCATCCAGTCCATGGTAGCGGCACCGTCATGCACCTCGCCTATCTTGTGCGTCTTGCCCGTGTAGAACAAGATACGCTCAGACGTAGTGGTTTTCCCGGCGTCGATGTGCGCCATGATACCGATGTTGCGTGTCAAATGTAAGTCGCGGTTTGCCATTTCTCTCTTTACGTTTTATCCTTTTACCTTTTTACCTTTATACCTTTAGAACCTGAAATGGGCAAATGCGCGGTTAGCCTCGGCCATGCGGTGCATGTCCTCCTTGCGTTTGAAGGCGCCACCCTGGTTGTTGTAAGCGTCCATGATCTCAGCGGCAAGTTTCTCAGCCATGCTCTTTCCACCACGCTTGCGGGCGTAGTTAATCATATTCTTCATGGAAACGCTCTCCTTGCGGTCAGGGCGAATCTCCGTAGGCACCTGGAACGTGGCGCCACCGATACGGCGGCTCTTCACCTCCACCTGCGGGGTGATGTTGTCAAGGGCCTGTTTCCAGATCTCCAATGGAGACTTCTCCTCCTTGGCCATCTTGGTCTTCACCAATTCAAGCGACTTGTAGAAAATCTCATACGATGTGTTTTTCTTGCCATCGTACATCAAGTGGTTCACAAACTTCGACACCTTGGTGTCGCCGAACACTGGGTCTGGCAATACCAGACGCTTCTTGGGTTTTGCTTTTCTCATTTTATTTGATGTTTAATTCTGCATGGGGCTGTCTGCCGTTCTTCAACGTCCGCTCCCGGACATTTACTCAACCTTCTAACAATTCTCCAGCAAAACGATTTAAATCTTTCTTTCGGGGAGTGGGGCCTTGAGTCTTGGCTCTTCCTACGAGCCGTAGTTCCGAAACTGTATCGCTACATGCTTACCCAACTAACAAGACTCAAGGCCTCAGTCGCCAACTCTTACTTCTTGGCTTTTGGACGTTTGGCCCCGTACTTGGAGCGACGCTGTGTGCGGTTGGCTACACCAGCCGTGTCAAGTGTGCCACGCACAATGTGATAACGCACACCGGGGAGGTCCTTCACACGACCGCCACGCACCAGCACGATGGAGTGCTCCTGCAAGTTGTGTCCCTCGCCGGGAATGTAGGAGTTCACCTCCTTCTGGTTTGTCAAACGAACACGGGCAACCTTACGCATTGCCGAATTAGGCTTCTTAGGAGTGGTGGTGTAGACGCGCACACACACGCCGCGACGCTGTGGACATGAGTCCAGGGCGGGCGACTTGCTCTTGTCTACCAACACTTTCCTGCCTTTTCTTACTAACTGTGAAATAGTAGGCATAATTTTACTTTTTTATTTATTTATATTGTGTTATAATGTTCTATTCGGCAAAGCCCACATTCGCCTCTCCTGTTACCACAGGGCATAGCAGGCCGAATCGGGGTGCAAAGGTACGAACTTTCCCTTAAAACACCTAATATATATAGAACGAAAAAACCTATATTTTGCATTGTTTAACAAAATATAGGCAATTTTAAACCAGCGAAGCCTGTTTCAAGCCTGTTCCCTACCCTTTCCGAAGGGTGCGATGGTACGTGGTCCTTGGTTAGGAATCTCTATTTTCCCAAACTCTTGCTCATACTTATAGATATTCTCCTGCAAAGCCGCCAAGAGTCGCTTGGCATGTTCTGGAGCGAGGATGATACGGCTGCACACCTCCGCCTTGGGCATACCGGGAAGCAAGCGGGCAAAATCAATCACAAAGTCGCTATGTGAGTGGCTGATGAGGGCAAGGTTGGAATACACGCCCGACGCGATTTCGGGCTTCAGTTCCATCTGGAACTGCATCTGCTGGGGGTTCTTATTATCTGCCATAATATGTTTTTCGTTAAATATATATTAATAATGTATACACTCTTGGGTGGATTAGGCACATCTAAAAAGGCCTTTCGGATTGCAAAAGTAATGCTTTTCCCACAAATGACCAAATAAACCAGTAAAAAAAGAAAGACGACAACCTACAATTATCACCATCGGAGGGCGTTGCCTTTCATGCGAAAAACCATGACAAAAACACCCTCGGGAAAAATCGCGAAATAGTAGTTAAAAGAATTAACAGATACCCGAAAAACCAAGTAAAAGACACCTCTTTCAAGCCAAATACCCCCTTTTAACATTTTTTGGGCGGCATTTATCGGGGATAAATGCCACATCCGTCAACGATAAAGGTATGGAAAAAGACGTTAAAATGCCACATTTAATGGGCAAAAAAGCCACTTTTACGACCTCCCGAAGATGCCTCCAAAACATAAATAACTGATATTCAACCACTTGCAAAAACGCCAAAAAAGGGCTTGTTTTCGTCCAAAATATTGTCGGAGGCGAAAACCGCCCGCCATTTGAGCCCATTCCGTGATAAAAACTTGACAAAAGCAACACGCCAGCTGCCGTCTTGGCAAAGACCAACCTACCACTACAAAAGCAAGAAACATTTGGAATTTCAATAAAAAACCCATATTTTTGCAAACAAAAACGTCAACACGCCTATGTACGTGAGGATAAACGGGAAATGTCCTGCAAGGTACACAAATAGGCGAAAGGAATCAAATGAAACGACAAACAACGGCAAATATCAAGAAAAACTGGAAGGGATGGCTATCCGTATTGCTATGCGTAGGCGTGTTTGGGGCCTGCCTGTTCCCCTATCGCGCCGTGCTGAACTACCATGAACAGAGGCACCTGTTCAGGTGGACGGGCTATTATTTCAAGGAGCAATGGGCGGCAGACGGCGGTTGGTGGGAGTATGTGGTTTCCTTTATAACGCAATTCTTCCATGTAGGTTGGCTGGGCGCGGTCGTCGTGGCATTGCTCGCCTGGGCTTTACAACGGCTCACATGGTGGTGCATGAGGCTCGTTAGACTTCGTTGGTCATGGCTTTATCCCTTGTCGTTACTACCCTCGCTGCTGCTTTTCTATTACGTTTTCATCCCCAAAGAATACCGGACAGACAACCAAGTGCGCGAGGCCGTGGAATACGACTACCTCGTCAGGAAGGGGAAATGGGACGATATTCTACGGAAGTCATACAACCACCCACCCCAAACCGCCAACGGGGTATGGTCTACCAACTATGCCCTCGCCCAAAAAGGCACCATATTAGACATGATGTTCCATTACAAGCAAATAGGCCCGGACGGGTTATTGATGGACGCGATACGCATGGAACCGCTCGCCCTCTACTCATTGAGCGACATCAGTTGGGAAATCGGGATGGTCAACAGTGCCGAGAGATTTGCTTTTGACGCTAAACAAAGGCTACCCAACAACCACAAGAGCGGACGGTTATACAAGCGGTTGGCGGAGGCGAACCTCGTGAACGGCAACTATCCCGTGGCACGTAAATACATGGACATCCTGCAATCGACCTTGTTTTATGGCTCTTGGGCAAGGAAATACAAGGCGTTCCTACTTGACGAACACAAGATTGACACGGATGGACAATATGGGAAACTTCGCTCGTTCCGCCAAAAGAAGAACGACGAACTGGCTTACGCCAAGGAGCAAATGCTGGAGGAACTCACTACGGAAAATCCCAACAACCGCCTTGCGGCAGACTATCTGATGGCATATAAGCTATTGAGACTCGACATGGAGGATGTCACACGACTCACCATGTCTATGGCAGAACACTCCAAGCAACGTGTGCCCAAGGCGGTGCAAGAGTGCATCGCGGGCTACTGGATTCTCTTCCATCCCAACGACTCGCTACCCATCCCCATCGACAAGTCGGTGTTTGAGACGACGGTTCAATTCATGCAAATCGTCAATTCCACGGGCAACAGGCAACACCCTTCCCTCGACGCATCGCCTTATAATGAGACCTATTGGCATTACCACGGGTGGGCAACCACCCAATTAAGACAAGAGCCATGAGACAACTGCTAATCATATTATCCATCATCGCCGTCGGGATAACGGCTTGCACACCCCTACCCGACCATCCCACGAAGAGCCAGGAATTGCCAAAGGTCATACCCGACTATATCGGAGTGACCATCCCACAAGACATCGCACCACTCAACTTCTACATAGACGATGAAACGATAGACAGAATGGATGTCATCGTGAAAGGCGCAAAAGGCGGACAGTTGCATTCCAATGGCAGATATGCGGACTTTGACATCGGCGAATGGCATTCGTTACTGAAACAGAACGTTGGCGATAGCCTCACCGTCACGGTATGTGCAAGGCGCAACGGAACATGGACGGAATACAAGCCGTTTGCCATCTACATTAGCGACGACCCGCTGGAAGAATGGGGAGTCACTTACCGATTGATACCTCCCGGCTATGAGACATACGGGTCGATGGGTCTTTACCAACGCTCGCTCTCCACCTTTGAGGAAACGGCAATCGTGGAAAACAAGCATGTAGAGTCGAATTGCATGAATTGCCACACGCCCAACCGCACCAACCCAGACCAGTCAACATTCCATGTGAGGGGCGAGCATGGGGCAACGGTGGTGTGCCATGACGGCAAAATCGACATCCTATCACCGCGCAACGACGAATTGGGCGGCAGCATGGTCTATCCCTATTGGCACCCCTCGGGCAGGTACATCGCCTATTCCACCAACCAGACACACCAAAACTTCCACCAGTTACGCGATAGGCGCGTGGAAGTGTACGACGACTCGTCGGACATCATCATCTACCATCCCGCGACCCATGACATCCTCCTTGACAGCATCGTGGCGACAAGAGACCATTTAGAGAACTTCCCTGCCTTCTCTCCCGATGGCAAGACACTCTATTTCTGTGCCGCCAATCGGACGGATAGCATCTGGAAGAATTACATGGACGTGAAATACAACATCTGCCGCATCGACTTCCATCCCGAGACAGGACAGTTGGGAAGTCGGGTGGACACCATCGTGAACGCCCGTAGCATGGGCAAAAGTGCCAATATGCCACGTGTCTCATACGATGGGAAATATCTTTTGTACACCTTGAGCGACTATGGCTGCTTCCCCATCTGGCACCCTGAGGCAGACCTGTGGATGATGGACTTGGAAACAAACGACTCTTGGCCGCTTGCCCTTGCCAACAGCAAAGACGCAGAGAGTTTCCATAACTGGAGCCTGAACTCACGGTGGATAGTCTTTACCAGTCGACGCGACGATGGATTGTATACCCAACTTTACTTCGCACATATTGACAAACAGGGCAGACCCGACAAACCCTTCCGTCTCCCTCAACGCAATCCGAGAGAATATGAAGCTGAAACGATTTATTCGTTCAACACTCCCGACTTCGCCCTCCGTCCCATCGACCTCATAAGCCAAGGCATCTACAAGCGGTTGATGGACAACGAGCGGGTCGCCAATAGATTAAACATGAGAGATGAAAGATGAAAAAAGGAATGGCGAAACGTTTTTTTCTCTTTTATCCAATACCTTTTTACTTTTTTTCATTATTTTTGCAAAAACATCAAATCAATACCTAAAACAATGTATTTATCAAGACTATTCACTACATTAGCATTGTCGATGACTCTGATGTGGGTACCAACGACAAGCCAAGCCGCCAACAAGGGCGGCGACTTCACCGTGGGCAAGGGCACGTTCCTGCTCAATGGCGAGCCGTTTATCGTGAAGGCGGCAGAGGTACACTACCCCCGTATTCCCCGCCCCTATTGGGAACATCGCATCAAGATGTGCAAGGCATTGGGTATGAACACGCTCTGCCTCTATGTTTTTTGGAACATCCACGAACAAAAGGAAGGGATGTTTGATTTCACGGGCAATAACGACGTGGCGGAGTTCTGCCGCTTGGCACAGAAGAACGGGATGTACGTCATCGTGCGCCCCGGTCCATACGTATGCGCCGAATGGGAGATGGGTGGCCTTCCTTGGTGGCTTTTGAAGAAGAAGGACATCCGTCTACGCGAGCAAGACCCCTACTTCATGGAGCGCGTGAAAATCTTCGAGCAGAGAGTGGGCGAGCAATTAGCCCCGCTCACCATACAGAATGGCGGTCCCATCATCATGATACAAGTGGAGAATGAATATGGAAGCTATGGCGAGGATAAGCCTTACGTGTCTGCCATCCGCGATTGCCTACGCTCCATCTATGGCGATAAGTTGGCGTTGTTCCAATGCGACTGGTCGTCCAACTTCGAGAAGAACGGTCTTGACGACCTCGTATGGACGATGAATTTCGGTACTGGGGCGAACATTGACAACCAATTCCGCCGCCTTGGCGAGCTGCGTCCCGACGCGCCAAAGATGTGTTCGGAGTTCTGGAGCGGATGGTTCGACAAGTGGGGAGCACGCCATGAGACGCGCCCTGCCAAAGATATGGTGGAGGGAATGGACGAAATGCTCTCCAAGGGTATATCCTTCTCGCTATACATGACCCACGGCGGCACATCGTTTGGGCATTGGGCAGGCGCCAACTCACCCGGCTTTGCACCCGACGTAACATCATACGACTATGACGCTCCCATCAACGAATGGGGGCTCGCTACCCCAAAGTTCTGGGAACTGCGAACAATGATGGAGAAATATAATAATGGCAAGAAGATGCCTGCTGTTCCCAAGGCTCCCATGCCCATCATCACCGTGCCGAAGTTTGAGTTAAAGGAATTTGCTCCATTTTATGGCAATCAGCACATGGATATAGGCGAAAGTCCGAAAACTTTTGAAGAGATGGATTTGGGCTGGGGAATGGTTTATTATAGCAGGTCTTTGCCAGAAATTCCTGTACCCAGCGAATTGACAATGGAAGTTCATGATTTCGCCCAGATATTCATAGACGACCAATACATCGGCAAGATAGACCGCGTGAAGAACGAGAAGACGATTACTCTCCCCCCCGTAAAGGAAGGCCAGCAACTGAACATTCTCGTAGAGGGAATGGGACGCATTAACTTCGGTCGAGCCATTAAGGACTTCAAAGGTATCGTAGGCGATGTGGTCATTAGTGCCGAAATAAAGAAAATCGAAATGACGTGGAAACCGAAACGGTGGGTTATGCATCCTATCAGCGACGAATACAGTAGGGCTGCTCGCTCTTTCGATTCGGATGCCTGGCCTAATGCCTTTGGAAGACCTCTTGCCGACCGCCTCACCGATGGAAAGTATGCATTGGGTAAACGCGGTTACTATCGTGGTTACTTCAACCTCTCAAAGGTGGGCGACACATTCCTCAACTTCGAGACGTGGGGCAAGGGTCAAGTGTATGTAAATGGCCATGCGATGGGTCGTATCTGGTCTATCGGCCCTCAACAGACATTGTACGTGCCTGGTTGTTGGTTGAAGAAAGGCAAGAACGAGGTGATTGTCCTTGACGTGGTTGGGCCGAAAGAGGCCGTTGTTTGGGGACAGGCTGAGCCAGAACTGAACAAGTTGCAACTGGAGAAGAGCAACAAGCACAACAACATCGGCGACAAGCCCGACCTCAATTCCATGACTCCCGTGGTGGCTGGGGCGTTCAAGGGCGGCAACGGATGGCAGACCATCACCTTCCCCAATGCGGCAAAGGGCCGCTATCTTGCCATTGAAATCACATCCAACCAAGATGGTGGCGACGTGTCCGCCATTGCCGAATTGTATCTGCAAGGTGCTGACGGCAAGCGTCTGAGCCGCGAACCGTGGGTTGCCAAGTATGCCGACTCGGAGAATGAGAATGGCAACCACACGCTCGACAAGGTCTATGACCTTCAAGAGTCAACGTATTGGCAAACGACGAAGGGCGCAGGCTTCCCCCACCTCCTCGTCATCGACCTTGGCGGAACACAGAATGTCAAGGCTCTTGAATACCTCCCCCGTGCCGAGCAAGGCGCGCCGGGCAGCGTGAAAGACTATCGCGTATTCATCTATTAAGAGTGAAACTAAGAAGTTCAGACATGAGTTTCATTGAACCATGAGACTCATGTCTGAACTTCTGAACTCCCAAAAACTCCTGAACTTCCCTATCAATAAATCCCGAAGAGGTTATCACGCTCAAAGAGGTTGATCGCCTCTTCTTCTATAGGAGTACGCTTGACAATCTCGTTCTTCTTCCAAAACTCGGAGTCATAGTCTTGTTCCCTGATGACATCGAGGATGTTGTCATAGAATTGCATCTTGTGTTTCCCCTTGACGAAACGCTCCGCCACGTTGTAGAGGATGCCCGTCGTCTCAAAGTATTTGCCCCCATCGGTATAATGGACAATGAAATGCACGCTCTGCACCTCCGTAAAGCCATGGTCTAACTGGCAATTCACCACAAAGGAATAGTCTATGGGCACGATATGCACACCACCCCGATATTCATTGCGCACGGCATTTTTCAATCCCTTACCCTCATATTTCAAAAGTTGGAATGTCTCACCGTCAATGTACAGGCGAGCCTCTATCGCACTTTTCCCAGTTTTTTTTGGAACAAAGGAGACGACAAAGACCTTTCGATCCCCATCGGTAATGGTCTGGCACTCTGCATGGTAATAGTTCTGGTAATTGTCATCAAGTGGCACCAACTCATCCGATAGAGAAACTATCGGAACCGAAGAAATCGGCACCTCGGCGAAAGTGAAGTAATTGATGGGGTTGACCGTGAGTTCCCCCGCCACCGTCACGAACCGTCCCTTGGCAAATGAGAGCTTGCGGAGCTGGATGGCGGGACGGGCCGTGAAGAAAGCCTCAAGGAACGAAGTGCAGGTAAGCCCTGCCCTACTGGTTTGGCGATAGAAGAAATTGACCTGATCCCACTTGTGTACCTTGTACTCTTTCTTAATCCGTTTCAACACTTTCCTGATGACATAATCCGCCCCGAACACCTCCACTTCGCCAAGCGCATACCCCTCGGTGCTGAGACAAATCTTATCGCCCACCTCCATAGCGGGCACCATCATCTTGCGATAGCCAACATAAGTGACGCGGAGCACGTCCGTGGAATCGGCATCGATGACAAATTCGCCTTCCTCATTGGTGATGGTATTCCTGTCGCCATTGATGTAAATAGACGCAAAAGGCAACGGCTCTCCCGTCTTCACGTCCACCACGCGCGATACTATGTGAAGTTGGGCAGACACCTTCATCGTGCAAAGCATCATGCCCAACCATAAAGCAATCATTCTTCCCATCATTTCTCTTGTAGTATTATCCCGTTCTCGGTCAGCCCTTCTGCGGAGACGGCGATATTCTTGGTGAAACTATTGTTGTAGAATGTCACTTGCGCATGACCCTCGCCATCGGTCGTGACAGACGGGTTCCAATAGATGGTGCGGCGGTAGTCGCCATTTTTGGGTAGTGGCTCGTGACTATAGTCCACGCAATAGAACTCATCGGGAATGGTGTATCCCTGGAAATTGATGCGGAATCCATAGAAGTCGGGCTGGGGGAAGCCTGGCCGCAAGATGTTCTCCGTCTTGAAATTGATGATGGATGTGAGGGGATGGTCACTATTCTTCGTCCCTCCCATTTCGTAATGGTACAATCGCTCATGATACTTCCCTTCTTGGTGGATGAGCGACCTGTCGTCGGCATCGACATATAGATAGAGCTTGGTGAAGTTGGCATCTGGCGGGAAGAACGACATGCCCGGTGCGAGGTTCTCCTCCAAGCCATACCGATCGGGGCTGACGAATTGGGGTTGTGTGCCATACACGGGGGAGTCAACCAACGACAAGTTCATGCCATCAATCCCCAAGATCATCAACAATTTATTGTAATTGTAATAGGATGCAAAGCTGAAGTCAAACTGATGGTCGCTGAGTTTATGGAACTTGTTCCACATCCGTTGCGAGTTGACACGCATAAAGTTGTGCGAAGGGGGAGCCTCGGGCTTGAGGCTGTCAGTCTGTTGCCGATAGCGTACCATGTCCGAGAAGAAACTATCATCGGTAAAACCGTTTTGGATACTGCTGTCACGCTCTGCCCCCGGATGCCACCATCCACCCTTATGTGCATCGTTGCCCATGAGTACGAAGTTGTCACCACTCGTTCCCGAACGGCCTTCAAAAAATAACCCAGACTCAAGGATATGGAAGGCATTGATGCCATCATTCGTTCCCAGACGACCTCCCGACCCAGACCCAAAGAAATGAAAGTCGTTGATGGTGCCAAAGACATTTGACAGATGTGTCATCATGTCGCGCACATCGATGACCGCCGTGGGCTTCACCTTTCGGAAGTCTGCCCAGCCGCGCCGTCCCCGCACCTTCACCTCTGGCATGACAAACGTACGGTTTTCATCGTCATAATAGAGCATATCGACAACTTCTTCCGCCTTAGACATAAAGTTCTCGGTAAAGAGGTTCTTGTCGAATGCCTCGCTTAAGGCGTTTGTCTCATAAAAGTCATAGTTGCGGGCGATGGGCGAATAGGGGTTCAAGGGGATGATGTGCTTACCCACAAGATACGGGGGACGCCTGTTCTTGAACACCGAGAAGTTATGCCCTAACACTCCCGCCTTCTTATGCCCAATCTTCTTGGCGCTCTTCTCATTGAGCGTCAAAGCCATGTTGCACGGACCAAAGAAGGGATTGAAATTAAACATGAAGAATCCCAAGGAGTCAGTCAAAATCTCCGCCTGGCTAAACGCCTTGTAAGGAGTGGACAACTCATTATACACCCATATAGGCTTCTTGAGGTTTTTCCAAAACTCATATTCATACGACCCATGGTCGTCCACCACGCGCCCACGGAAGTTCAAGCCACGCTCTACCGCCATGAGGGGTGTCCACGGCTCGTCGCTCATCATGCGTTCAAAGTCATAACGGGTCCATCCCTGCACCATGAGCAACAGGTCGAGGGCGGTGCGATGCTCATTGTCATCCGCCTCAAAATAGTATTCGGGGTGTGGGATAAAGCCCTTTACCTCGCTCGATAGGAGCAGATACGAGAGGGCGTTGCCATCGGCGTATGTGCCATCGCGGTAGACACCATCGGTGACCGCCATAGAAAACTTGCCCTTCTCACGCACGGGGTTGCCCTCCTTATCCACCAACTGGCATTGGAGCGTCACCTTGTCGTGGGGCTTCAATCCGTTGGAATCCGTCGGTAGGTCTATATGCAACCGTTTGCCATCCAAATCATGGTTGTTGACAAACACCTCTCGCTGGGCAATCACCTTGCCCTTATTATTATATAAGGTGTAGATGTTGACACCCGTCTGCAACTGTGACTTGTCGATTTCTATCCCCAAACTCTCTTTTTGTCGCAGGTCGAGGATTTCATTATGGAGCGTTACGCCACGCGAGGTGATGCTCAAACCGAGTTGCTCTCCATCTGTCTGGTCGTTACGGCTGACGATTGCGCGTATTCTCTCTTTGCCAGTGAACACATTGAGGACATATCCGCGCCGCTGCGCCTTGGGCAAACGGAACGTATAATCCTTACCCTCGTATCTCACCTCTAACCGCAAACTGCGCAACAACTCGTCTTCCGTCTCATCGCTCTCATCGCTGACGAATGAAAACATGCCACGCCCAGCATGGAGAGACTGGAAAGTGCCTATCTCCTTGCCTTTGCGGATGAGCTTGCCCATGACATTCAATGTGCGTCCTTCCGTGGTACGTGCCTGAAATGCCACGCGGGTAGAGACACCACGCACCAAGTTACCTCCCTCGGGATAGAAGTCTATCAGCAACTTGTCCTTCTCCTTGTTGACCAACGAGGCGGTAGACTTGGGCAGGCGGGGCATACGTTTCTTGTCATACTGCCCCTCGCCCACTCCCTCATAGATGGGGAACACGCGACTGAAGATGCCCGCATTGCCACGAAGGTAATGCTGAGCTCGCCGTAGAACTCCCGCGACATAACCTTGGTCATGCGCCACCAACCATGCCCATTGCCTTGTGCGAAGTTGAGCATCCACGCCGTATAAGCCCGCACCTCGTAAAAGCCCGCATTGAGCGTGTCTTTCAGGAGGAACGAGCCGCTGGTCTGCCCGTTTCTCACCATCAGCTTCTGCGTCTCCACGGGGTAGCCGATAGGATTGACCAGCTCCACATAGAGGATGCGGCTCATGTCTGACGGTTTCAGTGTGGCGTCGTCCACCACGTAAGCCTTGTAATAGATATGCTCCCCTTTGTAATAGGAGGTGTTGTCGAAATGCAGATACACCCGCTCCTGCGGATTGTTCCTCGCAAACTGGTCGAAGTTTGCCTGTAAGGTCGTCAATTGGGTTTGTGGGTCTTGGCTCTGTGCCATCGCCATGACGGTCGCCAGCAACAGCCACTGTAATAGTAGAATACGTTTCATAATGGGATATGTTTATAGGTTTCTTTTTGCAAAAATCAACATTTCTTCACAAAAAAGAAAGGGATTTTCCCTAAAAGCTGAAAGGGAAATCCCTATTGATGAAGGGGGAAACCCTAAAAAGGGAAACAGGTGAAAACGTTGCGCCAACCATTTTCACCTGTTCACCTTATTATTCTTACTCCTTTTCTTCAAAGAAACACAACGCCGCCCCAATCGCCGTGCTGAACAACGAATGCTCGGGGATGTGGAATCTCACGCCATACATCTTCTCATTGGCGGCAAACACACGGTCGCAATAAGGCAAAGCCGTGAGGTTGCCAATCATCACGAAGTCCTTGATGCCGCTGCCCATCGCCGACAACACCGTGGCACTACAGATGGATTGCAGCACCATCCAGATAATGCCCAAGGCAATGTCTTCAGGCGAGGCGTTTGTCTGCGCGTTGCCAAAGAGCGACGCAATCGCGTCCATCGGCAAGCCGGGGATGGGCTTGGCGCTGATGTCACTAATCAACACGTTGATTTTTGAGATGTCGCCGCCTTTGGCAAGCTCCACCACATGCGCGATGTCATCGGTCTGGAGCAACAGGCGCGATAGGCCAGCCAACGTGCCGCCGCCCACGCCGATGCCTCCGATATGCTTGATCTCATCACCGTCACACCGGATGATAGATGTTCCCGTGCCGCAACTCACCACCATCATCCGCTCGAAGTTGTTCTCATAACGCGCACCCAGGCCGTCGGCGATAAACTCCTCCGCCTTGCCCGTGGGCAACCCATAGATGGGCGAGTCGATGTAGGCGGCACCCACGCCCGTGAGCATCACCTTCTCCACATCCCCAAGATGGATGCCATTGTCGTAAAGATACTTGCCAAACGCGCCATAAAGCGACGTCACAGGGTCTGCCGCCTTGATGCGAATGGGTGCCAACACATGCCTCTGTGGGTCTATCCCCACAATCTTCGTGGTGCTGATGCCCACGTCAATGCCAATTACTATTCCCATGTCATTTTTATTTGTTATGTTCTTTTGCTATCAATATAGAGCGATTCAGTTTGTCGATAAACCACTGCTTGTTTGGTAAACATGTAAGATATTGTCCTACCTTAATATTATCTTCATCCAGCATCAGCAGTTCTATATGCTCAGTATTGCCTTCACTACAGAGCAACAGACCGATTGGCGGGTTTTCATCAGGTTGCATATCATATTTCTGCAAATACTTTAGGTATAATTCCATTTGCCCTTTATACTGTGGTTTAAACTTGCCAAGTTTCAAATCGATAGCCACAAGACATTTTAGTTTGCGATGATAAAAAAGCAAGTCGAGATAATAGTCTGTACCATCAACCGTGAAGCGCTTTTGCCTTTCAAGAAAAGCAAAGCCTTGACCCAACTCTAATATAAAGTTCTCTAATTGTCTTGCAATGGCACTTTCCAATTTCTCTTCAGTATAAAAACCGCTTAATCCGAGAAAGTCAAGAACATACGAACTTTTCAGCACAACATCAGGATCCATGCGGTGTGGGGAAATACTCTCCAATGTCTTCACTATTTCATCGTTAGGCTTTACCGCAATCAATGAGCGTTCGTAAGCCATCTCGTCCTGCTTGGCGCGTAGCTGTGTAACGCTCCAATGTTGCGCAATTCCCATTTGTTGATAGAAAAGCCTTTTCGTATCATCCTTGATAGTAACAAGCTCTACAAAATGGCTCCATGTCAATGTTTGCGAAAGGGTCGCAAACATTTCCTTGTCATCGTATATGCGGGCGATATTCATCATTCTTGTCAAGGCAGAATAGGTATAACCTTTGCCGTAGCGTGCCATCAATCTTTGCGAAAGCGTCGCAAGAATTTTCTGACCGTATGCCGAATAAGTCTGATAATCCATATCGTCAATGATATACCGTCCAACATTCCAGTATGTCATACTTGTATGTGCATTGACATAAACGGCAGCACGTCCTCTGGCTAAGTCTATGATTTTCGTTACACCTTCATATAGGTGGTCGCTGATTTGCCCTATCAACTTGGTTTCTAAAACTTCTGTACCCATACCTTAATAACGTTTATTATCCAATTTTATTTCAAGAAACCGTAGTCGTAGACCTTGGGGGCTATCTTCTGGGCGAGTGCCTTCTGCCTTTGGCGGAGGGTGGCGATGAGGCGGGTGTAGGTGTCGTCCGCGCTGTCGGTGTTCATTTGCTGCTTGCCGCCCTTGGTGGTCTTCGTTCCTTGGAAGTGGAGGCGGATGTCGTAATACGACGCATTGGGGTTGGCGTTGGGCTGTTGGTGATAGTATCGCCAAAGTTCCCTGCCCGCATCCATCACGGCTTGCGCCTCCGATGAGAGGGGGAGGGGTTGCGGCAATGCCGCAACAAACGGAACGGGCTGGCGCATGTCGGCAAAAAGGTCGCCCTGTGTGTGGGAAAGGTTGGACGGTCCGTGGCTTGGCCGGTGCTTGCCCCGGATGAAGTCAATCATGAAATGGCTCTCATATTTCTCCCTTGCGTCTACCTCCTCCTCGGTGAAGGGAATCCAGTGGTTGGTGCCATGCTCATTGCTGATGCGGTTTTGCCCGTGGAACAGGGTATAGACAAGGCAATCGGATTGAAACTCCATGTCGTTTTGCCAAGCATCATTGGGATAGAGGAACTGGTCACGGTCGTTCAACCATGTGGCTTGAATGCACCATCTTACTGCAAAATAGATACAAAATGCAATTACATTATACTTTGTTATTGTGGCAAGTTTAACTTTCTTAAAGTCATTAGCAGACGGATGCAGAGTAATAAAAACGCTCAACTGATTCTGAAAATCAGTACTTGTCATACGAAGGTATGCAATTCGGTCATTAGTTTTGTCATAATATGTTCTCAACCAATCAATAATATACTTGTCTTCTGCATAGGCGTAAATAGTTTTTGTTCCTTCAAAGGTGCCTTGATAATTATAAACATCTGCAACTATTTTCTTAAATTCAACAAGTTCCTCGGTTTTCCATATCTGAAAACCTATTGGAAAATTGCCTTGCACATTGTCAAACGTATTAGCTGGCACTAAAAACAATCGATTTAGCTTTGCAGGGAAATTCTTTCTAAATTTTATGAAATTAGGTGCTTGTAATGTTTTTAAAGTTGAAAAAACCGCAAGGACACAGGTTGGTATCTCGCTTACAATTCTTACAAAGAACAATGAAAACACCTCATTGGCAGCCCTTCCCAATTTATTGTAGTAAATATCTTTTACTCTCGATATTGTGACTCCTGTCTTATTAATTCCAGTTCCAAAGGATGTTTTGGCATTACTTGCCTCCGCATACGGCGGATTGATATAGATGACCAATTTCTTCCGCTTCTCTGGATCACGGATGATGTCTTGCAGGGACTTGGGGAGTTTAGACTTCTTAATGACATTCCCGTTCTTGTCTGTTTCGTCGAGCAGGGGGTCGTTAAGGAAATCGAACTGGAACACATGGCTTTCCAACAGGTTGGCTCCGCCTTTTTTTATGTCACGTGCCGCCGCGTTCATGGCTTCTATGCGTTGCAACATGGCTTGCACGTCTGCCTTGTCAAGCGTGGAGGCATAGATGTTGTATTTGTTGGTGAGCCCCGCCAATAGGTTTCCCGTTCCCGCGCAACAATCCCATACATAGTATTCCTCCTGCCAGTTCTCGCCCAACTCTGCGGCGATGTATTGCTGGGAAAGTTCCACCCATCGGGCAGGAGTGAAGAAAGAGCCTTTCCGTTCCCGCACGTCTTGCGGCACGAGCAGGTCGCGTCGGTTCACGATGTCATCCCAATACTCGCGTCGTGGCGGGCGGGCATATCGGTTCCAGAATTGTATATGCGCTTGTTGCTTATCGTTGAATTGCGCCTTGGTAAAGTCCTCAAGCCCAAAGTCATTGATGCGGCGGTCCAATAGATAATGGTCGTTTTGCAACAACACAAACAACTTCTCCCCGAGCGTGTTGTTCTCCTTTGAGAGGATGTCAGCCAGATAGAAGTCGGCATCGATAATCCCCGCCCTCTTGGCTATATCCCAATTGATGTTGATGGAGGGCTTTACCGCCTCAAGCCATTTCAGGTAGATGTGGGTAAAGTTGTTCTTATTGATGCGGATATGGCGCACCCCTTGCTTGCGTTGGGCGAAGTTGCGGCGGATGAAGTAGACGAGTTCCTTCGCGTCCCTTTCGTAATCATAGACCTCAAGCCCATGGTGCAGGGAGTCGGCGAGGAGCGTTCTCAACTGGCGGAACTCCTTGGTATGGTGGTCGCTCGGCGCGACATTCCAGTTGAAGTCGTTTTGTCGGAGCACGCCAAGGATGGCATTGTATGGCAAGAACGCCATCTTCTGCGCATCGAAAGCCCCGATGAAGGCAGGGGGGAGGATAGCGTCTTGCGGGCGTTCCTTTCCCAAGGTCAATATCAACTGGATTATCGACTCGTAGATGTCGTGGCTCGTCCCCTTCTTCGCCTCCGCCCAAAAGAGCGACTCCGCCTCGTTCATCCCCAACGGGTCGGCGGGTATCGATACGCAGAAGTCGACGCGCCCGATGATTTGCGTCGTGTCGAATCCCGCAAACAGGTCGGCTGCCACCTTGTTCTTCAGCTCCTCCTCCAGTATGTTCCCGTAATATGCCATGGTGAATGTCTTTATTCCTTCAATACAAGTACCGATGGTATTGCTGGCGAAACCACAATTCGTAGACGGCATCAACGAAGGCGAAGTGGTCGTCTTGTTGCTCCACAATGTCAAGCTCGCACAATCGGCGCTTGTTGCGCGTGATGGTTTGCTGGTTGCTCAGTCGGTATCGCTCCACCACCGCCTTGGAATTGAGTTTCGTCTCCCCGTTACTGATGGCGGCAAGCATTCCTATCTGTGCGGAAGTAAGGTTTTCGGAATCACTCATGAACATGGGGGCATTCGTATCGATGAGCATTTGCAGTTGTTCCATGAATATCTCCTCGGTAACGGCGATGTCGGTATTCGACCACACGAAGAAACTGAATTGTTGCACATACCATGAATGGCATTTCACGGTATCGCAGATGCGTCCCGCCAGTTCTTCGCTAATGCTCTTTCCCGTCTTGGCAAAGCCATCCACGATATACGGAATCCAATACTCCTTGGCTATCTTCTCCAAGAACAATACTTGCCCGAACCGGTAAAAGGGATTATTGGCATTGCCGAAAATATCCATCATCATGTGCCGCTTGCTACCATACAGGCAATAGGTGGTATTATGTTGCAATTGCCATTCCGACCGCATCTTCCCCTCCAAGCTTTTCCATTCGGGCAAGGTGGCAAGTTGTTGAAACTCGTCTATGCACACGATCACTTGCAAGCCTTTCGCCTGTGCGATGGTCTCAGGCAACCGAAGGATCTCTTGGGCATCGTGTTCGATGGGGCGTATCTTCAAGTCCAATGAGAACGAATTGTTCACACTATCCTTGATGGTGACACTCGGCGTGATGACATGAATGAACTTCTTGATGTCCTCAAAACGTTTTTCTATCGTTGACGACGTTCCCTCTATGACGGCAGAGGCAAAGGCATTGAGAAAATCTGATGTCGAAGTAATGCTAAAAGCATCTATATAACACACGCGAACCAGTGAGTTCTCTTCCTTTAACTCCTCCATAGACTGACGAACCAGGGAAGATTTACCCCATCTGCGTGGTGAAATGAGCATCACGTTAATGCCATTCGCCAAAAAAGTCTTGAGGCGTTTCCTGTCATCCGCCCTATCAACAAAGTTCTCTTTTTCTGCCAACTCTCCGTACACAAATGGTTTTTTCATGATATTTCATTGATAGTTTCAGATGCAAAGATACAAAAATTATACATCAATGTATGTAACATCGATGTATAATTTTACGCTTAGGCTGGTTTTTTAACGAATCATCCCGATTCCGCAATGACAGATGCCCGTTTTCATTTCGTATGTCTCTTCGTCTTCCTGTTTGCATAATAAGCCTTGGCACGCCTCATACGGGCTTTCAACTTCTGCTGAATCTGGCTCTCCACGGCATACAAGATCCTTACTTGCCTTGTGTCAAGCACCTTGGCAAACTCGTCGATGTACTTGATACGTATGGCCTGCGCACGCTGCTGACGCTCCATGCGGCGTTTCGCCAGCTCGGCGGCCTCCTCGCTCGTGGTGGGTGTGGCGGGCTTGCGGTGGTCTCCCCACGCCGCCACCATCTCCTCGCTGTACCTCCGATAGATGGGTACGAATCGTGTCTTTTGCTCGTCGGTCATCTTCAGGCGATAAACCAACTCGCTCACTCTCGCGTCAAACAGACGCTCATTGACTTCTTTTCCTTTCGGGCTTTGCGCCATTGCCGCCGTGCTGACGACGAACAATAGCATTGACAATAATACCTTTTTCATATCATTAATAGTTGAAAATCATCATCATGGGAAAGGAGTTCGTTATTAAAATTCCGGGATCTCCTCGACCTCATAATAAGCCAACTGCTGCGCCTCGTCGTCGGAGAGGCTATTAAGGAAATGGTCTATCGGACTTTCCACCACCTCCGACTCCGCCACTGTGTCAGGATTTGAGACAAGATGTGGCCATACGATGGCAAACAACAGGACAGCCGCGGCAGCCGAAGCCGCTACCCAATACATCCGACGGTGTTTGTCCGTAGGGCGATGGGCATCTTTCATGCCGATGGCTTGCTCCGTACACCTGTCTACGAGTTGCTCGATGTATTCTTCCTTTTCCCTATATGGCAAATGCTTGCCTATCTGTTCAAACTCTTTCATGATGTATGCTCCTTGATATATGTCTTGATTTTTTCTACTGCGTAATGGTAATTGGTCTTCAGCGTACCCACCTTCTTGCCCGTCACTTGCGCAATCTCCTCATAGCTGAGCTCGTCGTAATAGCGGAGGTTGAACGCTATGCGCTGCTGTGTGGGCAACAGCAAGACGGCCTTTTGGAACAACAACTCCGCACGGTCTGCGTCAACGGGAGCCTCGGCCTCCATCCTTTCCGCCAGCAAAGGGCCAAGCGAGTCGATGCGTTGGAACAGGCGCGTCTGCCTTCGCAATGATGCCAACGCCTCGTTGGTGGCTATGCGATACAGCCAAGCCGACAGTTGGCCCTCGCCCTTGTATTGCCCGATGTTGCCGAGAACCTTGATGAACGTGTCTTGCAACACGTCCTCGGCATCGTCATGGCCGACGACGATGCGCCGGATGTGCCAATAGAGGCTTTTCCCATATTGCCTCATGAGCAGGCGGAAGCCCTGTTCGCGGCGCGAGGGGTCTGCAAGCATCTCTAAGATGGTGGCGGGGTTGTTGACGATTTCCATACGTTGTTTTGGGGTGATTACTACAATTATGATTCACGGAAGGGGCAAAGGTTAAATCCGGATGCCACATTTTTTGGAATTTTCTCGCCAAGGGAATCGGATTATATGTATCGGATAATCGGATTATAGGTATCATATAATCGGTTTATAAGCATCGGATAATCGGATTACCTGTGGCATTTGGGAAGCGGGAAAAAGGCATCCGCCGGCCTGTTGCGCAGCATTTCGCCCTCATTTTTGCCCTTTTCCTTGCGTGTCAAGCCATTTTTCGCTATATTTGCATTCGGTATTTCTCCACTTTTAACTGACAAGACGAAAGCATTATGAGACGAATCCTGACGACCGCCATTGCCTGCCTGATGGCATTGGTTGCCACCGCGCAGCCGCAACGAAACATGATGAGGGCGACAGACCCCAAGTTTTTCCAGACCGCCGAGGCACGGCGCATCGGCGACAACATGCTGCTCTACCAGCGCGTGACGGGCGGCTGGCCGAAGAATATCGACATGACGCGCGAGCTGAATGACGAGGAAAGGGCAAAGGTGATGGCGGACAAGGAGCGGCGGGACGACTCGACGACCGACAACAACGCCACGACGATGCAGATGAAATACCTCGCCCGCCTCTACCAAGCCACGAAAGACAAGCGGTATAAGGAGGCATTCGACAAGGCGGTGGAATACCTTTTGAGCGGACAATACGACAATGGGGGCTGGCCGCAGTTCTGGCCGGGGATGCGCGACTACCAAATCCACATCACCTACAACGACGATGCCATGGTGAACACCATGCTTTTGCTCCGCGACATTGCCGAACAAAAGTCGCCATACGAGGGGAATCTCACCAACAAGGCGTTGCGCAAGAGGGCCGTTCAGGCTTTCGACAAGGGTGTGGAGTGCATCCTTTCGACGCAGATACGGGTGGATGGGAAGCCCACGGTGTGGTGCCAGCAACACGACAGGGAGACATTCCTGCCCGCGAAAGCCCGTGCCTACGAACTGCCATCGTATTGTTCACAGGAGAGTGCCTACATCGTCAAGTTGCTCATGGAACTGCCCAACCCCGACGAGAGGGTGAAGGCGGCTGTGCATGGGGCGATGGCGTGGTTTGACAAATACAAGCTCACGGGGTTGCGAGTGGTAAGGACGGGGCGATGGGGTAGCCCCGACCGCGACACTCGGCTGGTGGAAGATGCCTCGGCGAAGCCGCTTTGGGCGCGCTACTACGACCTGAAATATGTCGAGCCTTACGTATGCGACCGCGACGGGTTGCCGCGCCGCCACTTGTCGGACATCGGCCCGGAGCGGCGAAATGGCTACTCGTGGTATGGCGACCGCCCCGCCGAGCTCTATCCCCTCTATGATGCGTGGGCGGACAAACACGACCCTGCGCACAAGGTGAGCATCAGTTTGAAGACCAAGGGGGCGAATGAGAACGGGCTGATCGACATGTTCCGCGAGCCGAAGAAGGACTTGCGCGACTTCGACGCCGTCGTCAACCCTGGCGAGAGCATACAGGCGGCGATAGGGAAAGCACCCGAAGTGCCGGCTACACCATATAAAATCTTCATCCGAAAGGGTACATACAACCAAAAGGTCATCATCGACCGACCGAACATCGTGCTCGTTGGCGAGCAACGGGACAGCACCTTCATCGTACTCGCCGAGACGGCTGAGACAAGAGCCATCACCGAATATAACGGCAAGCCCGTGGGGAACGGGGTCATCGTGTTGCAAGAGGGAGCGGACGACTGCATCATCAGCGGGCTGACGGTGTATAACAACTATGGCACCACCATCGAAAACACCACCAAGCACCAAATGGCTGTCTTCGGGCGAGCCACGCGCACCATCGTCATCAATAGCAACATCTATGCGGACGGAAACGACGCCCTCTCGCTCTGGGCACCCGAAGGGAACGGGATGTATTACCATGCCGACCTCTTCCTGCGCTGCCCCGGCGTGGACTTCCTATGCCCACGGGGATGGTGCTACGCCACCCGATGCCGCTTCTATGGCGACGGCAGGGCGATCATCTGGCACGACGGGCGTGGCGACAAGACAAAGAAACTGGTCATCACCAACTCGCAATTCGACGCGAAAAGCCCTACCCCACTCGGCAGATACCACCACGACGCACAGTTTTTCCTCATCAATTGCAAACTATCCGCCCAAATCCTCGACTCGAACATCAGCTATGCCTACACGGATAAGGTACTCGACCCCTGCCCGTGGGGGCAGCGCACGTATTACTATGGGTGCATACGCGAGGGCGAAAATAGCGGTTGGCTGAACAATAATCTCGACCAAGCACCAGGAAGTCCCGCCTTCCACGAGATTACCGCCAAATGGACATTCGACAACAAATGGGATCCGGAAAAGCGAATCCGCGAATTGTGGGATGTTTTAGCGTATTGATTTTCTCTACGTTGTTATTTTCTTAAAAAGAATAAGGGTCGCCTGACGGCGAGAAATTGAACGAAAATTAGTACAAAATTTGAACAAAATACGGGCAAAATAAGGACAAAACCCCAGTTTTTTGACCTAATTCGTTTCATTTTTGAATCCATTATGACTTAATGTTGATTCTCATTTTGAGTTAATTTTGATTCCCATTTTGAGTTAATTTTGATTCCCATTTTGTATAATTTCCGCACGTAGTGCGCCCCCATCCCCCTTCTTCCATTTTCCATCTTCACCTTTATTTATTCATGTTTCATGTAAAAAAAGCCTTACCTTCTAATCACTTTCTGTCCGTTCGCTATCACGATGCCTTTGTCGCTTTCGCTGGCAGACGTGCCGTCGATACGGTAGATTTGGGCAGAACCCTCGTGCTGCTTGGCGTTGGTAACACCAATCGCATCTGGAACGCCACCCGTTTTCTCGGCAAACTCAGCACGAGCCCTTGCCAGTTGGCCGATGAAACGCTCATGGTTGCGAATCATTTGGTAAAGCACGGTGCCAGCCATTCTACCTGCATCCACGTCGCTCTGCCAATGGTAGCCAGCGATGACACGGCTCTGACCGAACTCGTAGCCACGGGTCAGCAGGCCTTCCATCACCTTTGGTGAGGTGTTGATGTCTGCCAGCAACAATGCCGATGCCCAACCGAGCACGGTGTGTCCCGAGGGATACGAGCCCTCATAGCGGTGCTTCTCTTCCTTCTCTGGCACGATGGTACCCTCGTTGTAATAAGCGTAAGGCCGCATACGGTTGAAGTGAGCCTTCGCATCGGAGTAAATACTATCGCAAGAGGCACAGACATCCTGGAGGATGCTGTATATCTCAGGGGTATCCTCCTTGGTAATCTCAAGGCCGAAGATGCCACCGAACTCTTGGATAATTGTTTCCATGCTATACACCGCATCGCGCTTGGCTTGGTCGCAACGGGCCTCATCGAGACGCATCAGCTTTCCCCAGAGATACTGCGACTGGTCGGCAACGAACCTGGCAGACTCAAACTCTGGCGGGGCTGGCAGGATATTTGCCATATTGGGCAGTTGTGCCTTTGTGAAATACGCATGTCCGTTCTTCTCGTCGCCTGCTGCCTGGACATTGACGATGCCGCAGAACACGATTGCTACGGCCAAAACTAATAGTTTTTTCATTCTCATGATTTACAAATATTGCTTATACTCATTTGTTTTAATAGTCTCTCAAAATCTATATTTCCGCAAGGGGATTATTCTTTGACGCTGCAAAGCGTACAAAATATGTTTGAAACATTCAGTTCCTTTCCTCTAAAGAACCCCCAATTTCTTTATCAAGCTGGCTTATCATTCAGTTTTTTTATCTATCTTTCCTCTATAAATAGTAAACAAATTGCCCCGCACATGTAACTAAAACCGCATGAATCCAGAATACAGGCACATGCCATCCCAAACACGGCCTTGCTCGCAATTCCGTGTTGAGATAAATGGTACTTTCCTCTTCGGGCTCGAAGCTATAGACTGGCTTTCATCGCCGCCCATGTTGTCGGTTAATTTGCAGACGGGGTTCCGCTTCGGCCTTCCGGCGCGGCGGATTGCCACCACAAAGACAATAGCCTTTCCATGGGCGGTATATCGCTTGTCACCCGTTTGTGGCGGGCTTCTTGCAATCAGGGTCGAAGTCCTTGTA
>JAFRRN010000016.1 GCA_017428055.1 Prevotella sp.
TCGTACTATAATAGAATTGAAACATTGGATTGATAAAGCTTGTCAGATTGTCAATACAGCTGGTTGTAATCGTACTATAATAGAATTGAAACAGACGCAACAACGGCACGTTTCCATAAACTGAAACACGTTGTAATCGTACTATAATAGAATTGAAACTGCGCCGTATGAGACCCGTGAGCGTGTAACGACTGTTGTAATCGTACTATAATAGAATTGAAACAAACTATAAAAATGAAGAAAATAGTACGCTTATCCATAGTTGTAATCGTACTATAATAGAATTGAAACTGGTAATCTCTGGTCTTTCGTATCTTTTCATGACTGTTGTAATCGTACTATAATAGAATTGAAACAGTCTTGCAGTTACCGTCCCACACACGGAGAGGTGAGTTGTAATCGTACTATAATAGAATTGAAACTTTGTATAACCACTTGCGCGACCACCATACTCACCAAGGTTGTAATCGTACTATAATAGAATTGAAACTTAAGAGACTTGATACTATTGTTAACTGCTATACGAGAGTTGTAATCGTACTATAATAGAATTGAAACTACCCTGTCGCCTTACTTTTAGTCTTTAAGTCTTGAGAAATCTTACTATATATAATATCAGTTCTCGATGTTTTCGATGCTTACGCCCTCGAACTTATCCATGAGGTCGATGATGCGCAACTCGTATTTGTCTCGTTTCACCTTGATGTCCATGTTCACACGATAGGCGATGCCCGAGGCGATGTGCGTCTCTTTCATGCTGTAGGAGTCGAGTTCCATGCCCTCTTTGCGTAGGTTGTCGAGGATTTTGCGGATGTTTTCCTGTGAGGGCGATGAGAAGGTGACGTTGATGATGCGTCTACCGAAGCGGTGGAGAAACCAGTTGAATGCCTCCAAGCTGATAAGTACCAAGACTGTAGACGACAAAGCGAGTAGGTATAACCCTCCTCCGCATGTTAAGCCGATTGCTGCCGTTACCCAAAGCCCTGCCGCCGTGGTGAGTCCCTTGACGACATGTTTCTGGAAGATGATGGTACCCGCGCCGATGAAGCCGATGCCCGTTACCACCTGTGCTGCGATGCGCGACACGTCTAAACGGTGTTCGGGAGTGACGAGGGCACCGTCGAATCCGTATGCAGATATGACCATGAAGAGGGCAGAGCCTAATGCCACGAGGAAATGGGTGCGAAATCCTGCCTCCTTGGAGCGATATTCGCGTTCCAGTCCGATAATGCCTCCCAAGAGGGCAGCGATGGTGATGCGTAGGATGAAGTCTGATGTCATGGTATTGTTGAGTGTTGAATGTTGGGTGTTTAGAGTTGAGAGTGAAATGTTGAATGTTTAATGTTTTCTTACAAGTGACAAGAGGATGCTGAAGACTAACACGCTGGCGATGACTGCCAACGACCATACAGCATCGATTTCTATGTAATTGTGGAGCAAGAGCTTGGCACCGATGAAGAGCAGGAGGAGGCAAACGCCGTGCTTGAGGTAGCGGAATTTGTCGGCAATGCCCGCCAGGAGGAAGAACATGGCACGGAGACCGACGATGGCGAGGATGTTGGAGAAGAATACCACGTAGGGGTCTAATGACACGGAGAAGGCGGCGGGGATGCTGTCGAAGGCAAAGATGATGTCGGCAAACTCGATGAATACTACCGTGATGAAGAGCGGTGTGATGCACCATTTGCCGCCTTGTTTCCTGCCCGCTATTTGGTATTCGTCGCCTTCCTTCTTGGCACGTACAAAGAAATGGTCGCCATGGAAATGGGGATATACACGGAAAATCTTGGAGAGCCAGCGCACGGCGAAGTGGTTTTCCACGTCGATGGACTCTTCCTGTTCCTTCTCGAAGAGGATCTTGATGGCATTGTAGATGAGCAGGAGGCCGAAGAGGAGCAAGATCCAGTCGAACCTCGCAATGAGCGACGTACCCACGAAGATGAAGATGAAGCGCAGGACGATGGCTCCGAGGATGCCCCAGTTGAGTACGTGTTGGTATTCTTTCTTGCTAACGCCAAATGATGTGAAGATGAGGAGCATCACGAAGAGGTTGTCCACCGATAGCGTCTTCTCCAAGAGATAGGCGGAGAGGTAGGTGAGGGTCATGTTGTGTCGGTAGAGCGAAAGCCCTCCCTCGAAGTCGTTAGGGTTGAGTTTGATGTGGGAAGCGTAGCGTTGAGTAACATGTTGGAGGTCGTCCATGTTATTTATTCCATGCACCATGTCGCCATGAAACCACAGGAAGCCAGCGAAACAGAAAGCGAGAGCGACCCACACGGCTGTCCATATCCCCGCTTCCTTGATGGAAACCTCATGTGCCTTGCGGTCGATGACGAGCATGTCGACGAGCAACACGCCCACGACGGCGGCGATGAATATGATGAAGAAAGTCGTTTCTGTCGTAATCATAATATCCGTTAGAGTTTGCAAAAATACAAATAATCCGCCAATTTCTTGGTGAATTGTCAAAAAGAATGTATTTTTGCATAAGTAACAATATGATTTGTCAATTCATATTTTGTAGCATCAATTCTAATACACACAATGATGGAGGACGAAAGGAAGGAGAGGTATATCAATCCATATACAGATTTTGGTTTTAAGAAACTGTTTGGGACGGAGATGAACAAGGACTTGTTGATTAGTTTCCTGAACGCTTTGTTCATGGGTCATCAACATATAAAGGATATCAGTTATTTGCCTACGGAGCATTTTGGTCTATACGGCGGCAACCGCCGTGCCATTTTTGATGTCTATTGTGAAGATGAGAATGGGGGTAAGTTTATTGTCGAGATGCAGAATGTCTCCCAACAATACTATAAAGACCGTAGTGTTTTCTACTCCACGTTCCCCATTCAGGAACAAGCGAAAGTGGGTGGGGACTGGGACTTTAACTTGAAAGAAGTGTATACGGTGGGAATCTTGAATTTTGAGTTTCGCGACGAAGACTATTCAAAGGATTGTTATCACCATGAAGTCAAGTTGATGGACACACAGACGAAGAAGGTCTTTTATGACAAGTTGACAATGATTTACCTTGAGATGCCGAAGTTTAATAAGACAGAAGACCAATTGGAAACGATGTTTGACAAGTGGCTATTTGTGCTTCGTAATCTCTCTCGTTTGTTTGAGCGTCCCAAGGCTTTGCAGGAAAAAATCTTCACGAAATTGTTTGAACAAGTGGAGATAGCACGTTTCACATTGGAGGAACGTAGAGGGTATGAAGATAGCGTGAAGACTTATAGGGATATCAATAATGCCATTCGTACCGCTAAAAAAGAGGCAAAAGAGGAGGGCATCAAGGAAGGTCATAGAGAAACAGCCCGTAGAATGATAACGGATGGAATGGATAAAGACTTGGTAGCCAAATATACTGGGTTAAGTCTTAAGGAAATCGAAGAGTTGTAGAGTCGTGACAATTGACGAATTATGCGGGCATATCCGTTCCATATTCCACTTTGTTCCCACCCATGAACAGGAGGAGGCCTTGCAGACCTTTTGCCGTTTTATATTCGACCGCGACCCACACTCGCTGATGATTTTGCGTGGTTGTGCCGGTACGGGCAAGACCACCTTGGCGAGTGCTTTCGTCAAGACGATGAGGAAGTTAGGGCAAAAGGTGGTGTTGATGGCACCCACGGGACGTGCCGCCAAGGTGTTTTCGCTCAATTCAAATATGGAGGCTTCCACCATTCATCGCAAGATTTATCGTCAGAAGGGAATTATGGGGGCATTTACCCTTGACATCAATCTCCATCAAAATACGTTATTCTTGATAGACGAGGCATCGATGATTGCCAACAATGGATATATGGAGAGCGTCTTTGGCAGCGGTTGCTTGCTTGACGACATGGTGCAATATATTTATGGTGGTGTCAATTGTCGGGCATTATTGATAGGCGACAAGGCGCAGTTGCCACCCGTGGGCGAGGAGGAGTCTCCTGCCCTGATGGCTTCGTTCATGAGTGCGTATGGCATGAAGGTGTACGAGGCTGACCTCAATGAAGTGTTACGTCAGGAGCAAGAGAGTGGCATCCTGTACAATGCCACCGCCATTCGCCAGATGATTACCCATGATGAATTGACGCAGTTGCCGAAGGTGCGGTTTGAGGGCTTTGCCGATGTTCAGATGGTTCCCGGCAATGAATTGATAGAAAGCCTCGCATCAAGCTATAGTCATGTGGGGATGGACGAGACGATGGTGGTGACCCGTTCCAACAAACGCGCGAACATATATAATATGGGCATACGCAATATGATTCTCGGCAGGGAGGAACAGTTGACATCGGGCGATATGCTGATGGTGGTGAAGAACAACTACTATTGGGCTTCCAAGGACGAAGAGTCGGAAAAGGCGGGCATCCAGTTCTTGGCGAATGGCGACCGTGCGACGGTGCGGCGGTTGCGTAATGTCCGTGAGTTGTATGGCTTTACGTTTGCCGATGTATGGTTGCAATTTCCCGATTATGATGATTACGAGTTGCAAGCCACGGTTATCCTTGACAGCTTGCTAACCGAGGCACCGGCGTTGACGCAAGAGCAAAGTGCTATATTATATAATAAGGTGATGGAGGATTATGCCGACATCCCTTTGAAGACCGACCGCTTGAAGCGATTGAGGGAAGACCCGCACTTCAACGCCTTGCAAGTGAAATACGCCTATGCCGTGACTTGCCACAAGGCGCAAGGCGGGCAATGGGCGCATATCTATATCGACCAAGGGTATATGACGGATGATATGCTCTCGCCAGATTATATCCACTGGCTATACACGGCATTCACGCGAGCCACGGAGAAACTGTTTTTGGTCAATTGGCCAAAGAGCCAGATAGGGTAATTAGGTAGTTCAGGAGTTTAGGAGTAATAAGGAGTTCAGACAAATGTTTGCTAATTATATAGCTAATGTCTGAACTCCTTATAACTCTTGAACTCCTTGTAACTCCTGAACTCCTTGTAACTCCTGAACTCCTTGTAACTCCTGAACTCCTTGTAACTCCTGAACTCCTTGTAACTCCTGAACTCCTTTAATACATATCCTCTACGTATTGTGAATTGTTGTAGATGTTCTCTGGACACAACTCGATATAGTCGAGGTGGAACTCCGTGGACGTGTTGTCGGGCAACACCGTCTTGAACCGCAGCCAATACTCGCCTTGCTCAAATTGCATCTTGGCAATGATGCGGCGCAAGTCCTGAACATCGGCGCGGGCAATGAGTGAGCCGCCTTTGCCACGGGCATAATACAACGGGCCGCGCATCCATCCGAGGTTGTGCATGTTGGCATCGCTCTCCACACCCATGTCATCGGTCTTGGTATACAGGCACCATCCCGTGCCGGAGGCATTGTCGGGCGACCCGTCGGCATTGTCCACGGGCACCTTGCGCATGTCAAGAGGGATGTCGAGGGCTTTCATCGATGTCAGGCTTGAGCTTCTGCCGAGATAGAATTGCACCATCCCACGGTTGCCGTTGGCGGTATATCCCATTCGCAACTCGTATGTGCCATCAGGAACGGGTGGCAGGCGGAACGAGAAGTCATAGGCTCCCATGCAGAGCAACTCATCGCCTTGGTAGTTGGGCCAGTTGCAATCTTGCCCTGGCAGGTAGTAAATCTCTGTGTTGTCGCCATTATACACGACGAGGTGGTTGGAGAAGTTGCGTGGGATGCGCATGTTGCCGTTGCCACCGAAAGCCGTTCCGCTGGCTTGTCCGAGTAACGCCCTTACCTCAGAGGGTTGCATGAATCGCACCTTGCTCGACATCATCTCCGGCAAGAGGGAAAGGTCATCAAATCGCAGCCTTTCGTTTAACACGCCCTTGGGTACATACTCGTCATACACTAATAGCCCTGCGATGGGATGTATGTATCCATTGAGTGCCTGGATGTTGTCGCGTTTCATCTCGATGCCCTCGTTCATGACGGTGGCGATGCTGGCGGAAGCCATCTCTGCCACGCGGTCGGTCAGGGTGTTGTTGGTCACCCAACGATTGAGAAGAATCTTTCCGCTGGAACGGATAGACTTGAAGAGGGTGTATGGAAGCATCGTCTCATAGTACTCATAAAGCGGTACTTTGGATGTCTCGTTGTAACTGTACACCATCTTGGAATAAGGCACGATGTATCTCAGGATGTGATACCTAACGAACATGTTGAGGGTGTTGCTGGCATTGCGATAGTCCGTACCCGTACTTACTTGTATGCCATGGTTGCGGTAGTAGTCATACCAGCCGTTAGCCGAGGCACAGTCCTTGTAGATGTTGTTGGCATAATCAATCAAGTCTTCCAGGTTATTGATGCCATTTTCCCGATATACCTCGTCGGTCTCCGCAAAGATGGTGTAGCCCAACTTACACTCTTCGGGCATGTAGATGGGACCGGAGCCTTTTCCCGTTCCAATCTTGGCTGGCATGGCAATGTCTTTACGCTCTTGTTCCGAAAGGGAGTCGGCAAGTCCCGTGAGCGTCAATGCCTGGTTGAAGATGGTGAACTCAGGGTGTTTCTCCAACTCGCCGCTAATGAGGTTGTTGGAACGGGTAATGACGTTGTTGATAATATGCAGCACGCCATTCTCCAACTCATTGTCCATGCTCGTGATTTGTGTCAGGCTGTTGAGCGTCACGCTGCCCGTTATCGAGTCGATGGCGGAATTGATGTCACGCCCAAGCATGGTATTCATGGTCATGCCGTTGCCCATGTCAATCGCCATCACCTCTGAATACAACAGGTGGAAGAGGGCAATGTCCCTGCAAAGGGAGTCGGTCAACCCTTCCAAGCCCTTTTGCGTCATGCCATTGTGTGGATTGTCAACGTTAGAAACGTCGTCGTAGAGGCTGTCGATGTATTGGATGACGGCCTCGTTGGTGGGTGCGAAGCATGTGTATGTGCCGTAGGCAGACAAGATCTTGTCGTACCCAGTTCGTTTCAGCAAATAGTTGAAGTTGCTGAATTGGTCTTCGCGGTTGGCGAGGAAGTCCTCAATGGTCTCGCCCGTGAAGGTGTAAAGGTTAGAGTCGTCGATGTTTTCAGAGCATCCCGTCATGATGAAAAGAGCAACTGTCATGAGGGCGAAAACCGATCTCTTGATGTTTCTGATGATATTCATGTTGATAATCGTTGAGTTATTCTGCTGTTAAATAGAGTACCCGACTTGACCAATTGACCTTTTTCGACCATTCCACGTCGTGGGTGTAGGGCATCTCCAATCCATGATTCATGAGGTAGGAGCCGCTGAAGCTCTTGCCCTCGCAGTCCAAAGGCTGCTTGTCGATACGGTTCAACTCGTGTACCTTGTACATCTTTCCGGCATCGAGTCCCGCCATCTTCACGCGGGGCAGGTGCTCGTTTTGGAACTGTTCGGTCTTCCACCAGTAGAAGACGGCCTTGTCCTTGGCATCGCTCACGTACATCATCGATGCCAGACCCTTGTTGTCGTAGGGCGAGAGGAGGCGGTAGATGTCGCCAAACTGCACCACGGGACGTATCTCCTTGTACTCCTTGATGGCCTGGCGGCAGAGAGCCTTCTCCTCGTCAGTCATGTTCTTGGGCTGTATCTCCATGCCGAGACGGCCGCTCATCGCCACGTCGATGCGCATCTTGAGGCTCGTGGTGCGATACACCGTATGGTTGGGGGCTGCGGAGATGTGGCTTGCCATCGCAATGGCGGGGAAGAAGTAACTGGTGCCCCATTGCATGTAGATGCGTTGGAGGGCATCGGTGTTGTCGCTCACCCAGAACTCGTCGAAGTAGGGCAACACGCCCCAGTTGGCCCTGCCGCCGCCGCTGGCACATGCCTGGATGGTGAGGTCGGGGTATTTGTCGCGAATGCGTTGGCACACTTTCTCGAACCCTCTGTGGTATTCGATGTACAGATGGCTCTGCTCGTTGGCTGGCAGATACTGGCTGCCGTGGTTCATGATGGCCATGTTGGCATCCCATTTGATGTAGTCTATCTCGGGGTATTTCGTCATGAGGTCGTCCACAATCTTGAAGCAGAAGTCTTGCACCTTGGGATTGGCGAGGTCAAGAACTAACTGTGTGCCGCCGCGTCCCAACACGGCATCGCGCCGTGGAGCCTTGATAATCCAGTCGGGATGCTTCTCATACAATTCGCTGACGCTATTGGTCATCTCTGGTTCTATCCAAATGCCAAACTTGATGCCGTGTTTCTTGGCATCGCGCAGCAGCCCCTCGATGCCCTCTGGCAGCTTGTCGGTGTCCACCACCCAGTCGCCCAACGACGAGTTGTCGGTCTTGCGCTTATACTTGTCGCCAAACCAACCGTCATCCATCACGAACAACTCGCCACCCATTGAGGCGATGTCGCCCATCATTTGGTCCATTCCTTGCTGGTTGATGTCGAAATACACTCCCTCCCAAGAGTTGAGTAGTATTTTCCGTTCCACGTCTCCGTGCATAAGCTTGTATGTCCTTCCCCAGCGGTGGAAGTTGCGTGACGCGCCGCTCAGCCCCTCTTTCGAGAACGTGAGAGCCAGTGCCGGCGTGGTGAATGTCTCGCCTTTCTTCAGGTGGTATTCCGAGTTGTCCTCATTGATGCCCGCGAAAAAGTAGTGATATTCGGTGTCATCGGTGTCGATTTTCAGTCGGAAGTTGCCCGTATAGCACAATGCCGCACCAATCACGTCGCCCGCATTCTCACGCGCCTTGCCGTCGAGCGAGAACATCACCTCGGCATGGTCGGTGTGCGAGTTGCGTGTGCCGTCCTTGTTCTTGATGACTTTCTGGCCGGGTTCGAGTAGTTCCTCGCTCACCCTTCCCTCATTGGCCCAGGAGCCATAGAGGTGTGAGAGCCACACCTCGCCCCTTCGGATGGGCAGGCAAGCCGAAGCGAAGGTGGTGAGCGTGACCGTTCCCTTCTCGTTGTTGGTGATTTCCGTCCAAGTCTCGATCATGTCCACGTCATGGTAGGCACGATACTTGATGTCCACCGTGATGGGATAGACGGCATCCTTCGTGTGGATGGTCGTCACGGTGGCATGTCTCTCCTCTGCCTGTTCCACGCCTGTGGCAACCAGTGCCGTAGACATGTTGCCGTCTACATGGCGCATCGCCAGGGCATCTTCGGCAGGGGTGTTCAGCCCGTGTGTGGGATAGACCTCCATCCTACCATTTCGTGGCTGTTGTAAATGCCCCATTTCCGTCGCGTTCAGCTTATTGCCGAAATAGACATACGTGGGTTGCTTCCCGTTCTCCACGTCCAAGATCAAGGACATTTTGGGTGTCTCCACCACCACCGGCTTTGCCAGTAGCAGGGTGGGGAGGGATAGGAGCATGAAGAGGGTTGCTGTCTTTTTGCTGAGCTTATTCATGATAGTCTATTGTTTATGTGATGATTAGAAGTTAGAAGACGTTGATGTTCAAGAATTTACACCATTGCTTGTCATATTCATAGTTCTTCACCACGCCCTTTTTCACGATAAGCGTACCCTCGCGAGAGGTCGCCTTGCTAAACGAGCTGCTGCTCATCTTGGGCGGGGCGGCGGTCTGTACCGTCACTTCCATTAGGTTGACACAGTCCTCAAAGGCACTGCTGCCAATCTCTTTCAGCCCGCTCGGCAGCTCGATGGCCGTCATGCTGGTGCATCCCCGGAAGGCGTTGTTGCCTATCGCCTTGATGGATGCGGGGATCTTGATGGTCACCAAGGAGGTGCAGTTCTTGAACATCTCGGCTGGGATCTTGTCGATGGAATTGGGGATGGTCGCCTTGATGAGGTTAGAACAGTCCTCGAATATTCCCGTTCCGATGACTTTCAGCGAATTGGGAAGCAGTAGGCTGTCGAGGCTTGAGCAGTCCTTGAACGCGTCGTCGTCGATGCGCTGCACCGAGTTGGGGATAGTGATTTCCTTCAGGCTGCTGCATTTCTCAAACAATCCGCTCTCGATGCGAACGATGCTGTTGGGCAGCTTGATGCTCTTCAAACTCACACATCCCTCAAACGAGCCATTGCCAATCTCCTTCACGCCAGAGGGGATGTTGACCGTCTCCAACGAGGTGCAGTCCTTAAAGACATCCTTTCCGATGGTAACGGTGCCGTCGGGCAGGGTCACGTCCATCAAACTCGAACAGCCCTCGAAGGTGTCGTTGGGAATCTTGGTCAGCGACTTGGGCAATGTGATGGTTGCCAACGACTTGCAGTCGCGAAACACCCCAGTCCCCATTTTGCTGATACGGTCGGGCATGTTGACGGTGGTCAGGCTGGTGCAAGCCTCGAAGAAATTGACGGGCAGTTCGTCTATTCTTTGCGGCAACGTGACTTCCGTCAGGCTTGAGCATCCCTTGAAAGCCTCCGCGCCTATCTTCGTCACCGTCTTGGGGATGCTGATGGCGGTCATGCCGGAGCAGCCGGAGAACGCCCCGGCGGCTATTTCCTCCACGTAATAGGTGATGGTGTCCACGGTAATCTTCTCGGGGATTGTGATCTCGTCGATGTAAGGAACGTCGCTTTTCACCACAACGGCAAGTTCCTTCTTGGGGTTAAGTTGGTAACTGATGCCATCCACGATGTTTTTTTTCGCCTTGATGTTGACGGCGAGTGCTGGTGTACATGCCAACAAGGCAAGTGCCATAAGTATAGGTTTTAGTCTGGTCATTTGTTATGAATTTATAAATATTGTGAGTCGTATTATGTATAGCTTTCGCAAAGATAATGATATTTGACGAAATGCCCAAATAAAAACGACCAAATAATGAGTAATGTCTTCAATTCCGGTTGGCTTGCCTATGTTGGGCTGGTGTGCCTATAGCTGGTGGAAACCATATTCTGGGGGACGTGATTTCCATTGAAAGATCTTGACAAAATGACTATCGTGGAAAAGTTTGAAATAGGATTAGGGGAAGTCGATTTATGGGTTAATAAACGTGAAAATACGGATGAAGCGATGCCGAGATATGCCTTTAACATTTTTTGTGTGGCATTTATCGCCGATAAATGCCACGGTAATTGCCCATAGATGCCGCATTTATCGGCGACGGATGCCGCCCAAATAATGTTAAAATGTGGCATTTACGGATGGTGTGAGACACCCCTTTTTGGTAAGTCGTTAGTATTCAGCGTTTTAGGGAAACGCCATTTTGGGGCTTATTTTCACCCACGGGAAAGGAAGTTGCAAACGATGCCCTTCATTTAAGCCCATTTCGTGAGTTTTATTTGACAAACTGCCCTCTCTTTGATAGGGTGCAACAATCATTGTTGGGTATGGTTTCTACTTGTCGAAAGAGAGGTCTTGAGGTGTTTTGGAGAGGGAAATGGCAGCATCATGTTCGTATGGGAAGATGAGAAGGGTATGCTATTGCCCTACGGAATTAATATGGAGACAAACCCTCAATGAACGTAAGGACCAATTGGTTGAACTCTTCCGGGCGTTCCATGTTGAGCATGTGGCCGCAATCGGGGATGACTTCGTAGCGGGCATTGGTGAGATAGGGTAATTCGGCGGGTTGTCCTTTCTTGTTTTTCACTTCGTTCTCGCCTCGGATGATGAGGGTAGGGGTGTCAATCTTGCCGCGTTGGCGTAGCCGTTCCCAAGCCTCCTTGCCATAGAAGAGGCGCACCTCCTTGTGCAGGGGTTGCCATGCCGACCAGTCTTGGATCATTTGCCAGAGGGACTTTCGCATCCGCTCGCGCCGACTTCCGCCCGATGACATCAGTGCTTCGTGCCATTCCTTTTTATAGATGTCTATTCCTTTTTGTTTTAAGGCGGCAATCTCTTGGTCACGTTTGGCTTTCTCCGTCTCGTCCATCGGTGTGGACGGGCCGGGGCTGTTGCGTATGCCACCGCTGGTGAGGGTACATGACAACATCCTTTCGGGGTACATGGCAAGCATGTCGCCCGCCACGAATGCCCCCATCGACAGGCCGACGATATGAGCCTGGTCGATGTGCAGGGAGTCCATTAGTGTGATGAGGTCATCGACATGGGTGGATTGGAATGTTTCCGTCTGTTCAGATGATTTGCCGTAACCCCTGAAATCGAGACGTATGACACGGTGGGTCTTTGAGAAAGCCTTCCATTGCGGGTTCCACATACGGGTGTCGAGGGAATGGCCATGGAGGAGGATAACGGGCTTGCCTTTCCCTCGTTGTTCATAATAGACTTTGCCACCGCCCGAAACGGTGACAAAGCCTTGTTGGGTGGTCTTGCATCCTGTGAGCAAGCCAATCAGCAACACCCAAGGGAAGATGCTTCTCATTTTAAGTGCTTCTTGATCCATTCCATCTGCCCATAGTTGATGTTCTCGGTGGTCCAATGCTCATTGATGGGCGTGATGAGCGACTCCTTGGGGGCGGTGATGAGGTTCCACACGATATAGGAAGTGGTGGGTGGACAGGTGTTGTCGTTGTAACCCCAAGTGATGTACGTGGGACAGGTGATGCGCCTTGCGAAGTTCACCACGTCAAAGTATTGCATGGTCTTCACCTTTTCGTCGGTCAACATGCCGCTGGAACGATTGAAATGTGGATAGCCCCCGGCGCGGTTGTCAAGGTAGCCCGCCATGTCGCTGAGGGCAGGATGGTTGGCGACACATGCCGTGACACGTGGGTCGAGGCCCGCCGTGATGAGCGACAGGGCACCTCCTTGGCTTCCTCCTTGCACGGCGATGTTCTTTCCATCCCATTCGGGGAGCGAGGTCAGATAGTCAATGCAGCGCACACAAGCCACGTAGACATGTTTCATATAGTAGTTGTTGCGATTGTCAAGCCCATTTTCAAGATAGCCGTTCCCGTCGGAAAAGGCGGTGCTGATTTCCTTGAAAGTCTCGCCGTCGATCTCGGGGTTAAGTCCGTGGATCTCGATCTCCAACCGTATGAAGCCGTTTTTGGCATAGTAGGTGCTGCGCATGGGCTCTTTGATGGTCTTGATGCCTGCGCCTGGAGGGCACAGGACGACGGGATATTTCCCTTCTTTCTTGGGCTTTGTCAAGTAGCCATATACGCTATGCCGTCTGTCGGTCTTGATTTTCAGGAGGAAACAGTCGAAGTCATCGATGGTGTATTTATCCACTTTCGTACAGGTTACAGAGAGGGGCGACTTTCTTGCCTCTTCGAGATTCTTTGCCCAGAAGTCGTCAAAGTCGGATGGGTTCTTGGTATAGGGCTTCAGTTGTTCGGGCGAGAAACCCACCTTGACATGGTGTCCCACCTTCTTCCCATTCACCGTGGCGGTCAGTCGTAAATCCAAAAAACCGGGCTTTTTCATCGTGCCCATGTCGATGACGGCACGTCCGTTTTTCAACTTTGCCGTACCCTTTTGGGTGGAGGGCATCATGTCGGGGCCGATCTCATAGCTCACTTCAATGTCTTGTGGAACGCCATAGAGATAAAATCCCACGTCCACTTTTGCCTTCTCGCCCGTCTTGTAGAGCCAGTCGGCATGGTCGGGAACAGTCACCCAGAGGTAATCACTGCGGTAGGGATAATTCTCTGCGTTAATATTGATATTGACGAAAAACAACATGGCAACAATTGCCGTTGTGGAAAAAAGAATGGCTTGATACTTTCTCATGGTTATTCTTTCTTTAATGAGGGTGAGTCAAATATTTGTATTTGCAAAGATACTGTTTATTGGAATTATAAATGAGTACAAATGAGCAAATCAGGTGGATTTTTGTGTCATCGTGTTCTTTTGACGCAAAAACACTCTAAATGGGCATAGTTCTTACTCTTTGGTGTAAAGAATTGGTATATGTCCATAAAGAAAGGGATGCTTTTGAACATCCCTTCCCTTTTGAATCAAGTTTGTTTATTCTTGCTTGAAACCATAACCGTTAGTGAATCCACCATTGCTCATCACATTAGGAGTGAATGGCCAGTAGTGGATGGGTGCAGTCTCATAGTCGTATTCATAGAACAAGTACTTGTAGTATTCGTCTGCATTGGCTACAAGAGTCTTGCCCCAGTCAACAGCCGTATATCCATCTTCTTCCAAAGCGGCAATCTCAGCATCGCTCAGGCGAGTGAACAAACCTTGGATTGCCAAGTTGGTCAAGGTGTTGCCCTTATAATCGAGTCCGTATGATGCCCAGTCGTCGTTCACACCACGCCATCCAGGGAACAAGATGGGATCGTTCTCACTTCCTTCAGGACATTGTGCGGTGAGGCGGTGTCCTTTTACAGCCTTGGCATCCACCATCTTGGTGTAGATCTGTGCGGAGATGACATTGCCATTGTCAAACTGATAGTAACCATTGGCAGCAAGGCCATCAAGCATCTTCTTGGTCAAATCCTTCACCGCCTTGATCTTCTTGCCTACAAGACCTGTGCGGATCAACACCTCACGGCGGTCGCCCTCGCCGGCAAACTCAAAACCGCGCTCGTCGATGACGGCCTCCAACAAGGAACCCTCCTTGGCGATAAAAGCATCAACATTTGCCTTCCCGGCTGGGAATGCGCGTTCACGGATGATGGTCAGGTATTTCTTTGCCTCAGCATCATTGCCCAACATGGCACATGCCTCGGCATATCCGAGATAGATTTCAGACATACGCATATATGGTCCATTGATACCAGACTTACGTTGGTTGGCAGTCCATACTTTCGTTTGGCGGTTCTCATCCCATTTGTTGTAGGCGATGCCGCCACCCTTGCCTTGTGAACCAGGGTTGAAAGGCAACAGGATTTCCGTTCCATTGCCACCATTGGATGCCGTTACGGTACATGCCACGTCACGGCGCATGTCGTTGGGGTCGAACATACCATAGTAGAATGCGGGATTGATGCGCCCCTGTCCGTAGTTCTTGCAAGGATAGTTGTTCTTGCTACCACCAGTGGTTGGACGACCGAAGGAGTAGGGACGGGCATCGTTGCCTGCACCTTGTGCGATAGACACCTCATAGATGGACTCGTCGGCGAAGCCGTCATCATCCATGTGCATCTGTTGGAAGAAATATTGGTATGGGTTTCCGTAGGTACGTCCGCTCTCTGCCTTTCGTGGGTCTGTAGTGTGGAATTGTGCCGTGCCTGGATTGTCAATCACAGCCTTGAAATACTGTTGGGCCATCTCATAATACTTGCGATAGTCGGAGCGGCGACCGTATGATGCGCCGTTGTTATCCTTACCCATGGTCTCGAAAGTCAATGGATTGCCCTCACCGTCTGTACGGGGAGAGAGGTCGCCACGGCGGATTTGATAACCACCTGCTTCCAAGGCAATACGGCCAATCAGTCCTTCCACGTAGGTACGAGAGAAATAGTTCTTTCCCGTGATGCCAGGGATAGAACCCACGCGGAACATCAATGGGGCTGCCTCTGTCAATTCTTTTAGGATGACATCATAGATAGAGTCACGACCACAGAGATTGCCGGAATCAGTAGCCTTGCCACTAAGGTATGGCACATCGCCAAAGTATTTTAGCAACTCACGGTATGCCGTGGCTTTTAGTGCGACAGCTTCGCCGTAAAGTTGTCCCATGGTACTCTCTGTGCCTGCGGCAATCATCTCGTCGAATCCTTCGGATGTCTGTGTGGCTTGTACCACGATGTTTGCCTTGTTGACAACGGAATAGAGGGCAGCGTATGTGTCGTTTTCCTTTTGGTAGCTCAACAAACTGTATTCGCCAGCGTATTTGCCGTTCTGGTAGAAACATTCAGGATAGTGGCGACCTGGTTGGGCGTTGAATCCCTCCGGGTGACGCTCAATGTCTGATCCTGCCACATCGGCAGCATAGAAGAGGCCGTCGCCGAACACCTTGTTCTGGGCGGCATTGATCCAGTCTGCGTATGCACCTTCGAGGGCGGCACGTGCCGTCTCACTGGTGGAGAACACGAAGGCGGCATCCGTCTTTGACGGAGAGTCTGTCTCTAAATAGTCGCTACAAGAAGTTGACAAAGCGAGAACTCCTGCTGCGCATAAAGTCGATAATAATATCTTTTTCATATTTTGTTTTCCTTCCATAAATTAGAATGCAACATTAAGACCAAACGTATAGGTACGGGCACGCGGATAGGAGTTCCAGTCGTAGTTGGGAACGGGGAATCCGTCTTGACCGCCTGGGCGTGTGTTCACGTCGGGGTCGATGCCGTTGTAACCGGTAATGCAGAAGAGGTTTCCACCTGTGAAATAGACACGCAGATTGCTAATGCCAATCTTCTTGGTCAAGGTCTTTGGCAAGGTATAGCCAATTGTCAGCGTGTTCAAACGCAGGTAAGAGGCATCCTCAATGAATTCAGACGACACCATACCATACTCGCAATAGGGCAGTGCGTGTTTGGCGTTGGCGTTCAATGCTGCGAGGACGGTGGGGTCTGTCACGGCATAGAGGTCGCCGTTGGCATCTACATCGTACATTCTCCAGCAGTCATTGATGAGGGCAAGGCGGTTCCATCCATAGCTGGTGTTCTTGTTACCCATCATAGAGTGCATGGCGTTGGCATTGTACACATCGCCACCAATTTGATAGGTGAAGCCAAGTGAAGCATCAAAGCCCTTATAGCTGGCATTGATGTTGAAACCACCCGTATGCTGTGGCATGGTATGGCCAATCACGCAAGCATCATCTTCGTTCACGACACCACTTCCATCGGTGTCTTCAAACTTCATGACACCGGGGAATGCAATCTGTCCCTCGGGCAGGTTGTAAGGCTTATAACCAGAATAATTCACCACGCCTTGGATGTCAGGAACGCCAGATTTGAGTGTATAGACATTCTCACCGGCAGCGTTCTGCGTAACATTGAAGTCGTCTACCGTATAGAATCCCGCGGACTTATATCCGAAGATGGTACCCACAGGCTCGCCCTTGCGGATGATGTAGTCGTTGTATGGGCGTTTCATCGAAGAACCCCAGTTAGTGTGGGTATCGGCATTCACGCCTTCGCGTACTTTCTCCACATTGTTCTTATTATAATTATAGGTGGCATTCACGCTGAGGTTGAAGTCCTTGGAACGGATAATCTCATAGAACACGGAGAGTTCAAGACCCTTATTGGAGGTCTCGCCCACGTTCTGGTATTGATAGCTGTGTCCTGTAGTCTCGGCAACAGGCACTTTCATCAAGATGTCCTTGGTGGTGTTCCAATAAGCCTCTAAACTTCCACGCAATTTACCATTCCAGAAACTATAGTCGATACCAAGGTTACGTGACACGGTGGTCTCCCATTTCAAGTCAGGATTGGCAAGGATCTCGCCGGGCTTGAAGGTCACGGTGCGCTTGTCGCCATTCCATGTCACCTCTGGTTCCCAGTATTCTTTCCAAAGACTGGCATCAATGGCGTCATTACCGGATGTACCGTATGATAGACGCAGCTTTAAGTTGTCGAGCCAGTCGCGTGTGTTTGCCATGAAAGGCTCATCAGAAATACGCCAGCCGAATGCTGCTGATGGGAAATAGCCCCAATGGTTGTTGGGTGCGAAATTGGAACTACCATCGGCGCGGAACGTTGCGGTGAAGAGGTAGCGACCTAAGAAGTCGTAATTGACACGGCCAAACCATGACAGTGTATGCTTGGGTTCGCCAATGGTATTGGTGAAGTCAGATACTTTCTTTGTTTGGTCATAGTAGTCTTCCTTCATGTTGTACATTTGGATGAGACCGAAGGCGCGGTCCATGTCAAACTCTGACGGGAAACCAGCACCAGTCACTTTACTGGAGTTAGACTTGCTTGCCAACACCTCGTTGCCAACGAGCAATGATAGGCTGTGATCCTCTCCAAGGCCTTGCACCTCATAGTTGACGGTGGTAGCCCAACGGACACCATAACCGTTACCCTTGGTCAATTGTGCCTGGTTGTATGGGTTGGTGGACTTGCCGGCATCCCAATACCTTGTCTCGCTCCAGTTGCGGCTCAACGAGAGTTCGCTCTTTGCGGTCAAGCCCTCGATGATCTTCCATGTCAAGGCACCCATGCCACGTAGACGCTGGCGTTTAGTGATATTGGTATAGTTTTCGATGATATTCACAGGATTAAAGCTCTCTTCCACACTGGAGTTACCCATAGAGAGCAGAGCGGAGTTGTCTGTGCCAAATGGGTTGTCGATGGGGCGATAGCCATAGACGGAATTTCCGGAGGCATAGTCGAAGTTGGTTCCCTCAAACTTCATCTCGCTATAACGAAGGTCGGCATCGAAGGTCAGGTTCTTGGTAATCTTTTGGGAAATCTTGAAGTTGCCATTCCAGCGTTGGAAACCCGACTTGATGCGGATTCCATCGTCTGTCAAGTAGTTGACGGTGGCATAATACTTTGTGTTTTGGTTGCCACCAGAGAGGGAGAGGTCATGGTTCCAAGACCCTGCCGTACGCATCACGTCGTCCACGTAATTGTGTACAGAGACGTTCTTGTAGTCATTCAGGTGATTGCCATACTTGGAGCCAAGCCCGAAGTATTCGGCAATGCCGTCCTCTTCGTTCATGCCGTATGCCGTGGCATAACTCCAGTTGTGGAGGACATAGTGGTAGGCGTCCATCACGTCAAGCGTCTTGGGCGATTTCTTGATTTGGTAGTACATGTTGTACTTCACCTTCGCAGTGCCGTCGCCTTTCGACCCTTTCGTGGTTACGAGGATGACACCGTTGGCACCGCGGGCACCATAGATGGCGGTGGAGGCACCATCTTTCAACACGTCGATGCTCTCGATGTTGTCGGCGGGAATGTCACTGATGTCACTCACCTGCACACCGTCAACGATATAAAGCGGGTCGTTGCTCTGTGTGATAGAGCCACCGCCACGCACACGGATGGACATCGTGGCACCTGGGCGACCGTCTTGCGACAAGACGCTCACGCCGGGCAACTGGCCTTGCAATGCCTGTGCTACGTTAGACACGGGGTTGGCAGCGAGCTTGTCGCCGCTGACGGATGCGACGGCACCCGTCAAGTCCTTACGTTTCATCGTACCGTAACCGATGACGACCACGTCTTCCAATGTCGTGTTGTCTTCATCCAAGACGACTTTCAAGTTTGAGGAACTTCCTACGCCGACCGTTTTCGTTTGGTAGCCAACGTAAGAGAATGTCAATTGTGCGGATGATGGTACCGACGGGATGGAGAAGTTTCCGTCAATGTCGGTAACGGCACCGGCAGAGGATGCCCCCTTTACCATCACACTCACACCAATCAAGGGTTCGCCATTCGCATCGGTCACATTACCCGTAACCGTTTTCTGGGCGAAGCTCACCAGCCATAGCATACTACATGCCATAGCCAAACAAATTCGTCTGATCTTTTGGTTCATGGATTACATCAATTAATTAGTAATATAGTTTGTTACGTTGGCAAAATTACCAATAATTATTTAAATAAGTGATTATTTCTAAAAAAACTTGTCAATGCCAACTAATTTTCCCGAATTATGCGAGGTGTAGGGGCGGATTTATGACCTTCACGATTGTTCGTGTTCGATTTAATGTGAAAAAAAATGTGGGGGTAAGGAAGGTGTGTGCCTCTACTTTTTCTTTTGAAAGGTGGAAGTCTTGTACTCTGTGGGTGTCATGCCCATCTCCGCCTTGAAACATTTGCCGAAATACTTGGGGTCGGAGAATCCACAACCGTATGCCACGTCGTTGACCGATATTCCCTCCTCCAGCATCCCACAGGCTTTCCGAATTCGGGCGCTGCGGATGAAGTCGAGGGGCGTCACGCCGAGGAGTGACTTCATCTTGCGGTTAAGTCCCGAACGGCTGGTGGCGGTTGCCTCCGCCATGTCGCCGATGTTGATGTCTGGGTCACTAATATGTTCCTCAATAAATCGCATGGCGCGTTGCATGAAAGCGTCATCTTCAGGTTTCAACTTAGCTGTACTCTCGCTATGTTTGGGGTCTTCGGTGTGTTGGGGATGGTTTTCCGTGGGTTCGTTCTCAATGTCTTGGGCAACTCCATGGTGTTGGGGTTGTGCGTTGAGTAGGGCAAGATATGCCTCGTAGGTCTCATGCTGTTGCTTATAGAGTAAGGTGATGTGTCGATAAGTGCGGTATATGGCATATCCCACAAGGGCGATGAGCAACAACAGGAGCAACTTCGCCCATCCCGTCTCCCAGAAAGTGGGCTTGACGATGATGGTCAATGTGCGTGTGTTGTCCATCCAAATGCCGTCGCTGTTGGTGGAGCGGATTTGCAAGTGGTATGTCCCAGGTCGCAAGTCCAACAGGTTAACGCTCCTGTTTTTTCCGATATCGTTCCACTCCTTGGTGTTCTCGCTGATCTTAAAGGCATAGTTGATGTCCTTGCTGTCGGTGTAGTCGAGCGCGGCGAAGTACACGATGATGTTGCGCGATGGCGGCGTGAGGGTGAGCGTGTCGTATCGTGTGGCGGCACGGTCGATGGCACCATTCTCAATGGAGATGCCCGTCAAGGAGATGGGAGGCACGAATTGGTTTTGCTGGATATCTTCGATGCCAATCGTGAAGGCACTGTCTTGTAGCCCGAATATCCATCTACCATCGGGCAGTTGGATGGGGCAGGCATCAGAGAAGCGCAGCCTGTCCTTCCAAAAGAAGGTGGTATACCCTTCTTTAGTCGGTTTGTCTGGATTGAGGAGGATGATTTGGTTGTTGCTCACGATGGAAATACCATCTCCGTATGGGTAGGCAGAGAGGGCGACATCCGACGGGAAGCCCGTTGCCGTATGGTGATGCCTAAATTCCAAGGTGTTTGCAAAAAGGTCTTTCGTAGTCACCTGGTTCACGCCGCCACTCTCTGTACATACGAAGATGCGCCCTTTCTTGTCCTGTGTCACATACATAGTGGCATCATTGCTGAGGCTCGAACTGCGGTTCCTGTCCTTGGTGTGGCATTTCCAATTGATTTTCCTTGCATCCTTTTCATTAACGTCTGCCACGAGAAGTCCCGTAGTGGTGGCAGCCAAAAGGATGTTATCCTTGGTAATATGTATTTGCCTTACCCGTTTACAAGTTTCTTTAGGCAACCGCAAGCCATTATCTCCGTGTAGGAACTGCAACGCATTGTCCCACGGGTGTTCGATGCAATTGACACCGCCATCGAAGGTGGCGAGCCACAATCGCCCATGGGAGTCTTCCGTGATGTAATACACGTCGTTGCAACTAAGGGTGTTGGGGTCGGTGGGAGAGTGTCGGAAAGACTCGATGGAGAATGTGCCATCGCTTTGTTCATGCAAGCGGAATAGGCCATCGGGCTTGCTACCCAACCAGAATACGCCCTTGGAGTCTTGGTATAGACTATAAATGGGAGAGCCAAACGTGGTGTAATGTCGTTGCAATCGCCCATTATGCCCCAAGTACCCCATGAGGTTATTGTCTTTGTCGTATATCCTGACGGTGGCATCATCCCTGCTCGTCACCCAATATCGTTGTTTGTTGTCAAGAAGGAAACAACGGATTTGTGATGGCTTCTCCTGTGGGAAGAAAGTGTACGGACGCTTGTCGAAGGTAAGGCGGTATGCCCCATAGCCGCTGCATAGCCACACATTGCCTTGGTTGTCTGTGATGCAATAGCGTGGGTTGCCGCTGATGCCCACGTCACTGGGGATGTTCCATGTCTTGCCAAAGCGGTCCGTGAAGAGGTAGGGCTTGCCATTGTCACGTAAAAAAATATCCCGCCTCCCATCGAAAACGCTTTTCCATTGGGCAATACTCTCTTTCGGCATCTCGCGGTATTGGCAGGTCTTCACGTCGAAGGTGAAGACGATGCCGTCAATCAGGCACACCAAGTTGCCGTCATCATCAAGCATCATGTCACGGATGCGGTCTGAAGGCATGTTCACGCCATCGCCTACTTGCGACTTGAAGCATTCAAACTGGTAGCCGTCATATCGGTTCAATCCGTTCCATGTGCCAAACCACATCATGCCATTCCTATCCTGCACGATTTGCGTGACATGCCATTGTGCCATGCCAGCGAACTCGTCGAAGTGGGTTACGTGGCACACCGACTCGCTCGCCCAAGTGTGGAGTGAGCATAATATAAATAGGATAGTGGTGATGATCTTTCCCATATTTGTAACCATCTGATTGCAAAACTAAATATTTTTAATGAATAATAAGATACAATCGGATGTTTTTTACACATTTTTAAGGTGTTAGGTATTAAGGATACCCTTATCGCCATATAGCCGCAGTAAGTTAAATAGCATACTTTTCTCTGTAATCCCGATGAACACGATGCGGTCTGCCAATTGGCAAATGTATTTGTTTCGGGCTAAAGCACTTGCCCTCGACTGTCGTGAAGCATCTGAAGTGGAAATGATGAGTAGACGGTCTTGGTCAAGGAGGGATTGCAATTCTGCGGAAATTTGCCGATTTTCAGTTTCTTACTTGTTTCAATGGGCGTTTGGCATCGTTACCGTATCATGTTCAATTTGTTGTAAGGCTTATATCCTTTTCCCAAACGCAATGATGTCCTTATTGATCGAAAAGTAATGAAACTGTCTCGTTGAATTCTTCTATTGCTTGTTGCAAATGAGGACAAGTCAAACGGGACAATATGGCTATAAAATTCATCTGGTCGTCCATTATCCCTTCTGCTGTTTGCACATAATAAAGATGATGATGCTCATACGTTTTGAACCAACGAACAAACAAACGATTCCGAGAAGCTTGCCTACCATCGCCGGTGGCCGTCACATAAAGCATTACTTCGTTATTTTGTTCAAAGAATTCTTCAACGATGGCAATAATGGTCTTTTTCAGTTTATCATCAAGTGGTGATTTCCCGTGTCGTTCATTGGTAATACTAAATTCAAATGCGCCACTTGGTACAAACGCATAGTCCATATTGAAATCAACATCAAATTCCACTCCCGCATCGCTAACGAAATAGTAGTGATAGGGCTTATTCTGTTTCTGCCACACCCTATATGGGGCATGCAGATTGATATAATCCAATCTGAGCGTGTTCATAGTATTAAGATTGAAAATGGAAGTCTATGCAAAAATCTCTTCCATGGTCATGCCCGAAGTCCTCAAGCGGTGGATTTCTTCTAAATCGCGTTGGTTTTCCTCAATGCGCTTTTTCTTGTCCAAAAGATATTGGCGGAAAGTGCTACGGACTTCCTCGCGGGTTCTTTTTTTTGATGTTTCCATAAATGATTCTTGGTTTTATAAAGTGAATACCTCGATGCAAAGATAATCATTATCCAATGAATAATCAAGTTTTTGGTCATATTTTTCGAGTCAGCTTAGTTTTTCATACAGAACTATGACCTGTGAAAAAGAGGGAATGGCACGGGTAGGTGCATGAAAAATTAGGACAAAAAATGTTAAACCGCCATATCTGATACCCCTTGCACGTGCTTGTGAATTGGCGAGGTGATGATAATGAGCTTGTTGCGGGATGCGTTAAAAATGCGTTATTATCACCCCTAATTGTGATCGGTAGGAAAGAAAGGCTTTTATGGGGAATAACCAATGGGCATTTAAAAAAAGAGATAGATGAAAAAGCTTGTTTCTTCATCTATCTCCTCATTAACATTATTATCTTCCAAATTTAGTTCGCGGTGAAACTCGTTACAGAGTTTGTTCCAACGTGTGAGCTGCCAAGGTATAGGCCGTGCCAAGCTGTCGTGGCGTCGGTAGGTGCGGTTGTGTTGTACTTGATGTTGTAAGTACTGCCTTTTACCATTCCTTTTGCGGTGAAGAGGCTTAACGTACTGCTGCACGAAGCTGGGAAGCTATAGGTGATGAGGTTGTTGTTACTGGCATCCGACAGGGTATAGTAACGACCAGAGGAATAACTAATCGTACTTGTCACGAAGGCATAACCTTGCTGGGCGTTAGAGATGGTGCTTGACGATGAGCCTCCCCATCCGCCGCCTCCGCCTTGGCTGGCACCCGCACTGATGGCATATCCCGTACCCGTGATTTGGATGTAGCTGTTGTTGTCGCAATCGAGACCCTCCTCGGGCGACCCCTTTGTGGTATATGCGAACACTGCCCCGTTGCCGATGGTGATGGCTCCCGTGCGTCCATAGTTGGAGTCCACCGCGTCGTTTCCATTGGAGTAGCAGACTGTCGCGCCGCCGTTGAAGTAGATGGCTCCGCTGCAATTGATGCAATCGTCATAGCAGGCATAGTAGTGCTTGCCGCCCTCGATGTAGATGGTGGTCTTCGACTCCAGCCCTTCTGCGCCGTCGGTCGCTGTGGAAACCTCCGACGTGCCTCCATAGAGATAGATGGTGCCTTGTACCTTGATGGCCTTTGCCGAGCCGCCGCTGCTCTGTTGCATACCGCCACCCCAGCCTCCGCCGCCGGACGATGAACTGCCAAGACGGCTTCCTGTGGTCTTAACGGTCAGGGTAGGCCCGTTGCCATCGCTTGTGCCTTGTGTATAGGTACCCTTGCTCTTGATGCCCTTGCCGCCGGTGCCCGACATGGTGATGGTGATGGTGCCGGCATTGAGCTTGATGCTGGTGTCGGCTTTCAAGCCCTTGGCGGTATAATCATCACTCGACCCTTGCTGTCCTGCTCCCGTATTCGTTATCTTCAATGTGCCACCATTGGTCGTGATATTGGTAGAGGTGACACCACGGCCAGCAGCCCCGGAGGCATTGATGGTAAGCGTTCCGTCGTTTTGGATGAAGTCAACGGCTTTCACGCCCGAACTATATGATGCGTCGTTGTTGATGACCTGCATCGCACCGCTTGGAGTGAGTGTGATGTTGCCGCCGTCGATGGTGACAGTCGCTTTCGATTTCATGCTCTTGCTCATCGCCCCACTGTTCTTCACGGTGATGGTGCCGGCGGCAATGGTAAGGTTTCCGTCTGCCTTGATGCCAATGGCATTGTAACTGGTGCCGCTGTCTTCCGACACATCGCTGCTGCCGCTATATGTACTCGTCACATTGGAGAGCGAGTAAGTACGGGTCGAGCCGCTCGTGGTATAGCTGTTGGAAATGCTATAATAGATGTCCGAGCCCGATGTGGGGCCGCTGAACGTTGCCGACTTGATGGTGTAGGTCGTGCCTCGGCTGGTGTAATTGTCACTCTTGAAATAATAGGTGCCAGAGTCTGCCGCGCCAAAGTCATAATAATAGAATGTCACATTGCTGTAGCCATTCGACTTGGTGACCGTGGAGGTGAGTTGTTGCACCAATGTTCCATCGCTCTTGTAGAGGTAGACAGTCTTCCATGCACTGCTTCCCGTGCCGCCAGGACCCATGCCCCCGCCGCCAGTGGTGGGAAGGCTGACATATATTTTATATGACGTGGTGGTCTCTGGCTCCGTTGACCCTGTTGTCTCTGCCGTGCCACCCTTGCCGTTGGCTGTGATGTCAATGGTAACTGTGGCATTTGTCTCGTCAATGGAGACGGCACCATCGGCACTTATGCCCTTGCCACCGTCTGCGGTGTTTGTGATGGTGATGGTTCCGCCAGTGATATTGACGTTTCCATCTGCCTTGATACTTGTGGGATAGCTCAGGTCGGTGTCGGCAATAATGCTGCCCGTCTGAGTCACGGTGATGGATCCTCCCGATATTTTCACGTCGCCTCCCGCCTTGATGCCCTTGGCGGCATCGGCGGTCACGGTGAGCGTCAACGTGCCGTCTTCGATATAGACGTTGCCCGAGTCCTCGCCGTCGTGGTCGGTCAATTCGCCCGTGCTTGCTGTTCCATCGATGTCACACTGGATGGCATCATCGCCCACGCCGCTGATGGTGAGCGTTCCGCTCTCCATCAAGAAATATTCATCGCAGGAGATACCGTCCTTGACGGCTTGCTTCACGTTGACGGTGCAGTTCTTCATCTGCATGTATTCGGCACTCTTGATGGCATGGGCCAACGTGCCATAGACATTGAGTGTGCCCTTGCCTTTCAGTTCCAAGTGGCCCTTGCAATAGAGGGCAGACTTCTGCGAGCCGCTGGCGGCGTCGGTCAAGGTGTTCTCCGTGTCCTTCTTCACGCTCAAAGCGATGCGCTTGCCGTCCATGATGTTGATGGCGGCACCCGAATAGACGGGCGTGGCATTGGTCAACGTGAGACCGTTAAGTTCAATGGTCGCCTTATACGAGCCTGTCATATAGAACTCGCCATCATCCGATGACCCCGACAACGTATAAGTAATCTCGCCCGTTTCGTCGCTCACGTCACTGCCCTGGGCGATATTCACATGCGCCCCGCTGACGGTCGGTGTGATATATTGGGCGATGTTGCCCGCCACCCTTACCTTGGCGGACGTGCCTGAATAGGTGACTTCCACCGTGTTGTCGGTCACGGAGCTGTTGTCTACATACATGTTGTCCACCTCGGAGAGCGTGAACACCTTATTAATAATAGTACACGTTGTGCCATCGGCATAGTTCATGTCACCACATTGCGACGCGGGGAAGGCGTATGTCACATCGCCTTGCACCACGTTTAGTGTCTGTGCCATCATCGCCACCGACATGAGGACGGTGGAAAAGAGCATGGATAATCGTTTCATTGAATATGATTTTTTTATATTTGGGGCAAAAGTAAGAAAAAATAGGCCATTCGTCAAAAAGTTTCAACGAACAGGCAAATTCTTTCAACAAATGCTAAAACTTGTACTTATATCCTAAACCAATAATGTGCATGTTGGGGTCGCTATCGAAATCATTGCTCCCCCTGACGTGTTGGTAACGATAATAGAAACTTAATGTGTGGGGCTTGGCAATCTTCCAGTCGGCACCCACCGTGTAACGCATCTTATACAGAGACCAGGCATTGTAAGCCTCCACGCTCACAAAGGGGTCTACCTTGCAATGGGGGATGTTGTATTCCAGCATCAAACGGCTGCGCAAGACGTTCTTGCCCTTGCCCTTGTAGGTCTTCTCCTTGGCGTTGCCGTCGTCATCGGTGTCGGTTTCCACGCTTGTCACGTTTCCATCGATGTCATACGAATAGTAATCACGAGTCACCGTTTTCTCGGGGCGGTAGGTGTATTGCCACCGCTCGCGGAGGGAGATGTCAAGCCTTCCCACAGACCATTGCCCTGTCAGGGAGACGTTGAAGCGATGGCGCGTGCCCCAGTACTCGGCGGCTTTTTTCACCTTCCCCGTATATCCGTATGGGTTTCCGTCGTCATCATAGTCATCCTCCTCGTCATCATAATAAGTGTATTTCTGGTTGTAGTCGCGCAGGAGTGAGTACCCTGCCGATGCCTTCAGCCACGGCATGACCTTATATGAGGCATCCAACCCCACGCTCCAGCGGTCGGAGGTCTTCAAGTTGTCGCGCAAGCGGTACTCTGCTTCCAAGCCCACATTGAGTCGCTGGTCTATCTTCTTTACCACATTGGCGGAGAACCAAGCCCCGAAGTCGTCGCTCTGTGCAAATGTGCCCAAGGGTAGGAGCAGCATGATTAGCACGATGGCAGCCTTTCTTTTCATTTTGTCTCTCATGATATGCTGTTATTGATTGTCCATCATTTCTGATTGTTTCACCTTTACCTTGTTGTCTACGCTATTGGAATATTGGCCTTCGGGGTCGTCATAATAAACCCTTACCACCGTCATGTCGCGCAACATGTCTATGCCACCCACTTCCACCTTTTTGATTTTCAAGCCAAGGCGTTGCTCCAGGTCGGCAATCAATTCTTCCCGCCGCTCGGGTTTGATGAGTTCGATGCGGTCGTATTGCACCAACTTGGAATGGCGGATATGCAAGAATTTCTCGCAAAGCCATATCGCCACGGTCACGATGAAGTCGGTCACAAGTATTTCCGCGAGGGTCGCCGAACTGGCAATGGCGTTCACCACCGACAGGGAGATGATGACAAAGAGGTACGTCATCTCCCTCACGGGCATCGCATCGGTGCGATAACGCATGATGGAGAAGATGCCGAAGAGGCCGATGCCGATACCCATGGATGTCTTTCCGCCCAGTTTGTCAAGCCCGAAGATCATGAAGAACACCAGGAAGAAGATGGCGATGCTTGTCAGGAGGAACGTGAAATAGAAGTCTCTGCGCTTACTCTTGCGGTAATAGAGCCTATCGATGATGAACCAATTGAAGAGGATGCAGACGGTGAAGCGCACCATCATCTCCACAAAGTCATTCGTAAACGAAAATAAATAATGTAAATCCATGTATGTAAAAAATTGGTTGTTCAGAATAATGATGATGAATCTTGGTACAAGATCTTGGATACATCGATGAGTTTCGGCTTGAAGCGGTTGACTTGCAGTTGGTCGTTGGTCAAAGCCGACCCCATGCAATACTTGCTGAAGCCGTGGGGGAATATGCGTAATTGCCGGAGCATCTCCAATATGGGCGAGTAGCAAAGCCCGTCGCGCTTGAGTTCCACGATAACCAAATCGCCCATGTGCCTGTTCACTCCCGACACTAAATTGAAAAACTGAAGATTGGAGTCGATTGTCAGCCGTTCTGTCTTTGCCTTGTTCACCAGCGTGATGCGGTCGAAATTGTTGCGGATGGCAGGAATCAAATCCGACTTGTCATAGCGTAGGTGTTGCTGGAGAAACTCGATTTTCTCTTGCTCGCCCAAGTCCATGTCGGTCACTTTCATGCGTTTCTTCTTCGTGCGTCCATGGTTGTTTTTCGTCTTTACCTCCATGAATTGGAGGTTGGAACTGACATACGTGCGGAAACGCAACTTCTGCCTACCCGTATGGCCGCTCTGGTGAACATAGAACATGTCAAACCCCGTGGTGTCATAATAGGTCGTGTCGTACCGCATGTTGCGCTCGCCGTCGATTTCCTGCGCCCAATACTCCTCGCGGGCCATCTCCAAGAGCTGTTTCAGCGCGGGTATGGTGGTCACGAATTTTGTGTCGATGCGATTCATGAGCCGTATGCCACTCATCTCCTCTAAGCTGATGGGGTCGTATTGGGTGAGTATTCTGTTCATCTTAGGTTAGGTTTCAATGATGTTGCAAATTTACCGATTTCGTTTATAAAGCGCAAAAAAAATCAGCAAAACCTTTCATTTTGTCAGTGAAAACATGTATTTTTGTGCCAAATAATCAATTAAACACCATGAAATCTTTCCAAAACCTCATTCTTTATATTCTCTTGTGTTGTGTGTCTACTGCTTGGGCGGATGGGAAAAAAGACTTCCATTCATTCGCTCCCACGCCACCGATGGGATGGAACTCGTGGGATTGCTATGGCCCAAGCGTCAAGGAGCGTAATGTATATGACAATGCTTTCTATATGTCAGACCATGGCATCCTCGATAAAGGATGGAATTACATCGTCGTGGACATACGTTGGTACACCAACGACACGGGCTTTTGGTACAATACGTCTGCCACCTACACGATGGACGAATACGGTAGGTACATGCCCAATGTCAATCGCTTCCCGTCATCGGCAAATGGGGTGGGGTTTAAGGTGCTGGCAGACAGTCTTCATGCCTTGGGGTTTAAGTTTGGCATCCATATCATGCGCGGCGTTCCCATTGCGGCTGTCAACAAGAAATTGCCCATCAAAGGCACGTCATATACCTGTGACCAGATCGCCAAACGCAACGATTCCATCTGTACATGGCTCGTTGACAATTACTCTATTGACTGCACCAAGCCCGGCGCACAGGAGTATTACAACTCATTATTAGATTTATATGCCTCGTGGGGTGTGGACTTCCTCAAGGTGGATGACCTCAGCCGTCCCTATCATGACGGTGAGATATGGCTCCTGCGCAATGCCATCGACCAATGCGGACGTGACATCGTGTTCAGCATGAGCCCCGGCGCGACGGCATTGAACAAATGGAAGAGTTGCCAGGAGAATGCCAATATGTGGCGTATGATGGATGACATGTGGGATAACTGGAGCGACGTGAACAAGGAATTTTCGCTCTGCGCCAACTGGAACCAATACCGGTTGCCTGGCAGTTACCCCGATTGCGACATGTTGCCTTTTGGGAAAATACGGCTCACCAACAGTGATGCCCGCTATACCAACCTCACCCATGATGAGCAACAGACGGTGATGACGCTGTGGAGCATCTTCAAGTCGCCACTTTTCTTCGCGGGCGACTTCACTTACAATGATGAATGGACCAACCAACTCATCACCAACGAGGAGGTTATCTATATCGACCAATACGCTGAGAATAACCGACAGCTCTCCAACGACGGGACAAAGGTCGTCTGGGCTGCCGACAAACCCAATAGCGATACCAAGTATGCTGCCCTCTTCAACATCGGGAGCAGCGACAAATGGATTCGATACAACGAGGCGTTGTTCACCTCTGAGACCATCTCGCCACTCACCACCGGCTATGGCACAACCGTCGAGGTGGAGATACCGCAAGGGAGCAAGCGGTTGGCACTCGTCGTGGACGATAGCGGCGATGGATATAGTTATGACCATGGCGATTGGATCAATCCCACCATCGTCTTTGCCGACGGCACCGAGAGGCTGCTGGTCAAGGCCGATGTGATACGCGAGGATTACAGCGGCTCGTATTTTAAGCGCATCAACTACGACAAGAATATCAACGGGAATGGCAAACTCAATGTCAATAATGTGGAATATGACCACGGCTGGTCGTGCAACGCCAATGCAATGGTGCTTTACCAATTGCCTTCCGACGTGGTGAGATTCAAGGCTCTCTGTGGCATCGACAACACGGGACGCTTGCAGACAGGCTCGACACCGTCGATGAAATTCCTCGTTTTCAGCGAAGATCCCACCAAGCGCGATAACTGCAACCCGGCTTATGCCGTTGCCAATAGTGGGCTGGTCAGTAGGACTTACCAAAAGGAGGGAGTGGATTTGGAGGCAGACATCACGGGTGCGAGCCAACTATATCTCGTCGTGACCACGGCTGGCGACAACTTCAATTACGACCATGCCAATTGGATTAACCCCACATTGATAGACAAAGACGGCAAGGAAACCAAGCTCACCTCCATTCAATATGACAAGTCAGTGACCGATTGGTACAACATCTCCAACTACGGGAAGAACGTCGATGGCGGCAGCCTCATCGTCAACGGCAAGCGATATGCCGACGGCATCGGTACCAATTCTAATTCCGTCATTACATATACCCTGCCACGGGACAGGGAGTTTGTCAAGTTCAAGGCATTCTGCGGCTACGATGACGGCGTGAAAAATGCGCCCAATGGCGTGACGATGGAGTTCCTGGTCTTCACCACCGACCCCATCGGGTCTGACAGCATCGCCATTCCGCTCGACTTGAATACCCTTGGCATAGACAATGACACGCCCTGCGACATCCACGATATATGGAAAGGGGAACACGTTGGCACCTTCAAGAACGCCGACTTCACGCCTTCCATCCCCTCGCATGGCTGCGGTTATTATCGCGTTACGCCTACTGCCCCTGACGGTATCATGCTGCCCCATGAAGACAAACGAGTGCAAGGTGGGGTGAAGACGGCCAATGCCACTTTCACCATCGACGGGAAAATGCTCCCCAACTCCAATGTCCCCCGTAATCAAGTCGTCGTTCACAAGGGAAAGAAGATATTGGTCAAATGATTTTAGATTTAATACGATGAAAAGACAGGATGTTCTATGCTTTATTGTTGCAATGCTTGACGTTGGTTTCTTTCAACGTCGAGAATTTGTTTGACTGCGAGCACGACTCGCTGAAAGATGACGTGGAGTGGTTGCCCGATGGCAAGAACCACTGGTCGCACACACGCTATTGGCGCAAGGTGAACCATCTTGCACAGGAGATCATTGCCTGTGGCGAGACAGATGACGGGTGGATGTTGCCCGACTTGGTGGCATTGTGCGAGGTGGAGAACGACAGCGTGATGCGCGACCTTACCCGCCGCTCAGCCTTACGCAATGCCCGGTATGAGTATGTGATGACAGACAGCCCCGACCCACGCGGCATCGACGTGGCTTTGGTGTATTCTCCGTTTTCCTTTTCCTTGCTCCATCATCATGCTCTCCGTGTGACTCCTGTCAAGGGGATGCACCCCCCGCGTGACATCCTCTATGTGTGTGGCAGGGTCATGGGGGGCGACACGCTGCATGTGTATGTGGTACATGCGCCCAGTAGGTCGGGCGGGGAACGGGCGACACGCAGCCATCGCCTCGCCGTTGCCCACCGTCTCTGCGCCTCCCTCGACTCCCTCCACCAATGCTCTCCCCATGCCAAGGTGCTTGTCGCGGGCGATTTCAACGACGACCGACATTCGCCAAGCCTCGACTTGTTGGCAGGGAAAGGATTGGTGGATGTGTCTGTCAATGCCCAAGGGACACACGGCGCGAAGGCTACCTATCGCTATCAGGGCGAGTGGGGGAGCCTCGACCATGTGTTTGTCAGCCCCTCCCTCGCCGACAGCCTTTTGGATTGCAGGGTGTTTGATGCCCCCTTCGTCGTGGAGGAGGATGCGAAATTTGGTGGCATCAAGCCTTTTCGCACCTATTTAGGACCGCGATATTTAGGGGGATTCAGCGACCATCTGCCCTTGGTGGCACGCTTTCGCTTATAGCCCACTCATCATCCCGTTTTATTTCGGCTATAGTCGCACAACCTTTCGGCTATAGTCGCAAGGCCTTTTGGCTATAGCCGCAAGGTTGCGGATGTGGCATTTAATCCCGATGGATGTGGCATCTGTTCCCGTGAATGGTGGCACTTGTTACCGATGCCGTAGGCTTGCGGCAACTGAAAAAAGGGCATGAATCGTTGTTTATGTCATTTTTTTGCCGTATCTTTGCAGTCTATTATTATTTATAAGGTGTAACGTAAAGACAATTAGACATGTTTGAGAATCTTAGCGACAGATTAGAGAGATCGTTCAAAATACTGAAAGGCGAGGGGAAAATCACCGAGATCAACGTGGCGGAAACCCTCAAGGACGTGCGCCGGGCATTGCTCGATGCCGATGTCAACTATAAGGTGGCGAAGAGTTTTACCGACACGGTGAAGCAGAAGGCATTGGGTATGAACGTGCTGACCGCCATCAAGCCAGGCCAATTGATGGTGAAAATCGTACACGATGAACTGGCAGAGTTGATGGGAGGCGAGACGGCAGACATCCGTTTGGTCAACAAGCCCGCCATCATCCTCATGTCCGGCTTGCAGGGATCGGGTAAGACGACGTTCTCGGGTAAGCTCGCCAACATGCTCAAAAACAAGCAACACAAGAAGCCGTTGCTCGTGGCGTGTGACGTCTATCGTCCTGCCGCCATCCAACAGTTGCATGTCGTGGGCGAGTCGGTGGGTGTTCCCGTCTATTCGGAGCCCGACAGCAAGGATGTCATCGCTATCGCCAACCATGCCCTTGCCGAGGCGAAGGCAAAAGGCAACGACGTGGTGATCGTCGATACCGCCGGTCGTCTCGCCGTGGATGAGGAGATGATGCAGGAGATTTCCAACCTCAAGAACGCCCTCAATCCCGATGAGACGCTCTTTGTAGTGGACTCGATGACGGGTCAGGATGCCGTCAACACCGCCAAGGAATTTAACGACCGTCTCGACTTCGACGGCGTGGTATTGACCAAACTTGACGGTGACACCCGTGGCGGTGCCGCCCTCTCCATCCGTACCGTTGTCACCAAACCCATCAAGTTTGTGGGAACGGGTGAGAAGATGGAGGCTATCGACGTGTTCCATCCCGCCCGTATGGCAGACCGCATCCTCGGCATGGGCGACATCGTATCATTGGTGGAACGTGCCCAGGAGCAATTCGACGAGGAGGAAGCCAAGCGGTTGGAGAAGAAGATCCGTAAGAACCAGTTTGACTTCAACGACTTCCTCGGGCAAATCCAGCAAATCAAGAAGATGGGAAACATCAAGGATCTTGCCGCCATGATCCCCGGCGTGGGCAAGCAACTCAAGGATATTGACATCGACGACGATGCCTTCAAGGGCATCGAGGCCATCATCCACTCGATGACTCCCAAGGAGCGGAGCCACCCCGAGATCCTCAACCAGAGCCGCCGCCTGCGCATCGCCAAGGGCAGCGGCACGAACCTACAGGAGGTGAACCGCCTTATCAAGCAGTTTGACCAGACGCGCAAGATGATGAAGATGGTCACCAGCAACCCCATGGCCGGCATGGGCATGATGAAGAACATGCGCGGCATGAAGATGCCCAAATAGTCCATTCACCCCATCAACCCCATAATCCCCATCACTATGCAACTCATCGACGGAAAAGCAACGGCAGCCGCCATCAAGGCGGAGATAGCCGAGGAAGTGAGAAATATCATCGCCAATGGCGGCAAGCAGCCCCATCTGGCAGCCATCCTCGTAGGACACGACGGCGGCAGCGAGACGTATGTGAAGAACAAAGTGATAGCCTGCGAGCAGTGCGGATTCAAGTCTACGCTCATCAGATACGAGGATGACGTGACCGAAGAGGAACTGCTCGCTTGCGTGGACCGGCTCAACCACAACGGCGACGTGGACGGTTTCATCGTCCAACTGCCCCTGCCCAGGCATATTGACGAGCAGAAAGTCATCGAGGCAATCGACTACCGCAAGGACGTGGACGGCTTCCACCCCATCAATGTGGGGCGCATGGCAATCGGCTTGCCGTGCTTCATCTCCGCCACGCCATTGGGTATCTTGACCCTGTTGCAGCGATACCATATAGAGACATCGGGCAAGAAATGCGTCATCCTCGGTCGTTCCAACATTGTGGGCAAGCCCATGGCGCAGCTCATGATGCAGAAACAATACGGCGACGCCACCGTCACGGTGTGCCATAGCCATTCCAAGACGCTCAAGGAGGAATGCCGCGAGGCGGACATCATCATCGCCGCCATCGGCCAACCCAACTTCGTGACCGCCGACATGGTGAAGCCTGGGGCGGTCGTCATCGATGTCGGCACTACCCGTGTGCCTGACTCGACGCGCAAGAGCGGGTTCCGCCTGAACGGCGACGTGAAGTTTGACGAGGTGGCGGAGCGGTGCTCATTCATCACGCCAGTGCCGGGTGGCGTGGGTCCGATGACCATCTGCTCGCTGATGAAGAATACCTTGGCGGCGGGTAAAAAGGAATATTACCGATGACGGCAGAGGAATATTACCAGTTGGGAAACCAATACCGCAAGCAGGGCAAGTGGCATTTGGCGATCAACAATTATTTAGAGGCGATAGCCCTCGACCCCGATTCGCCCGCCGCGGAGGCGAAACAGATGCTGGAAGACATTTTGAATTTTTATCATAAAGATGCGTATAATCCCTAAAATTGAATAGCTATGGGAAAAATCAAAGGAACAATTGTAGTCAACACCGAGCGCTGCAAGGGATGCCAGTTGTGTATCGTGGCATGTCCCAAGGGCGTGATCGCGTTGGCGCCAAAGCGAGTGAACACACATGGATACCCCTACGTCGAGGCGGCACAGCCCGATGACTGCATCGGTTGCGCGTCGTGCGGCATCGTCTGTCCCGACGGATGTATCACGGTTTATAAGAAACGAATGGAGGAATAGTACGATGGCAGAACAAGAAGTCGTTTTAATGAAAGGCAACGAGGCGATAGCCCATGCCGCCATCCGTTGTGGTGCGGATGGGTATTTCGGTTATCCTATCACCCCGCAGAGCGAGGTAATCGAGACGCTTGCCGAACTGAAGCCGTGGGAAACCACGGGAATGGTGGTGGTGCAAGCGGAGAGCGAGGTGGCATCCATCAACATGATCTACGGCGGGGCGGGCGCAGGGAAGCGCGTGCTCACATCGTCGTCGTCGCCCGGCGTGGCACTCATGCAGGAGGGCATCGCCTATATGGCGGGCGCGGAGTTGCCGGGCGTGTTCGTCAACGTGCAGCGCGGCGGCCCGGGCTTGGGTACCATCCAACCCTCGCAGAGTGATTATTTCCAAGCCACACGCGGCGGTGGCAATGGTGACTATTATGTCATCGTGCTGGCACCTAACTCAGTACAGGAGATGGCAGACTTCGTTGACCTGGCTTTCGAGTTGGCATTTAAGTATCGCAACCCTGCCATGATCCTCTCCGATGGTGTCATTGGTCAGATGATGGAAAAGGTGGTGCTGCCGCCGATGAAGCCCCGTCGCACCGACGAGGAGGTCATGCGCGAGTGTCCTTGGGCAACTTTCGGTCGCACGAAAGACCGTCAGCCCAACATCATCACGTCGTTGGAACTGAAGCCCGAGGTGATGGAACAAAAGAACCTGCACCTTCAGGAGAAGTATAGGCAAATCAAGGAGGCAGAGGTGCGCTATGAGACGCAGTTCACCGATGATGCCGACTATCTCATCGTGGCATTTGGCAGTGCCGCACGTATTGCCGAAAAAGCCATCGAGGTGGCAAGTGAAGAGGGCTTGAAGGTGGGCTTGTTCCGCCCCATCACGCTGTGGCCGTTCCCTGAGAAGGAGGTTGCCGCTGCCGCCAAGGGCAAGAAAGGCATCCTTGTCGTCGAAATCAATGCTGGGCAGATGGTGGAGGACGTGCGTCTCTCCGTGAATGGCGCGTTGCCCGTGGCACACTTTGGCCGTTTGGGTGGTATCGTGCCCGAGCCAGAGGAGATTGTCGAGGCGATTAAGAAGATGTAATTGAAACAGGTAAAAGTAAAAACCAAAGAATCAGAACATCATGAGTAACCAGAATATCATATCACCAGAAAACCTCGTTTATCAGAAACCAACATTGATGAACGACGTGGACATGCACTATTGCCCAGGCTGTTCTCACGGCGTGGTGCATAAACTCATCGCCGAAGTCATCGCCGACATGGGCATGGAAGAGAAGACCGTCGGTGTCTCGCCCGTGGGATGCGGCGTGTTTGCCTATCGCTACCTCGACATCGACTGGCAGGAGGCGGCGCACGGACGCGCACCAGCCGTGGCAACAGCCATCAAGCGGCTCTGGCCAGACCGCCTCGTGTTCACCTACCAAGGCGACGGCGACATGGCGTGTATCGGCACGGCAGAGAGCATCCATGCCTTGAACCGTGGCGAGAACATCACCATCATCTTCATCAACAACGCCATCTACGGCATGACAGGAGGGCAGATGGCTCCCACGACGCTCATCGGGCAGAAGACATCCACATGCCCCTACGGGCGTGACCCAGAGATTCACGGCTACCCATTGAATATCACGGAGTTGGCTTCCCACTTGGAAGGGACATGCTACGTGACGAGGCAGAGCGTGGAGTCTGTAGCATCTATCCGCAAGGCAAAGGCTGCCATCCGCAAGGCATTTGACGCATCGATGGCAGGGAAAGGCTCTTCGCTCGTGGAAATCGTCTCCACTTGCAACAGCGGATGGAAACTCTCGCCCGTGAAAGCCAATGAGTGGATGAAGGAGCACATGTTTGAGAAATATGTCAAGGGAGATTTAAAAGATACAACAATTTAGTAGTTCAAGTAGTTTAAGGAGTTCAGGAGTACAGACAATAGTCAATGTCTCTTGAGCTAATGTCTGAACTCCTGAACTCCTTAAACTCCTGAACTCCTCAAAATATATAACAATGAAGAAGGAAATAATTATTTCAGGTTTCGGGGGACAAGGCGTTCTTTCCATGGGAAAGATTCTTGCCTATTCCGGCCTCATGGAGAATAAAGAGGTGACATGGATGCCCGCCTACGGCCCTGAACAGCGCGGCGGCACAGCCAATGTGACCGTCATCGTGAGCGACGACCGCATCTCGTCGCCCATCTTGAGCAAATACGATGTCGCCATTGTGTTGAACCAGCCTTCGCTCGATAAGTTTGAGCCGAAAATCAAGGCTGGAGGCATCCTCATCTATGATGGCTACGGCATCATCAATCCGCCGACCCGCAAGGACATCAACGTTTATCGCATCGATGCCATGGACAAGGCGGCGGAGATGAAGAATGCCAAGGTGTTCAACATGATTGTCCTCGGCGGGTTGCTCAAGGTGTGTCCCGTGGTGAGTACCGATGGCTTGCAGAAGGCTCTCTTCAAGAGTCTTCCCGAGCGTCATCATGGCTTGATTCCCCTAAACATGCAAGCCGTGCAGGAGGGAATGAAAATCATCGTTGATACAACTGTATAGTAGTTCAAGGAGTGCTACTCCTTAAAAAAAGACGAATGTGGAAGGTCATCTTCCTTTTGATACTACCTTTTGCCTTGGCGAATGTGGCAGAGGCAAAAATTAACCACCTTATGCCTAAGCCCAAGCAAGTGGAGAGGCATGAGGGAACGCTTGTGCTTGGGCATTTGCATATTACCAAAAAACAACCGGAACGGATTACCCATGCTATTGCTACATTGGGTAATTCGTTCCTTGGCAATAAAACGTCAACAACACCTGTCACCATCGACTATGTCGATGCTATTGAAGGGGCATACGACTATCCCCTTGCAGGGTTTCCCAATGAGGCATATAGCCTGGCGGTCACCCCCGATGGCATCTCCATCAAGGCCGTGACGGAGACGGGTACGCTCCGTGCGATACAGACATTGGCACAATTGGCAGAGGGCGACGACGGGGTGGCATCTGTTGAATGTTGCACCATTACGGACTGGCCTTCTTTCAAGTTACGAGGCTTGATGCATGATGTCGGTCGCAGTTTCATCAGTGTGGAGACATTGGAAAGACAGATCCGCCTGCTGTCACGTTTCAAGGTGAACACGTTGCATCTCCATCTGACCGAGAACCAAGCCTGGCGATTTGAGGTGAAACGATTTCCACAACTCACCGACGCAACCACCATGACTCGATTCGCGGGGAATTATTACACACAGGAACAATGCCGTGCCCTTGACCAGTTGGCATACGACTATGGCATTACCATCATTCCCGAGATAGACATGCCAGGACACAGTGCCGCCTTTGAGCGTGCTATGGGGCATTCGATGCAATCCGGGCAAGGGGTGGCAGAACTGAAAGACATCCTCGTGGAGGTGGCTGCCACTTTCATTCATGCCCCTTACATCCATATCGGTGCGGATGAGCAGTCCATTACCTATCCTGGGTTCTTGGAGGACATCTGCCATCATGTGCATGGTTTGGGAAAGAGGGTGGTGGTATGGAATCCCATCCGTGGCGTGACGGTCTCTCCTGCCTTGGGGGTGGACATGACACAAATGTGGAGTTCTGCGGGAAAGTCGGTACCAGGAGTGCCTAACATCGATTGCCGATATAATTATGTCAACCATTTTGACCTATTTGCCGACCTTGTGGGTATCTACCTGAGCAATATCTACTATTCCCAACGGGGCGATGCGGATGTTGCCGGTACCATTACAGCAGTATGGAACGACCGCCTTATTGAGGATGAGGATGACTTGATGCGACAGAATAATGTCTATGCCAACATGCTGGCTTCGGCAGAACGGGCATGGATGGGAGGAGGGAGGCAATACATCGAACAGGGTGGGACAACCTTGCCCCTTGCGGGCGATGTCTTTGACGAGTTCCAAGACTGGGAGCGTCGTTTCCTTTTTCACAAGAACCACTCGTTGCGCGGCGAGCCCATTCCATACGTCAGGCAGTCACAGGTGTGCTGGCAGGTTACCGATGCCTTCCCCAATGACGGTGATGCCTCCATGTCTTTCCCCCCAGAGACAGAGGGGTTAAGGGATAGTTATACATACCATGGGAATATATATGGCACGGGAAAAGCAAGGGGAGCGGGCATTTATCTACGGCATGTGTGGGGAACGGTTGTGCCTGGGTTCTTTACCCACCCACAGGTGAACACCACGGCATACGCTTGGACTTGGGTTTATTCGCCCCAGGAACAACAGGCAGGGGCGATCATTGAGTTCCAAAACTATTCGCGTTCGGAGAAGGATGCCGCACCGAGAAATGGCACTTGGGACTACAAAGGGTCGCGTGTATGGTTGAATGACGTGGAGATCCTGCCACCCACATGGGACAATGACGGATGTTCCATAGGCCTTGAGACCCCTTTGAGGAATGAGAATGCCACGGTGCGACCACCCGTTCCCATTGTCTTGAAGCAGGGGTGGAACAAGGTGTTCGTGAAACTGCCATTCGTCCAAGTGCCGCAAGTGCGCCTCAACAAGTGGATGTTCACTTTTGTCATTACTGACACTGAGGGTCATGAGGCTCTCGAAGGATTGACATACTCACCCCAACGGGTATTGGAATAGATGGAATTAAGTATTTATAGGAGACAAACAAATATAATGAAAAATATGATGATTAACTTTCATGAAAAGTGCAGACATCAAGCACTTGCGTTGGCTTTTACCTTCCCAATGTTCGCCCATGCCGCCGATGTGACGCCTTCGTATGACATCGTGGGCAATGACACTGTGTGTCAAGTATTCACTTACTCACCCAATGAGAGGGCGGGGTTGCATCTTGCCTATCTCAAGGAGGATAACACGTGGCAGGAGGTAGCGCAATTGTGCGGGTCTGACTATGCCCAATGGGGCGCGGAGAAGAAGATGTATGCTCCGTCTGTCGTTCATGCCAACGATGGGACGTGGCGGTTGGTATTCGGCGTGAACGACTATGCGCCATGCTTTGCCGTGGCATATAGCGAGGACTTGGTGACTTGGCGACCGCAGGACTACCCCCGGATGAACGAGAAGGGTTGCTTGCAGCCCATCGCCTTTGCCATGGACGACGGCACGTTTGACATCTATTTCAAGACGAAAGACGGGGGGAAGCGTTACGTGCAGGCATCCAATGACTTTCGCCACTTCGTGGAAGACTCCATCCCCAGCACCATCGACGATATTGCCTGGTCGCGCGACACGGCAACCATCGACGGCCAACTGCGGGAGGGCAACCTCTTTGAGATTCCCAAGGTGCATCTCGACTATATCCAACATTGGTTCGCCGCTATGGGAAAAGAGAACGAACTGAATCGGGAGACGATGAAAGACGATGCCACACGCTTTGTCAATCTCCCCAAGACGGTAAACGCCACGCTGCAAGTGGATCTGGCAGACCAGAAGACCATCAGCGACAAGCTCATCGGTGTGTTCTTTGAGGACATCAGTTATGCCGCAGACGGCGGGCTTTATGCCGAACTCATCCAGAACAGGGACTTTGAATATTCCAACAAAGACCGCAAGGAATGGGATGCCAGTACGGCGTGGCGACTGAAGGATAAGTGGATTGATACCAAGGATCCGCTCTCCGTGAACAATCCCCATTATGTCGTGCTTGATTATGACACATTAATTAATTATGGATGGGATGGCATCGCCTTGAAACAAGGGGCGAAATACGACTTCTCGATGTACACGAAGAAGGCTTCCGTCTACAAGCAACAGAAGTTCCGTGTGCAGTTGGTGGAGAATGGCGTGGTCCTTGCCAAGGCCGACTTCAAGGTCAAGGAGGATGGCTGGTCGCAAGTGAAAGCCGTCCTCATTCCCAAGGCTGATGCCAAGAAAGCTGAATTACAGGTCATCAACTTGGCGAAAGGAACACTCATCGGCATTGACATGGTGTCGCTCTTCCCACAAGATACCTACAAGGGACATGGACTTCGCAAGGACTTGGCAGAGGCTATTGCCGCCTTGAAACCCAAGTTCGTGAGATTCCCCGGCGGGTGCATGAGCCACGGCCAGGGGCTTGACAATATCTATCATTGGAACCATACCGTCGGCCCTTGGCAAGACCGCAAGCCCGACTTCAACATCTGGCATTACCACCAGACACGTGGGTTGGGATTCTATGAGTATTTCCAGTTCTGCGAGGACATGGGCGCAGAGCCGCTTCCCGTATTGGCTGCGGGTGTGCCTTGCCAGAACTCCGCTGCCAATAAAGATGGCTTCGGTGGACAACAAGATGGCATTCCCATGGCAGAGATGCCCGCCTATATCGATGAGTTGTGCAACCTTATTGAGTGGGCGAATGGCAATCCTGCCACCAACAAATGGGCAAAGATGCGTGCCGACGCGGGGCATCCCGCTCCCTTCAACCTCAAATACATCGGTATTGGCAATGAGGATATCATCTCTACCGTGTTCGAGGAGCGTTGCGAGATGATTTGCAAGGCGATCAAGGAGCGTTATCCCAACATCATCGTATGCGGCACGGTGGGGCCGTTCCATTATCCCTCTGCCGACTACATCGAGGGATGGAAGTTTGCCAAGCAGAATAAGGACGTGATAGACATGGTGGATGAGCATTACTATGAGAGTACGGGATGGTTCATGCACCACCTGGACTACTATGACGAATACGACCGACAAGGCCCCAAGGTGTATATCGGTGAGTATGCCTCACGCAGCCGCACGATGGAGTCGGCATTGGCGGAGGCTCTCTTCCTGTGCAACGTGGAGCGCAATGGCGACATCGTGGAGATGACTTCATACGCGCCGCTCCTTGCCAAGGAGGGTCATCACAACTGGAATCCCGACATGATTTACTTCGATAATGAGAGCGTGACACTCACTCCAAGCTACAAGACGCAACAACTGTTCTCCGTCTTTAGTGGCGATAGATATGTCAAATCGACCTTGACAATCGATGAGCCGCTCAAACATCGTGTGGCAGCGAGCGTGGTGAAAGACACCAAGACGGGCAAGACATGCCTCAAGCTGGTTAATGCCTTGCCCGTGAGCGTGGCAATCGACGTGAAAGGTCTCGACATTTCCGCTCCCCAACAATGCAAAGGATTCCAAGGAATGCCCGCCGACAGGCATTTCAACGAGGATGCGTCCTTGCCTGTCGATGGCTCAACCATCACCCTCCCGCCTTATTCCGTGCGGGCAGTGGAATTGTAATCTTATATAAATATAGAACCCCATTCGTTTATAGCTTATGAAGAAACTATTTTTTACGACTTGCCTAATGGCAGCGGCAACTTGCCTCTTGGCACAGAACGGCCCCACGATGGGATGGAGTTCGTGGAACACGTATGGCGTGAACATCAATGAGAGCTTGATCAAGCGCCAGGCAAATGCCATGGTATCGAAAGGACTGAAGGATGTGGGCTTTGACCACATCAACATTGACGATGGCTATTTTGGGGGACGCGACAAGGAGACGGGTGCTTTGCTCATCCATCCCACACGCTTTCCCAATGGCCTGAAGACCGTGGCCGACTACATCCATGAGAAAGGCTTGAAGGCCGGAATCTACAGCGACGCGGGACGCAACACTTGTGGCAGCTACTTCAACAATGACAAGATTGCCATCGGCGTGGGACTCTATGAACACGACCAGCAAGATGCCGACTTCTTTTTCAAGGAATGTGGCTTTGATTTCATCAAGGTGGACTTTTGCGGGGGCTCCTATTACCATAACGAAGACCACTTGGTGCTTGACGAGAAACAACGATACACCGCCATCGCGCAAGCCATCCGCAACACGGGTCGCACCGATGTGCGAATGAATGCCTGCCGATGGGCTTACCCTGGCACGTGGATTAACGACGCGGCATTCTCTTGGCGCACCACGGGCGACATCAATGACAGTTGGCAATCGGTGAAGGGAATCTTGGCAGAGAACCTATACTTGTCGGCTTATTGCTACGACGGCCATTTCAACGACATGGACATGTTGGAGGTGGGACGCTCGATGACTACCGAAGAGGACAAGACCCACTTTGGCCTATGGTGTATCATGTCGTCGCCGCTGCTCATTGGCTGCGACCTCTCCAACATCAAGAGTACCACGCTCAGTTTGTTGAGGAACCAGGAACTCATAGCCTTGAATCAAGACCCCCTTTGCCTACAGGCATACGTGGTCGCGCTCATCAATGGCTGCCACCTCTTGGTGAAAGACGTGGAGACATTGAATGGCACGAAACGCGCCTTTGCCGTCTATAATCCCAACGACGAGTCGAAGAATGTCACGGTTTCATTCGCCGACATCGACTTGGCGGGCAATGTCAAGCTGCGCGACGTGTTTTTGAAAAGAGACTTAGGCGACTTCACCGAAAGCTATGAGGTTTCTGTTCCTGCCCACGGCACACGCATCTATGTGGCAGAGGCAGACACTCGACTGGAACGCACCCACTATGAGGCAGAGACAGCCTTCATCAGCGACTACCAAGAAATCAAGAACAACCAGTCGGAACGCACGGGCATCTATGAGACATCGGAATTGTGCTCGGGTGGTTACAAGGCTGGTTGGCTGGGCTATAGCGAGCAGAACGACCTGCAATGGCGCAACGTCTATTCGCATGATGGCGGTAAATACCAGATGACCATCGCCTTCATATCGGGCGAGAACCGCAACATCACTGTCAGCGTGAATGGCAAGAAGGTGCAGACGGTCAGTTGCAACTCTGGCGGTTGGCAGACGGTGGGAAAGAAAAACGTTACCATCCAATTGGAGAAAGGACAAAACACCATCCGCTTGTCTAATCCCACGAACTGGATGCCCGATATTGACTACATGGATCTCAAATGCACAATGCCCAATGACATCCACGCCATCACCACCTCTACACTCGACGATTCCTCTCCCACATTCGATTTATCGGGACGGCCAGCGCAATCCCATACGGCATTGCGTATACAAGGTGGGAGAAAAGTCATCATGAGATAGCGTCCGCTATACATGTCCTTTTGATGATACAAAGCTATGCTTTTCATGACGAGAAGCATAGCTTTTTTTATCTCCATCTCGCCACTTTCCCGATTATTGTTTTGCCAGTTTTTCATAGTCATTTGTGCCAACGACATGAAAAGCGATTGATGAAAGGAGATGAAATACACGAAACCATTCACACTTTCGACCTTTGGTCAAAATAATACGGAAATCGCTTGGCGCACTTCCTTTCGGTTCGTAACTTTGCCATCGAACAATTAACAAGAAAGGAGAAAACCATGAAGAAAACACTGTGGAATAGATGATTTGTATGGATAGATTTGTTTATCTTCGCGTTTTCGAGCAAAAGGTACAAAATGCCCTTTGCTTAAAACATTTTAAAATAGGCTGTATATGTATCTTGTTGTCTTTTGTAGTTATCGACAGCTATGCTTCGACTATCAATGATACCATCCTGTATCGTTTTAGTTATTCTGTTAAGATGAGAATTTGTGATGAGAATAAAACTCAACGTGACGATGAGATATGTGTTGACATTGGAGAAAGGGTAATCATGTGCTACAGTAGATGGAAGTCCGAAAACCGACGGTTGATAGACAGCGTTTTCTCTATGGGAGGAAATGCAAATGACTATCAATTGATAAGGCAGCAAAAAGGTTTCCCGTCTTCAGCTTTTGAGTTTCAAATATATAAGAATTATCCCCAAAATGGAACAAATTGTGTGATATGGGAAAGTAGCAAGCGCTTGTACTATGAAGAGAATGCAACAATCCAACAATGGGAAATGTTAGAGGGAGATACAGTTATATTGGGTTATAATTGCAAGAAATCACAAACCTTTTTTAGGGGGAGAGTGTGGCATGTATGGTATACGATGGATATTCCTATCTCGGAGGGTCCTTGGAAACTTTGCGGTTTGCCAGGCATGATATTGAAAGCTGAAGAAGGAAACGGTCTTTTTACTTTTTGTTGCATCGGGATTAAATCTCATATCAATGAGCCATTGAAGCCTGATGTTTCTAATGTCGTAAAGTCAACGTATAAAAAAGTTCAAGAGCTAATGTCTTTGAGATGGAGTGACCATGAGCGTTTCAAGAGTGTAATGGGAATAACCATGCAAATAAGGGATAAGGGGAATAAACCTCTTACCAGACCCAAGCTGACCGCTTGTTTGTTGGAACAATAAGAAAAATAATTCCGAGCATTCATAGTGACAATTATTTTGAGACTGTTTTTTCTCACTTTCCTCTTTTGGGGTATGGGTGGATTTGCGGTAAAGGCTCAAGTCTATCAGGGGATTGTTAGTAATGAGCATAACCATTCACCAGTACCACATGTTTCTGTCGTGTTATTGGATAACGCAAACGCGCCCGTAGCCTATACCAAGACTGATTCCTCTGGACTGTTTCAAATATATCGTCCATCAGGAAGATATGCCGACGTTGTCATGTTTACAAGATTGGGGTATGAGAAAAAAGTCATAAATATAGATTACCTAAAGCAGGAAAGACATGTTTTATTGAAGGAAATGGTAACGGAATTAAAGGAAGTGGAAGTTAAATCAAGCCGAACATATCAAAATAAAGACACTCTGATTTATACGGTTTCAAGTTTTCAACAAAAGCAAGATAGGAGTATAGCTGATGTTTTAGCAAGAATGCCAGGTTTGCAAGTGGGGGAAGATGGTACAATCCGTTTTCAAGGTAAGCCCATTTATAAGTTCTATATTGAAGGAATGGACTTAATGGGTGGGCAATATCCATTGGCAAGTGAAAACTTGGATGTCAACAAAGTAAAAGAAGTACATGTGCTAAATAATCATCAGCACAAGAAGACACTAAAAAACATCGAGCTTTCTGACAAAACGGCACTGGATATAGTGTTAAAGGATGATGCCAAAAATGAATGGATAGGCATGGCTGATGCTGGTCTTGGAACTTGTTTGGATAGCAATGAAAAGGGAATAATACATGATGTACGACTTACAGAAATGATTTTTGGAAAACAGCTACAGTGCTTGTCTGCATATAAAACGAACAATATCGGGCATGATATTCAGCATGAAGTATTGGATTTGACCCGTTCTTCATGGCTTTCATTCGGTGACAGTCATTGGCTACATGATGTCAATATAGGTTCTTTCGACATAAATAGAGAACGTAGCAATTATAATGACACACATCTTCTCGCAACGAATTGGCTTTTTCATCCTGAAGAGGATAAAGAATTGCATATCCAGCTCAATTATTTATATGATAATACCACAAGTCATTATAAACGCAGGACTACTTACACAGATATACAGGGGCTCCCAATGGTTGAAGAGGTGACAGATGCCACACTCTATCGAAGCGAGTTGAAATCGGAAATTAAATATATTGTCAATAATGACAAGGTTTATGTCAACAATAGCCTACGGGGATTCATGGGGTTAAATCATTCTGGTGGCACTACCATTGTGAATGGTTATGAAACACAACAAAAGGTTTCACCACATCAGTTGTTCTTTGGCGATGATTTGGAAATGTCATGTAAATTATCCTCCAAACATAACTTAACCAATAAGTTATCTATAGGATATGGATATTATCCTGGGAAACTATTACTAATGTCTGGAATTTGGGAACACCTAAACACCAATAAGATGAATGTAGGTTGGCAGACCTCTTTTAGGCATAAGTGGTTAGGCCTATTTCTTAATTATGAAATAGGAATTGATTATGAGAAAGAAAAACTTGATGTTATTCTATCAGGGAACAACCAAAATGGAAGTTATCAATATTTGAATGCCTATATTTCACCGACGTTCAAGTTTCGCCGAAATAGAATAGAGATGGGAGCGTCTCTTCCCATGAGAAGAATTTACCAAAGAAAGGATCAAGCAAAAGATTCATATTTATTATGGATGCCTCGCATTAATATATCTCATCAATTATCAAGTACGATGAAGATGACAATAAGTTATAATCGGTCGTGGGAGATTCTTCCCTTCGATAACATTACATCTATTCCTTATTATTACAATTATACAAATATTCATGTGGGAAACGGCACATTGGACAAATATGTAATTCAAGCTGTAACTGGGAGATTCGAATATTCGAATCCATCCAAGGGGCTTATTTTCTACAATTACGTTACATGCAGCCTATCGGAAGACGTTCCTGTCTATGGGGGCAATTTAGATCAAATTGTTTATACTCAAAAAAATGTCGGTTTATATTCTGATAACAAAACTTGGATGATGGGAGGAAGACTAAGTCAATCGTATATGCTTGCTAAAATTGTAATGAGTGCAGAATGGCGTTTTTCATGGAATTATTATGATATATTGATAGGTGATGCCATTTCAAAGTGCAAGATTAAAAAGACATCAGCTTTAATCACATTGTCATTTCGTCCATATAGTTTGCTTTATTTTGAGGGGAAGAATTATTGGACTTGTGAAAATCAACATATTTATATCTCAAATAGTGCAACACGTAGAATAAATACATTTAGTCATTTATTGAAATCTTGTTTCAATCCGGGGAAATGGCAGGTAGAATGGCTTAATGAGATACGTTATTCGATTGAGGGGAAATCATCTTTTAATTACTTTTCTGATTTTTCTTTGTCATATAAAACTGGTAAATGGGAAATGAGGTTTTTGTTTAACAATATCACTAGTGTCCACTTAAATCTGTTAACAATTCTCTAAAACATCAATAAATAGTAGGCTTTTGAGCATTTTGAGTTACGTGTACATTTATTTTGCTACCTTTGCGGTCTGTTATCAAAATGTAA